>NZ_GL698449.1:1028029-1082067 GCF_000187445.1 Streptococcus sp. C150 | reverse complement strand
TCAATATTTTGATTTGGGCTTTTTGGTTGTTTTTTATCTGTACGACGAATAAGAATCATTTTAGTCGATTTTTGGAGTTGTTTTATACTTGATTCGCTCGTCCATTTTCATCAAAGTGATAAGTCACACCTTTGATGGTACGTGTTTGGTTGGTGACTAGTTCACCAGAGTTTTCGTCATAATAACGAGTACCCTTGTAGTCTGTAACGAAATCGCCCTTAACTTGTTTACCTTCATAATCAAAGTAGAGGTGTTGACCATTGATGACTTGATCGAAGAGGAGGGCCTTACCATCGTTACCGAAGTAGTACCAGTGTCCGTCTGCATAGACGAATTGATTAGTTACAGCAGCTCCAGTTTCAGCGTCAAAGTAGTAGGTTGGATTGTCTTCTGGGTTGTCAGGGAATGAAATGTAAAATTTAGGTCTAGCTAATTGTCCACGAACTTGTTCGTTTGTTTCGTATTTGTTCATTGGATTGGCAGAGAAATAGTAAAGCTTACCATCAATTTTTTTGAAACCTGCGACTTTTTTACCATTTTCTAGGTAGAACCAACTACCGCGAGATTTAACAAAACCAGTTTTTTTCACAGCTTCGCCAGTTTCATCATCATAGTAAGGTGGATTTTGATATATGTTAAAGGAACCACGAAGGACCCTTCCGTTTTGCTCAATATAGTAATCCTTACCATCAATAGTTATTTCCCCAGTTCGTCCATTACTGCTAAGGTAGTATAAATCGTCACCAATCTTAATAAACTGATCACGAGGGAGTTCTTTCCTTGCGCCACTATCTTTATCGTAGTAGTAACCATCAAGAACAGTATCTTTAGCTTGAACTCCATAAGAGTCAAAGTAAACGTGTACTCCATCAATGGTTTGTGAGCCTGTTAGGATGTTCCCTTGTGCATCTGCATAGTACCATTTACCATTATTATTGAAGTATTGATTTTTTACAAGAGCGCCGGAATCTTTATCGTAGAATTTAACTGGGCTAGTGTAGGAGTTTGCTTTAACCACATCCCCATTACTATCAGTAAATTCTCCTTTAATCTGATTGCCGTAATATGGATCAAAGTGAACCTGTACCCCGTCAATGGTTTGATTGCCTTTAAGGATTTTTCCTTCTCCATTAAGGTAGTACCAGTTGTCGTTGATGTAAACGTAGCGATTGGTACCAAGGTCTATTTTAGCACCAGAATCTTTGTCGTAGAAGTAGCCATCATCGCCAAAGACACCTTTGGCTTGTTTACCATCATAAGGGTCAAAGTATACAGGAACATTGTTAATAGTTTGAGATCCTTTAAGTCGTTCACCGTCATTTCCAACATAATACCAGTCTTTGCCGACTTGGACATAGTTATTGGTAACAAGTGCACCAGTTATTCCATCGTAATATTTACCATTCCATGCAAAATTCCCTTTAACTTGAGCACCAGTTTCTTTGTCAAAGAAATATTCAACGTTGTCGATGACAGTTGCTCCTTTGATGGCCTTGCTATCGGCTCCGATAAAGTAGGTTTTGTCTTTAACTGTTACGAAACGATTAGTAACTAAATTTCCAGAGTCTTTATCGTGGAATTGATTTTTATAGTCAAAATCTCCTTTAACCTGTTTACCACCATATTCAAAATAAACGTGAGCGCCATCAATAGTTTGTTCACCTGTCAAGATTTTTCCATCTTCACCGACATAGTACCAATTTCCTTTGACCTGAACATAACGATTTGTACCAAGGTTGACACGATTACCGTCTTGATCGTAAAAGTAACCATCATCACCAAAATTGTCGAAAATCTGGCTTCCCTCGTATTTATCGAAGTAGACTTGTTTACCGTCAATTGTTTGAGGACCGGTTAACCGAATTCCTTGGTCGTTAACATAATAACGTTCATTTCGATGTTTGTAAGGATTGTAAGCGATAACATATTGATTGGTGGCAAGAGCGCCAGAATCCTTATCGTAGTATCGAGATTTATTATCTCCCTCATCTCTGACAAAATAACCTTTAACTTGAACACCGCCTTGATTGAAGTAAACCTTAACGCCATCGATGGTTTGTGGTCCCTTTAAAATAGCACCATCATTTCCAGCATAGTACCATTCCCCGTTTAATTCGAAATAGCGGTTAGTACCAAAATCTACTTGTTTACCATATTTGTCATAATAACGGCCATTAGGAGCAAACCTATCCTCAACTTGTTCACCATACTGATCAAAATAATGCCACGCTCCATCAATTTCTTTGGAACCAATTGCCTTGTTACCATTTTCATCAACGTAATAGGTTCTACCATAATTTTCAACGAATTTATTAGTAACAAGAGCACCAGAGTCTTTGTCATAATAGTGACCGTCCCAGTCAAAGTCCCCTTTAACCTGAACGCCGCCTTGATTGAAGTAGACCTTAACGCCATCGATGGTTTGTGGTCCAGTTAGATCTTTACCGCTAGCATCTTTGTAATGCCAGTATCCATGCTTATCGCTGTAGTAATAACCACCAGTGACATTTGTTTCACTGTTCGAAGTTTCTGTAGATGTAGCTGTCTCACTGGCAGCTCGGTCTGTAATTACAGCTTCACGTGTTTGAGCTTTGGCTGATTCTGCAGGAGCTTGGCTAGTAGTTGTTGAAGCTATTTCACTGGTAGTTTCAGAGCTTGCTGTAGAAGTTGTGGCTTGCTCTGAGACAATTGTAGTGCTTTCAGTGTTGGCGGTATTTTCAGTAGCAGCTGGTGCTTCGACAACTTTTGCTTCGACAAGGTCTGCTGTCGTTTCCACATTGGCAGTTGTAGCAGCAGTCGTGTCAAGGTTTGGTGAGCTATCAGCTTTAGCTTCCTCAGCAAAGGCAGGTCTTGCTATGATGGCAAAACTTGCAAGGGCAGTTGCACATGAAAATGCAAGTAGACGTTTTTTGGATGGTTGTCCAGCAAAATTAGAATGTACTTTCATAATTTTCCTCCTTTTCCTAAGTCCTATTATAACGTAATTTAATCGTGTTTCAATAAAATTAAGACACTTAGAAAAAATAAGAAAGAGCTTCCCTAACTTTTTACTGGAAAAAATTTTTCACAGTTTTTTCCTCCAACGGTTCTTAAACGCAAAAAAATCCAGGACTTATGCCCTGGATTTAGGAGATTATGAAAAAGAAAAGTTTTAGGATAGTTATAGTATATAAAGCAAAGCCTAAAGTTTTCTTAAAGTAGAAGATGAGTATTTTTGTGATTTACAAAGAAAGTTGCTGTTAGCTAACTAAAAAATTTAGTAAAGATTATGGTCTATAAACTAAGATGTCATAACCTGTATTCATTTACTAAAAAAGCAGTAAAACCTATAGAAGCAAGCCTTCTAATTTAGTGATTATTCTGTCCATTCTGACAATAGATGCTTAAATTGTCCCCATACAGTTTGTGAAAGTGCTACTTTTCTTCAAAAGTTATCCTGTGTAAAATAAGGGTCATAAAAACATATGAGGTGATTGCTATGACAAATCGTTACGACTTAAATAAAAATTTGGCACAGATGCTTAAGGGAGGCGTCATCATGGACGTTCAAAATCCTGAGCAGGCACGTATTGCAGAAGCAGCTGGAGCAGCTGCGGTTATGGCCTTGGAACGTATTCCAGCTGATATTCGTGCGGTTGGCGGGGTATCACGTATGAGCGACCCTAAGATGATTAAGGAAATTCAGGAAGCTGTCAGTATTCCAGTTATGGCCAAGGTGCGTATCGGTCATTTTGTGGAAGCACAGATTTTGCAAGCGATTGAGATTGATTATATCGATGAGAGTGAAGTATTAACACCTGCCGATGATCTTATTCATGTGGATAAAACCAAGTTTGATGTGCCTTTCGTCTGCGGAGCCAAGGACCTCGGTGAAGCCCTTCGTCGTATTTCTGAGGGGGCATCAATGATTCGTACCAAAGGTGAACCGGGTACTGGTGATATTGTCCAAGCAGTTCACCACTTACGACTCATGAATCAAGAGATTCGTCGCATTCAAAATCTCAGAGAAGACGAGCTATACATTACTGCCAAAGACTTACAGGTGCCGATTGACTTAGTCCGTTATGTCCATGAGCATGGCAAGTTGCCAGTTGTCAATTTTGCGGCTGGTGGTGTAGCGACGCCTGCCGATGCTGCGCTTATGATGCAGTTGGGTGCTGAAGGTGTCTTTGTTGGTTCAGGTATTTTCAAGTCTGGCGATCCTAAAAAACGTGCGGAAGCTATTGTCAAGGCGGTGACTAACTTTGATCGTCCTGATATTTTGGCGCAAGTGTCAGAAGACTTGGGTGAAGCCATGGTTGGTATCAATAAGGATGAAATTGAAATTTTGATGGCAGAACGAGGAAAATAGATGACAAAAATCGGAATACTGGCTCTTCAAGGTGCTTTTGCGGAACATGAGCAGGTTTTAAATTCCCTTAGTGTCCAAACGGTGCAAATCAGAAATCGGCAAGATTGGGAAACTCACTCTGACTTAGACGGGCTCATCCTACCGGGTGGCGAGTCGACAGTGATGGGGAAACTTTTGCATGATTTAGACTTGTTTGAGCCGATTAAGGCGAAAATCGAGAAAGACTTACCTGTTTTTGGGACCTGTGCAGGTCTGATTTTGTTGGCCAAAACCATAGTAGGCGACCAAACAAAACATTTGGCAAGTATGGACATCAGTGTCGCACGCAATGCCTATGGTCGTCAGCTGGGCAGTTTTGTCACCAATGCTGACTTTAAGGGAATTGGTGAGATTCCCATGGTCTTTATTCGTGGACCAATCATTGAAACCGTTGGACCAGAAGTTCAAGTTTTATCTCAGGTCAAGGGAGCCATCGTGGCAGCCAAGGAAAAAAATATGCTTGTCACCTCATTTCATCCAGAATTAACAGGTGACACAAGGGTCCATGCCTATTTTCTAGAGATGGTGGCTCAGGGCAAACAAGACAAACTATAATGCTAAACTCTTCATATGATTACTCTTCCACGCAAAAAAATCCAGGACCTATGCCCTGGATTTAGGAGATTATGAAAAAGAAAAGTTTTAGGATGGTTATAGTATATAAACGAAACCCTAAAGTTTCCTTAAAGTAGAGAAGAATTTATGAAAAATAGGTAAAAAGGAAGTTTGCAGTTGGTCGACTTAGTCCCTCGAAAAACGTTCTTGATATTTTTTATTGAAAAACCATTGTAAATCAACACGAGGCTTATCCTCTAATTTATTCACTATGGGAGTAATTATTTCATCAATATAGTGTTGGGCTTCCCTCTGTCTTTCTTCACTATCATCGTAAATATCCTTTCCCTTGTCAGGTCTTTGATAATAGTAAGTATAAAATTTACCATTATCACTAAAATAATAAGTTCGATAATTTTCTTGAGGAGTTCCTTTAGGAATAAGTGCATACTGAATAGAATTGCTATCAGGAGCCTGAGTTAGAATGGTCCCTTCTCCATTTATAATTGAATTATTACCATCTGTATCATACCTTAATCCTTTAATGTTTGGGTCATCTATTGAATCTAGATTATCCAAAATCATCACCATTTCAGGATTAGTATTTTTGGCGTGTGGTAAATGCTTTGCATAATAAATAAAATAGGTTGATAAGTTATTATTGATGTAAATCATCCCTCCTAAAAAAAGGATGATGATTATTCCCAAACTGGCAATGAATAGCTTGATGATAGATTTGTGATGCATAGACTATCTCCTACGTTTCTTTATTGATTTTTTCTTTGGAGTAAATGCTTTTTTTATTGTTTTCACAATTTTTTTGACAGCCTTCTTGACTGATTTAGGTCCTGTTTTAGTGACAAAGGTTTTAGTGGCATTCCAAGCTTTTGTGGTCGTTTTCTTGATAGACTGTACCACATTGATAAATTTATTGTTTACTTTCTTAGCTGTGTTAACTACAGGTTTAATGATTTTTTTATTAATAGTTTTAGGTACTGTTTTAGTGACAAGAGTTTTAGTAGCATTCCAAACTTTTGTGGATGTCTTCTTGACAGACTGTATCACAGGTTTGATAAATTTATTATTTATTTTTTGAACTTTGTTAACTACAGGTTTAATGACTTTTTTGTTAACAGTTTTAGCCACTGCGGAAGCAGTTGTCTTTAGTGGATGTTTTAGAAATTTGTCAATGTTCCCATCATAAAGAACCGTATCAAGTTTATGAATGTTCTTTCCAATATCCTTATTTTTCCCTTTAAAGACAGAGTAAAATAAGGCGCCTACCCCACCTACTGTTAGAAAAGCTGAGACAATCTCCATAAAGGAGGCTAGTTGCGCTTCTCCCTTATCTTTCCCTTGATTTTTCCCATAAACTTCTAAAAAAAGCTCTTTGCGTTTACTATCTAAATCTTTCTGTCCATAATACTTTAAGATACGCTCATCGAGGGGTAAATCTTTGTAGTCAGGATGTCTAGCTAAAATAATGGCATCCATATCAGTAAAAATATCTGTTTCAGGCATTGAGGTTAACAAATCTCCGACCAATGAATTCTGTTGAAGAATGTTATTCCTCTTATTGTCATTATTGTAAATCTCAAATAATGGATTTGAACCTAGAAAAGAAGGATATAGAAGTGAACGAGAGGACACATATTTCATGGCTTCATCAGAAAATTTTTGTTGTTCTAAAGAAGCTAGCGTTGTCATAACATGTGCAAAATCGATTTTACCGTCAGAATGGTTTTTCCGTATTGTTGTTTTTACATTATCTGGAATATCGAGTGTCGTTCCTTTATACGTGTTATAAAGGTTTTGTAGAAAGTCTTCACGATATGAAGGAGAAGCTAGCGTTAAGGCAATATCTCTATTTATAGCATTTGTATTATTGCCATTTTTCTTCTTGGCCTCCTCCCCAATTTTTTTAATAAAAGCAATCAAGTCGGTCTGTTGAGGACCATCTTCGAGAGTGTTAATAATTCCTGTATTAATACCAAACCAATCTTTCTCCTTAGAAACTGAGTTTTTCTTTGGTATTTGTGTTTCTATAGAGGAGCTCTCTTTCACTGAAGGTTGTGTTGTAATTGTTGGATGTGGAAGAGTTCCCGTATAGGTCGGCGATACTGTTCTTGTGATGACTTGCCCTGACCCAAAGTTTGGCTTGGCATAGGTATAAAGTCTTGATACAACATTGTTTTGTCGCTGATAAGTTGGGGTTATAGTAACCTTCGGAGAAGACTTCTGAGTAGGCTTTTTAGGTGTATTATCTTTCTGAGGAGTTGGAGCTGGTTTAGGAACCACTTTATTGTTGTGGTATAAGATAATAGGGGTAAGAATTGCTTGAGGCTTCTCAACTTTTTTAGGAGCGATTGGTTTTGCCATAAAAGCAGGTGCTGTTGGTGGTGTTGGAGGATTTAAAATGCCGCCTTTAACCTTAACATCTGAGTTAAACGCAAACCAATCCGCAAAGCCATTGGAATTTCCAAAATGAAAACGGATCCTCTCAGTTGATTTTCCGACAATAGCTCCGATGTAAGCATCTGGACTAGTTTCACTATCCCAATCGCTAGCTAAGGATGCTTGAGGAACAGAACTATAATTTAATGCATAATTATCTTGAACAGTAATAGTTGAACCATTAATGGGGATAAATCTTCCGTTGTAGTTCCCAACAAATTCTCCCTCACCATTCAGGGAATTGATGCTGGCAAAACTAGTTAAAGCGTAATTGTCTTTAGTAGGCAAAATTTCTTTACCAGCGGCATCATAGAACTGGACTGTCATCTCCATCTCAAAGGAACTTTGAGTAACGCCATCTTTGTTGTAGATATGCGTATAAGAAGTGACAGTAGGGTCATCAATAGCTTGAAAAATCACCTTACCAGAATAGTGGGTCGTATCAATGAGACGATAAGTAAAACGAACTCTTTTTAATTGATAACCCGAAAAACTTGAGTGCTCAAGGTTAGAATAATCTACCACGACGGTATCGCCAATATCCATCAAGGCAGTATTCCATCTTCCTGTTGTGATAACGGTTTGACCTGGTGCATAGGCAGTAACCGTCCCAGGATCCATCCAACCGTGACTATCCTTAACGACCGTCTCTAAAATCTCATCAGGAATAATATTACCCGTAAAGGTCTGAGTGGCATTTGGCTCGGAACGAAAAATGAGGTTCTGAGCTAAAACTTCAGGAAGGTACCCCGTTTTGTTGGTGTTTCCTAAAGCAGTATTGTAATCTTCATCATAACGGGCTTTAGCCAGATTATATGTTTTTTGATCAATGTTATATTGGTGGACCTTCTTTTGATAATCCTGATATTTAACGAACTCATCCTGATAGTCTTGTTCTTGCTTTTGATAGTTTTGATAATCTTGTTCGGCCTTTTGATAAGCGGACTTTGCTTCTCGGTACTCTTTGGTGACCTCGTTGACCATTTCTATCTGCTCAGTATAATCAGCCTGAGCTTCTTGAGTTGTATCGAAGGTTTCCTCTTTGGTTTCAAGAGCAGTGATACCTTCAGTAACTGCTTCAGAGATGGCTTGATTCAATTGGCTACTATCAGTATAATTGTGTGATGTTTCAGCCGTTGTTGCTTCATCTGTTGTCGCCACAGCATCTGTGGCAGGTGTTGTCGGTGGTGTCGTTATTTCTTCAGCCAACACTTGCGGTGTAAGTAATAACAAACTACTGAATAAGCCAATCCCTAAGGATTGGTAATGCTTACGTTTCATAACTCTCCTTTCTAAATTCCTTGTATTATACCATTAATTTTAGAAAGCTTAAAGAATCCTTAACCATAAAGTTATATAACTTTATAGATAGTTTCGTAAGTAAATGCCTCTTTTGACTCTTTATCCCCTTAACGCAGGAATTTTCATTATCCCTTATTCTAGGAGTGTATTAAAAACTAGAAAGAATCATTTGCTTATGGTAAAACAACAAATGGATTTTCAATCTGATAATTTAATGGCTGATTCGCTCCAGATAGAAAATTATCTGAAGTAAGGAAGAAGTTGCCACTTATGTACCGTTCATCTGGGAATTGAAGATGGTATTAGTTCCTATCTGGAGCGCTATCAACTTGCTTCTCCACGGCAGAAATTTAAGATTTTCTATTTTCTACTTGTTACGGTGAGAAGCTCAAGCGATTTTTAGAAGAAATTCGAGGTAAGCAGTATGTTTAGTTGGTTAGAAGCTATTTTTATACTTTGGTCCAACTGGCAAAGGTGAACCGACTTAATGCTTTATTATTGGTTAGCTTTTTAGCTTATCTTTGTTACTAGGGATATAAGCTAGTACGTCAACCGATGATGACCTTTTTTCAGTTGATAAAAGGATGGTTCGATAATAGGGAAACTATTAAGAAGCGTATCCACCATAAAAAAGAAGGCCTGCTGAACCTTTGGAAGCATCATCAAGATATTGACTGAAAATCATCTGGCAAAGACAAGGGGAAGATGATTTGGTCGTTAGTCAAGCAACTTGCTACAGCGATTCCATCTTTCGTAACAATAAATAACTTGGATTGTAAGCAATTTCTCTACATAATATTTCTTCTATAATTGGTGCTAAGAAAATAGCAGAAATCACAGTTTGAATAGAGTGAGTAGAGTTCTCTCCTTTAGTAAGTATAAAGTCATGATAGACAAGATTTAAAGCGTTTACGCAAGTTGTTTGGCTTGCTTTTTTATTTTCTAAAATTATCAATATAGTGTAAGCAAATAATAAGGTTTACGTAAAATATTCGACATATAGGGCTTACTTTGGTTACAAAGGATGCTCATTCGCTCTAATGTATGAGGATTGAAAATAGATGAAAGCGAGGTTTTCTTTGTCATTTAACAAAAAATAAGAGATTTTAAAAAAAGAGCTTTCTAAGATAAAAAGGTATGGGTTACATAGCTTTACCTTGCTTTTCCGTGAGAAATATGACTAGAAGGTTAGTCTTATGAGATTAGGGTTATGCGACTGTAATTGTATTCGCTATTGATATGGCTTATCATATTAGGTGTTAAATGGAAAAAGCATAGAAAGGTGTATGTTATGGAAAAGAAAGTTGGATTTAAACTACACAAGGTTAAGAAAAATTGGGTGACTATCGGAGTTAGTACTCTGTCAATGGTTGCTTTAGCAGGTGGTGCCTTTTTGACAGATCAATCTGCAAAGGCAGATGAAGTGCCAGTTCCTAATAAGGGCGGTTATGAACAATCAGATGCTGGTATTGAATCAAGTGCATCACTGGTTAATCAAAGCTATACGCCAACCTTAACAGAAGATGCTACTTACGTGTCAGCGGTGCCATCAAACTCTGGAAGTCAAATGACTGCAAGATACGAGGCGTCATCATCTTATTCAACAGAAGGCTCATCAGCGTCTGTTATTGGTGCTGGAGTAACTAGTGGTGGAGAGGTTATAAGTACTGGTCAAGGAAGTGTGTCATCAGGTACTTCACAGGCTTCACAAGGTGCACAAGTCACTGAAACACAGACCTCTAATACAACTACACCTGGTTCAGGTTATCAATCAGGTAGCAGTTCTGCATCAGTGAGTGTTAGTTCGTCAAGTTCTTCAAGCTCATCAAGTTCTGCATGGTATTCTTACTCGTCTTCATCATCATGGTCTTCATCATCTGATGCTAGTGGATTTGCGGCATTTACGACGAATTGGCCTGATTTGAATGCTATTAATTTAAATGGTCGTCGTAACACAACAATCACGATTACAGCTTCTGGAACGACTCCAAATGTAACCATTATTTCAAATTCAAATAAATTGATTCCTAATGTGTCAGTGACAAATTCAAATGGTTCAACTCCGAATGTCACTATCATTACCCAAGGAAACAAACAAAATAATTCAGGTTATCAAATCATCTCAGGTGAGACAAAACCAAGTGTAGATTCAAACACTCACAAGTCATCATTTGTCCGTGTAGGTGAAAATCAATGGTATTATTTTGACCAAAACGGCCAAAAAGTGAAAGGTGAACACGTTATCGATGGTAAGACTTATTACTTCCTAGATAACGGTCTTCAAGCTCGTGACTATCTTCTTAAAGGTGGCGACGGCTACACTTATTACTATGATAAAAATGGTGTCAAAGCCATTAATGGTTTCTACGATTTTGCAGGTTACCGCAAAGATGTCCGCTACTTTGATTGCTATGGGCATATGGCAACTGGCCTCGTTGAAATGTCTGGTGTGACCTTCTACTTTGACACGCAAACAGGTATCCAAGCTAAAGACAAATTTATTCGTTTTGCTGACGGTCATATCCGCTACTTCATTCCAGATACTGGTTACATGGCGGTTAACACCTTTGTTCAAAACAAAGAAAACCAAGCTTGGTACTACTTAGACGAACATGGATATGCTGTGACAGGAAAGCGTATCATTAATGGTAAGGAATACTGTTTTGATGCAGAAGGCCGTCAAATCAAAGGTCAATTGGTGAATCAAGGCAGCACAAGTTACTACATTTCTGCTCAAACGGGTGAAATGGCTGTGTCACGCTTTATCTTTGAAAATAACAACTGGTATTACGCTGATGCTTCAGGAAATCTCGTTCAAGGAGCAAAAGTGATTGATGGCAAACAGTATTACTTCAACAAAGATCACAGTCAGTTAAAAGGTGGCTGGGCTGAAGGGCGTTATTATGATGCTGTCACTGGTGAAGCAGCCATCAACCAGTTCATCCAAATGGCGGCTAACCAATGGGCTTACCTCAACCAACAAGGTTACAAGGTAACAGGCCTTCAAACCATTAACGATAAGGTTTACTACTTTGGTAACAATGGTGCGCAAGTTAAAGGTAAAGTGCTTACTATCAATGGTAAGAAATGTTACTTTGATGCCCACACAGGTGAGCAGGTTGCCAACCGTCTTGTCGAAGTGACACGTGGCTGCTGGTATTACTTTAACGCAGCTGGTCAAGCGGTGACAGGACAACAGGTTGTCAATGGTAAACACCTTTATTTTGACGCTTCAGGTCGTCAAGTGAAAGGTCGCCATGTTTATGTTGGTGGTAAACGTCTCTTTTGTGACGCCAGAACTGGCGAATTGCGACGTGGTCGTTAAATTAATATGATTTAAGAATCTAGAGAACTTTTTCCCTTTCCAGTTTCAATTATTAATTTTTCCTATCAAATCTCTAGGTTATTAAATAATTCAAAGCCAGCAGTTGCTGGCTTTTGATTTTCCTTGACTGATGAGGTGATAGCAGTAGCTCATTTTAGCGATTTAACATTTTATATATCAGGGGAAATAGAAAAAAGCCAGCAAACATCGCTGACTTTTTTCGATAACCCGATATAAAATGCGAGCCAAGGTTTTACCTTGTTTCCTCATATCAATAGTATTATGTTTTATTCAAAAAGTCAACTGATTTTTTGAAAATTGATTCAAAGAATTTTTTTAAAGATGTTGAATGGTTTATCATCTCACTATTCTCATCATATTTGTTTAATACTTCAATTCCTTCTTTATACCGTCTGTTATTAAGTTCGTCGGAGCAAATTTTTGAGTGTATATAAAACAAATTAACTAAATCAATAATTTTGGGATACTTAACTAATCCGTTATTGATACCCATTGTATTTGAAAATGATTTGGTAGATGGATAAGGTCTTGGAATCATATCCTCTTTTAAAAATAGATTGATTAAAAATACATCATTATGAGCACAAGAGTTACGGATGTTCTTAATGAATCTGTGTTCCTTAGCATAAAGTTTCTCGTATTTAGGGGTTCTAGATTCAATATAGAACTCTAAAAATTGGACTAACGTTCCAAAATCAATAATTTCCATAAGGACCCAAGATGAAATTTGTGTTCTTTTACGAAACATGTCTAATCGATATTTACTGCTTCTAAAATGTGACAGTACCTCATTGAACTTTTTAGGAAATTTATCTTGAAACTCTTTAACAATTGTATAACCATCCTCGTTATCATCATCAGTTAGGATTCTCATAAGGTTGGTTCTTGTTGCATGTTCAATGTCTAAACAAAGCATGAGTAGATATTCTCTCAAACGTACATCTAATTTAGCAGTGGCAACGAGATGATCAAATGTTAACTTATCATATCCCCCTTGAGGAAGTTTAGGGAAATTTTTTCTATAACTAGAAATTTTATAATAGTAACTTCTAGTTTTGAGATAGTTTTCAATTAGATCTTCAGTATAGCTACCAGGAGATATATTTTTATCCTCAAGTTTTTGAATAAGATCTTTAAAAGATAATTTGGGTTTCATTATTTCTCCTATTTTTCTCAATACTTACACCCCTATATATTTGAGGTAGGTACGTTCTTAGCAGGTTGTAAGATGAGGTGTGTAATCGTTATCATGGTTAGATTATAGCAAAGAATTTTACGAAAAGAAAACTTTCTTATTTTTTGATAAAAGACCTTTTATATTTCACACAATATAAAATATAAAGTGTTCAAAAATAAAAATTTCTTCGAAAAAGATAATAAGTTGAGATGTGCTCCCCTTGTCTCTAATTAAAAGGAAAATTTAAAACTACTCGTTAAAATAAGATGACTTTGGCTTCCGTTGAAAGTTCTGAAACCGACCAAGGAATACTGAACTATCCTAGTTATAATCGGCTGAAAACGGGGTATAATTATCAAAAAGACTCAGTTACTTTTGATCAAAGAGTAAGGGTGTTATGGAACTTAATGTCACAGATAAAACAACTTGTGTAAAAATACCAACGAAGAGTTTCGCGGGCTACCAAACATGAAAAGCGCCATGACCTTCGAATGAGTTAATCACGCAGTTTTTCACAGTTATATGTCAGTATCTCTAGCCAAATCCTTTATTTCATCTTAGAAATGAAGGTTTTTTTATTTAAATTTACATTAATTTTGTAGGCTTGGGAGGAGTTGTTAAAAAGTCCCTAGCCTAATGATTATCGTTAGTTATGTCATCTCTAGTTTAGGAGTTACCTCATTTAGACCACCTTTCTGAGAAAAGAAAGGTGCCTACATTAAGCTGACATTATAGTTGTGTAATTGTATTCCCTTGTCAAATAGCTTATGATAGAAATATTATAAGGGAAAAAGGTTATACATTATGGAACAAGAAGTACGCTTTAAACTGCATAAAGTGAAGAAAAATTGGGTAACGATTGGGGTAACAGCACTCTCAATGGTTACCGTTGCTGGTGGCACTTTGTTGGAAGACCAACAGGTTCAGGCCGATGAGCAAAATGCTGCGAATCAGTCGGGTGATAGCAGTCAGGATTTGCTTCGAGAAGCGTCTGCCACAACTAATGATACAGCAACTACAGTAGCACCAACTATCTCAGCAGATGCCAATACTGCTAGCGTCAACATTCCTGTCGCAGATGCCACTAACACGACAACAGCTGCCACAGATAGAGCAGCGGCACCTACTACAACTGCAGCGACAGTTGATACTAACTCAGGTCAAGCAGCACCAAGTACAAATGTGCAAGCAGCTGCGGCTGATACGAGTGCTACACCTACAGATACAAATACAAACACTAACGCTTCAGTAACTGCAACGGATCGTGCAGTAGCTACTGATACGGCAAATACAGAAGCTCGTACACCTAGTCGTCGTGCCTTGGCAGAAACTCGTGAAGCCAACACCAACACGTCAACTGGCATCCAATGGATCAACGGCAAACAATACTATGTCAATAGTGACGGTAGTGTGCGTAAGAACTTCGTTTTTGAGCAAGATGGTAAGTCATATTACTTTGATGCTGAAACAGGGGCTCTTGCGACCAAGTCACAGGATGAATTTTCAACAGAACCTATCAAGGCAGCTGTGGATTTTTCATCTGGAAATCAGCTCTACAAAAACGATAACAAATCTTTGGACCAACTCGACACCTTCATCACTGCGGATGCTTGGTACCGTCCAAAGAGTATTCTCAAGGATGGTAAGACTTGGACAGCTTCAACTGAAGCGGACAAACGTCCTCTCTTGATGGTTTGGTGGCCTGACAAATCGACTCAGGTTAACTACCTTAACTACATGCAAAATCAAGGTCTTGGTGCGGGATCATTTTCAACCAACTCTAGCCAGGAAAGTCTAAATCTAGCTGCTAAAGCGGTTCAGACTAAGATTGAAGAACGTATTGCGCGTGAAGGCAATACCAACTGGTTGCGTACAAGTATCGACCAGTTCATCAAGACTCAGCCAGGTTGGAATAGTAGCACTGAAAATAGTTCATATGACCACTTACAAGGCGGACAGTTGCTCTTTAACAACAGTAAGGGTGATACTGGTAACCGTACTAGCTACGCCAACTCTGATTATCGTTTGCTTAACCGCACACCGACAAACCAGAGTGGGACACGTAAGTATTTCAAGGATAATTCTATCGGTGGTCTTGAGTTCTTGCTTGCCAACGATATTGACAACTCAAACCCAGCTGTTCAGGCGGAGCAACTTAACTGGCTCCACTTTATGATGAATATTGGAAGCATCATGGCCAATGACCCAACAGCCAACTTTGACGGTTTGCGTGTCGATGCTTTGGACAATGTGGATGCCGACCTTCTCCAAATCGCTTCAGATTACTTCAAAGCAGTCTATGGTGTTGACAAGTCCGAAGCTAATGCGATCAAACACTTGTCATACTTGGAAGCGTGGTCTGCCAACGACCCATACTACAACAAGGATACTAAGGGGGCACAACTGCCGATTGATAATGCCCTTCGTAATGCTCTTACCAACCTTTTGATGCGTGATAAAAATACACGTATGCAGCTTGGGGACATGACTGCTTTTATGAATAGTAGTTTGAATCCACGTGGTGCTAACGATAAGAACGGTGAACGTATGGCTAACTATATTTTCACCCGTGCCCACGATACTGAAGCGCAAACCATTATCCAACGTATCATCCGTGATCGTATCAACCCAAATCTGTTTGGTTACAATTTCACCCGTGATGAAATCAAGAAAGCTTTCGAGATTTACAATGCGGATATCAATACAGCTCACAAGACTTATGCGTCATACAACTTGCCATCTGTCTATGCCCTCATGTTGACCAACAAGGACTCTGTGACACGTGTTTATTATGGAGACCTCTACCGTGAAGACGGTCACTACATGGCCAAGAAGACGCCTTACTTTGATGCCATCGATACCCTTTTGCGTGCCCGTATCAAGTATGTGGCCGGTGGTCAAGACATGGAAGTGAAGAAAGTCGGAAATGATGGACTTTTGACTTCTGTTCGTTATGGTAAGGGTGCCAATAACAGCACTGATTGGGGAACTACTGAAACCCGTACGCAAGGGATGGGTGTCATTTTGACCAATAACTACGATTTCCGCTTGGGTAGCAATGAAACTGTAACGATGAATATGGGTAGAGCCCACCGTAATCAGCTTTACCGTCCATTGCTTTTGACGACTAAGGATGGTCTAGCAACCTACCTCAACGATTCTGATGTACCTTCAAACCTTCTTAAACGTACCGACTGGAATGGGAATTTGACCTTCAATGCCAACGATGTTTTTGGTGTGGAAAATGTGCAAGTATCAGGTTACCTCGGTGTCTGGGTACCAGTCGGGGCTAAGGCTAACCAAGACGCACGTACACAGCCAAGTAACCGTGCCAATAGTGATGGTCAAGTTTACAAGTCTTCAGCAGCCCTTGATTCGCAAGTTATGTATGAAGCCTTCTCAAACTTCCAAGCTTTTGCGGACGATCAGCCAGAACTCTACATGAACCGTGTCTTGGCTAAGAACACTGACTTGCTCAAAGCTTGGGGTGTTACATCTGTTGGACTTCCACCACAGTACGTTTCAAGTAAGGATGGTACCTTCCTCGATTCAACGATTGACAATGGTTATGCCTTTGATGACCGTTATGACATGGCCTTGAGTCAAAATAATAAATATGGCTCACTTGAGGACCTCCTTAACGTCCTTCGTGCCCTCCACAAAGATGGTATTCAAGCCATTGCTGACTGGGTGCCAGACCAAATCTATAACCTTCCAGGTAAGGAAGTGGTGAATGCCACACGTGTTAACGGCTACGGTTATCACCAACAAGGTTATCAAATTGTGGACCAAGCCTATGTGGCAAATACCCGTACAGATGGTACAGACTATCAAGGTAGATACGGTGGTGCCTTCCTTGATGAGCTGAAAGCTAAGTACCCATCTATTTTCAACCGTGTGCAAATCTCAAATGGTAAGCAGTTGCCTACGAATGAAAAGATTACAAAATGGTCTGCTAAGTACTTCAACGGAACCAACATCCTTGGACGAGGCATCAATTATGTCCTTCGTGATGACAAGACCAACCAGTACTTTAATACTTCAGCCAACGGCCAACTCTTGCCAACACCACTTCGTGACACAGGTGCCATCACAAGCACTCAAGTCTTCCAACGTCGTGGACAAGATGTTTACTTCCTTCGTGATAATCAAGTTATCAAGAATGAATTTGTTCAAGACGGTAACGGTAACTGGTATTACTTCGGTGCTGACGGTAAGATGACCAAGGGTGCCCAAAACATCAATAGCAAGGATTACTATTTCTTTGATAATGGTGTTCAATTGCGTAACGCTCTTCGTCGTGCTAGCAACGGCTATACTTACTATTACGGTTTAGATGGTGCCATGATTAAGAATGCCTTTGTTGATTTTGATGACAAACATCAGCAAGTTCGTGCCTTTACGACTCAAGGAACAATGGTAGTGGGTAACCTTCATTGGAGTGGTCACCATTTCTATTTTGACCGTGAAACTGGTATTCAGGCCAAGGATCGCATTGTCCGTACCGATGATGGCAAGTTGCATTACTATGTTGCCCAAACAGGTGACATGGGACGCAATGTCTTTGCGACAGATAGCAGGACAGGCAAACGTTATTACTTTGACGCTGATGGTAACACTGTGACTGGTTCACGTGTCATTGACGGTAAGACTTATTACTTTAACCAAGATGGTAGTGTCGGTACGGCCTACAGCAATCGTGCAGATTCTATTATCTTTGAAAATGGTAAGGCTCGCTATATCACCCCAGCAGGTGAGATCGGACGTAGCATCTTTGTCTACAACCCAGCAACAAAGGCATGGAACTACTTTGATAAAGAAGGTAACCGTGTCACAGGTCGTCAGTACATTGACGGTAACCTCTATTACTTCAAGGAAGATGGTAGTCAGGTTAAGGGCGCTATTGTTGAAGAAAATGGCATCAAGTATTACTATGAGCCGGGCTCAGGTATTCTCGCTAGCGGACGCTACCTCCAAGTAGGCGATGACCAGTGGATTTACTTTAAACATGACGGTTCACTTGCTATCGGCCAAGTTCGTGCAGACGGTGGCTACCTCAAATACTTTGATAAAAATGGTATCCAAGTCAAGGGGCAAACTATCGTCGAAGATGGTCACACTTATTACTATGATGCTGATAGTGGGGCTCTTGTAACAAGTAGCTTTGCTGAGATTGCACCAAACCAATGGGCTTACTTCAACACGGAAGGCCAAGCCCTCAAAGGCAAGTGGACGATCAATGGCAAGGAATACTACTTTGACCAAAATGGTATCCAATACAAGGGCAAAGCTGTTAAGGTCGGTAGTCGTTACAAGTACTATGACGAAAACGACGGTCAACCTGTAACCAACCGCTTCGCTCAAATCGAGCCTAACGTCTGGGCTTATTTCGGAGCAGACGGATATGCCGTAACGGGCGAACAAGTTATCAATGGCCAACACCTTTACTTTGACCAATCAGGTCGCCAAGTTAAAGGGGCCTACGTCACAGTCAACGGCCAACGCCGTTACTATGATGCTAACACTGGCGAATATATCCCAGGAAGATAAGCAGTAGTGGCCCCTGTGACTGACCAGAGAACAAACAGCCGAGAATGAGGGAAAATTCTCAAGAAGAAAGATCGTGAAAACTGTCTTTTTTTGATAGGTAGAATTCAAGGAGGTTTCAGTATTTACAAATGATTAGTCAACTTTCTACTTTACACGTAATGTCATTTAATATACAATAGCCTTACAAATCAGGAGGAAATCATTATGGGTAAAACAGCAACGATTAATGTTAGAGTTGATGAAATGGATAAAAAGTCAGCTGAACAGGTATTAAATCAATTAGGCATGCCAATGTCAACACTGGTTACTTTGTTATTGAAACAAGTCGCTCTAACTAAAAGTATCCCATTCACTATTTCTTTGCCAGATGCACCATCGTCAGTAAGCGTTGATAGTATGAGTGCTGATGAATTCGGAGCTATGATGGTTGAGGCTTATCATGAAGCTGATATTGGGGATGTTCGACCTGCCAATGACTTCTTTAAGGAATTCCGAGAAAAGCACAAATGACATCAATTAGAGTTAATATCACCAAGTGTGCAGAGAATGATTTAACAGCCATCTATGATTATATCAACCAGAAACTTCAATCTCCTCAAGCGGCAATGAAACTATTTAACAGACTAGCCAAGGCAATTCAATCATTGGAAGTCTTTCCCGAAAGGTGTGCTATCGTTCCAGAGTTCATAGATTTAGGGCTAAAAGTTAGACGTCTAGTTATAAAAAACTATTCTATCTTTTACCGATTGGACAATGATGTTGTAACTGTTATCAGGATTTTGCATCATTCGAATAGCTTAAACACATTGATAGGTCAATTAGGAAAAGATATGTAGAGAAGTAATCGTCTGATTACTTTTTTTGTCCGTCTGTGTCATAGATTGGACCATATATGACAGAAAGATATTTTTGTTCTTGAATTTGATATGCTAGATGTGTATAATGATGTCACAGCGAACTATTAAAAGAGGTCGTTGCTCATGACAATACAAAAATTAACCAATTTAACTCACTTGCTCGAGCTTATCTTGCTACAGGTTATAGGAGGTAATCTAGATGACAAAAAGCAATAACACGCAAATTACGGATATCTTAAACAATATCTATAATCTTATTATTAATCCAGAAACAACTGAAAAAGAGAGAAAGTTGCTCGTAACGTTTAAAAATGAAATAGAAGTTAGGAAGAAGGATAATGATGAACTTCTAGCAGAATTATGTAGAGCTATTCAAGTTCTAGCAGTCAGCAATCTTTCTAAAGGGATTTCACTGAGTTCAGGATTGAGTGAATTGAGTAAAACACTCACAGAATTCCAAAATGAATCAGAACGTAACAATAATCTAGCAATAGGATTGTCATCAATCGCCATGTTTTTTAGATGATTTATCTGTTTGTGATGCTTAATAATTAAAATGACAAAAAAGATCAACTGAATTGAACCAAATAAGTTGGATTCTGTTGATCTTTTGTAGTTCTAATCTTGAGTATCTTGTTAGCCAATTTTCGCTATTTAAGTAAAGGATGTAAGAATGACGTATAAAAGCGATCTGATAGAAGATAACAAAAGGGCCGAGAATCAGAGCTTTCTCTACTTCCTACACGAGGAGAAAAAATTTGATGTAAAGGCACTTGAAGATTTGTGTCACTACATCATAGAACTGGATACAATCAGTCTCGAGCAGTTGAGAAATATCCATTATATTGAAAACCAAATACTACGCCATCTTGTGTATCATTTTGATGATAATGATCTAAGTAAGATCTCAAATCTCCCTTTTGAGTACTGGGAGTATATAGAGCCCTTTGAACGTTTAGTGGCATGTTTGTACGAGGGTGATGGTGAGGAATGACAATTATCCAGGTCATAACAAAGTCTTGTTAGAGACTTTGAACCAACAGTATGGTTATCCTAAAGATGTCAAAGACTATTTTGATTTGAAGTAGATTTATGAAAGAGATTTTGTCAGGTAGCTTCTTTTAGGGGCTACCTTTTTTGGTGCTGATTACTTAATTGAGGTATCAAAAAAGCCACTGGCATACAAAACCAATGGCTTTCAACAATTTATTTTTTCTTTCCTAGTACAAAATAATGGCTAGGGATTTGTTGTGTTAAACTGACTGCGATGGCGATGGTAAATGAGGCTAGGAAACAAGCTCGTAGGAAGCTGAGGCCTAGGTCTGCATTTCCAATCAAGAGGAAGTAGATGGCACGGTAGAAGCTCATTCCGGGAATGAGTGGGAACATGCTTGAGGCTAGGAAGACGGTAGCTGGACATCTACGGTAGTGTGCCAAAAAGCGTGAGGTGAAAGTGACCAGTAAGGCAGGAAAGAGGATGGCTAAAACTTCGTGATGGGTATTATTCCAAATCAAGAGGTAGAGGAGCCATGAGCCGGCGCCTAGTGTTCCAAGATCTAAGAAGTATTTCTTGGGTACTCGGTAAAGTACGGAGAAGGCTGCTGTCCCTAGTCCTGCCATGACAGTTTGAATCAGGACTTCTAGCCAAGAGGTAGACGGTGTTGAAAAGACGCCTGATAGTTGCTCCGCAAAGGGGAGAATGGAAATCATGGCAAGGACACCGACAGAGATTGATAGACAAGTGGAGACTCCCGATAGCATCAGGGCCAGGCCACTATAGTAGTTGTTCTGGGTGAATTCTCGGATGGCATTAACAAAGTAGGCCCCAGGAATCAAAATCATCAAGGTCCCTAGGATAATGACACTACGATGTTGTCCAATGCCCAGAGTATAGAGGATATTAGCTGATAAGGCAGCAATGGCACTAGAGAGGATAATCTGCAAGAAGCTGGTATGAATAAAACGGGAAAAAAGCTGCATGCCAATCCCCACAAAAAGTCCAGAGATAGCCGCAGCAGTCCCATCAATCCAGCTACTTCCAAGGGCTAGCGAGAAGCTACCTGCACCAATGACACAGGCTATAATATCCTCTAAAGGACGATAGAAGGTCTTGTGTTCAATGGTTCTCAGTTTTTGGAAGATACTAGAAACAGGCTGATTTGGCTGCTCTGCCAGTTCACGAGACAGGCGGTTAACCTCCTCTAGTTTACCTAGATGGATAGAAGGGGCTGAGGTAGCTAGGACACGAGACTCCTTAAGACCTGAGCGGTTGAGTCCGGAAATCATGACTCCTCGATTGACCACGTAAGTGGAGAAGTCTCTAATACCAAGAGACTTGGCCATGTGTCCCATGGTGTCCTCGATACGGTAAATCTCAGCACCGCTCTCCATGAGGAGACGGCCTGCCTGAAGGACCGCATCCATTTCGTTTTGAGTCTCTGTTTCATTTGGAAAATCGATAGTCATGTGACCCCTCCTTATCTGTTAATTCGTCATTCCATTATAAGGCTTGAATGGTGGTTTTTCAATAGCTTTGGCGACTAAAATGCGTCTTTTTATGAGATTTTTCTTCTACTTAATGATGGGGGACAGGAAAATGGAGGCTTGCCTTTTGCCTTGCTAATGATTGAGGCAAATGCTACAATTAAATCATAAAATGTATGCGTTTACATATTTTTGCGCTACCTTTCTCAAAAAGCGTTATAGTCCTTTATTTATAGGGAGATGAGCAATTACAGAAGGAAGCGTATGTAAGTGTAAAAAAATGATACCTTTGAAAAGGAGGCAATTCCATGAAAAAAATTATCAATAATCCTGAAAATGTTGTCACTGAGATGTTAGATGGCTTGGCTTATGTACATCATGATTTGGTGCATCGTCTGTCAGGTTTTGACATCATTGCAAGAAATGAGCAGGCTTCTGGTCAGGTTGGTCTCATTTCTGGTGGCGGAAGTGGTCACGAGCCAGCCCACGCTGGTTTTGTGGGTGATGGTATGCTTTCAGCAGCTATCGCAGGTGCAGTTTTTACATCACCAACGCCTGATCAAATTTTGGAAGCTATCAAGGAAGCGGACCAGGGGGCTGGTGTCTTCATGATTGTTAAAAATTATTCAGGCGACATCATGAATTTTGAGATGGCTCAAGAATTGGCTGAGATGGAAGGTATCGAGGTTGCCAGTGTCGTTGTGGACGACGATATCGCTGTGGAAAATAGTCTCTATACACAAGGTCGTCGTGGGGTTGCGGGTACTATTTTCGTACATAAAATCTTAGGTCATGCGGCTCGTGAAGGCAAGTCTCTGGCTGAAATCAAAGACTTGGCTGACAAGATTGTCCCTAATATCCACACCATTGGTTTGGCCCTTAGCGGTGCGACAGTTCCTGAGGTTGGCAAGCCTGGTTTTATCCTAGCAGAGGATGAAATCGAATATGGTATTGGTATCCACGGTGAGCCAGGTTATCGTAAGGAGTCTATGCAACCTTCTCGCCTATTAGCGGAAGAATTGACTGGTAAACTTATAGAAGCCTTCGAGGCAAAGACTGGTGAGCGCTATGCCCTTCTCATCAATGGTATGGGTGCAACGCCACTCATGGAGCAGTATATCTTTGCCAATGACGTGGCAAGTCTTCTTGGAGCTGCAGGCTTAGATGTGGTTTATAGAAAATTGGGTAACTACATGACTTCTATTGATATGGCAGGTCTTTCACTAACCCTTATGAAGATTGAAGATGAGGCTTGGCTGACAGCTCTGGAAAGTCCTGTTAAGACCATCGCATGGTAAAAATGACAAAAACTAGAAATCGGGTATATTATGGATAAAACAGTTGCAATAAAATGGATGACTCTTTTTAACCAAATGGTACAAGAAGAGAAAGACTATCTCTCTGAATTAGATGGTCCAATTGGCGATGGCGACCACGGGGCTAACTTGGCGCGTGGCATGGCAGCAGCCCTTGAAGCTCTTAACAGCACAGAACCACAAAGTGCAGCAGAGGTTTTTAAGGCAGTCTCCATGGCCTTGATTAGCAAGGTCGGCGGTGCCTCAGGCCCACTCTATGGGTCTGCCTTCATGGGGATGATGAAGGCTGAACAAGCGGGACAGGATATGGCAGGAGTCCTTGAAGCAGGTCTTGATATGATTGTTAAAAGAGGTCATGCACAAGTTGGTGAAAAGACCATGGTGGATGTTTGGAGCCCTGTTGTAGAAGCCGTCAAAAAGAATCAATTAACGAATGATTTTATTGATCAGGCTGTTTTGTCAACCAAGGATATTGTGGCAACAAAAGGTCGGGCTTCCTATGTAGGTGAGCGCTCTATTAGTCATATTGACCCTGGATCACAATCCTCAGGATTGCTCTTCAAAGCCTTGCTAGAAGCGGAGGAATAGGACATGCCAGAACTTGGAATTGTGATTGTCTCCCACTCTGCTGATATTGCTAAAGGCTTGGTTCAGCTCATTCGTGAAGTCGCACCCGATATTCCCCTGACAGCAACAGGTGGTCTTGAAGATGGTGGCTTAGGATCAAGTTTCGATCATGTTCAGGTAGCAGTGGACAGTCAACCAGCTAAGCGTCTCTTGGCCTTTTACGACTTGGGCAGTGCTCGTATGAATTTGGAAATGGTTGAGGAATTCTCAGACAAGGAAATTCTCATTCAACAAGTCCCCCTTATTGAGGGAGCTTACACAGCTTCAGCGCTACTTCAGGCAGGAGCTAGTGAGGTTGAAATCTTATCTCAGGTTAATGACTTAACTATTCAAAAGTAAAGAAAGTATGCTATGACACATCAAATCAACTATAAATGGGCCAGCCTTGGAACTGGCGTTATTGCAAACGAATTGGCGCAAGCGATGGAAGCCCTTGGAGGGAAACTTTATTCCGTTGCTAATCGCACCTATGATAAGGGTGTTGCCTTCGCTGAAAAATACGGCATTGAAAAGGTTTATCAAGAGATTGACCAAGTCTTTGAAGATCCAGATGTGGACATTATTTATATTTCTACACCCCACAATACCCATATTAATTACCTTCGTAAGGCCCTCGCAGCTGGTAAACACGTCCTCTGTGAAAAATCTATCACGCTAAACAGTGAAGAATTGGCAGAAGCTATCCAACTCGCCGAAGAAAATCATGTCAAACTGGCAGAAGCTATGACCATTTTCCATATGCCGATTTATCGTAAGCTCTCTGAAATTGTGGATAGCGGTAAGCTAGGCCCACTTAAAGTTATCCAGATGAACTTTGGTTCTTATAAAGAGTACGACATGACCAATCGCTTTTTCAATCGTAATCTGGCTGGTGGTGCCTTACTCGATATCGGTGTCTATGCTCTTTCCTTTGTTCGCTGGTTTATGACGTCGCAACCGACGGATATGGTTTCGCAGGTCAAGTTGGCACCGACAGGTGTTGACGAACAAGCGGGTATTCTCCTTACCAATGCAGAAGGGGAAATGGCGACAGTGACCCTAAGTCTTCATGCTAAACAACCTAAACGTGGTACCATCGCTTATGATAAGGGCTACATCGAACTTTATGAGTACCCACGTGGGCAAAAGTCAGTCATCACCTATACCGAAGATGGCTCACAAGAAGTCATCGAGGCAGGAGAAACTGCCAAAGCCCTCCAGTATGAAGTCCTAGACATGGAAGCAGCCGTTGCAGGTAAGGATGATCATACCTACCTCAATTACAGCCGAGATGTCATGGAGCTCATGACCCAACTCCGCAAAGATTGGGGCTTAGTTTACCCAGAAGAAGAGTAGTACCCACTATAACCCCATTGACACTAAACAAAAGCTTTTTGGGTGACAAGAACTGCTAATTCTAACAAATGGTTACAATTTTTGTATGACCGTTAGAAAGGTAGCAAGAGGGGGACTTTCACTTGTGTAAGCGTTTCAAAGCGTGTATAATATAGTTAGAAAGATAGGAAAAGGAGATGTGTAGTGTCTAGTATTACAATTGAAGCGAGCAAGGTGGCTAGAAAGAGTCCTATTAGGGTTGATACTAGTCTTGTGGGAACGGTTTCTGGGGTTGAAGATGTGACAGTCTCCCTACCTTCAACAAAAGCTCGTCTAAGAGTTGGCAAATGGGGCTATAAGTCTAATACGATTACTGTTGAGGATGGCCAAACTGTTCGGGTTACCAGTAATTTTATAAATCGCCTCATAGCGGTAGCACCATTGTTTCTATACTTTATTGGAGGTCGTTACCTTCCACTCATTGCTGTTCTATCTACTATAATTTTGCTTTTTAGCTTACCCTTTCTCAAGTTAGAAATCGTAGACTAATTAGAATCGGGAGTGGCCTAGCCCTCTGTTTGATACTTTTAACTCACTTTTTCATAAAAATGCTAGGCTACTCTCCATTTTTTGAGAAAAGGTTGAGACGAGAAAGTGGGTTGTCAAAAAGGGAACTTAATAGAGTTCTCCTTTTTTATTCAGCCAGTTCCCTTGCCCATTTCTAAAAGACCCCAGTTGGTAAAACTGAGGTCTTTCTTGTTTCTAGTGATAGATTATTTACGGTATAATTTGTCGTATTGATAGTAAGGATCGAAGGTCACATTGATACCAAGCTTACGGAGGACATTTTTATCTTCATCAGTAAGGATGATGGTTGAGTGGGCTTCAGATCCCTTGAGGTTACCAAGTTCCTTCATGGCACGGGCCGCATCTGCATTGTTAGCGGCAGTGATAGCCAAGGCAATGAGAATTTCATTTGAGTGAAGACGAGGATTACGGCTACCCAAATGGTTGATTTTCAGACCTTGGATGGGTTTAACCACCTCAGGCTCAATGAGTTTGGTTTCTTTGGCAATGCCAGCAGAAGTCTTGATTGCATTAATCAAAGCAGCGGCAGTAGGACCAAAGAGTTCTGAATTTTTACCAGTGACGATTTGGCCATTTGGCAATTCAAGCGCAAGAGCAGAACTACTGGTTTCTTCAGCTTTAGCACGTGCTGCTACAACGACTTTACGGTCTTCAGGCGTGATACCAAGATCGTTCATGAGCAGTTCGATTTTCTTAACGGCAGTTTCAGGTACACGTTCATTTTTAAAATCAAGAACGGTTTGATAGTAGCGACGGATGATTTCTTGTTTAGAAGCTTCTTTAGCAGCCTCATCATCGGTAATAGCGAAACCAACCATGTTAACCCCCATATCTGTAGGCGAAGCATAAGGTGACTCGCCAAGGATACGTTCAAGCATACGTTTGAGAACAGGGAAAATTTCGATGTCACGGTTGTAGTTTACGGTCGTTTTTTCATACGTTTCCAAGTGGAAGGGGTCAATCATATTGACATCATCAAGGTCCGCAGTAGCAGCTTCATAGGCCAAGTTGACTGGGTGATGAAGTGGCAAATTCCAAACTGGGAAGGTTTCAAATTTGGCATAACCAGATTTGATGCCATTGATTTGGTCGTGGTACATGTTAGACATGCATGTCGCCAATTTACCAGAACCTGGACCAGGAGCAGTGACAACGATTAGGTTACGGCTGGTCTTGATATAGTCATTTTTTCCCATACCTTCAGGAGAAATGATATGGTTCATATCCGTTGGATAGCCCTTGATAGGGTAGTGGATGTAAGACGTGATGCCATTTTTTTCCAGTTGGTTACGGAAAGCATCGGCCGCAGGTTGACCTGAATACTGGGTAATGACAACAGAACCCACATAAATATTGAGCTCGTTGAATGTATCAATCAGACGAAGCACCTCTTGGTCGTAGGAAATACCAAGGTCACCACGAGCCTTAGAGTGCTCGATATTGCTAGCATTAATGGCGATGACCACTTCAACCTGATCTTTAAGCTCTTGAAGGAGCTTGATTTTATTGTCAGGCTCATAACCAGGAAGGACACGAGCAGCGTGGAAGTCCTCCAACATTTTGCCACCAAACTCCAAGTAGAGCTTGCCGTCAAACTGGTTAATACGCTCCAAAATATGGTCGCGTTGCAGATTCAAATACTGTTCAGAACTAAAAGCTTGTTTCTTCATAAATAAAAATACCTCTGAGAAAAATTATATCAAATGCCTGAGGTAAATGCTATTGGCGAAAGACGATTTATTGGATTTTAAAATAACTTCAATGTATGTCTTTTTCTTTTTATCAACAATAGTGTATTTGAGTGGGTTATTGCATTTTGATATAATAGAAATCATGATGAGTATTATTTTTACAATATTGTTATTTTCAGTTGTGTTTTGTGTTTTTCTATTTCCATATTTTAAGAAAAATAGAATATTAGCCATTGGCCCTAGTATTATACTTGTTATTATTTTGATAGCATTTGGTGGTCTTACTACTTCTCAGTGGGGATTTCTTTCTGCTGCCTTGGCAGTTGGCTCTATGTTATTTACAGAAGATTTTTTTACAAAATTTTTTGGAGTTAAATTATCTTTAAGGGCAAGCTCTATTTTAGTACGTGGAAGAGTGATAATAGTTCTAATGGCACCAATATTATTTATCTCAGTAAATCTAATAACATCACAATGTGTTGAGGAAAAAATTCTACATAATAAATTAGAGTATATTAAATATGACCCTAAAGAAGTTAAATTATTTGAAAATGGTAAAGAAATAAAGGCAATTGGAGATAGTAGTTTAAGGAATACAAAGTACATTCTTGATTTTATTGATGGAGAACATGTAAGACATGGAATAATAAGTTTAGAATTTGATAAAATAATAAATAAATTATATTCATTTAAAGATTTAACTGTAAAGTATCGAGGCATTGATTTTAAGATAGAAAATGTTACTTTTGATGAGCAAATGGGAGTTTACTATTTATTTGTGCATAAAAGAAACTTAAATAATAACGAGACAATTGCTAAGTTATTGACATCTCTACTTAGATTTATTTTTATTGAGTTAATTGGAATGGTATGTATAAATGTTTATTTTCGTTGCTTTTATAGAAATCCCAAAGAAAATTGGTTGTTAAAATTTATTAGTCGTGAAAAATCGGGTATTGATATTCAAGGTCATTGGTTCTTGTTGAATAAGTATGAATTTGATAATAGGGAGTTCTTATTTTCAGTGTCAAGTTTTTATATTCTAGGTAATCTATTATACATAGGAAAAGAAGTTTATCAATTAATTAAAAAAAATGATAAAATAAGCATAAAATCGCAACCGGGAGTCTCTTTTGAGATTCTAGATGACTATACTATAAAGTACGACGAATATACGTTTATACATTCATATTCTAAAAAGAAAAAAGATTTATTTGTAAAATATAAGGTTCCAAAGAATAGGTTTGGAAACAAAGTGTATTTTAAAGAATCAAATGAAAAAATTTTGTTAGGTGAAGATTTAGCAGATAAGGAAAATGTACTTTGTTTGGATATGCAGAATAATAAATTAATTGAAACACGATTAAAATTTCAAAAAAAATGTTATTTTGTAGCGGAGGAAATAACTAATTTAGAATCATCAGAACAAAGCATTCTCTATAGCAGTGAAGATATACCAATAGTATACATTAATAAACCTGACAAACGCGAGATAATTGTTGGTGGTGTAAGGTATATTGAAATTAAAAATCAATAAGATTAAACATTCAATAGTATTTTGTTAATAATCCAATACTTTTCTTTAGAAAAGTGTTGGATTATTTTGATAGAGATGTACTAAGTTTTTCAGTCATCTAATGTTAAAAGTTACAAGTGATTTTGCCTATTATCTTGAATCTAAGTTTCCTATTTTTTGGATAAAGGCGTATAGATCTTTAAACAACGTTGGTGATCCGAGTTTCAAAATCTTGTCTTGTATGTAGAAGAAGTTGTTTTCTAAAAAGTTTCAGATAAGTTTGACTATATTTTTTGGAGATTTCGAACGGTTTTTTATTGCCTCATTACATAGCTAACTTATAAAGGAGTTGTGCTAAAATTTTACTTTCCTCTGCTGACAACTGGTAATTGCTGATACCTTAAGCCATGTTTTGAACTAGATTTGTTTTAAGGGGCTATTAGTATTTAATTTTATATCAGACTGGTCTTTTGAAAAGAATAGGATTTATTGCAATTTTAAATCTATATATGTTTATCATTATAGAATACTCATGTAGAAATATTGAGTTAATCGTTATTGTATAGAGGTCCGATATTGACTTGGTGAGCAGTCATAATACTGCCGAAAGGCTTTTGAAAAATGCAAAGGGTCCAGATAGCCTACAGAATAGGCGATAATTTTTATAGGTTGATCAGTAGTTTTCAAGAGTTCATTAGCTCGATTCATGCGTACTTCGAGCAGGTATTCTTTGGGAGAAATCTTGTGGAAGTCTTTGAAGATGGAGGACAAATAGGAACGATGAACGCCTAGCTTATCGGCAATCTCTTGGATACTAATATCTTGTGAGTTATAACCTATATCGATGAGGTGTTTGGCTTCACGATAGAGTTTGCAACTGGGCGAGATGGTTTCTTGATCAAGGTTAGGTGAGAGGTCATTTAATCGGTGCATGAGTTCATAGAGTTGACTGATAACATGCAGTTGCGAGGACTTACTTTCGTCGAGCCTTTCTGCATCTTTGACAATAGTCTCTATGAAGTTACCTAATGCTTCGGTGTGAGGGGACGACCTAAGATAGGCTGTTTCATGGATTTGTGAGAGGTGAAAGTACTCCTGAGCTTTGATACCACTAATCCCCAGCCAATAGTAGGACCAAGGAGTCTGATTATCCGCAAAATAGTAGGTAACTTCACCTGGTATGAGTAAAAAAATGTCTCCCTTTTGAAGGGGGATTTTTTGGTCCTTGTATTCAAGACAGCCTTTTCCTTCAGTGATGTAATGGAGAACGTAATTTTCCCGAATGGCAGGACCAAAGAACTGGTCTGGTAAACAATCCTCATAGCCGTAAAAATCAAGACGTAAATCTAAGGTTCCTGTTTCAAGTTCTGAAAAAATAATCATAGCACAACCTCCTTACCTAACATTTTACCATATATTTGCAACAAAATTCCATTTTAGAAAGCGCATACATCATCTATAATAAAGCTTGTAAAAAAGGAGAATATCATGAGTATTACTATTAACAAGAACTATTATTACATCAACAGTAAAGAATTGTCACTTATCATTGAAGAAAGGGAAGGAGACCTTTTACTGAGACATCTTGGGCGTAAGATTACAAATTATCATGGCTCAAATGCTATAAATGAAAGAGATCACGCTTTTTCAGGACAGCTTAATCCAGACGTCAGAACATATAGTTATGATACACAACGCCAGGTTTTGGGTCTACATGGCTTGGGGGATTTTCGTCAACCGTCTTTGAAAATCCAGCATGGAGTCTCAGATGTGACACGCTTTGAATTTTTAAAAGCAGAAGTGGTCAAAGGAATCTCACTAGAAAGCAAACTGCCATATCCCCATTCTTTGGAAAAAGCAGAAACGCTGATTTTCACCTTAGTCAATAAAGTTGCTGATTTGGAGTTAAAACTCTACTACACAGTGGTTGAAGACAACAACACAATCGTAACTTATAGCGAAGTCATCAATAACTCTAATCAAGCGGTGGTTATCCACCGAGCGCTCAGCGCTATGGCTGATGTACCTGCCCGTGACTATGATGTGGTCACTCTCCAAGGCGCTTACGCTCGTGAGAAAACGGTTCGTCGCCAAAGAGTTGAGCAAGGTATCTTTAAAGTTGCCTCTAACCGTGGGGCTTCAGGTCATGCTCAGACACCAGCTTTGATTCTTTGTGATCACGAAGCTAGTGAAGGAGCAGGCGAGGCCTTGGCTTTCCAACTCATGTATAGCGGTAACTTCCAAACATTTGTCCAAAAGAGTCAAATCAATGAAGTCCGTGTAGCTATCGGAATTGAGGATGAGAACTTTACCTGGGAACTTGCTTCAAATGAAAGTTTTGAGACACCAGTTGCCCTCATTACTTACTCCCACCAAGGTTTGACTGGAGTTAGTCAAGAAAGTCAGGCCTTTGTTACAGATTACATCATTCCTAAGCAGTTTGCCCATGAGGAGCGTCCTATTCTTCTTAATAACTGGGAGGCAACCTACTTTGATTTTGAAAAAGAAAAATTGCTTGAGTTAGCCGAAGATGCTAAACAAGTAGGTGTTGAACTCTTTGTCTTGGATGATGGTTGGTTTGGAAATCGTTTCGACGACAACCGTGCTCTAGGAGATTGGTTCGTCAATGAAGAAAAACTTGGTGGACCACTCCAAGACTTGATTGAAAAAGTTCATGCCAAGGGGCTTAAGTTCGGTCTTTGGTTTGAGCCTGAAATGATTTCGGTGGACAGCGATCTTTATCGTACACATCCAGACTGGGCCATCCAAGTGCCTAATTATGGTCATACTTACTCACGTAACCAACTCGTGCTTAACTTGGCTAATCCAGATGTGGTAACTTACTTAAAAGATGTCTTGGATAAGATTCTGACAGATAATGCTATTGATTATGTTAAATGGGATTATAACCGTAACATGACTAACATCGGAAATGGAGCGAACTACCTTGAAAGCCAAATGCAGAGTCATCAATACATGTTGGGACTATATGACTTGGTAGAATTCCTGACAAGCAAGCATGAGAATATTCTCTTTGAATCATGTTCAGGTGGAGGAGGTCGAAACGACCTCGGTATGATGCGTTACTTCCCACAAGTTTGGGCGAGTGATAATACTGATGCCATTGCACGTTTACCAATTCAATATGGTTCAAGCTATCTTTACCCAACCATTTCTATGGGGGCTCACGTATCAGCTGTTCCTAATCACCAAATGGAACGTACAACGCCTTTGGAAACACGTGGAGATGTAGCTATGATGGGGAATTTAGGCTACGAATTGGATTTGACGAGCTTGACTCAGGAAGAAAAAGATATTATTGCTGGACAAATCGCTCATTATAAGGACATTCGTCCAGTGGTTCAATTTGGTCAGCAATACCGACTCATTAATCCTGAAGCTGGAAGCAATGAAGCAGCTGTTCAATTTAACTACGAAAACAAGGTTTTAGCAACCTATGTCCGAGTTCTTTCAACAGTTGAGACGGTTGAAACGACTCTCAAACTAAAAAATCTCGATCAAGATGCCAACTACATGTTACAAGGAACAGACCAAGTTTATTCTGGTGCTGAACTGATGTATGCAGGAATCACAGTCGTTCTTCCACAGGGAGACTTCCTCAGTAAACAATTTTATTTTGTCAAAGTAGATTAAGTGTTTAGTGGTATAGGTGTTTATCTGGATGTTAATTTGAACTAAGGTGTGCAAAAATGTTTGTAAACTTTAACAAGGTTCTTTAATAAATTAGCCTTGTTGTCAGGGTGGTATGAATTTTTATAGATTTGACATTTAAGCTGTTTTCTAAGAGAGAACAATAGAAGAGACTGGAAGAAATTCCAGTCTCTTTTTGCGTTTTCAATTTTAGAAGATTCTTAATAGTAAGAAATTATTTCGTACTTTCTCTCAGAGTCAGTTTAGTGCCCAACATAGTAAGTGTCGGGATTTCTCTTGGAGCCAAGACTTGTTTATTGAGGACATCCATGGCAGTTCGTCCCATTTCTTCGGTATAAACAGTAACACTAGAAAGTGGCGGATAAACTTGTTTGGCTAGACTGGTGTCATTAAAGGAGATGATCTGGATATCTTCTGGGACATTAATACCATTTTCCTGAAGGGCTCTAAGAGCACCGATAGCCAGACTATCACTAGCTGCAAAGTAAGCATCTGGTAGGGGTGTACCACTTGCTATTTTAGAGGCTAAAAGGTCATAGCCAGATTGAACTGTAAAATTACCCGAAAGAATCAAAAGAGGGTCATAGATGCTCTTTTCAATACAGTAGTTACGATAAGAACGTAAACGAGGCTCCGGAACGATTTCAGTTGAATCCGTTGTTTTTTCTTGCCCTGTTAAAAGACCGATGCTCTTACACCCTTGCTCAGTGAGATAACTTAGTGCCGTTTGAACAGCATTTTCAAAGTCAGTTGTCACACAAGGATGTCCCTGACGAAGGGTATCACTATCTACAAAGACTAGCGATTTACCCAATGATTCCAATTCAGTAATCTGTTCACGACTAAACTTTCCGATACAAAGTATACCTATGACTTCTTCAGCAAGACTAAAAGGAATGTCATTGAAATAACGAAGTATCTCGTAGTCTAGCTCATGGGCTCTTGTTTCAATTCCAAGCCGAATGTTGTAGTAGTAGAGATCGTCTAACTCATCTTCCTCACTTACCCATTGGATAATTGCCACTTGATGTTTTTCTTTTTTCAAGTTTCCGATTTTCTGATGTTTGGTATATCCGATTTCATCTGCCACAGTTAAAATACGGTGCCTGGTTTCTTCAGTAACGGAGAGGCTTTCATCTTGGTTGAGAACACGTGAAACAGTTGCGATTGATACATCAGCCAATTTTGCGATATCTTTTAATGTAGCCATATTGTTCTCCTTTCATCCAAAGTATACCATAAAATCTAAAATTTTACCTATTTTTACTAAAAAAACAGTAAAAACATTGATTTTCCTTGTGAAAGGGGTTACAATATTAGTGTAAAAAAGAATAAGCGAGGTACATCCTATGAAGACATCACAGTTAAGAGAAAAGTTTAAAGAAGTTTTTGGTGTAGAAGCAGACCATACTTTCTTTTCTCCAGGCCGTATTAACTTGATTGGTGAACACACTGACTACAACGGTGGGCATGTGTTCCCAGCAGCTATTACTCTAGGTACTTACGGAGCAGCCCGTAAACGTGATGACAAAGTTTTGCGTTTCTTCTCAGGTAACTTTGAAGATAAGGGCATCATCGAAGTACCACTTGAAAATCTTCGTTTTGAAAAAGAACACAACTGGACAAACTATCCAAAAGGTGTTCTTCATTTCTTGCAAGAAGCTGGTCATACAATTGATTCAGGTATGGATATTTACATTTATGGTAACATTCCAAATGGATCAGGCTTGTCATCATCATCATCTTTGGAATTGTTGATTGGTGTTATTGCTGAAAAACTTTATGACCTTAAATTGGAACGCCTTGACTTGGTTAAAATCGGTAAGCAGACTGAAAATGACTTTATCGGCGTTAACTCTGGTATCATGGACCAATTCGCTATTGGTATGGGAGCTGATCAACGTGCGATTTACTTGGATACAAATACTTTAGAGTATGACTTGGTACCACTTGACCTTAAAGACAATGTTGTTGTTATCATGAATACTAACAAACGTCGTGAATTGGCAGATTCTAAATACAATGAACGTCGTGCTGAATGTGAAACAGCAGTATCTGAACTCCAAGAAAAACTTGATATCCAAACACTTGGTGAATTGGACCTCTGGACATTTGACGCATACAGCTACTTGATTAAAGACGAAAACCGTATCAAACGTGCCCGTCACGCAGTTCTTGAAAATCAACGTACACTCCAAGCTCGTAAAGCTCTTGAAGCAGGAGATTTGGAAGGCTTTGGTCGTCTTATGAATGCTTCTCACGTATCATTGGAACATGATTACGAAGTTACAGGTCTTGAACTTGATACTTTGGCACACACAGCATGGGAACAAGAAGGTGTCCTTGGAGCTCGTATGACAGGAGCGGGATTTGGTGGATGTGCCATCGCACTTGTAAACAAAGACAAAGTTGAAGACTTCAAAAAAGCAGTTGGTCAACGTTATGAAGAAGTCGTTGGTTATGCACCAAGCTTCTATATCGCTGAAGTAGCTGGCGGTTCACGAGTACTTGATTAATGAGAAAGAAGTAGAGATTATGGCTGAAAATTTAGTAAACACTTTTGTAACTCAGGTTATTGAAAATAGTGATTATGAGGAATTGGACCGTATCTATTTGACAAACAAAGTTTTTGCTTTGGTTGGAGAAGGAGTTGCTGATGTTGAAACAGATAGCTCTGAATTGATTGACCTTAAAGACCAGTTGCTTCAAGCAGGTGTTAAAGCTGGTTCCGTCGGTGAACTTAATGAAGAACAAGATATCATTGGTGCTCAACTCATGGACTTGATTACACCAAGCCCTAGTGTTGTAAATCGTAACTTCTGGGATACTTATAAATCTAACCCAGAGCAAGCAATTGCTGACTTTTATGCACAAAGTAAACGCAATGATTATGTGAAAGTCAAAGCCATTGCACAAAATATTGCTTATAAAGCACCAACTAAATACGGTGACTTGGAAATTACGATTAACCTTTCAAAACCTGAAAAAGATCCAAAAGCCATCGCTGCAGCTAAAAATGCGGTAGCTTCTGATTATCCAAAATGCCAACTTTGTATGGAAAATGAAGGTTATCTAGGCCGCATCAATCACCCAGCACGTAGTAATCACCGTGTTATTCGTTTCCAAATGGAAGGAGATGACTGGGGCTTCCAATATTCACCATATGCTTACTTTAATGAACATTCTATCTTCTTTTATGGTAAGCATGAACCAATGCACATCAGTCCATTGACGTTTGGTCGTCTCCTATCAATTGTTGAAGCATTTCCTGGTTACTTTGCAGGTTCAAATGCTGATCTTCCAATTGTAGGTGGTTCAATTCTTACACATGAACACTATCAAGGTGGTCGCCATACCTTCCCAATGGAAGTAGCAGGCATTAAAGAAAAAGTTAGCTTTGATGGTTACTCTGATGTTGAGGCTGGTATCGTTAATTGGCCTATGTCAGTTCTTCGTTTAAGAAGTGAAGATAAGGAAAGACTTATTGCTCTTGCAACCAAAATTTTAAATTGCTGGCGTGGTTATTCAGACGAAAAAGCTGGTGTCTTGGCTGAGTCTGATGGACAACCTCACCACACCATTACCCCAATTGCTCGTAGAAAAGACGGCAAATTTGAATTGGATTTGGTTCTTCGTGACAATCAAACTTCTGAAGAACATCCAGACGGTATCTACCACCCACATAAAGATGTTCAACATATTAAGAAAGAAAACATTGGTTTGATTGAAGTCATGGGATTGGCCATTCTTCCTCCTCGTTTGAAAACAGAACTTAAAGATGTTGAAGACTATCTATTGGGTCAAGGCAATCAAGTAGCTCCAATTCACCAAGAATGGGCAGATAAACTTAAGGCTGAAAATCCTAATGTGACAGCTGATGATGCGAAGAAAGTTGTTCGCCAATCAGTTGCTGATATTTTCGCTCGTGTGTTGGAAGATGCTGGTGTTTATAAATCTGATAATGAAGGCTTGAATAACTTTAAAGCTTTTGTAAATTTTGTAAATTTAGCTGATTAATTGTTTTTTCTGAAGAAAGGAGATTAGAAATGGCAATTTTAGTATTAGGTGGAGCTGGTTATATCGGTTCTCACATGGTTGATCGCTTAGTTGAAAAAGGTCAAGAAAAAGTAGTAGTAGTAGATAGTCTGGTAACAGGACACCGTGCTGCCGTACATCCAGATGCTATTTTCTATCAAGGCGATCTCTCTGATCAAGATTTTATGAGAAAGGTCTTCAAAGAAAACCCTGATGTTGATGCCGTTATTCACTTTGCGGCCTATTCATTGGTTGGTGAATCAATGGAAAAACCACTCAAATATTTTGATAACAATACAGCTGGAATGGTTAAATTGCTTGAAGTTATGAACGAATGCGGTGTTAAATACATTGTCTTCTCATCAACAGCAGCAACTTACGGTATTCCAGAAGAAATTCCAATTCTTGAAACAACACCACAAAATCCTATCAACCCATATGGTGAAAGTAAGTTGATGATGGAAACTATCATGAAGTGGTCTGATAAAGCTTATGGTATTAAATATGTGCCACTTCGTTACTTCAACGTTGCTGGTGCAAAACCTGATGGATCTATCGGTGAAGACCATGGTCCAGAAACTCACCTTCTTCCAATTATCCTTCAAGTAGCTCAAGGTGTTCGTGAAAAAATTATGATTTTTGGTGATGACTACAACACTCCTGATGGTACAAATGTTCGTGACTATGTTCACCCATTTGACTTAGCTGATGCTCACCTCCTTGCTGTTGAATATCTTCGTAAAGGAAATGAATCTACAGCCTTTAACTTAGGTTCATCAACAGGTTTCTCAAACCTTCAAATTCTTGAAGCAGCTCGTAAGGTAACTGGTAAAGAAATTCCAGCTGAAAAAGCTGATCGTCGTCCTGGTGACCCTGATACATTAATTGCTTCATCTGAAAAAGCACGTACAGTTCTTGGATGGAAACCACAATTTGATAACATCGAAAAAATCATCGCAAGTGCTTGGGCATGGCATTCTAGCCATCCAAAAGGTTACGATGATCGAGGGTAATTAAAAAAATAATAATAAACAAAGAGTCAGAGAGTATATAAAATTGTTGTACTCTTTGTTTTTTGAGGAAATAGTATGAAAATAGGTCGTGAAATTATTGGAAAAGTTGACTCAGGTGATGTCAGCAAAATTACGATGGAGAATGATAAGGGTGTTATCATCTCAACGCTAACGTTAGGAGCAACATTACAGGAGTTTTTAGTTCCAACTGAAACGGGCGGTTTGAAAAATATTGTTCTTGGTTTTGATGCTTATGAAGATTATTACAAGAATGGTTTATGTGCCTGCCAATCTGTCGGAAGGGTTGCTGGAAGAATCGGAAAAGCTTCGTATACTCATGAGACGGTTCTTTATAGCCTTCCTAAGAATGAAGGAGAAAATTGCCTACACAGTGGTCCGGAAGGGATGCAGTTCCAAAATTGGAATTATGTCACAAACTTGACAGAGGAATATGTTGAGACAAAGTTTGTTAGAAGACTTTACTCAAGTGTCGATGGGTTCCCTGGTGACATGTCAGTTTCTATTACCTACAGACTTAACAACAGCAATCGCTTATCAATCTTCTTTGATGCCTTTGATGTTACAGAAACTACAGTCTTTAATCCGACCAATCATGTCTACTTTAATCTTAGTGACAAGCAAGATTTGTCAACTCATGAGTTAAAAATCTATTCAGACTACCATTTGGAATTGGATTCTGAGTTAATCCCTACAGGACAAAAAATTAATGTAGATGGAACACATTATGACTTCAGAAAGACAACTGACTTGCTCCCTCGAATTGAAGCAAATCAAGGTTTCGATGATGCTTTTGTAGTAGGTGGCGAAACTTGTGACCATGTGAAAGAAGTAGCTGTTCTCCATGATAAAGAGAGTGGAGATGGTATCGAAATTTTCTCAAACAGAAATGGTTTAGTCATTTTTACGATGGATGATATCGAAGATAATATTTACTTTGCAAGAGATAAAGGTAAGATAGCAAAAGGGCGTGAAGCTATTGCTATGGAAGCTCAAACCCTTCCAGATGCCGTTAATCACAAAGGTTTTGGAGATATTATCTTAGAGAAGGGTCATAGTGTAAACTATGAAATTGGCTTCCAATACTTTAATTCATCAAAGTAATCACGTATTAGTAAAAGTTTAGTAAAAAATCACTAAATCTATTGACAATTTAAGCTAATACTTGTATAATGTAAGCGTATTCAAAATAATAACAGGAGGTTTTCATAATGGGAAAATCTAACGGTCAGATGAAGTCTCGTCTATCCTATACAGCTGGTGCTTTTGGTAACGACGTCTTCTATGCAACGTTGTCAACATACTTTATCATGTTTGTGACAACTCACTTGTTTAACACAGGTGATCCAAAGCAAAATAGTCACTACGTACTATTAATTACTAACATCATCGCTATTTTGCGTATCTTGGAAGTATTTATCGATCCATTGATTGGTAACATGATTGATAACACTCATACTAAGTATGGTAAATTCAAACCATGGGTAGTTGGTGGTGGTATCATCAGTTCTATCGCCTTGTTGCTTCTCTTCACCGATTTAGGTGGTTTGAATAAAACAAATCCTTTCTTGTATCTTGTACTTTTCGGAATTATCTACCTTGTAATGGATGTCTTCTACTCAATTAAAGATATCGGTTTCTGGTCAATGATTCCTGCCTTGTCTCTTGACAGTCACGAACGTGAAAAAATGGCAACTTTTGCCCGTATCGGTTCTACAATCGGTGCTAACATTGTCGGTGTTGCCATCATGCCAATTGTTTTGTTCTTCTCAATGACTAAAACTGGTGGTTCAGGAGATAAAACTGGTTGGTTCTGGTTTGCCTTCATCGTTGCTCTTATTGGTGTGATCACATCAATCGCTGTTGGTATTGGTACTCGTGAAGTTGAATCTAAACTTCGTGATAATAAACAAAAAACTAGCCTTAAACAAGTCTTTAAGGTTCTTGGTAAAAACGACCAATTGATGTGGTTGTCTCTCGGATATTGGTTCTACGGTCTTGGTATTAACTCACTTAATGCCCTTCAACTTTACTATTTCACATTCATCCTTGGTGATTCAGGTAAATACTCAATCCTTTACGGATTAAACACTATTGTTGGTTTGGTTTCAGTTTCACTCTTCCCTAGTCTTGCTGGTAAATTCAACCGTAAACGTTTGTTCTATGGATGTATTGCAGTAATGCTCGGTGGTATCGGAATCTTTAGTATTGCAGGTACTTCACTTCCAATGATCTTGACTGCAGCTGAACTCTTCTTCATTCCACAACCTCTTGTGTTCCTTGTTATCCTTATGATTATCTCTGACTCAGTAGAATATGGTCAATGGAAATTGGGACACCGTGATGAATCTCTTACTTTGTCAGTTCGTCCACTTGTTGATAAACTTGGTGGAGCAATGTCAAACTGGCTTGTATCTTTGATTGCCGTTGCCGCAGGTATGACAACTGGTGCTAAAGCAGCTGATATTACAGTTCATCAACAAGTTGTCTTTAAACTTAGCATGTTTGGTTTCCCAGCAGCAGCTATGCTTATCGGTGCCTTCATTATTGCTCGTAAGATTACTTTGACTGAAGCACGTCACGCTGAAATCGTCGAAGAATTGGAACATCGCTTTAGCGCAGCAACTTCTGAAAATGAAGTTAAAGCTAACGTCGTATCTCTTGTAAACCCTACAACTGGTCAATTGGTTGACCTCTCAAGTGTTAATGATGAACACTTTGCTTCAGGTAGCATGGGTAAAGGTTTCGCCATTAAACCTACTGATGGAGCTGTCTTTGCACCAATTAGTGGTACTATTCGTCAAGTTCTTCCTACTCGTCATGCAGTTGGTATTGAAAGTGAAGATGGTGTCGTTGTTCTTATCCACGTTGGTATCGGAACAGTTAAACTTAAAGGTGAAGGATTCATTAGTTACGTAGAACAAGGTCAACATGTTGAAGTTGGAGATAAACTTCTTGAGTTCTGGCCACCAATTATTGAGAAAAATGGTCTTGATGACACAGTACTTGTCACTGTAACTAATTCAGAAAAATTCAGTGCTTTCCATCTTGAACAAGAAGTTGGAGAAAAGGTAGAAGCTTTGTCTGAAGTTATTACTTTCAAAAAAGGAGAGTAATCTATGAACACGACTGAAAAAATTCAAACTTACTTAAACGATCCAAAGATTGTTAGCGTTAATACTGTTGACGCTCACTCAGATCATAAGTATTTTGAATCTCTTGCAGAATTTTCTAAAGGAGAGATGAAGTTAAGACAATCTCTTAATGGAAAATGGAAAATTCACTATGCTCAGAATACAAATCAGGTTTTAAAAGACTTTTATAAAACAGAGTTTGATGAAACTGATTTGAATTTCATCAATGTACCAGGTCATTTAGAGCTTCAAGGTTTTGGTTCTCCACAATATGTGAATACCCAATATCCTTGGGATGGTAAAGAATTCCTTCGTCCACCTCAAGTTCCTCAAGAATCAAATGCTGTTGCATCATACGTTAAACATTTTACCTTGAATGATGCATTAAAAGATAAAAAAGTATTTATCTCATTCCAAGGGGTTGCCACTTCCATCTTTGTATGGGTCAATGGTAACTTCGTAGGATACAGTGAAGATTCATTTACACCTAGTGAATTTGAAATTAGTGATTACCTTGTTGAAGGTGATAACAAGTTGGCGGTAGCTGTTTATCGTTACTCTACAGCAAGCTGGTTGGAAGACCAAGACTTCTGGAGACTTTACGGTATTTTCAGAGATGTTTACTTGTATGCTATTCCAAAAGTTCACGTTCAAGATCTCTTTGTTAAGGGAGATTATGATTACCAAACAAAAGCAGGTCAATTGGATATTGATTTGAAGGCTGTTGGTGATTATGAAGATAAGAAGATTAAATATGTTCTTTCAGATTATGAAGGCATCGTTACAGAAGGTGATGCATCTGTTAATGGTGACGGTGAACTATCTGTAAGTCTTGAAAATCTGAAAATCAAACCTTGGAGTGCTGAAAGTCCTAAACTTTACAATTTGACCCTTCATGTTTTGGATGATGACCAAGTTGTTGAAGTCGTTCCAGTTAAAGTTGGATTTAGACACTTCGAAATTAAAGATAAACTCATGCTTTTGAATGGTAAGAGAATTGTCTTTAAAGGGGTTAACAGACACGAATTTAACGCTAGAACAGGACGTTGTATCACTGAAGAAGATATGCTTTGGGATATCAAAGTGATGAAACAACATAACATCAATGCTGTTCGTACGTCTCACTATCCTAACCAAACACGTTGGTATGAATTGTGTGATGAATATGGACTTTATGTTATTGATGAAGCCAACCTTGAAACACATGGTACATGGCAAAAACTTGGTCTAAGCGAACCTTCATGGAATATCCCAGCTAGTGAACCAGAATGGTTGCCTGCTTGTTTGGATCGTGCCAATAACATGTTCCAACGTGATAAGAACCATGCTAGTGTTATCATTTGGTCTTGTGGTAATGAATCATATGCTGGTAAAGATATTGCTGACATGGCTGATTACTTCCGTAGTGTTGACAATACTCGTCCAGTTCACTATGAAGGTGTTACATGGTGTCGTGAATTTGATTACATTACAGACATCGAAAGTCGTATGTATGCGAAACCAGCTGATATCGAAGAATACCTCACTAACAATCCTCAAAAACCTTATATTTCATGTGAATACATGCACACAATGGGTAACTCTGGTGGTGGATTGAAACTCTACACTGACTTAGAGAAATATCCAGAATACCAAGGTGGATTTATTTGGGACTTCATTGACCAAGCTATTTACAAACCACTTCCAAATGGTAGCGAATTCCTATCATATGGTGGTGACTGGCATGATAGACCTTCTGACTACGAATTTTGTGGAAATGGTATTGTCTTCGCAGATCGTACCCTAACTCCAAAACTTCAAACAGTTAAACATCTTTACTCTAATATTAAGATTGCTGTTGATGAAAAATCAGTAACTATCAAGAATGATAATGTCTTTGAAGATCTTTCTGCTTATACTTTCCTAGCTAGAGTTTACGAAGATGGTAGAAAAGTTAGCGAAAGTGAATATCACTTTGATGTTAAACCAGGTGAAGAAGCAACATTCCCAGTAGAATTCGCTGTTGGATCTTCAAATGCTGAACGAATTTATGAAGTTGCTTGTGTTCAGAATGAAGCAACTGAATGGGCTCCAAAAGGACATGAAATTGTTCGTGGTCAATATGTTGCTGAAAAGATTAGCACTGAAACACCAGTTAAGGCTCCTTTGAATGTTGTTGAAGGCGACTTCAACATCGGAATCCACGGACAAAACTTCTCTATCTTGCTTTCACGTGCACAAAATACGCTAGTATCTGCTAAGTATAACGGTGTTGAATTCATTGAGAAAGGTCCTAAACTTAACTTTACTCGTGCTTACACTGACAACGATCGTGGTGCTGGATATCCATTCGAAATGGCAGGCTGGAAAGTTGCTGGAAACTATAGTAAGGTTACAGATACTCAAATTCAAATTGAAGATGACTCTGTTAAAGTGACTTATGTTCATGAATTGCCTGGCTTTTCTGATGTCGAAGTTAAGGTAACTTATCAAGTTGATTACAAGGGTCGAATCTTTGTTACTGCAAACTATGATGGTAAAGCAGGTTTGCCAAACTTCCCTGAATTTGGTCTAGAATTTGCTATCGGTTCACAATTTACAAACCTAAGCTATTATGGATACGGTGCAGAAGAAAGCTACCTTGATAAACTTCCTGGTGCCTATCTTGGTCGATATGAAACATCTGTTGAAAAGACATTTGCTCCATATCTAATGCCACAAGAATCTGGTAATCACTATGGTACTCGTGAATTTACAGTATCTGATGATAACCATAATGGTCTTAAATTCACCGCACTTAATAAGGCATTCGAATTCAGTGCTTTGCGTAACAGTACTGAACAAATTGAAAATGCTCGTCATCAATATGAATTGCAACAATCTGATGCTACATGGATTAAAGTTCTTGCTGCTCAAATGGGTGTCGGTGGTGACGACTCATGGGGTGCTCCAGTTCATGACGAATTCTTGGTTAGCTCAGCAGATAGCTATCAATTGAGCTTCGTGATTGAACCACTCAACTAAAGTATTATTGGACTTTGCCTCCAACGATATATTTGATAAAGGAAACTCGAAAGGGTTTCCTTTTGTCATGGTTTGAAGTAAGAAAAAAGGAAACAGACCTCTGTTTCCTCTTAAAATATAACTCAGTTTTCAATTCCCTTAAAAATGGGAGTGGTCTAGTAAAATTATGAAAAAGTGAGTTAAAGTTATTGATAAAGAAAAGGGACTAAACCACTCCCAAGACGTTAATGATTTTTTGTAGCTTTAAATGAAACTTGAAGATTATGCCTTGACGTTAATCGTCCAATGGCACTCTATCTAATATAAGTATACAACTTTGAGTTTAGATGTCCAAAAATAAGACTCTATGGATTATTATCAGTATTGTGATTGGCGACTATTTTTGTCAATAACAATTTAAGAGGTTGTTGATCTCACTTAAAATATAGTAATGTTCTATGAAAACGTGTACAATAGTAGTTAGAGAAATAAACATAGATTGGAGAAGATTGATGACATCATCTTTTGAAGACTTCACAAAAAAAGCAGAAGCATTCTTAGAAGAACATATTACAGAGTATCTCAGTGTGGACATGGCTCTTGAAGATTTTGCAAGACAATATAACCAAGGGCTTTTTGATGAGATCACTTCCCCTGATTCAAAGCAGGAGAGAGCCTGGAAACTCATTGAAGAGGCTTATCATTATTATGAGGACGATCCTTCAAGAAGTCAGGAATTTTTGACAGAAGCTTTAAAACTAGATCCTGAAAATCTTGATGCTAAGCAGATGCTCTTGACTTTTCAAAGTCCACTTGAACATCTAAAAGGCCTAATTGATTTAGAAAAAGAGCAAAGGTCCAAGTGGGAGCAAGGTCCAAAAATGGGCTGGGTTAATCTTGATGAGCGTCCTTATTTGTCTTTGAAGTATAATCTTGCTAAATTTTATTTAAGCAACAGTATGAATCGGTTTGCTATTAAGGAATTTGAAGAGATTCTAGAAATAGATGTTCAAGATCACATGGGAGTCCGTTACGAATTGATGGCTACCTATTGTAATCTGGAGGAATTTGATAAGGCTAAAAGCTTTTTCGAATGTGAGGAAATGGAATATCACGAAGAAGATTTGATGATAGTACCTATGATGACCGTCTCACTAATGACAGGACATATTGAGGATGCGGATTTCTATTTTGATCTTCTCTATGCAAAAAATCCAGAGTTCGAAAATTATTTAAAAATGATTGAACAAGGTGATGAAGAGCGTCTAGTTGCCGAAACGCTTAAAGTCAACCCTATCTTATTTGAAGCCAATAGTATGCAAAGTCTTTTGATGGTTTTTAATCAAGTCGTTGATCTGTCCCAGTCAGAATATTATTTTACTTGGTTAATCGAAAAATATCGTGCGAAACGTCCACAAAGACATGTTGCGAAAAAGAAAAATCCAGAATTGCACAAATTAATTAGAGAATTGGAAAAAAGTATAGAACCGAGTAAAGCCCTTCAAGGTCTTTCAATAAGTGTAGAGCGTATACTTCGTCAACATGGCTTAATAGAGTTTAAAGATTTTAAAAAGAAAACGGAAGAGGAAGTAGCAGCGATTAGAGGAGTTGGCAAGGTGAGCATGGAAATCCTTAAAGAAAATGGTGTTGTCTTTAAAAAGAAGCGGAAAAAGAAGTAAGGAACTATTCATCAAACAAGCCGTAGCAAATCTTTGCATTTTTGACTTATCTTTTTTAAGATAGTACTATTTAAAAAAAGAAAAGGAGAAAAGCATGGAAACATATACACTTTCAAATGGGGTCACGATTCCTAAAATTGGTTTTGGAACTTGGCAAATTGCAGAAGGGGAAGAAGCCTATAAAAGCGTTAGCTTTGCACTTAAGGCGGGTTACACACATATTGATACAGCTCAAATTTATGGTAACGAGGTCTCAGTAGGTAAGGCGATTGCTGATAGTGAAGTGGCTCGTGAGGATATTTTCCTAACAACCAAACTTTGGAATGACAAGCACGATTATGACTTGGCTAAGGCCTCTATCGATGAGTCTCTTGAAAGACTTGGTGTGGATTATTTGGATCTGTTACTCATCCACTGGCCAAATCCAAAGGCACTTCGTGAGAATGATGCTTGGAAGGCTGGCAATGCAGGTGCTTGGAAGGCAATGGAAGAAGCCTACAAAGACGGTAAGGTTCGTGCTATCGGTGTGTCTAACTTTATGCAACATCACCTTGAAGCCCTCCTTGAAACGGCTGAGATTGTTCCACAGGTTAACCAAATTCTCTTGGCTCCAGGTTGTGCCCAAGAAGAGTTGGTTGCCTATTGCCAAGAGCGTGATATTCTTCTTGAAGCCTATAGCCCACTAGGTACTGGTAGCATTTTTGGAAATGAAGATGTTGAAGCAGTGGCCGAACGTAACGGAAAATCTGTTGCTCAAGTTGCTCTGCGTTGGAGTCTTCAAAAAGGTTTCTTACCATTACCTAAGTCTGTGACACCCAAAAATATTGAAGGCAACCTAGATATCTTTGACTTTGATTTGTCAGCGGAAGACATGGCAGTCTTGGATAAGATTCAAGGTATCAAGACTCAGGATGACCCCGATTCAGTAAATTTTTAATAGGATTGCAAGCAACTCGTGAGGGTTGCTTTTTCTTCTGTTTTACGAATAAAAGTGTGAATCTATCATCGAAATTGACAAAATGGAGGAGTGGTAATACAATGGTGTTACAAAAGAGAACGAGGTTAAGGATATGACAACAATTACATTGAAAGTTTCAGAAGCAGATAAGAAGTTCATGCAGGCAATTGCGAAATTTGAAGGGGTATCCTTGTCAGAATTAATTCGTACCAAAACTTTAGAAGCTATTGAGGATGAATACGATGCTAGAGTCGCTGATTTGGCCTTAGCAGAATATGAAGAGTATCTAGAAAATGGTGGGGAGGTGCTCAATTGGGATGACCTATAAGATAGTACCAACCCCTAAATTTGCCAAAAGTTTTAAAAAGTTAGATCCTTTCGTTAGGAAACAAATAAAATCTTATCTCAATCGTGTCACAGATAATCCACGAGCTAAGGGAAAGGCCTTGGTTGCCAATCGGACCGGACAATGGCGCTATCGTATTGGTGCTTATCGTGTCATTGTCAATATTAAGGATAACGAACTAGTCATTCTAGCCCTCGAAGTCGGTCATAGACGTGATATCTATTAGCATCAACACATAGAATATCCTAGGTTCAGTTAATTTTTAATAGGATTGCAAGCAACTCGTGAGGGTTGCTTTTTGCTTGTTTCTTTTGATTTGCTATAATGAAACTGTCATTTGTTTATTTATAGATGGGAGTTACGTAATGGAGTCTCGAAATCTTTTGCCTCAGAATACACGTATGATGGCCAATTTGCTCAGTTTTTCGGGAGGAGCTTTGGATGTCTTTTGTCATATGTATTACCATAGTTTGGTTGTCACTCAGACAGGGAATATTCTCCTGTTAGTTGCTGACTGGCGTAGTAGTAGCATGTACCATAATATGTTACGATGCTTTTCCATCCTTTTCTTTTCCTTAGGTTTTCTTTTTGGCATGTGGTTTAAAGATCATCGTAAGAATGCTTACTGGCGTGTTTATGGTCTACTTCCTCTGTGTGTGATGACTGCCATTTTACCATTCTTAACACCAAATGCTCTATTAGAGCTTCCGATTATTGCTTTTTCTGCAGGTGTCATGATGAAGACTTTTACTGGTAGTCAGATTGAAAATCACCCCTTTGTGATTTTTATGACTTCAGGCAATTATCGAAGGATGCTGACGGCACTTTACTATGTTATTCAGGGGAGCGAGGGTCAGAAGGGATATCGTCGCCAGGCGGTCAATTATGGCTTTGTCGTAGGTAGTTTTGTGGTTGGTGCAGTTGTATCAGCTCTTCTGATGCATTTTATTCATATCAAGTCCATCTGGCTAATCACGATTAGCTTGATTACGATTATGGTTTACTATTCATCAGAGGTGAAACGTCTGGGACTCAAGGAAACTAATCTTTAGGCATTTTTGTAGTAATTATTTTTGATAAAAATAGACTTGTGTTATAATCTTGGTTATATTAATTTTTTTTAACCCTGAATAAAGGAGAATTAAGATGCCTGTAGTAAGTAATGATTTTTCAGATATTGTATATAACCGTCGTTCCATTCGTAAATTTGATACTTCTGTCAAGATTCCACGAGAAGAATTGTTGGAAATCTTAGATAAAACTGTTACAGCCCCATCATCAGTGAACATGCAGCCTTGGCGTTTTGTCGTTGTTGATAGTGAGGAAGGCAAGGAAAAATTGGAACCCTTTGTCAGCTACAATGGTGTGCAAAATGAAACGTCATCAGCCATGGTCCTTATTTTTGCGGATTTGAAGAGCCAAGAAAGAGCTGAAGAAATCTACGATAAGGCTGTTGCGCAAGGAAAAATGCCTGAAGAGGTCAAAGAAAAACAACTATCAAGCATTGTACCAATGTATGAAAATGCTCCTCGTGAAATGATGAATGAAATTGTTCATATTGATGCTAGTCTGGCTGCCATGCAGTTGATGTTGGTCGCACGTTCTTATGGTTACGATACTAATGCCATTGGTGGCTATAAAAAAGAAGGTCTCGCCAAAGCCTTCGGACTTGACGCTGATCGTCATGTACCAATCTTGCTCATTGCTCTTGGTAAGTCCAATGAAGAAGGTTTCGAGTCAGTTCGTTTGAATGCTTCTGATGTGACGACTTTTGCTTAATAAATAATTGACCGTAAGTCTCGGAAGTGGAGGCTCACGGTTTTTTATTTTTCCTTTTATGCTATCAATAACTCATAATGCACCTTGTCATTAATTTGGCTTTTTGTTAAGATGAAAGAAAAAGTGATCGTATACAATTGGTAGTATCATTGGAGGATTAAGACATGGCACGTATTTTACAGATTGAAGACAATGAGGATATCCAGAATATTCTTTTTAACTTGTTTTCTGGAGAACATGATATTATCCAAGCCTACTCTGGGACTGAAGGAGAGCTTTTGTTTCAAAGTCAAGAGATTGATTTGGTTCTCTTAGATATCATGTTGCCAGGTAAGGGTGGTGAAGAAGTGCTTAAGTTTATCAGACAAAGAAGCTCTGTTCCTGTCATTATGTTGACAGCCTTGGGTGACAAGCACTTGATTAGCCAGTACTTACTTGATGGTGCAAATGATTATATCGTTAAGCCCTTTGATCTTGAAGAAGTTTATGCGCGTGTCTCGGTTCAACTACGTGAACACAGCAAGGGAAGTGGTAGGCCTGATAACATCTATCAAGTCAAAAATATCACGATAAACCCAGACAGTTTTGAAGTCTCCTGTCAGGGCAAAGTCATTCGTTTGGGTAAGAAAGAGTTTCAAATTTTCCACACACTCCTTCAAAATCCAAAGAAAATTTTTACTAAAGAGGACCTTTATGAGACGGTTTGGGAAGCCCCTTATCTATCAGGTGATAATACATTGAATGCACAGTTGAGTAATCTACGAAAGAAACTAGCACAAGTGGATGAAAGTTCAGAGTATATCGAAACGATTTGGGGCTTAGGAGTGCGACTTAAAGGAGATGACTTATGAGAGGACTACTTATTGCATTGACAGTACTCCTACTGGGTGTGACTATTTATCTAGTCCGTTACTATTTGGCTGTTAAGTCTCTCTCAAAGCAGATTGAAGAAAAGTTGGTTGAAGAAAGCCATAGACGGATTACTCTTAAAAACCAGCCCAAATCCTTAGTTATCCTGACGAATCAGATTGAGTCTCTCTTTACCCAAATTGAAAAGACTAAGCTTGTCGCTCTCCAAGAAAAGAAAACCATGGACATGGCTATCAGTAATATTGCCCATGATATACGAACACCACTGACAGTAGCGAGCGGATATGCTCAGCAAAGTCTTCGAAGTAGTAGTGAAGATGACATGGCTATGGAGAAGATTTCTAAGAATCTACTGACTGTTTCAAAGCGTTTGGAAGCCTTGTTGGAATATCGACGATTAACAGAGGGGGCCATCCAACCACAATTTCAAGATGTGGACTTTTCTCAACTTGTGGTTAAGTCTATCCTGCCTTACTATGACATGTTTCAGGAGACAGGGATTACACTAGATATTCAAGTAGCCCCTGACATCCGATGTGAAATGGATGCTGATATTTTTGACCGCCTATTTCAGAATATTATCAGTAACGTTCTAAAACACGGTAAGACTCAAGCTCAACTGACACTAGAGAAAGTGGATGATGGCATTTATTTGTCAGTTAGTAATATGGTTCAACAGCCGATACAGCATCTGGACCAACTAACGACCCGCTTTTACTCTGAAAACCTGTCAGACACCGAGGATTCCTCTGGACTTGGGCTTTATATCACCGAACACTTAGTCCAAGTCTTAGAGGGTGAGCTGCATCTGGACTATGAGAATGAATGGTTCTATTTAACAGTGAGATTATGAATTTTGAAGTTATATATTTGAAAAGAAAAAATAACATTGACTAGAGTATCACTATAGTTTAATTTAATGATCAATATGTGAGATGTTGGTAGTCAGAATCTATAAAAGGTGTTTGAAATGTACATGTAGTAACTAAAAAAACTAGGGGGAAACCCTAGTTAGCAGTAGACGTTCATACAGGAGTATTATGTAAATAAAAGAATGTTAGAGTGAAGTCTCTATGACAGAAGTTAATTAGAGACGAAGGGAAGATTAATTCATAGTTTGATGTATGTGTCTACTACTGAGATTATAACAGTGTGATTAGAATTTTGCAACAAGTTTTGTTAAAAGTCAACTTCTCAACTGAGGTAAGATAACATTTCAGATTAAGCCAAAATATTTTTCTGAGACAAGTAAAATTGTAATTAGGGATGCCTCAAAGCTGTTCGTATTTAGTAATCTAACAACATTTAAGATTCCGATGATGAATTGATAATTAAATTTAAGTGGCTAAATAATTACTATGCATAGGAGAAAATAATAGAATTAGATTGTATGACGATTGTCATTTAGATTATATTGTGCTATATTACTTTTTAGATAGTTTATCTATGTATCATCTCCCAAGGTAGATGGGTAAACTGTGGAATATTAATGCAGAAAAACGCAGGAGCTACTCTTGCGTTTTTTCTTATGCCAGAATTCGTATATTTCCAAGGGATTCAGTTTGGGGAAAGAAAAAAGTTAAACTCTATTAAAAATTTAGAGAAGAATATTGCTATTTTTACTCTTCATACTAGTTTGCTATAAAAAATGATTAGCTTTCAGAGTAAAATTTAGATTATAAAACCTTAGCATTCTTATTTCCACCCTCGCATTTCTAATATATTTGTTTAAAATTATATTATAAGAAAAGATAATGTTAATAATATCCATATATATGGCTTTAGAATTAATGCTTTATTATAATGTATTTTACATAAAGAAAATAATTGTAAAAACAATAAATAATTCAGAATATTCCATTGACAGAAAAGTTAAAAGTGCTAGAATTTAGGTGTTAAGAATATATTAAAAGGAAATTTGTATTATGGGAAAAAAAGAATCACAACGTTTCTCAATCAGGAAGTTTAACTTTGGGGTTGCTTCTGTGCTTCTGGGAACAGCCATTTTTGTGATGGGAGCAACCAGTGTTCAGGCAGATGAAGTAAGCGCTACCACTGAGGTTCAATCTTCTTTTACGGCGAAATTGAATGAAAACCAAGTTAACAGTGTTCAAGAAAGTAATGTTGAACAGAATAATGTCTCTAAAATAGAGTCTAATGAAGGCCAACAAAATAACGCAACAGTAGCACCTACTAACAGTAATGCTAAAGTAGAAGTAAATGACATTCAACAAAATACTCCGGTGGCAAAAAATGAAGAAGTTGTCCAAATAAAGGAGTTGAATTCAGTAACTTCGGAACCGGTGGCAGCAAATTCTTCGCAAGTGATTGAAGAAGAGAAAGTTGATAACCACCCTTCAAATGAACGACGCAGAGCTAAAAGGGAAGCTACCTCATCAACTGAAGAAAGTAAAACAACCTTTTCCAAAACAGGTGACACAATTACTGTGAAAAATCCTAATGTTGAAGTCAATTTTCCAAATGGTAACAGTCTATATGCTCCTGCAGAAACAGTCATTCATATGGAATTACCTGATGAATTAGAGATAAAACAAAATGATAAAATCGTTGTCGATATTCCCGATGCAATTAGAATTCCTACAAGTTTGCATTATGATGTAACTGGTCCTAGTGGTGAAATAATAGGTAATGCTTTTCTAGATTCAATTAGTAATAAAGTGATAACTACTTTTACAGATTACTATGAGAAAAACAAAATTGCAAAACAATTTACCTTAACCTTTAGTACCGGTTGGAAATCATATGTTAAACCAAATGTTCCAACAGAACTCAATTTTAGTGGACGAAAAATTACAGTAACAGTAGGTCCGGAGAGTGCTCCTGTACCGGTAGAAAAAACTAAGGTAACAAAATATGGTGAAGCGGTAACTGGTCATCCTGAACTAATCAGATGGACTATCCGTCTAAACTCAGGTAGTTTGGTAGCTCCTCAAGTTTTGACAAATTACCAACTAATTGATACGCTTCCAGATGACCAAGTCCTAGTTCAAGATGGGGATCCTGTTTTGGATGAATTTGATACTAAAACGAAAGAAACGTGGCGTTTGGGACATGCGACATCTATTCCTTCAGATAATGTAGATTTATGGAACGGTAAAGCTCTTAGAGCTGAAAGAGTTCAGTCAATTTCTCCATGGGTTTCCAAAGGTAATGCGATTCAATTATTGGAAAATATCAAAGAAAGCCCAACTGGTTTTTCTTTCAAGATAGCGCAATTGAATGAGCTTGTTTATGTTCGCTATATGACGCGATTAAAAAATGTACCTGATACCAATGAGGAGTTACAAGAAAAACACGGTAATAATATCAAAATCACTTACAACTCTGGTGAAGAACAAAGTTACCAAGCAACTTTTGCATTTAAAGCAGGTGGTTCAGGTTCAGCTTCAAAGGCAAAACAACCAGCAAGGGTTGATTTAGCGTTTACAAAACGTCTTGAAGGAAGAAAGTTAAAGGCTGGTGAATTCACATTTAACCTAGTTGATCAAAGTGGTAATGTTGTTGATACACAAAAGAATGATAGTTTTGGACATATTACCTTCATTCCACAGTTATTTAACCATGCTGGTGTTTATCACTATACGGTTGAAGAAGTGCCAGGTACGGAAGCAGGTATTAACTACGATGCGATGAAAGCAGAAGTGAGTATCACAGTAGATGAAGATGGTAATTCGTACATAGCTCATACAATTATGCCAACGGATACCGAATTTAATAACACCTACACTCCTTCCCCAGTAAAAGTAGGACTAGAATTTAACAAAGTCCTTTCAAATGGTAGTCTAAATGTGGGTGATTTCAGTTTTACACTGACTGGTGATAACAATGTTAATGAAACAGTTACTAACAAAGCTGATGGGAAAATTACTTTCAGTGACTTATCATTTGATCATGTTGGTGTTTTCAACTACACAGTAAAAGAGGTGAAGGGTGATAAGCCAGATGTAGACTACGATGATATGACGATTGCGGTGAAAGTAACTGTATCGAAAGATGAGGAAACAGGTCTGTTAACAGCAAAAACAGAAATGACCTCAACAGGTGGCGAAGCAACTGGTGCAGATGACAAAACCTTTAACAACTATGCGGTAGCGCCAGTGACAGCGCAATTTGACTTTAGTAAAGTCTTGTCAGGACGCACTCTAAAAGATGGCGAGTTCAGTTTTGTCTTGAAAGATGCGACTGGTAAAGTACTTCAAACGAAGACCAATGATGCTTCAGGTAAAGTAGCCTTCGATGCACTCACTTATAAGAATAATGAAGTTGGTGTGCATAAGTACACTGTAGAAGAAGTCGCAGGTTCAGAAGCAGGAATGAGTTATGACCCAATGAAGGCAGAGGTAACAGTTACTGTCACGAAAGAT
>NZ_GL698449.1:1026580-1027602 GCF_000187445.1 Streptococcus sp. C150 | reverse complement strand
ACGTTCACCCCAGCGGCAACCAGTGCCCAATTCAAGTTCACGAAGAAACTTGAAGGCAAAGCCCTAGAGGCAGATGCTTTCAGCTTCGAGTTGCTTGAAAACGGTCAAGTTCTCCAAACGAAGAAGAATGGGGCAGACGGCACGATCCAATTTGACGCTATTTCATATGATAAAGAAGGTACACATACCTACACTGTTCGTGAAGTGGCAGGCACAGATACAGATATTGACTACGATACTATGAACGCCGAAGTGACAGTTAAGGTCACAAAAGACGCCACAACTGGTATCTTGACAGCCAATGTTGTAATGCCAGCGGATAGTGAGTTTAACAACTATGCGGTAGCACCAGTGACAGCGCAATTTGACTTTAGTAAAGTCTTGTCAGGACGCACTCTAAAAGATGGCGAGTTCAGTTTTGTCTTGAAAGATGCGACTGGTCAAGTTCTCCAAACGAAGACCAATGATGCTTCAGGAAAAGTAGCCTTCGATGCACTCACTTATAAGAATAATGAAGTTGGCGTGCATAAGTACACTGTAGAAGAAGTCGCAGGTTCAGAAGCCGGAATGAGTTATGACCCAATGAAGGCAGAGGTAACAGTTACTGTCACGAAAGATGGTCATACCCTTACAGCGACCAAAGCTCTTCCAACAGATACAGAGTTCAATAATACGTTCACCCCAGCGGCAACCAGTGCCCAATTCAAGTTCACGAAGAAACTTGAAGGCAAAGCCCTAGAGGCAGATGCTTTCAGCTTCGAGTTGCTTGAAAACGGTCAAGTTCTCCAAACGAAGAAGAATGGGGCAGACGGCACGATCCAATTTGACGCTATTTCATATGATAAAGAAGGTACACATACCTACACTGTTCGTGAAGTAGCCGGCACAGATACAGATATTGACTACGATACTATGAACGCCGAAGTGACAGTTAAGGTCACAAAAGACGCCACAACTGGTATCTTGACAGCCAATGTTGTAATGCCAGCGGATAGCGAGTTTAACAACTATGCGGTAGCGCC
>NZ_GL698449.1:935528-1025780 GCF_000187445.1 Streptococcus sp. C150 | reverse complement strand
CAGCTTCGAGTTGCTTGAAAACGGTCAAGTTCTCCAAACGAAGAAGAATGGGGCAGACGGCACGATCCAATTTGACGCTATTTCATATGATAAAGAAGGTACACATACCTACACTGTTCGTGAAGTAGCCGGCACAGATACAGATATTGACTACGATACTATGAACGCCGAAGTGACAGTTAAGGTCACAAAAGACGCCACAACTGGTATCTTGACAGCCAATGTTGTAATGCCAGCGGATAGCGAGTTTAACAACTATGCGGTAGCGCCAGTGACAGTACAGTTCAACTTCACTAAGAAATTAGAGGGTCGTGAGTTGAAAGCTGGAGAATTTAGCTTTGTTTTGAAGGATGAAAAAGGAAATGTAATCGAAACAGTAGCGAATGATGCATCTGGTAAGATTAAATTTTCAGCACTTACATTTAAAAATGGTGAAGAAGGGACTTACATCTATCATGTAGAAGAAGTAAAAGGTACCGAAGCTGGTATCGAGTATGACCACATGATTGCTACTGTTGGAATCAAAGTGAAGAAAGATGGAAGAGTGTTAATCGCTACTACTGAATTACCAGCAGATACAGAATTTAACAATAAAGTAACCCCACCAACTCCACCAACACCTGTTGTTCCGCCAGTAACCCCACCAACTCCACCAACACCTGTTGTTCCGCCAGTAACCCCACCAACTCCACCAACACCAATAGTTCCACCGGTAACACCTCCTATCCCACCGACTCCAGAAGTTCAAACAGTGAAATCAGTCACTTCGCTTACTCCAGTAGTTTATGAGGATGTAAAAGAACAAGAACTTCCTAAAACTGGTGACAATAAGTCTGAAGTCGCAATAGAGGTTGGAGGCCTTCTCACATTAGTTGGATTGGTCTTATCAAGAAAACGGAAGAACAATTCATAAAATAGAGGATTGGTGAATAATTCAATATGTTTATGCTAAGTTGATTTCAAACTTTAATTATTTATTAACTTATCCATAAATAGGTAGTAAAAACGCAAGATTAGTTTTGTATCAGAATAAAGACAAACATCAAAAGCGATGTTTGTCTTTTTGTTTCTCGAGAACCACTAGCTGTGCTAGTGGTTCTGAAAGGCTTTTAGCGATGTATCAAAAAAGTCCCCCTAAAGTGTTATATTAGATAAGGTTTCCCGACCACTAACTAATATACTAAAGGAGGACCCCTGATGAGACAGGATAATAATAGTTTAGCACATACTACATGGAATTGTAAGTATCATATTGTTTTCGCCCCAAAATATAGACGTCAGATAATCTATGGGAAATACAAAGCAAGTATTGGTCAAATCTTACGATTATTATGTGAAAGAAAAGGTGTTGAAATTCATGAAGCAGAAGCTTGCCCAGATCATATTCACATGTTAGTGAGTATACCACCGAAACTAAGTATTTCTTCATTTATGGGATATTTAAAGGGCAAAAGTAGCTTAATGATATTTGATCGACACGCAAATTTAAAGTATAAATATGGGAATCGCAAATTTTGGTGTCGAGGCTTTTAACCGATTTTTCAGTTCCTCGTCACATGGATAGTTTTGAATGTTTTCACAAATCTTGTTTTTCAAAAGTAATCAAGCCTAAAGCTGTGAATGCTAAGATAAATCCTACTGCCACGATCGCAGTATTTTGAATGATAGTTTTATCTGCGGTCAGGGCGTAATTAAAGTTGAGTGACAAGTATTTCAAAATTTCTACTTTAGGGAAGATTGCTGCTGGTACGGTTAAAGCTACTAAACCAAGGGTGTAGGTCACAAAGGTTGTCACGATGGAATGTGTGAGGTAGAGGGCAACCGTGGTCAGACTTACCCAAGCCAAATTACACAAGAATTGGAGAAGGAAAGTTAAGGCAAAGTTTCTAACAAAGTGATCAGGTACAGTTCCGAGACCATGGCAAAGTGTACCAAGGACGAAGGCAAGACCGTAAGACAAGAGGAGTTGTCCTAAAGTAATCGCTACAATGACGGTTGCCTTGGCGAAGAAGAACCCGCTCCGTGAAATACCAGAGGTGAGATTATTCTTATATAACTTTTGCGCAAGGTCAACGCCCAAAATAATAGAGACAACAATCAAAGTGAAGAGGACTGTCATAGAGATACTACTAGAATAATTAATCAGTGATCCGACACCAGTCCATGAAGAGGAGCTTCGAACGGCTTGTTTTGCCCCAGTTTCTACGCCTACATGCCCTGTACCTCCCAATAGGACACCAGAAATAATGTTTAGGGCTAGGATAATTTCAGAAATCCAAAATCCTTTAGAACGGAAGAGTCGATAGAAATCGGCGTGAATAGTGTGTAACATGGCTCTACCTCCTTTCTGAATCAACCAGTTGTGTGAAGTAGTTTTCTAAGTCTTGACGTTTGTAGTAAATTTCATCGATGTCAACTTCTTGTTTAACCAGCTCTTTAACAATTGCTTTAATCACATGGGATTTATCGAAAATATGAATTTCATTGTCGCTGTTAACAACCTTGAAGTGTTGATGGAGTTGGTCTTGGAGAATGCGACTAGCTAGGGCTAATTGGTTGGTCTTGAGAACGATATAGTCTTCGCTGAGATGTTCGAATTCGTCCTTAGTAATTTCACGGATGATGTGACCGTGATCAATAATGCCAAAGCGGGTTGAAACCTGATAGAGTTCAGACAAGATGTGGCTAGAGATGAGAACTGTCATACCTTGCTCTTCACTCAATTTTTTAATCATTTGGCGGAATTCTTTGATAGCTACCGGGTCGAGACCATTAATCGGTTCATCTAAAATGAGTAGGTCTGGTTTTGCAATCAGTGCAATAGCGATACCTAGGCGTTGCTTCATACCCAATGAGAAACTACGAAATTTTTTCTTGCCAGTGTGACCAAGTCCAACCGTATCAAGGATTTCTTCAATGACTTTGTCAGGATTTGGAACGTGATGAATCTTGCAGTAGTAACGTAGATTTTGACGTGCGTTGAGATGATTAAGGGCGACGGGTGTTTCAATCACAGAACCGACACGTTTCAGTGCGTGGGTCCACTCTGATTTGGAAGTAGAGTGAAAGAGGGAAACACTACCTTGACTTGGACGGATGAGTTTGGTGATGACCTTAATCAGTGTCGTCTTACCTGCCCCATTTCTTCCGATAAGGCCATAGACCTCACCCTTTTCTAAGGTCAGGTTTACATTGTCTAGAGCTAGATGTTGGCCGTAACGTTTAGTCAGATGTCTGACCTCAAGTACCTTTTTCATGATAAGCCTCCTTTCGCTTATTTGATACCGCTTTCTTTTCATCTTTATTGTAGTATAAAGTCATTAAATAAACATCAAGAAATTCTCAAATATTTCTTAAATTTTTCAAGAAATCATGAAAATGGTGGTGACTAAATTCTGAGAGTGTTTGCTTTAACCCATGATTAAGGTAAGTCCTTTTCCTTTGTGCTATAATGATAATGAATGTTTAATACAGGGCCGAGTATGGCCATTTTCTAGGAGTCTTTTATGACAAACTATTTGATCCGAAGTTTTCTCTGGTTTCGTGAGCGTGGTTTTGTTCAAATTACGCAGAAAACTTTGGTTTCGCTTTTTCCCTTTTTCCTATTTTCAGGGATTATTCGGGTGATTTCACTATCTGTTTTTTCGGAGATGGGTTATATTAACCAACTTTTTTCAGTTTCTGATTGGTTGCCGGCCTTTAAGACGTCCGGTCAGGTACTTATTAATCTTTCTAGTTTTCTCGGTGGATTAGCAGGTCCCTTATCGACTTATTTCGCTGGAAAATACACAGCTGGCCACTATGGTAGAAGTACTGGTACGGCTGGTGTGACTTCTCTTTTGGTCAGTTTGATTATAGGATCGCAAGAGTTACTAATGTCTCCACTTAACGATGGCGATTTGACGCGTATCAATTTACCGGCTTCGATTAATATTATGCTGGCTATCTTCGTGGGCTATTTGGTTGGTCAGATCTTCCGATTTTCAAGAGCCAGTGATGACCAAATTGTAGATAAGGATTATATTTATCAGCCTAAGACGGTTCGTCCTATTTTTTTATCTTTAATTTTGGCAATTGGGCTTAATATTCTATTGGTTATTGGTGAACGGGAAAATATCTTTCAGTCTATTAGACAGTTTACATCGACCATTACCGTCACTGGTAATCATCTTTTCTCAACCTTTATGATGGGCCTTTTGAGCACTTTTTCTGCTTGGATTGGGAATAGTCAAGCCTTCGCTCTCAATTCTATAGCTGAAGATAGCTTTGCTTTGGAGAATCTGACTTATGCGGTTTCCCATCATACGACGACAGGGCTTCCCCATCTTTTTACTCTGACAAATCTTTATCACAGTTATGGTTTGGTTGCTGGCGTTGGATCAGTCTTGGCTCTCTTGGTAGCCCTTCTTTTAACCTCAACCAGTTATAAGGACAAGAAAGTCAGTCTTCTCAGCGTTTTTCCTAGTCTCTTTAATAATGGCGCTCCCTTGATGGTGGGTGTACCAGTTTTGCTTAATCTGGTCTATCTTGTTCCCTTTCTGTTAGCACCAATGGTCAACATGGGTATAGCAGCAATTGCTTTGGTGCTTCGTCTTATGCCGGCGGCAGTTTATCCTGTACCAGATGGTACCCCTAGCCTGCTCTATGCTTTCATTGGTACTGGTGGTAGCCTTCGTGCCTTGGCTGTTAGTCTGTTTTGTTTTGCGGTTGATGTCGCTATCTTTATTCCTTTCGTAAGACTTTCTAATAAGGTACAACACGGTTTAAAAGAGGAAGGAGAAACTAATGAAGCTCAATAAAAAAATGAAGTTGGTCTTTGTTTTGGTTGCTGTCTTTCTCATCGGCTTAGCGGTGCCTTCTTATAGCTGGACCAAAAAAAATGTCAAGGAAATTGAGACTTTCTACAACTCGAAATTGTCTCCTATTATCATGATTCCGGGGAGTTCCGCTACGGAAAATCGTTTTGATGGTCTGGTACGTAAGCTAAATCAAGACCGTCGTGGGACTAAGCATAGCCTCCTCAAGGTCAAGGTTTGGAACAATGGGCGTATTACCTTTGAAGGAAAAATCAAGAAAAATGACAATGAACCTATTATTGTTATTGGATTTGAAAATAACAACGACGGCTACAGCAATATCAAAAAACAAACCAAAATGATGAATCAGGCCTTTGAAGCCCTGCAAAATAAATATAATTTTAATAATTTCAAAGGTCTAGCACATTCAAATGGTGGTTTGATTTATACGGCCTTTATTGAAAATTATCTTAGCGATTACGATGTCAAGATAAATTCCTTGATGACCATCGGGACACCTTATAATTTCACTGAAACTAATATCAAAAATAAATCGGTCATGCTGGCGGATTTCATAGCTGCCAAGAAAAATATCCCATCAACCTTACATGTCTATTCGGTAGCAGGGACTATCACCTATGACTCGGACGAGTTGGTTCCTGATGCCAGTGTTTCAGCTGGGAAGTACATCTATCAGAATCAAGCAAAAAGCTATACTGAAATCACTGTTACGGGCGAAGATGCTCAGCACTCGGACTTACCAACCAATGATGAAGTTGTAGAACTTGTCAAACAACATATCGAAGGGCAGGGTGTCCGTAAGAAGCAAAAGACTAAGCTAGAGCCACAGTAAGCCAGCATAGGATGGTTGGCCAGTTCTAGTTATCATTTTTAGAAGTCAAAATCAGATAGAGTCTATGATGGCTCTATCTTTTTTAGTCCTAAGGTTGATTCAATAAGTTGTTGTAACTTATTGATTTACAACTTTCTTTTTGTTATAATCAAGTAAAATAACAAAGAAGAATGAGAGGTCCCTAATATGCAAATTCCAAGTCGGTTTACCATTGCTGTTCACGTTTTAACCTTGATTGCACTGAACAAGGACAATGAAACTAAGTTAACCAGTGACTTTATGGCTGGTAGTGTAGGCGTCAATCCGGTTATTATCCGAAAAACCTTGTCGCAACTTAAGAAAGCAGACTTAATTTCAGTTCAAAGGGGAACAGGTGGGGCCGCATTAGTCAAATCACCGGAGGAGATTAACCTTCTTCAGGTTTATCATGCGGTGGATAGCATCGGTCCAAGTGGCAAACTCTTTAGTTTTCATGACCATCCTAATCCAGCCTGTCCAGTAGGACGTAATATCCATGGGATTTTGGATCAGAGCCTAGAAGACGTTCAAATGGCAATGGAAAAAGAACTCGAAACGAAAACTTTGGCTGGTATTTTAAAGGATGCTAAGGCCAACTGGAAAGAAGCTGGAGCTTGATTTTTAGATTTTAAACTATAAGAAATCGAAAGTTTTTCGGTTTCTTTTTTAATTTTAGGTTGTAATAATTAATATTACAATAAAACTAAGTATAATAATGTCATAGAAATGATTACAACACAGGAGAAAAACATATGACATACGACTACAATAGTAAGATTTACCTCGCGGAGACGGTGCTCAATGTGAAGGACTTGGCACGCCAGACAGCCTTTTATACACAGGTTATAGGACTTGAAATCCTATCTCAAACTGCAACAGAAATTGTTTTGGGTGCTGGAAACAAGCCACTAGTTCACTTGATTGAAACCAACCGTGAGGAAGCGGTCAAGTCTAGTTATGGTCTTTACCATATGGCGATTTTGTTGCCGTCTCGCGAGGATCTGGCAGATGTTTTCAAACATATTGCTGAGCTAGATTATCCATTTGTCGGTGCGGCTGACCACGGTTATAGTGAAGCCCTTTATTTGGAAGACCTTGAAGGCAATGGTATTGAGCTCTATAGAGACAAGCCTGTTGCTGAATGGGATATTCGTGAGGATGGTTGCATCTTTGGTGTAACAGAAGAACTATCAGCTCAAGAAATTTACGAGATGGGACGCAAGGTTGAGCCTTTTGTGATAGCTAAGGATACTCGAATGGGGCATATTCATTTATCGGTCAAAGATAGTCAGCTAGCAACGGCTTTTTATCAGGATGTTTTGGAGCTGGCAGATAAGTTTACCATTTCAAGTGCTAGTTGGATTGCTTCAGGTGATTACCATCACCACTTGGCTGTCAATGAATGGGGTGGCAAAAACTTAGCCAAACGTGACAAAGATATGCCTGGACTTGCCTACTATGTCGTGGAAGTAGCAAACAAGGAAGATTTGATTGCCATAGCAGAACGTGCTAAGAATCGTGGAGCAGAGGTCAAATGGTTATCTTCTAATACGTTAATCTTCGAGGATAATGATGGTATTTTGACACGGGTAAGAAAAGAATATTAATAATTAGTGATTTTTTGAGTCGTAACTATTGACATTACATTTGAAAGGTCTATAATGGTTATTGTAATCAAAGTTATTACAAATAAGCTTAACAATTTTAACAATTAACATTCATCACAAAGAAAGAGGGAATAACTATGACCTACTTTACAGACTTACAAATAAAGCGCCGTTCTATCTACGCATTAGGAAAAGACCTTGAGCTCTCTAACCAAGAATTGATTGAAACCATTCAAGGAGCTGTCCTTAACACACCGACAGCCTTTAACTCACAAACATCACGTGTGGTGATTTTGCTGGATGAAGAATCAGATGCTTTCTGGAATGAAATCGCTTATTCAGAGCTTGAAAAAGTAACGCCAGCAGAAGCTTTTGAGGCAACAAAAGAACGTTTGGCAGGTTTTGTTCAAGCTAAGGGAACAATCCTCTTCTACGAAGATCAAGATGTAGTGAAAGGCCTTCAAGAGCAATTCCCACTTTACGCTGAAAACTTCCCAATTTGGTCAGAGCAAGGTCATGGAATCGCCCTTTATGCGACGTGGTTGGCTTTGGCTGAGAAGAATATCGGCATGAACGTGCAACATTACAACCCACTTGTTGATGCCCAATTGGCTGAAAAATACGACATTCCAGCTAACTGGAAACTCCGTGCTCAAGCGCCATTTGGTCAAATCGTTACACCAGCAGGAGATAAAGACATCCAAACAGAAGGTCGTTTCAAAGTTTTTGGCGACAAATAATCACTTTAATTTAGTCAGTCAGCTTGGCAGTAGGCTACATACTGACTGAACAAAATCATAATGATAAGACAAAAAAATTAGCAAGATTGAGAAATCTTGTTATTTTTTTATCTTAAAAATAGTAATACCCAAGGAAAGTTATAGCTTGAATTTTAATACTTCCCTTAGGTGATAGCAAATGTCAGCGGCCTTCTAAGAAATTCTATGAGTAAAGATTGAATCCTCGATTTTTTATTTTTAGGCTCGGGCTAAGACAATTCTCCCAACTTCCGAGTATCTGAAACTATTTTGTTTCGGGCGCTTGCGTAACGGCATCTTGCATATCAATTTTTCTAAGTCATTTTTTTGAAGGAGAAGTGATATAAGATGTTAGAAAAGTTGTGTTATTTATATCATATTTCCAATGATTTTGACAATATCCTTTTTATTTTTGACAAAGATATTTGTCAAAAATAAAAAGAAGCGTTACAATAGTTTTAGACGAAAGAAGGAGAGGTATTCTTATGGGAGCCATATGGATTCTTTTTATCCCTTTTATAGTTATATTTTATGCAAGCTCAGAAAAGAAGATAAAAGGATTGAACAAACGTATCAAAGGGTTGGAAAAACAATTGAAAGGAAATAAAGAAATGTCTAGACTTTTAGAAGAATTGAAAGGGCAAACGGTCAGTATTAGACTAAATGGTTTTGGAAGTAATTGGGAAATTGTTGATTTTGATGAAGATTGGGTTAAATTAAGCCGTGAGGGTATTAAACAACATAGGGTGACAAAATTAGTTCGTATTGAAGATGTTGAATTAATTCAGCAATTGAGGTAGTCATCATGAGATTAAAAAATCGTCTGAAAGAGCTGAGGGCGCGTGATGGGCTCAACCAATCTGAGCTAGCCAAACTAGCAGGGGTCTCACGCCAGTCCATCAGTCTCTTGGAGCGAGGGGAATATACCCCTTCTGTAATTATTGCCATCACCATCGCCCAGATTTTCAAGGAACCGGTGGAAAATGTTTTTAGTCTAGTAGAGGAAGAGGAATAACAATGAGAAAGCAACAACAAGAACGATCCCCACGTTACCGTTTTTGGAGAAATGTCGGGATCATTACAGTTTCTGGTTTGATCGGAGGAGTTATCGGATTTTTGACAGGAATGTTTGGATCCGAAAAGCCCCTGGAAATCCAATCCTTCTTTAGTAAAGAAGTACTCCTTTTGGGCTCAATACTTTTGTTTCTTATCGTGTTTTTGGTTACGATAGCCTTACTAATAAGCGCGAGAAAAGTCCATCAAAAAATGCTCCAGATAGAAGACGAAGAGGAAGCCTATCACTATGACATCCAGAAGAAAAAACTGTATGGGTTAGCGACCATTTTTAAAGGCATCATGATCTTGCCATACATTTTAGTCAGCATCTTTTATTGTCAATTGATGTATATGGATAGACCTGACACAGGGAACTTGGCTTTTATCTTTGGAGACTATACCATACTCTATCTCTTCCTTGTTGTGATTGTCCTATTTTTCTTATCAGATATCTTCTTTCGCAAGACCTTCCATCTGATTTATGGAAAACCAATTCCCCGAAATGCCAATGCCAAGGAAGTGCGTGAATTCATGATGGGTATGATGGATGAAGCAGAAAAACAGATTAGCTACGAGGAAAATTTCGAAGTGGTCGTCAAGTTAAGCAATTATATCTTGCCAATCATGCTAATAGGAATTTTAATCATTGGGATTGCCTTCCAGACGGATATTCTCTTAGCTTTGAGTGTTGTATCCATTATTTATATTTATATCCTTATTTCACAATATAAGATTACCAAACGTTATTATAAAGAGTAGAGGAGTCATCTATGTTAGAAATCAGAAATTTAGAAAAAAGCTTTGGGAATAAGCAGGTTCTCTTCGGAGTAGATCTGACAGCTCAACAAGGGCATATCCTTGGCTTAGTTGGGAAAAATGGTGCCGGGAAAACAACTATTTTCCACAGTATCTTGCGCTTTTTGGACTACAGTGGTGAGATTTGTCTAGGTGGCAACCCCATTACATAAGAGACCTACAAGGAAATTGGCTATTTGCCAGAAGAACGTAGTCTCATGCCAAAACTCACGATTTTTGAGCAGGTCCGCTATTTGGCTGCCTTAAAAGGAATGAGCACCGCCGAGGTCAAGGAAAAATTACCAACCTGGATGGAAAAACTCCAAGTGAAGGGGAAATTGACCGATAAAATCAAGAGTCTCTCAAAAGGGAACCAACAGAAGGTGCAACTGATCATCACCTTGATCCATGAGCCTAAATTGATCATTTTAGATGAACCATTTAGCGGCTTGGATCCGGTCAATACAGAGGTGCTCAAGCAGGTCATCTTTGAAGAAAAAGAGCGTGGGGCGACCATTATCTTTTCTGACCACGTCATGACCAACGTCGAAGAGTTGTGTGATGATATCCTAATGATCCGTGATGGTTCGGTTGTCCTTTCAGGGCCTGTCCAAGAGGTCCGGAATAGCTATGGCAAGACTCGCCTCTTTGTCTCAAACGACTTTAGCAAAGAAGAGCTAGAAGCTCTGCCACACGTGACCAAGGTCAGCATGACCAAGCAAGGGACTTGGAAGTTGATCTTGGATGATGCGTCAGCTGGTCCAGAATTATTTAACCGCTTGACCAAGGGCCACTACCTAGCAACCTTTGACCACCAAGCCCCAACTATTGATGAGATCTTTAAACTTGAATCAGGAGTAGAAGTATGAAACAGATGTTTGTCGTAATGAAAGAAACCTATATCAGACAAGTGAAATCATGGAGTTTCCTCTTCATGGTCTTCGGTCCCTTCCTCTTTTTAGGATTGAGCATTGGAATCGGTTATCTGACAGGTTCTTCTACAGATGCCAAAAACCAGGTGGCCTTGGTGACAGAAGTTCCAGCTGTCAAAGAAAGTCTCAAAGGAACTGATGGCTTGACCTTGGACTACAAGGATGAAGCTGCAGCTAAAAAAGCCATCAAGGATGAGAAAGCAGCTGCTTACCTAACGGTAGATGAAAAAGATGGCCAGCTAGAAGCCACTTATGTGGGCGACCAAGCCATGAAAACAGATTTGAAATCGCTTGTCGCTGCGAAATTAAGCCAAGTCCAACAAGGAATCAATCTAGCGCGTGCTAATCTAAGCAAAGAGCAACTGACAGCCTTGTCTCAACAGGTTTCTCTCAAAGAAAAAATTGATGAGAAAAAAGAAGGCTTGAAAATGGTGCAAACCATGGTTGCAGGTGGTCTGGGAATGTTGCTTTATATGATTTTGATCTTCTACTCTAGTATCACAGCCCAGGAAGTGGCCAGTGAAAAGGGAACTAAGATCATGGAAGTGGTTTTCTCTAGTATCAAAGCAACCGACTATTTCTTCGCACGCATGCTCGGACTCTTTGGAGTGATCTTTACCCATATTTTTGTCTATGTCATTGGGCTAGTAGCTGTTTGGATCTTTAGAGCAGATATCCCAGTTGTCAAGGATTTTCTCGCTCCAAACTCTCCTATAACCCAACACCTTGCAGAGTCGATCTCGCTCAATACCGTCTTCTTCATTATCCTTGGGATCTTTATGTATGTGGTGCTCTCTGCCTTCTTAGGTTCAACAGTTGCACGACCTGAAGATTCAGGAAAAGCGATTTCACCACTAATGATGTTAGTTATCTTTAGCTTCCTTGGGGTAACTACCTTGGGAAGTGCCGGTGATGTCTTCTTATTGAAGATCGGTTCGTACATTCCTTTCTTCTCAACCTTCTTCATGCCTTTCCGTACCATCAATGGCTATGCGACTGGTCTTGAATCATGGAGTTCTTTGGGAATTGCGGTCCTCTTTACCATTGTGGGAACAGTGCTTATTGCTCGTATCTATGCGAGCCTGATCCTCCAGACCGATGACCTCGGACCGTGGAAGACTATCAAACGTGCTCTCAGCTATCGCTAATCAAACAAGCTCTCAGTTACAGATGAGGGCTTGTTTGATTCCCAATTGATTTTTGAAACCCTTTTCACTACAATAGAGATACAGAAAAGGAGGCAGAGATGAAGTATATTGATTTTGCTGAAAATGAGCGTTTATCAACCATTGTCCTTGGGATGATGCGGATTAGTGAGATGAGTGAAGATGAGGTGGAGGCCTTGGTGGAGGCAGCCTTGTCAATTGGCATTAACACTTTTGATCTGGCAGATATCTATGGCGATGGCCAGTGTGAGGTCCTGCTGGGGAAGGTTCTCAAGCGCCGTCCGGATCTTCGGGACCAGATGTGGATCCAGTCCAAGTGTGGGATTCGTAAAGACGGCTTTACCTATTTTGATTTTTCTAAGGACTATATTTTGGATTCCGTCGATGGCATCCTCGAGCGTCTGCAGATCGAGCGCTTAGATAGTCTCCTCCTTCACCGACCGGATGCCCTCATGGAGCCGGAAGAAGTGGCGGCAGCTTTTGATCACTTGGAGCAAGCGGGCAAGGTCCGTCATTTTGGGGTGTCCAATCAAAATCCCATGATGATGGAATTGCTCAAAACAGCTGTCAAACAACCACTCAAGGTCAACCAGTTGCAGTTGAGTGCCGCCTTTACGCCTAGCTTTGAAGCTGGTTTTCATGTCAACATGGAAGGTCCAAAAGCAGCCGTGCGAGATGGCAGTGTCTTTGAGTATTGCCGCTTAACCGATACGGTGATTCAAGCCTGGTCTGTCCTTCAGCATGGCTATTTCAAAGGGAACTTTGTGGGCAAGGAAGAGTTTGCAGCCCTCAATCATGTCCTCAATGACTTGGCGAAGAAATATCAGGTCACTCCGACAGCCATCGCCCTTGCTTGGGTCCTCCGCTATCCGGGTAAGATGCAGGCCGTCATCGGAACGACCAAACCCCAGCATGTCCTTGAAGCAGGGAAAGCAGCAGCAGTGACCCTAACGCGCAAGGAATGGTACCAAATCTACCTTGCTGCAGGTAATGATTTGCCTTAGAATAGTTGTTATTAGACCAGACTTCACTTGTATCAGTGGGCTGGTCTTTTGTTTTATACTTTACGAATTTTTCTTGACAAGTCTTACTTTGTTATGTTATTCTTTGTGCAACGTATGTTGCGTAACAACTGTTGCGCGAAAGGAGTCTTATGCCACCAAAGGTTAAATTTAGTAAAGAGACTATGATTGGGACGGCTTTACAATTGGTGAGAGAAGAGGGTCTGGCTAGTTTGACGGCTCGAGCATTAGCGGAAAAACTGGGAGCCACACCAAGGGTCATTTTTGGGCAATTTGCAAATATGGCTGAGTTACAAGCAGAGGTTATTGTTGCTGCGGAAATGGTCGTGGTGGGGTATATTCGCAAGGCCTTAGAAGATGAGAAGCCTTTTCGATCTGTCGGGATTGCTTATATCCTGTTCGCCTTAAAAGAGCCCCAACTCTTTCAATTGCTTTTCCAAAATCCTAGCAAAGATCCGATTCGTCGCTTTCAAGATTTTCTTCCCATGAAGGATCATAGCTACCAATTGGTTCTGGAATCGATTGTCGCAGACTATCCGTTGACGTTAGAGGAGGCTAGTCGCTTGTACCAGCATCTATTCATCTACTCACACGGGATGGCCTCTATGGTTGCTTCTGGTATTTATCAGTTCAGCATGGAAGAAGTGATTGGTTTATTGACAGAGGTTTGTCAATCTCTCATCAAGGAAATGGTAGGAAAGAAATGATTCAACTAGAAAATGTTCACAAAAGTTACGGCCAAACCAAGGTCTTAAAAGGGATTGCTCTGCAGATTCAAGACCAGGATGATGTGGTTATCCTAGGTCCTTCTGGATCAGGAAAGTCCACTCTCTTAAATGTATTATCAGGCTTAGAAAAGGTAGACGAGGGGCATATCCTCATTCAAGGGCAAGATTTATCGCAACTCACGGATGCTCAATTGACAGCCTTTAGACGTGAGAAGATTGCCTTTATTTTCCAGCAGTATTATTTATTACCGAATCTCACGGTTAGACAAAATGTAAAGATGGGAGCTGACCTGGCAAATAATCATGATTTTTTGCAGATTATTGAGGATTTGGGGCTTGGCGATAAGTTGGATAAGTATCCGAGTGAATTGTCTGGTGGAGAACAGCAGAGAGTCTCCATTGCCCGTGCCCTGGCCAAAAAGCCAGAGATTCTTTTCTTAGATGAGCCGACGGGAGCCCTGGACGAAGAAACAGGGCGCAAGATTCTCGACTATATCTGGAAGTTGAAGGAAAAGCTGGGCTTTACCTTAATTATGGTGACGCACAACCAAAATATTGCGGATATGGCCAGAACCATCATTCGCGTAAATAGTGGCAAGATTACCCAAGTTGTGACCAACGATCAGCCTCAGACTGCCTATGAGATTGGATGGTAAGCCATGTTTACAGTAAAAGATATTCGAAAATTAGTTGTCGTCAGTATCATTGGGGCTTGTGCGGTCTTTGTAGCCAATCTCTTCCTGAATTTTTACCTGGATATCGAGCAGTTGGAGATTTCGAAAACCAATCCGATGATTATGACCTACTATGATGCCCAGGTTTCGCTTTCCTGGATGGTGGCCATGGTCAGTGGGGTCGTCTTGTCCTTGACGTCGATTCTTCTCATGTGTTTTTATATCAAACAATTTGTCGATGACCACAAGGAACAATTAGGGATTTTAAAGGCTTTAGGCTATAGCAATGGCCAGTTGGCGAAACGATTTTGGGCTTTTGGACTCAGTTTTGGAGTTGGAGCGCTTCTTGGTTATTTCGCTTCTTTTCTAATGATGGGACATTTTTATGACTTTCGCAATGAGAAGGGGATTCTGCCAGACATTACCATTCATTTTCACTGGCAGCTCTTGGTCGCTTTGGTGATCCTGCCAACGACCTTCTTTATGGTTCTCGCGATTGGCTATGCTAGAAGACAATTACAAACCCCGGCCCTTCGCTTATTGAAAAAATCCCCAAGTCCAATCAAGGTCAAAAAGAGTAAAAGGGTTTCCAAGAAAGACAAATCTTTCCTAAAAGAACTATCCTCGTCGCTGATTTGGGGGAGAAAATCGATCTTGTTTTTTGTGGTCTTTGGCTCCATGTGTTTCGCAGCCATGGTTCAATTGTCTTTTGGCCTAAGGGACTACACAGATGACATCATCCAAACCATGATGATCATGATTGGTTTGATCCTTTCTTTCTCAATCCTCTTTTTGTCATTGGGAATTGTCGTTTCAGAAAGTCGCGAAACCTTGGCTCTTATGAAGGCATTTGGCTACACCGATCGTGAATGCCAAAGTCATATTCTCGCTCCTTATCGTTTCTGGGCCTATCTAGGATTTGCCCTTGGGACGGCTTATCAATATGGCATCATGGAAATCTTGATTGGTGTGATTAAAGACACGGTACCTGAAAAGATTGAGCACAACTTTGACTGGAATGTTTGCTTTTGGACTTTGATCGGTTTTGTGGTGATTTATGAAAGCCTCTTTTATCTATCCAACAGAAAACTCCAAAAACAAACCATCAAAGAGGTACTCTTAGCAGAATGATTTCGTTATAATCAATCATAAAGAGTCTATTATTCTAAGGATCAAAAGATAATATTATGAATAATTGACCTCTTAAAGAGGTCTTTTTATCTTATGCAAACGCTACATAAGAGACCAGATCCACTATCATAAGATTGTGACCAATCACAATCTTGTGATAGTTTACATCTTATTAACATTGTCCCAGAATCCTTGCATTCTCTGCTCTGGTAGCGTAAGATAGACTCTGTTTTAATTTTAAAGGATTGAAACACGTCCTGAGACCATTCTCACAGGTCTAAAGGACAGAGTGAATTTTTTATGAAAAAGGAGAATCGAAATGTCAGATAAACAAATGAAAACCCTTGGTTGGGTGGCAACCTTTATGTCAGTAATGATGTACGTATCTTACGTGCCACAAATCATGGACAATTTGTCTGGTCATAAAGGAAACTTTATCCAACCTTTGGTAGCGGCTATCAACTGTAGCCTTTGGGTTTACTATGGTCTCTTTAAAAAAGAACGTGACCTTCCCCTTGCTGCTGCGAATGCCCCAGGCATCGTCTTTGGTTTAATTACAGCATTGACAGCATTGTTCTAAAATAGAGCGTAATTTCTTTTTATACTATTTTTCTTAACGCAGAAAACGAGAGCAGAACTTGCGACAGTCAGAGATTGTCGTTCGGTTTTACTCTCGTTTTTGTTTAGTTATTAAGAAGAGACTTGATAGTATCTTCCATTTTTAGAGGGTCTGTTTTGGAAGAAAAGCGTTCGACGACTTGTCCCTCACGGTTAATCAGAAACTTAGCAAAGTTCCATTCAATTCTAGCCCCAAGGGGTCCGGATTTTTCTTTTTTAAGCCACTCAAAAAGTGGCTCTGCTTCCTTACCATTGACCTTGATTTTGGCAAAACGGGGAAAAGTCGTCTGGTAATTGAGGGTGCAAAAGCTATTGATTTCTTCAGCACTACCAGGTGCTTGCCCCATAAACTGATTACAAGGAAAATCAAGAATCACGAAGCCTTGGTCTTTGTATTTGTCATAAAGTTCTTGCAGGCCTTGATACTGTGGCGTCAAACCACAGCCTGTTGCTGTATTGGCGATTAAGACGACCTTTCCCTTATAGTCCTGGAGAGACACGGGTCGGTCAGCTTGATCTGAAACTGTAAAATCGTATAAGGATGTCATAGAAAATCTCCTTTGCTTTGTTTGAGACTATTATAGCAAAGTTAGTCAGAGAAGTGATTTTTCAGGAAGAATTGAATGTTTATGATGCTTGTGATAGTAATTATTTATCTTGACGTTAAGAATTACTTATAACCAACAGGGATGATACTATATAGTGCTAGATAGCTTGATAATAGATAACTATTGGCTTTAGTGAGGTTTTGATACTTTAATCATAAATTATATTTATGGCAGAGGATAAAATTTCTTTATTTTTCTGATGGGTAAATGTCTGCTAAGATAATGACATTCACAGTTGAAGTCACTAAGAGTTAGATACTTTTAGGGATGTGAGTTGAACTGTCGATATTTGGATATAAAGAAAAGGAGATTTTTATGTCAGAAAAAAGAGAATTAGTTTTGAAAGCATTTCGTGGAGAAAGTGTTGATCGTGTGCCTGTGGGATTTTGGCACCATTTTACCACTGAGGATGAGTGGCTTCACGGTTTTGAAAATCCAGAAATTATTGAGAAGAATAAAGCTGGTCATAAAAAATTTATTGCAGAAGTCAAGCCTGACTTTGTTAAATTGATGAGTGATGGTTTTTTTGCTTATCCTCAGCCATCTTTTAAAGATTTTAAATCAATCAGTGATTTAACATTGATTGAACCGTTGGGCGCTAATCATCCTTGGATTTCTGCGCAAGTTGAACTTGTAAAAAGTCTGATTGCTGATTTTCCTGAAGATATTGTTGCAATTTACAATATCTTTGCGCCAGTAACTTATTTTAAGTGGCTGGTAGGAAATGTTTCAGGTGGTGATGATAATATTGCAGATTACATTTCGGAGGACCGTGATGCTTTGAAGCATGTTTTAGATGTCATTGGACAGGATATTGCTAGTCTTAGTCAACGAGTGATTAAGGAAGCAGGAGCAGATGGCATTTACCTCAGTGTTCAAAGTATTCAAGATAAACGTGTTACTGCTGATACGTATAGGGATTTTATTGCTCCAAGCGAATTAAGTGTATTGAAAGCTGCTGATGAAGCTGGTGGTCATAACATTCTACATATTTGTGGCTATGAAGGGGCACGAAATGATATCAAGCTCTTTAAAGACTATCCTGCTCAAGTGATTAATTGGGCTGTTGGTCCTGAAGGAATCAGTCTGGCAGAAGGCCGTAATATTTTTGGTGGCCGGACAGTCCTCGGCGGTTTTGAAAATGGGAAAGATGGTCTCTTATACAATGGAAGTAAAGAGGCCATTCAAGAAAAGGTTAAAGAGATTATTGCTGATACAGGAACCCACGGTTTAATCATTGGTGCTGACTGTACGGTTCCAAGTGATATTAACCACGAACGTATTGAATGGGTGCGTGAAGCAACGGTTCTATAAGAAAAGGGAGAGATTGATATGAGTAAAAAGACTTGGATAATTGGTGGAGTGGTTGTTGTAGCACTTATTGGTGCAACAGTTATTGGACGTAGTTTAACGGGAGATAAGAAAGCAAAAACTGATTCAGGAAGGGTGACAACTCTAAAAGTTGCTCATACTCAAAACTATGTCCCTTATGATTTTGTGGACAAAGATGGTAAATCTGATGGTTATGAGGTAGCTGTGTTGAAGGAAATTGATAAAAAGCTTCCACAATATAAGTTTGAATATACAGGAACAAGTGATGATGACCTCTTAATTGGTCTGGAGTCAGGTAAATATGATATTGGTACTAAGGGTGCTTGGTACACAGATGAGCGAGCTAAAAAGTTCATCATACCTAAAGATCCAATTGGAGCAAGTGTTATTGGATTTACAATTCGTAAGGAAGATAAAGATAAATATAAAAATATCTCAGATTTTGCCAAACAAAAGGGAAAATTGGTACCAATCTCTCCACAAAATGCACAGTGGAATGTTATCAAGGACTACAACGATAAGCATAAAGATCAACCAATTGAGTTGACATCTGCAGAATCTTTCCAAGTTTCAGATGCCTATGCATGGGTCTTGGAAAATCGTTATGATGCTTATTTTGATATTAAATTGTCTTTTGAAAAAGCTGTGACAGATAAAGATGGTGCTTATCATCAATATGCGGACAAGTTAACTTGGTTCCCATATAAAGGTATTCCGACTTACCCACTCTTCCATCGCGATAGTAAGAATGAAGAGTTTTCAAAAGAATATACGAAGGCAATTAAAGAGTTAAAAGAAGATGGTACGCTTGAAAAATTGTCTAAAAAATATTTTGGCGAAGATGTCTTTTCATACGTTGATAAATAATTAGATTGTGGTGTATAAACAGTAGGCTACTTTGATAAGCTTCTGAGCGAGTTTAGTTAGGAGAAAATATGGTCAATTATGACATTTCAAAAGTGATTGGAGCAATTCCGGAAATCATAAAGGGCTTACCAATGACATTGTTAGTTCTCTTATTAACGACTATACTAGGGTCGTTGTTAGGAGGATTGGTAGCGTGGGCAAGTCTTTCTAAGGATAAAGCTCTTGAAAATCTGGCTAAGGGTTATGTTTTTATCTTACGTTGTACTCCACCTATTGTATTGTTGTTCTTGGTATTCTATGGAGTTCCTGAATTTCTTAATTGGTGGTTAGGGTTGGACATAAATAACTGGTCTAAGTTAATATTTGTTTTAGTGACCATGGTTCTTCTATTTTCAGCATTAATCTCAGAAGTCTTTAAGGCCGCCTATCAAGCAATCCCCAAAGGACAATTGGAGGCCGGACTAAGTATTGGTCTTACACCAGAGCAGGCTTTCGTGAGAATCGTTGCCCCTCAAGCTTTTAAGGTAGCTTTACCAAATATTACAACAGCTATCCTTAACCTAATGCGTGATGCTGCATTGGCTTATACGATTGGATTTATTGATGTCATGGGAAAGGGAAACCTTTTGATTAGTCGTCATTTAGGAAATTATTCTTTAGAAACATATACGGCAGTGGCCCTTGTTTATTGGGGAATAGCATTAATCTTATCCCTAATTTCTAGAATGACAGAGCAACAATTGAGTATCAAAGCGAGGTAAAAAATGAATACTACTTTTATTATTGATACCTTTATTAAGGCTTTACATGGGGTTCCAGTAACACTTGGAATCATGGTTGTGGCTATTCTATTGAGTTTTCTACCTGCTCTTTTCTTAGCGTTAGGTCAAATTTATCAGGTGAGAGGTGTCAAAACATTTTCAGTTATTTATCTTGCCTTTATTCGCGCAACACCACCCATTTTGTTAATTTTATTTTTTTATAGTTTATTCCCTAGTTTACTAAACCAGTTTTTTAAAGGAATTGGAAGTCATGTAGATGTCTTCAAGGTTAATCCACTTTACTATGCCTTTATTATTTATAGTTTGATGACAACAGGAAGTTTGTCTGAAATCATTCGTTCAGCATTGCTAACGGTTGATAAGGGTCAGCTAGAAGCTGCACAAGCCATAGGTTTAACAACAAGACAAGCCTATCTGAGAATAGTTTTTCCACAAGCGCTTAAAGCTGCTCTGCCAAATTTGTGTAACCTAGTTATTAATATTGTGAAAGGGACTTCACTTGTCTTTGTTATGACAATAAAAGATATAACAGCAATTGCACGAGTTGAAGCAGCATATGGATATCAATATTTTGAATCTTATTTTGTCATCTTTATTTTATATTTAATCATTTGTGGTATTATTCAAGTTCTCTTTAACCTTGGAGAAAGAAAATTGCAATTTACATAGAGGGAGTTACTATGCTAGAAGCTAAACATATTTCAAAAAAATTTGGAGACCGTCAGGTTCTTGTTGATGTTAATCTACAAGTGAAACAGGGAGATGTGGTTGTCATATTGGGACCATCCGGTTCAGGAAAAACCACTTTCTTACGTTGTCTTAACCATTTGGAAAAAGCAGATGGAGGGCAATTAACAATTGCTGGTAAGGATTACTCTTTGGACAAATTGTCGAAAAAGGAGATTTTGGATATCCGAAAGAAAACGGCTTTTGTATTCCAACATTACAATTTATTTGCAAACAAAACTGCTATTGAGAATATACTGGAAGGTTTAGTGATTGCTAGGAAAGTACCCAAAAGTGAAGCTCAACAAATTGCTGAAGAGGCACTAAAAAAAGTTGGTCTTTTAGAGTTTAAAGATTATTATCCCTCACAACTTTCAGGAGGCCAACAACAACGTATCGGCTTAGCCAGAGCAATTGCAGTTAAACCAGAGGTTATCTTGTTGGATGAACCAACATCTGCACTTGATCCAGAGCTAGTTGGGGATGTTCTTGACGTCATGAAACAACTTGCTAATGAAGGAACAACAATGGTAGTCGTTACTCATGAGATGGGCTTTGCACGAGATGTAGCTAATCATGTTGTCTTTATGGATGGTGGCCATGTCGTCGAAGAGGGAAGCCCAAAGGATATTTTTTTCAGACCAAAAGAAAAACGTACCCAACAATTCTTGGCACGTATTCTTTCTGATGCTAGTTATGATTTGGAATATATGATTTGATTCATCATTGATAAGTTATAATTAGAGTATATAATTCTTGTATAAATAAAATAGGCTGAGGTTATTTCTCAGCCTATTTTTAGTTTCCTAAATGTAATGTTAGTTTATAAGGTACTTAACTCCCACCAAAAAAACCAAGACTTTCGTCTCGGTTTCAGGTTTCATCTCATCTTAAGACACTACATGTCCATCTTTATCGAAGGTATAGAGTTTACCATCGATGAGGACAGAGCGGTTAGTGTATCTTTCACCTGTTTTAGGGTCCAAATAGTAGGTGTAATTATCAACTGTGACAAAGCGTCCTAGGACTTGTTTACCTTCAGCGTCGAAGTAGAGGACCTTGCCATCAACTTCTTGGAAGCCGGTTACTTTCTCACCTTTATCATTGTAGTAATAGTTGTCACCCTTATCGTAGACAATACGATTGCGATAGGCTGGTTCACCCTTGCGGTCAGCAACGACGCCATTGTCATCAGCATTATAGGCTCTGTCTCCGATGACAAAACGTCCTGTTTCAAGGTTTCCGCTATCTCGGAAGTAGTAGTCCTTGCCGTCGATGGTTTGCCAACCGGTAAGAGCAGCTCCGTCCTTACCATAGTAGCGTGTTGGGTAGTATGGAAAACGTGGAGAACCTTCGTAGTTGTATGATTTTGAAAAGGCGTTGCGTGTCATGATACCAGTCAATTGGTCAAATTGGTAAACATTATTGTTGATTGCGACCTCAGTACCTTTGGCTTGATGGCCATCGTCATAGAAATAGTAACTGACGTCATCAAAGGTCTTCAAGCCAGTGACCTTTTGGCCATTTTCATAGAGATAACTTGTGCCGCTAGGATCCGTCTGCAATTGGTCAAAGTGGATGGCTTTTTCTTTTGCCGCATCAATACCCTTGGCATCAAAATTAAAGGTTACACCACGATAGGTAAGGGCCTTGTTAGTTGTTGCAATGGCAACGTTTGTGGTCACTTTTTGACCATTTGGTGCTGTGAAGGTCATAGGTGTTGAGTCGAAGTGGTAAAGGTGTCCGTTCAGAATGTCCCATTCGTCAAAAGTTGACCATTGTGATTGGCGGACGCTACTATATTTAGACCCAATAATCTTGCCATCATACTGATAAGGACCTTCTTTGATATTACCGTCGGTATCTGTGACATAGACACCTTCAAGGTCATAAGCATTTTCACCAGTACGCTTGAACTCAGGATAGAGACCGTTTGTCAAGAGTTTCCCATCTGGACTAAAGAGTTGAGAGTTGATAACTCCTGTGTAGAGGTTTCCTTTGGGGGTGTTGTCATCAGAATAGTCGCTAGCGTAGTAACGGTTACCGTTGACTTCTAACCAGCCAGTCTTGAAGGCACCGTCATTGCCAGCGTAATAGATGTTTTCAGAGAAGTTGCCATAAGGGCCAGTTGATGTATCGTGATAAAAGGCATTACGAATGATAGCACCAGTATCTTTGTTGGCGACGTAGTAGTTATCACCTAGGTTGAAAATACCTCCTCGAACTTGTTGGCCCTTCTCGTTAAAGTAGTAGAGATCCTTGTTAATAATTTGGAAACCAGTGACCTTTTTACCGTTAGCATCGTAGTAGTACCATTCTTGATCGGTACCTTTAACAAATTGGTTTCGATGTGTGGTTTGGTCAGCTTTAGTGGTCGCCACACCATTATTGTCAAAGTTATAGACCGTACCGTTTAAGGTAAGTGAACGATTAACCCACTTGTCACCTGTATTTGGATCGAAGTAGTAGGTTTTGCCGTCAACAGTAACCAGTTGTCCCTTGGCTTGGACACCATATTCGTAGAAATATAGGTTCTGTCCGTTAATGGTTTGGAAACCAGACACGGCTTTACCATCAGCTCCGAAGTAGTACCAAGCATCGTCTCTATTGACGAATTGATTGGTTACTGGATTTCCATTGTCTTTATCAAAATAGTAGATATCGTTATTGTAGTAAAGGAAGTCATCTTTGACTTGTTGGCCACTATCATTGAAGTAATGAAGGTTACCGTCCACTGTTTGAAAACCGTGAAGCGCTTTACCATCTTTGCCAAAGTAATACCAATTCCCCTGATCGTCAGAAACATAACGATTGGTTACCATGATACCAGTCTTGGGATCAAAGTAATATTGTTGGCCGTTCAGGTTTTGCACGCTTGTCTTATAGTCGGATTGGCTACGGTCTAGGAATTCGGTATCGAAACCAAATGGGGCTGAGAAACCTTTAGTTGCCTTGAAGTCACTCATGTAATACCAATTACCAGCTTTATCTGAAACAAAGACAAAATTAGGTTGATTGCCAGTAGCATCAAAGTAGTAAAGATCGCCATACTCAGTGACGAAGTTATCTTTGACCATCTTACCATCTTTGTCGAAGTAGTAAAAACCAAAGTACTTATGGTTTACATTATCAAGAGCTTGGTGACCTGTTACACGACGACCATTGTCTTTATCGAAATAGTAGCTATCACCATTAATAGTAACGATTTCGTTTTTAGCTTGTCTACCGTCTTCGTGGAAGTAGAGGTTAAAGCCATCAATGGTCTGAGCACCAGTGACGGGTTTGCCATCTTTTCCGAGGTAATACCAGTTGTGGTTATTATCTTCGATAAACTGGTTGCGTTTGTTAGTTTCAGGCAGAACTGCTGTCAGATGTCCTTGTGCATCAGCATTGTAGGTTTGACCATTGATAGTGATAGAGGTATTGGTTATCTTACGTCCGTTGTCTTTATCATAGTAGAAAGATTGTCCATTTTCAGTGATAATCTCCCCCTTGGCCTGCTTGCCATCCTCGTGGAAATAAAGATCAAAATGGTCAACGTTTTGAGCACCTGTTAGATTTTTCCCATCTTTGAGGTAGTACCAGTTGCCTTCCGCATCGCTCTTGAACTGACCTCCAGAGACGACAGTAGTTTCCACAGCTTCGGGTGCTTGGCTGTTCACGTCAGTAGCTGTACTAGTTGTTTCTGAAGTTGAAGTAGCAGTTCTCGTTTCGCCACTAGCCAAATTGTAAGTGCTACTTGCTTGATCTTCTTTAAGGACTGGCTGCTTTTCCGTTGTATCAGTTGCATTATTGGTTGCGACTTGATCAGCTTTTGTCGTAGCTATAGTTGTCTCTGTGATGACAAAATCAGGATTCTGGTTAACACTCTCAGGTGTGTTAGCTGAGGTGACTTGATTTGTAGCTTGCTCGTCGGCAGAGACAGTAGCACCAATCAATGAGGCGCCAAGTGCCAAACCAGACACGGCAATGGTAACCCATTGTTTCTTCACCTTATGAAGTTTAAAATGAACTTTATTTTCCATAAAAGTTCCCCTTTTCCATTTTTATGACCTCATTCTAACATCTTTCATTAGAAGAATCAAACGCAATTGGCATCCTTTTCATAGCCTTTTCTAAAGATTTTAAATGTTTCGAAATCTACTAAAACAGTAGAAGAAATGGGCGACTAAATCAAGATTTTGAGCAGGTGGTTTTTGATAGGTATAGGCAATACATTAGAAAATCATTTTTACGAAATCCTAATCTTGAACATGCTTTTTAATAATAGGAGTATAAAAATACAGAAATGGGTCTATTTTTGGCCTGGAATATGGTATAATAGTGCGGTATTTCTCAAAAATTGGAGTATAAAAATGAGTATTTTTCGTAAAAAGGATGTCGGTCTCGCTCAAACCGAGATGAAACGGCATCTGACCCTCAGGGATGTCGTCCTCTTGGGAATTGGTGCCATGGTGGGAACAGGAATCTTTACAATTACTGGTACCGCAGCATCAACCTTGGCAGGTCCTGCCCTGATTATTTCGGTTTTGATTTCAGCAGTTTGTGTGGGTATGTCAGCTATTTTCTTTGCTGAGTTTGCCTCACGTTACCCATCAGCTGGCGGTGTTTATGGTTATCTCTACGCCTCTTGGGGTGAGTACCCTGCTTGGATGGGGGGGTGGCTTACAATGATCGTTTTCATGAATGCCGTGTCCAGTGTTGCCTCTGGTTGGGGAGCCTACCTCAAGGGACTTCTGGCAAGCTTTGGTTTACAGCTTCCTCAAGCTATCAGTGGCCCTTTTAATCCGAGTCAAGGAACTTATATTGACCTCTTGCCAGTCTTGGTTTTGGTGCTAGTGACGGCCCTCCTCCTCTTGGATTCCAAACAAGCCCTTCGTTTGAACTCACTCCTAGTAGTGCTTAAGTTCTCTGCCTTGGCGGTCTTCATCCTAGTTGGTCTCTTACATCTGAATCCAAGCAACTGGGCTAACTTCGCACCATTTGGCTTTGGCCAAATCTATGGTGGTAAGACGGGAATTATGGCAGGGGCTTCTCTCATGTTCTTTGGTTTTCTTGGATTTGAATCCATCTCTATGACAGTAGATGAGATTAAGGAACCTCAAAAGAATGTTCCTCGAGGCATTGTTCTCGCCTTGATTATCGTCGCTGCACTTTATGCAGTGGTTTCGCTAGTCTTGACGGGAGTGGTTCACTATACTAAGCTAAATGTTGACGATGCCGTAGCTTATGCTCTTCGTTATATTGGTGTGCCTTGGGCTGCCAATTATGTATCGGTGGTTGCCATTATGACCTTGATTACCGTATGTATTTCCATGGCCTATGCCCTTAGCCGTATGGTTTATAGCTTGGCGCGTGATGGATTTCTTCCACAAACCTTCAAAAAGGTTTCAAAGACCCATAAGGTTCCACATCATGCGACGCTTTTGACTGGTATCCTTTCAGCCATCTCAGCAGGGCTCTTCTCTTTGGCTAATATGGCATCCTTGGTTAATATTGCGACCTTGGCTTACTTGATCCTCTTGGCTATTGCCCTCATTATTCTTCGTAAGGACAAGGGCTTGCCGCAGAAGGATGAGTTTAAGGTCCCATTTGTTCCGGTCTTGCCAATTATCTCAATTATCGTCTGTCTCTCCTTTATGAGTCAGTATAGTTGGCAGACCTGGTTAGCCTTTGGCATAGCAGTGCTAATCGGTTCAGCTATTTATGCCTTTTACGGTTACAAACATTCTAAGTATTAAGAGGAAAACGCTGGATCTGTTGATCTAGCGTTTTTTGGTATAATGAAGAGAGCTAAAAGATTTCAGTAGTCACTGAAATCTTTTTTATAGTTAATTATTGTGTTTTGAAAAAATCATGTCCTTTAAACTCATAATAACTAACACTAATGTAATTCCCCATCCAATCCGAGTAGCTAATAATAGATTGTTTGGCCAAAGATTTAGACAGGTTGAACCAACTGCTGAACCAGCCGAAATGGCAATATTTTGTACCATTCGTTGTAAAGCTCCCGTGCTTCCTTGCATTTCCATGGGACTGGCTTGCATAATACTGGCGATATTTGCAGGCTGAAAATAGCCACCACCAACACCATAAATAAAAAGTCCAAAAGTTAGAAACAGATAAGACCATTTGGGGTTAAGAAATACTAAGAAAATTAAAGACAGGCAAATAATACCCAAACCTAAGTGGCTAAAAGTTATGTTTTTACTCCCGTCGTTCAATTTTCCTGATACTCGTGAAAAGATAACTAATCCAGCTGGAGCTCCCAAAACAAGAAATCCAGTAACTCCTACTCCTAAATGATATAACTGTTCAAAAATAAATGGAGGTAGTAAAAATATCATGGCAGAGGCAAAACCAAAAGCAATCGTCTGTAAAAGGTGAGAAATTACTTTAGGATTCTCCTTAAGTCCCTTAACATTGACAAGTGGATTTTTTTGGTTAAATTCAATTCGATAAAATAAAATACCAATCAATAAACTAATTGTTATTAGAATAAGACTGATTATTTGTAAATGACTCTTACTTAATAATGATAGTCCTAACAATAGGCAAATTAATATTATTGCATTAACAATTGTTCCAGATGTGTCTAATTTTTGATTGTTAGTCTGCTCAGAAACTTTGTTAAGAAGATAGTGATTGCAAATAATACCAATAATTACGAAAGGGACATTTATCCAAAAAATAAATCGCCAAACATTTAAAGATAGCAATATGCCACCTAAAGAGGGACCTAATACAGGACCTAAACCTATCATAACTCCTAAAATACTAATAGAGCTATTTTTTTGTTCTTCTGATACTAATGTTGTAATCAAAGCTGCAGAAGTAGCTTGTAAGGCAGCTGCCCCAATTCCTTGAATTACTCGTCCAGCGATAAGCCAACCAATACTATTAGCAAACCCACAAAAAAGCGAGCTAAGTCCAAAAAGAACGAATCCTAAGTAAGAAATTTTTAGTTTGCCGAATTTGTCACTAAAAATGCCTAAAGGAAGTATGAATATTGCCAATGCCAGTGCATATCCAGTTATTGTAAAAGCTGCAGTATTAGCTGTTGTATGGAATTGCTCTTTTAGGAAAGATAGTGCAACATTGATAATACCAGTATCTAAAGTTGACAATAACATTCCCATACCTGCGATAACTGTTATTAGTAAATCCTGCAACCGTCTACTCATAAAATTTCCTCCTTGGGTTTAGCTGTGTAAATTAAATGTTTAGTATCGTGTATCATAAATATAACCTCTTTTCTAAAAATTATAAATATGATACAATGAAATAAAATTTTAATCAATCGATTCTAAAAATATCGAATCGTTTAGAAGGAGCATGCACATGACTATTACAGTTCAATTTAGTAACTATGCTCTGAAAACGGATGAAACATTAACACAAAGGATACAATTTGTGTACTCACCCTTAAATGAACTTTTTAGAAGCTTACATGTCTTATTGAACCCGCGTCATCATGGTACAAATATTGATTGGGTCATTGAGATACAAGATAGATTGACAGATGATTTCTATGAGAAGCTTCACTATTTTCAACTTTTTTATGAACTTGGTGTTTCTCCTATTTTACTTTGTAATTTTCGCTATCATGCGACAACGATTGAAGAAGAGATACAAAATTTAAAGAAATTTCTTGATGGGCTCCCAACTATTCAATTAATTGAGCATTTAGAGAAAGTGTCCAGTGACAGAGAAAACTCCTTCATTCCAACATTAGCAAAAGGATTAGAATGGAAGGATTTTTCTTTGAATGAGGATAATCAGTTACTTATAGACTTGAGGAAGAATGCCTCTGGTGTTTATCAACATCTTTTCTCTTTTATTGATTGGTACCGCCAAGAAATATTTGATGAAACTTGGAAAAGTAAAGGTATTCAACGAAAGCTCTTAACAGAAATCCAACATCAAGCTTCTTTTTTAAGGGAAAATGGTTTTGAAGAAATGTTTAATCATTTGCAAATTGACCGCATTCATTGGAGAAAGGACAGGCTGGCCATCATTAAACCTTTTGACCAAGAAATCCAACTGCAAGATAGTGATTCTATTATGTTATTACCAAGTTATTTTATTTGGCCTCATCTGTTTGTTGAATCTTTCAACCAAGGAATTGCTATTACCTATGATATTACAGATCAGCCAAGTTACTATAACTCCACACCGGAAAATTTGATTACTATTTTTAAAGCTTTGAGTGACCCTGTCCGTTTACAAATTATGAATTATGTTATTGATAAACCAAGTACGACACAATCTTTGGCTCAAATTTTATTAATGAGTAATTCAAGTATATCCAGACATTTACAAATTTTAAAGGATGCTAATTTATTAACGACAACCAAAGCTAAAAAATTCGTTCTTTATGAGCCAACACAGCTCATTACACAACTTATGCCGAATTTCTACCATTTCTTTAAAAATTGAGGCTTTAATCATTAAAAAGGTAGTGAACTACTATGTCAACGTCACAAATTATCTCGGTTTTATCAGCTAACCGTTTTCTCACCCAAAATGAGATTGAAAGAACTTTAGGGTATTCTTTATCGAAAAGTGAAATTGCTTTTTTAAAGGCTAGTCCTAAAATAGTTTTATTTAACTTTTACGGCCGAATTTACTATAAATTAAATAATGATAGTACTCTCACCACGGAGCAAGGAAGACAAGCTATTGCAAAACTGTCTAGACGTCCTCAAGCAATTAAGCTTGGTGAAGCACGGACATGTTTGCACCATTTAGCAGGGAAAGCAGGAGTTTCAATATTTGAGTGGTTTATTCAAAATAAATTAATGGAACAGGAATCCCCTATCAGCTACTCTTTAACTCAAGCAGGAAGTAATGCCATACAGCAATGGTTGGGTTATCAGTCTAATCCTAATATCAAATTATGTTTAGATTTTTCTGAAAGAAAGTTTCATATTGGTGGAATATTAGGAGAAAAGATATTAGAAAAGCTAATCCATGACGAAAAATGTCAATTAACTCAAGATAGGCAGATTATTCTAAAAACTGACTTAAATAACTTAATGAAGGGTTTTTATAAGTAAATTACTATCAAATTTTTGCTTGAAACTATTGGTTGTGTGTTGTACTAATAACTTATTATTGATTTAATTAATAAAAGACGCTCTAGTTTTATGATTAACTAGAGCATCTTTTATTTGGTTATCCGATTCAATTTTTCAAGCCTAAAAAGGTAGAGAAAAAAGTAGAGATTTCATTAATTTGTGCTCCAATCTGCTGGAATTCAAAATTTCAAAAATCGCATGAAATCAAGATTCCTAGCATGTACTGAAATGTAATGAAACCTTATTTTACTTCTGCTGACCTAGCGTTTTTGGTATAATGAAGAGAGAGGAAGTATAGGAGTACAAAAATCAAAGCTGACCAAATGTGGGAATCCTACAAGGAAGGCCTTGGAGACTGAAGCTTATCCTATTGGTAAGAGCTCCATGAAGACCTCTTTAGCAAATGCCTGTATGAGACAGGAATGACCTTCAGTGATGAAAGGTTAATTGTTTCGGTAGAAGTTAGAGTGGTTTATCCTATAGTATGAAAGTTCCCAATAACTTGGGGACTTTTTTACTTTAAGGAAAGATTAACTTTTCTTTAAGTCTTATCTTAGGTTTCTTATGTTTAATAGAGTCATCACAAAAGTAAGAGGAACAAAAAATGACATACAAACAAACTAAACAAACACAAGAACGTTATGCCATTAAGAAATCATCAAAATGGAAAACTGCTGGTTCAGTTCTGGTAGCGAGCTTAATCTTTGGTAGCTCAGTTGTCTTAAATGACAGCAAGGTTTCAGCAGACGAGACAAACACTGAATCAACACTCTCAACGGTTTCAACAGGTGAAAGCACTGCTGACTTAATTGAAGAAAGTACTCAGACCGACAATACATCAGACACTACTGAAACAGGCGCAGAAACGGTTACAAGTACTTCAACTGCAGCTTCAACTTCAGACACCGATTCGTCAACAATAAGTACAACAAGTACGACAGAGGGCAGGACTGTTACATCGACAAGCAGTGAAACATCTGATCATTCAAGCACTTCCGCAACTCCAGAAGCAAGTTCTTCTGAAACTGCTGAAAGCACAACTAGTGAAACCTCAGCATCTGAAACGAACAATGCAGACGAAAACACTAGCTCTAATACAAGTTCAAGCACCACTGAAGCCACTGCATCTGAAACAGCTTCAGTGTTAACCAACAGCGCCTCAGATTCAGCTACTGAAACGACGACAACTGAGTCTGAAGATAGTGACTCAGAAAGCTCTACGACAACGATTACTTTCAATGGAACAACCGTGGTAACAAGTGATAGCGGTACTGTCACAATTGATGGAACGACAATTACCATCAATCAAGCAGGGTCATACACTTTGACCGGAAATGGTTCAAGCTATACCATTATTGTGGCAGGTAGCGTGACAGATCCAGTTACAATCTACTTGGATGGTGTGACCTTAACAGATTCGTCTATCACTTCCAATTCTTCAGCAGAATTGACTGTTAATGTCCTTTCAGACAGTTCTATTTCTTCGACGTCTGCTAATGCAATCGAAGCAGCGGGAGCCCTGACAATCACGAGTGGTACTGGAAGCACCCTTACCCTTTCAAGTACTGAAAAGCACGCCATCAAGGCTGATAGTGTGACTGTTGATTCAGTAACGCTTGATTTGACGTCAGAGGCTAAAGACGGTATCAATGCGACGACAGCTGTTACCATTAAAAATGCCACAGTCAACATCACGGCAACTGATGACGGTATTCAGGTCGAAGACGAAACAGATGTTAATAGTGGTGATTTGACAATTACCGATTCAACAGTAACCATTAATGCGACGGACAAAGGTATTACGGTTACGGATGAATTGACTGTCGAAGGCAATTCTAAAGTAACAGTTGTAGCAGGTGACGAAGGCCTTGAAGGGCGTTATATCAATTTGACAGGTGGAACCGTTGATATCACTGCTGGTGATGACGGTATTAACGCTACTGAGTGGACGACCAAGGACAGCGCTGATACTTCAAGCCTAACCAATTCGACGTCTGACTTGGAAAATGAAGTGGGCATCAATATTGACGGTGCAACGGTAACTATCTTGGCAGATGGTGATGGTATCGACAGTAACGGCAATGTGACAGTGAAAAGTGGTTCTCTCTACGTCGCTCAGACAAGTGAGGATAATGCTGCTATTGACTACGATGGAACAGGTATTATTTCTGGTGGTACCGTTTGGGCTATTGGTAACCAAGGAATGGCTCAAGCCTTTACAACGGGTTCAAGCCAGTCTTATATTATGGCTAACATCTCAGGAAGTGCAGGGGATACCATCACAGTCACTGATAGCTCTGGAAATGTTGTTGCAACAACCACGGCAACGTCTTCATTCGGAAATGTGGTCTTTAGTACCGAGAGTCTAACTTCGGGTGAAACCTATACCATTACGACATCAAGTGGTGCTAGTGCCACTGCAACAGCTACTGAAGAAGGTACAAACAACGGTCCTGGTGTAGGTGGCATGGGCGGCTTCCCAGGTGGTGGTTTTGGTAATAGTTCAATGTCTGATAACTTCGGAGGCTACGGCGGACCAACTAGCTATGGTGGCAGCTCTACCAATACCGGAAGCGTTAACACACCATGGGGCCAATCTGCTTCGACAAGTTCTGAAAATACGACAAGCACAAGCAGTACAAGTTCAACAAGTCAGACACCTAATACAGGTCGTCCAACCCCACCAAACTTTGCTAGTCAAACAAGTAACTCAATGTCTCCAAATGTGAGTACCACAACTTCTGCGACTGCTAGTACATCAGCAGCAACAACTAATGCGAACCAATCAAATGCAACTACTTCAGCAACGACAGCCAGAAGCACAAGCCCATCAGGTCAAGGTTCATCAACGACTAGAGCTGCAGAGCCTGAAGTACGATCACTTATATCTGAAGTAGCAGTTGCCAATCAGTCAGCAGAAGCACAGCCTGAACAGGCAAGTACCAATACATCAAGCAGTGTCCAACAGCCAAACGAAGAGACAGCTGAGAAGTTGAATAAGATTTTCACTCAAAATCAAAGTTCCCAAGCGGAATCAAAAGGTCAGCTAAGAGAAGTTTCCAACCAAAAGGAAGCTACGAAATCAAGCGTTCAGACTGATTTTGCTCAAAAACAAAATAGTCAGACAAGCTCTAAGGCTAATCAGTCATCTAAAAGTTCACAAAGCAATCAAACAAGTAAATCAACCCTACCAGATACTGGTGATGTGAGTAGCTTGGGACTAGGCGCATTAGGAGCAGTTATGATGACAACCTCATTTGCCTTAAAAGGAAGCAAGCATTCTCGTAAGTAATTCTAGTTAAGAACATAAAGAAAAACAGAAGCCCTCTCCAAAAAAGGAAAAGAGCTTCTGTTTATTTATTATTATTTTTTAGAAAAAGCATTTTTAAGGCCTTCAACAGCACCTTCAACGCCTTCTTTAACATCTTCGATACCGTCTTTTGCTTTTGCTACAACTTTTTCGACAGCACCTTCGACTTCAGTCTTTTTGTCGCCAGTCAGTTTACCAGCACCCTCTTTAAGAGCACCTTTAGCTTGATTCAATTTATCTTCGATTCCCATGATAGAACCTCCTTTTTATGATGAGACCATTGTAGACAATATTAAACGGTAATGCAAGTATTTTGTTTAATAAGTGACAACATTAATCTTTCCTTTATCATATTCAGCGATGAAGATATCTGAAATGTTGTCATATCCCATTTTTTGAAGCTCTTCATTTAACCAATCCTCCGTTTTACCAATAGTATCAAGAATTTCTGTTTGAATGACCCCATCAGTAACGATTGGGTATTTCGGATTTTCATCACCCGCACGAACCACAATCAATTGGCCGTTCTGTTCAATAACTGCACGTTTAACCTCTTTAAGTTGAAAAATTCCTTGGGAACGTAATTTTAAAGCGACATCAGAGGCTGAAAGTCCTTTAGAGCGACAAGCTTCAGGATCTAGTTGACCATGTTTGATGATGACAGTTGGTTTACCGTCAATCAAATGTTTGATAAAGAGAATATTGGTAATTAGCCATTTTAGAAGTAAAATCAAAATCGTCCAAATAATCAAAATCACGATATATTGGAGGATTGAAACGGTACTACTATAAATTGTACCACCGAGGATTGCACCAAGAACAAAGTTCTGTACTTGGTCAGTAGCTGAGCTAGGTGCTAGGTTTCCTTTACCTGTTAAATTGATAACAAAGACGAGTGAAATAAGCCCCAAAGCTAGTTTAATTGCAACAGTAAGATAAAAAGATGTCATTTTTTAACCTCCACGAGTTCAACATCAGACTTGTAAAGTTTTATTTGTTCTAGCAAGTAGCTGTCAGGTTCTGAACCTGAGATGGCACGATAGTACTTGTTTCCAACTTTGAGGATAGCGCCATCTGTAGTAGTAGAAGTATTGACATAAACCTTGCTCTTATCAACGTCAAGATTTTTAGACACAACCTCGATAAAGTGAAGAGATGCTCTAAATTGGTCGTTGTTAGATTGATTGCTTTGGAAATTACTGATAGCAATTAGAACCACGGCAACTAAGGTTAAAATAGAAATAATAGAGAGTTCACGAAACTTAGTATCATGGCGTTCTTTCAAGGCTTTAAAAGCAAATACACCGGTCACTAAAATAAGTCCTGCAGTAATGGCAACCATAACCCAGTTTTGTTGGCTAATCTGACTTAGCACATAGTCATAGGAATAGAATTTCATTGAGAGATTTCCTTTCATAATATCAATAACATTATAGGTTAAAAAGTCTTTAAATTCAATCAATCTATCCGAAAAATGAAGGAATGAGTAGGATTCTTAAAGGAAATTTGCTATTGAAATGACTTGCAGCCATTAAGCCAAAATCTTATGATTTCTTTAAGGACTCTGTTGATATTTTCACAAATTATGCTTATAATTGAGGTAATTACTCGTCAAAGTCTGTTTGTGATTTGCTGATGATGGAGCTTACTGGCTATAGGTGATTTTTGGAACATCCGCTTTAAAGTGGAACTGATTCATTTATCATGATGTGAGTAATCATCTATGTTAAGACATAGATTTTGAGTCTATTCATTCTTATATAAGGAGTAATTATGTCTGAACCATTATTTTTACAATCTGTTATGCAAGAAAAAATCTGGGGTGGTACGCATTTGCGTGATGTCTTTGGCTACGACATTCCAAGCGACCATGTCGGAGAGTACTGGGCTATTTCTGCTCACCCAAATGGTATTTCTACTATTAAGAATGGTCGTTATGCCGGTCAAACTTTAGATGTTCTTTATGCAGAGCACCGTGAGTTATTTGGCAATCGTCAAGAACCTGTCTTTCCTCTTTTGACGAAGATATTGGATGCCAATGATTGGCTCAGTGTGCAGGTCCATCCAGATGATGCTTACGGACTTGAACATGAAGGTGAACTTGGTAAAACAGAATGTTGGTATATCATTGCTGCAGAACCAGGTTCTGAAATCATTTACGGTCATAACGCCAAATCAAAAGAAGAATTGCGTCAGCAAATTGAAGCCAAAGATTGGGAAAATCTCTTGACCAAAGTCCCGGTTAAAGCAGGCGATTTCTTCTATGTGCCAAGTGGGACTATGCATGCTATTGGCGCAGGAATCATGGTTCTTGAAACCCAACAATCTAGTGATACGACCTACCGTGTGTATGATTTTGACCGTAAGGATGACCAAGGCAACTTGCGTGAGCTCCATCTGGAAAAGTCGATCGATGTGCTTACTATTGGAGAACCTGCCAATAGTCGCCCAGTCACAACAAAAGTAGATGACCTCAAATCAACGCTTTTAGTCGCTAGTGATTTCTTTGCCGTATATAAATGGGAAATCTCAGGTAAGGCTGATTTTGAAAAGACCGCTGATTACAGTTTATTCAGTGTGCTTGATGGTAAAGGAAGCCTTCATGTAGATGGTCAGGATTACGACATTGCCAAAGGTAGCCACTTCATTCTACCAAGCGATGTGACTTCGTGGACACTTAGTGGTGATTTGGAAATCATTGTCAGTCACCCATAGTAGCAGTTAAGACAATCCTTGAGATTTGTCTTTTTTTTGCGCCTTTTCTGAATATTGTTAATCTTGAAAACCTTCTCGAATGAAGCTGTAAAACTTGTAATTTCATCAGTAGCATGAGATACTGAATAGTATTATAAAAAAATCAACAACTGAGATAGCTATTATCATCTATCTTATTTGTTTTAGATATGGAGTTCCCTATGTTAAAAAAAGGAGGCCTTACAGCCCTATTGCTGTTTGGTATGTTTTTTGGAGCGGGAAATCTAACCTTTCCCCCTCAGCTAGGCTTTGAATCTGGAGGTCATTTTTGGCCAGCCATTGCAGGCTTTGTCCTATCTGGTGTTGGCATTGCTATACTAACGCTGGTTATTGGGACCCTAAATCCCAAGGGCTACATCCATGAGATTTCACAAAAAATCTCGCCTAAGTTTGCCTTAGTCTATTTGTCAGTCCTTTATCTGTCCATTGGTCCTTTCTTTGCCATTCCTAGAACAGCGGCAGCAGCCTTTTCAATTGGCTTCTCACCTTTGATTGGAAGTGGGCATACAAATCTATGGCTCTTGGCTTTCACTGTGATTTACTTCGCTCTAGCGCTTTGGATTGCAATGAATCCATCAAAAATCCTAGATAGTATTGGACGCATCTTAACACCAGTTTTTGCCATCATGATTGTCATTGTTATCGTGGCAGGAGCGCTTAAATACGGTGGACACAGTCCTCAGCTGGCTAGCCAAGCATACCAGGCTTCTGCTTTTGGTAAGGGATTCTTGGAAGGGTACAACACCTTGGATGCCTTGGCTTCTGTGGCCTTCAGTGTAGTGGCAGTGGTCACACTTAATCAATTGGGCTTTAAATCGAAAAAAGAGTATATTTCAACGATTTGGGTTGTTGGTTTCATAGTAACGCTTCTCTTTGGTGCTTTGTATCTGGGACTAGCCTTTTTGGGAAATCATTTCCCCCTCCAAGTGGCAGGACTACCAAAAGATGCCAATATTGGTGCTAGCGTCTTGTCACAAGCTACACAAGCCATCTTTGGATCAGCAGCTCAGATTTTCCTAGCTATCATGGTGACAGTGACTTGTTTCACAACCACTGCAGGACTTATCGTTGCGACTGGGGAATTCTTCCACAAGGCATTTCCGAAAGTATCCTACAAGACCTACGCCATTATCTTTACCTTGATTGGGTTTGCGATTGCCAACTTGGGTCTTAACAATATCATTGCTTTCTCAGTACCAGTGCTTTTGATTCTCTACCCAATTACCATTACGATTGTCATGATTGTGATTGCCAACAAGTTCGTGGCCTTGTCAAAACCTGGTATGCAAGTTACAGTTGCTGTAGTCACGCTGATTGCCTTGCTTAGCGTTCTTGCTAGCCAGTTCAAGCTTGCAGGACTCAATACCCTCATTAACTTCCTACCATTGTCAGGAGCATCCTTGCCATGGTTGATTCCAGCCATCTTGTGCATACTCGTGTCTCTCGTTTTACCTGATAAAATCAAGAGCGACAGCTTCGAAATGGAATAAAAATGACATCCTATCACAATGTGATGGGATTTTTTGTGTCCCCAAGTCGCTATAAGTGCGAAATTTGCTGAAAAGCGTTACACTTAAGGCGTAGAAAAAGATTATCTTGTGAAAGGAGTTATACAGATGGCTAAGCTAAATCAACATACTATTTATCTTGCTGGTGGCTGTTTCTGGGGCGTGGAGGAGTACTTTTCACGTGTCTCTGGTGTGTTAGATGCTGTTTCGGGTTATGCTAATGGACGTAGTGAGACCACTCGCTATGAGCTTATCGGTCAGACGGGTCATGCTGAGACTGTTCAGGTGACTTATGATGCCAGCCAAGTGTCATTGCGAGAGATTTTGCTACATTACTTCCGTATCATCAACCCTCTAAGCAAAAATAAACAGGGCAATGATGTGGGCAGTCAGTACCGCACAGGTGTTTATTACACGGATGACAATGACCTACCAGTCATCAAGCAAGTTTTCCAAGAGATGTCTGAGCAATACGGTCAGCCTTTGGCGGTTGAGTTGTTGCCTTTACAACACTTTATTCCTGCTGAGGAATACCATCAGGATTATCTTAAGAAGCATCCTAAGGGGTACTGCCATATCAATGTCAATCAAGCCTCAACTCCAGTCATTGATGCCAGTGCCTATCACAAGCCAAATCAGGAGGATCTTAAGAAAAATCTGAGTCCCGAAGCCTATGCGGTTACTCAGGAAAATGGGACGGAACGTGCCTTTACGAGTCCCCTTAGGAATCAGTTTGAACCTGGCATCTATGTGGATGTGGTGACTGGTGAACCTCTCTTTTCATCCAAGGACAAGTTTGATTCTGCCTGTGGTTGGCCCAGTTTTTCCCGTCCGATTAGTCCTGAGGTAGCCAACTACAAGGAAGATTATTCTCACAATATGGAACGAATCGAGGTCCGTAGTCGTGCGGGGGACTCCCATCTAGGGCATGTCTTTCCAGATGGTCCAAGCGATAAAGGTGGTTTGCGCTATTGTATCAATGGTGCCGCAACACGATTTGTTCCTAAGGCAGATATGGAAAAAGAAGGTTATGCTTACTTGCTTGATCAGGTGGACTGAAGAGAGTTGCATAAACTGATATACAGGACAAAAGCATTGAAATTGCAAAAGTTCTAGTTTGGCTTGCTCTTGGGGCTCTATCTGACAATCAAATCATCATGTCTAAGTGCTTTTTAACAATTTATTTAGGAGGTTGGTTTCTTTTGAGCCAGCCTCTTTAATAATGAGCGTTTCAATGTTGGAAAATCCATGTGCCACAAGAACTAACATGTCATGTGATATGACCATTCAGGACAAAAAAGTGACATTTCATTACATTTTTTTACAATTTTATACAAATTGTTTTACACATCAAACCAAAAAAGTAGTACACTATAGTAGTGAGAAATCTAACAAGTGTAAAGAATTCATTTTCCCTTTAATTACTAGTTTTGGTGTCTGTAAACATTATTGTACTTTGTGTAATAATAGTCTTCCCCAACCTCCCAATTATGATATTATATGTCTAAACTTACTCAAACAAAACTAGCGACAAAATCCCCGAGATTTCCCTTAAGGGAATATGACAGCACTTGTTAGATTTTTATGATAATATTCAGATAGTCCTTTGGGCTATTTTATTGTGCTAAACCTTCTATGATGGAGAAATTGTTATGGAATGCATCAATAAGATAATCATATTAGTAGCGATTTGTGGCTTATGGTTTTGGTCTTTTCTGTTACTCCCTAAAACAGGAGAGAAAGTCGTTTATTTTTATCATTTCTTAGCACTATGTGGTTTAGTCATGATCTATGGTGCCCTAGTTGATCCGGCTGGACTTTGTGACACTTTTTTTAATATCAAACAACTTTGTTTTCATTAATAAGTTCATCTGGGTAATGCTGTAGGAAAATCTGAATCTAAAGAATCACTCATAAAAAAGCTTTCTGTGTATTGATAACAGTCTATTCGTTTTCAATATGCAGGAGGCTTTTTCTTTGTTATCAAGATTTGAGCAGATAAAAAGCAGTCTGATGAGACTGCTTCAGGTATATCATCAATGAAATTCGTAACGCTTAACGATCTTATTTAGGCGCCATTGATAACAAATACCACTGACGATAAGGCTGGCAATCAGGCCAATCCAGTAGCTGTAAGGACCAAGTTCAGTAACTTTTTCAAGCAGGAAGCCTACTGGGAAGGTGATCCCCCAGTAAGCCAAGACACCGAGATAAAAAGGGACCTTGGTGTCCTTATAACCACGCAAAATTCCTTGAAGGGGAGCCGCAAAGACATCCGCCACTTGGAAGAAGAGGCTATAGGTCATGAAAATGGCTGTCATTCTCAAAAAGTCAGGCTCATGGCCATAAAGTTCTGCTAAATCATAGCGCAAGAAGTAGAGAAAGAACAAGGTAAAACCAGCAAAACCTAAGGCTGTCAGACGACCTAGTTTGCTGTAACTCTTAACCGCATCCATGCGTTTAGCTCCAAATTCGTAGGAAATAATGATAGCCATAGCACTGGAAACACTGAGAGGAAAGGCATACATGAGGTTTGAGAAGTTCATGGCTGCCTGATGACTGGCAATGACTAGGGATGGATACTTGGCCATAACTAGACCAACACCTGAGAAGATGGCGACCTCCGCAAAGACCGTTCCACCAATGGGGAGACCTAGCTTCATGGCGTCAAGCAGAGCTGTTTTATCAAGGGGTTGAACCTTTTCAATGTGGTAGGGTTTAACCTTTTTATGCTTTCTGATAACCACAATGGAAATGAGGAGTAGGGCCCAGTAAGCTAATGAAGTTCCCAGACCTGCTCCGGCTCCTCCCAACTCTGGTAGACCAGCAATGCCATAGATGAGGAGAAAATTGAAGAAACCATTGAGAGGTAGGAGCAGAAGCATGAGGTACATGGATAGGCGTGTGAGTCCAAGCGCATCAAGGAAGGAGCGAACCACGCTAAAGAGTAGGAGGGGAATGATACCAAGACTCAAAAATCGTAGATAACCAAGGGCGACCTTTCTGACCAAAGGCTCCAGACCTAGATGGTTCAAAACCAAGGGAGCCCCCAGAAAAACAAGGGCAAAGAGGATCAGTGATAGACCCAAAGCCATATAAAGAAATTGATAGAAATCAGGTGCCACTCGGTCCTTGCGACCTGACCCTAGATGGTGTCCGATAATAGGAACTAGAGCAGAGACGATACCTGTTAAGAAGGTGAAAAAAGGACTCCATAAACTCGTTGCCATGGCTACCCCTGCCAAGTGTAGGGCATCGTATTGACCAGTCATGGTAGTGTCCACAAAGGCTGCCGAGAAGTTGGCAAACTGATAAATCAGTATGGGCACAAAAATCTTGAAGAAAACAAGAAATCGCTCACGGAGAGAATGTGTTTCGTGCATTCTGTTTTCCTTTCTAAATTTTTCAAATTATATAATTCATTGTACAACTGTTATCCAATAAAGTCTATAATTGACGGAAAGTTTGCTCCCATTCTCTCAAATTATCGTCATCTCCCATAAAAGCCAAGTAGTGGAGAACCTCTTTATGTATAGTCTTTCCCATGTTCTTATCAATAAATTTATAAAGGAATGCGGCTTCTAGTTCTTTAAGATAGATTTTTTGTAACATGAAATAATCTGGTAATTGAATAGTTTTTAGTTCGTTTAGATAGTAATTACTATCTTCTTGATTTCCGTAAAGAATGATTTGGAAAATACAACGACTAATAACATCTAAAGTGATTCTATCTAAATTATTTCTAGGATTTGTACCTAGAATTGAGAGGAGTTCCTTAATGTAGATTTTTAGTGCATCTTCTGTGAAGATATCCTTTACCATATCCAGTAAATCAATATCCAGAAGTGTCCATATATCAATCGAAAAGAAGTAGTTTTGAAGTTCTGTAGCAATATCTTGGTTAACTGACCGGTTTTGAAGTTTTGAAACCTGACAGTCAATACAAAGACTAATCAGATAATCACTATAATTAGTTTCTCCTAAAATGCGAAACTTTTCTGCGACTTGCTCCAGTGCTTCAAAATCTAGATGATTTGAGGCTTGATTGTATTGATTAGCAAGTTTTATGTAGGTTTCGTCCACAAGATATTCTTGTCCGAAAAATTCATTATATTCGACTTTTAGGTGTCTTAACAGTTTGAAAAGAGTATCATTTGAGAGTGATGTTTTGTCATTTTCAAAGTCTGAAATACTCGCTACAGATCCAGCCACTTGAGCGAGTCTCTGAATAGTATATTTTCTCTGTTTTCGAATCTGCTTAAATTTTTGGCCTAGTTCCATATAAAACTTCCTTATCGGATTTCCGAAATTTCAATAGTTTTTGCTATTAATAAACTAAAATAATAGTATCAAATTGAAGGAGGTAAAAGCAATGATTATTGAAAAAAATAAATCAGTTGCTGTGTCATGATGATGGTTAAATTTTTTAAGCTACTTCCTAAAAAGGACATTGTACTTTATATCATTTTTGCACTTCTTTATTCCTGTCAAGGAATTGTTATTCCTGTAATTATCCAGATGGCAGGTCATTTAGATAACGGTAATAGTCGTGATTTAATAGTTTTTACATTATCGAGCATTTCTCTTTGGGTGGCTGTGTACGCTTTTATGTATATAGAGAATATTCTGCTTCGTTCTATTATTAGAGCGTTTAATGTAAGACTGTCAGAAAATATTTTAAAGAATCATGCTGTCTTTCCTAAAAACATCTCAGATTCTGAGCTTTGCTCACTCTTGACACAAGATCTTGGAATTGTAGACCAGGAGTTCCTTCAATCTTTTCTTATCTCGCCTGTGTGGGGCGCCTCAGTCCTAGTATCTGTAATTTATCTGGTCAAACAAAATCTTATTGTGGGTAGTCTTTTTACTGTAGGTGCCTTTCTGATGATTTTGCCTCAGTTTATTTTTAAGAGAAAATTGAAAGAGTCAGGAGAATTACTAAGTAGTTCAAAAGAGAAGAATTTAAGAGCTATCACAGACTTTGGTAAGGGTATTGAAACAATTATTTGCAACCAAGCAGAAAAAGAGAATGTAAGGCAAACTCTCATAACTCTTGGAGAGATGGAGACGACACAATTTAAGTATTATACACTTCAGAATTTAGTTATGTTTTGGACAGGACCTCTGAAAGCTGTCGGCTTGATTGGACCATTTGTGATTGGTCTTGTCATGAAACAAAATTCAATTACTACACTTATTGCTATGATGTCTGCTTCAACATATCTTATTAACCCCTTACAACAGATTCTGGAGGCTATTGCAAGTATTCAATCAAGTCAAGTGATAAAAGATAAATTATTGACATTTGGAAGTGAGTCAGAAATTCCTTCAAAAGGGCTTCACAGACATACTTTAGAAGAAATTCAGTTAAAAAACGTCACTAAATCTTATGATAATCAAGAGATTTTTCGAGATGTTACGGTTACTTTTTCATTGTCTCAGCATAATCTTATAGTTGGTGATAGTGGTATTGGAAAAACAACACTTTTTAGGTTAATATCAGGGCAAGATAAGGCATATAGTGGGAAAATCATTTTTAAAAGCATTGATGGAAGGGAGCTGACTCCAAATTTAGATAATATTGCAATTATTCATCAAAATCCCTATGTCTTTCATACAAGTGTGCGACATAATCTAACTCTTTATCAAGATTATTCTGACTCATTGCTCATTTTAACACTAAAAAAAGTTGGACTATGGGAGGCTTGTTGTCATCAATTGGACTATGAATTAACTGGAGATAACTTTTCAGGTGGACAAATCATAAAACTTGAGATTGCACGTGCTATTTTGAGGGAAAAGCAGGTTTTACTTGCGGATGAGATGATGGCTTCTTTAGATGCAGCAAGTTCAAAAGAAATAAGTAATGTCTTGAAACAGTTGCCTAATAGTATTATTGAAATTGCCCATCATTACAATCTGGAAGATTATGATGCTGTCTATAGAATTGAAAATAAGTCAATCGTAAGAATTAAATAGCATGAGCTACTTTCAGTAAAAGTAAGACAGAGTAGTTGCTTAGTCTTTTCTTTTGCTTTACAAACTTGAAGATTTTAATTTCAAAGAAAACACCTAAGTCAAGCGACTCAGGTGTTCTTGTGTTATTTTTCTTTTTTGTTATGATTCAAAATGGCATTGAGGACGATGGCAAGCAAGCTTGCGACCACGATACCGTTTGAGAAGAACATTTGGAAAGCGGTTGGTAGGCTGTTAAAGAGGTTGCTACCGTTAAGACCAACCCCTGCAGCGATTGATACCGCAGCAATCAAGAAGTTGTGTTCGTTGTTGGCGAAATCAACACGTGCCAAGATTTGCATCCCTTGGATAGAAACAAAACCGAACATAACAAGCATAGCGCCACCAAGGACTGGGCTTGGGATGATTTGCGCTAAGGCACCAAACTTAGGAAGGAGTCCAAGAAGAACAAGGAAACCAGCTGCATAGTAGATTGGCAAGCGAGTCTTGATACCTGACAATTTCACAAGACCAACGTTTTGTGAAAAACCAGTGTATGGGAAGGTGTTGAAGAGTCCACCAAGGAGAACAGCCAAACCTTCAGCGCGGTAACCGTTACGAAGGCGAGTGCTATCGAGTGGTTCTTTGGTAATATCAGAGAGGGCCAAGTAAACTCCAGTTGATTCAACCATAGACACTGTAGCGATAATACACATCATGATGATTGATGACAACTCAAACTTAGGCATTCCGAAGTAGAATGGTGTTGGCACGTGGACAATAGGTGCCGCAGCCACTGGTGAGAAGTCAACCAAGCCCATGCTTGCTGCGATGGCAGTACCGACAATCAAACCAATCAAGATTGAGATGGATTTGATAAATCCTTTAGTGAAAATATTAATCAAAAGGATGATGAGAACGGTGATAGCTGCAAGGAAGAGGCTTTGACCAGTAGGCTTATCAGCATTATTTCCCATATTTCCGATAGCCACAGGGATGAGGGTCAAACCAATAGTAGTGATGACAGATCCCGTAACGATAGAAGGGAAGAGATTGGCCACTTTTGAAAAGACACCAGAAACGAGGATAACATAAATCCCTGAAACGATAAGGGCACCAAACATAGCACCACTACCGTGTTTCTCACCAATCATAATAAGTGGTGCTACTGACTGGAAGGCAACCCCAAGAACAATTGGAAGACCGATACCGAAGTATTTATTAAGTTGAAGTTGGAGGAAGGTTGCTACACCACACATGAAAATGTCGGTTGAAATCAAGTAGGTTAATTCATGGGCTGAATATCCCAAAGCTCCAGCAATCATAATTGGAACCAGGATTGATCCTGAGTACATGGCGAGTAGGTGTTGCAGTCCTAAGATTGCCGCCTGCGAGTGTTTCTCTTTATTTTGCATTAGATATCTGCCTCCTTAAATACGACTTGACCATTTTCGAAACGATCCAAACGAGCAAGTGAAACCACTGGGTAGCCAGCTTCTTCCAAAAGAGCCCGACCATCTTGGAAAGATTTCTCGATAACGATTCCGACAGCTTCGACGTGTGAGCCAGCCTCTTCAATGATTTGAATCAAGCCTTTGGCAGCTTGACCGTTGGCTAGGAAATCATCAACGATGAGGACCTTGTCTTCAGGGGAGAGAAACTTGCTTGCAATAGAGACAGTGCTTGTCACCTGTTTAGTGAAGGAGTAAACTTCAGCAGTGAGGATTCCTTCGGTCATAGTGATATTTTTAGCCTTCTTAGCAAAAATCATAGGGACATCCAAGGCTTCGGCAGCATAGAGGGCTGGTGCAATACCAGATGCCTCAATCGTCACCACCTTAGTGATGCCGGCATCCTTGAACTTTTCAGCAAAGACCTTTCCAATCTCACGCATGAGGTCAAAGTCCACTTGGTGAGTAAGGAAAGAGTCAACTTTGAGGATATTTTCCCCAAGGACATTCCCATCTTTGAGAATGCGGTCTTCCAGTAATTTCATATTACCTCCTATAAAGTGAATAACAATGATGTGTTTCTGGTGCTTTTAGAACTTTGTTTGAGAAGCGAAAAAACATCAAAGACCATCGATGAATAGAAAAAAGCTTGCCAAGCAAGCCTTAAAAGCCAGAAAGAGATAAGAAAATCTTTTTCTGAGTTTTGGGACTTACTCATTGTTAGGTGTTACGGCACCTTGTAGAAACATCACGCCAATTCGTGATATAAATAAGTAAAGTTCTCAATTATCGATGAGGGTGTAGTAGGTTAATCATAAACCAACATCAACTCTATTATAATACTATATTTTCTTTGAAGACTCAAAGGATTTTTCCTATGAAAACGTACCCTTTAAAAAGTTGGAAAATTCAATCTAACATTTTTGTAAGATTTGCTGAGAATGGGGGATTCTTATGTCATTTTTGTTATAATAGTGGGAAATGAAAGAGGTAGAGTTATGCATAAGATTTTATTAGTAGAGGACGACGAGGTTATCCGTCAACAAGTCAAAAAAATGCTAGAACAGTGGGGTTATGAAGTTGTTCTTGTTGAAGATTTCATGGAAGTCCTATCTATTTTTGTTAAAGAGGAGCCTCACTTAGTTCTTATGGATATTGGTTTACCTCTATTTAACGGTTATCATTGGTGTCAGGAAATTCGTAAGGTTTCCAAGGTACCTATTATGTTCTTATCCTCTAGAGATCAAGCTATGGATATCGTTATGGCAATCAATATGGGTGGGGACGACTTTGTGACCAAACCTTTTGATCAAAATGTTCTCTTAGCTAAGATTCAAGGGCTTTTACGTCGTTCCTATGAGTTTGGTAAGGACCAGAGTCTCTTGGAATATAGGGGTGTGATATTGAACCTTAAGGCCATGGATTTGGTTTATCAGGGAGAAGTCGTTTCTTTGACTAAGAATGAGTTTCAGATTTTACAAGTTCTTTTCGAGCGTGCTGGTAATATCGTTAGTCGTGAAGACCTCATGAAGGAGCTTTGGAACAGTGACTTCTTTATTGATGATAATACCCTGTCTGTCAATGTAGCACGTTTGCGTAAGAAGTTAGAAGCAGTAGGTTTGAAGGATTTTATCGAAACCAAGAAAGGTGTCGGCTACGGGTTGCGTCATGATGGGTAAGCGTCAATTTATCAAATACCATGTGAGGTCACGTCTGCCTTTCTATCTTATGTTTATCTTTAACGGCCTCATCTTGGTTTTGTTTGCCTTTTTATTTGAAGAGGTGGCAGATGTTCTTTATTATGCCTTGACAATTTTGACATTTGTGAGCGTTATCATGGTTATTTGGGACCTGAGTAGATCCTTCAAAACGTCAAAAGCAGCTTATCTTTATGAAGAAATTACTCCGTTAAGCCCTTTGGAGTTTTACCTAGACCAGGCCTTGGAAAATGCTAGGGAGAGTCAGATGGTTCAGACTGAGGAGGAGCGCAAGCGCTATACAGATTTGATGGACTACTATACGCTCTGGGTTCACCAAATCAAGACACCAATAGCAGCCAGTCAATTATTACTTCAGGATGTTAGGGATAGTAAAACCAAGGCTCTCTTGGAGCAAGAGGTCTTCAAGATTGATGCCTACACCAATTTGGTCTTGCAGTATTTACGTTTGGAAAATTTTCATGATGATTTGCAGTTGAAACAAGTCTCATTAGAACCCTTGGTTAAAGAAGTTGTTAAAAAGCATAGTCTATTCTTTATTCAAAAAGGGTTAACGATTAATCTACATGACTTAGATGTTAAGGTCGTTTCAGATGAAAAATGGCTCTTGGTTATCGTAGAGCAGGTCTTGTCAAATAGTTTGAAGTACACAAAAAGTGGTGGCATTGACATTTACTTCAAAGATAATAGGCTTTATCTTAAAGATTCTGGGATTGGTATCAAGGATAGTGATATTTTACGTGTCTTTGAGCGTGGTTTTTCAGGTTACAATGGCCGCTTGACTCAGCAATCGTCTGGACTGGGACTCTATCTTTCTAAGAAAATTGCTGATCAGCTTGGACATGATATTAGTATTAGTTCCCAAGTAGGTCAAGGAACCACAGTTTCCATTCATTTTCAAAAGCAAAAGTTGGCTATTGATTAATAACTTACAAAAGTGTAAGAAATAAGGCTAGAAATGAAAGCAAGGGTTATGGTTGAGACCTTGCTTTTTCTATAAAATGGTATCAGAAGTTAAGTAAGAGGTTCCTAAAATCTCTTCCAAATCTATTAAATAAAGGAGCTTATTATGACATTACTAGATGTTCAACATGTTAAAAAAATCTATAAAACACGTTTCAAAGGAAATCAGGTTGAAGCCCTTAAAGATATCCATTTTACGGTTGATAAAGGTGACTATGTTGCAATCATGGGTGAGTCTGGGTCAGGAAAATCAACCTTGCTTAATATCCTTGCCATGCTTGATAAACCAACAGCAGGGCGTGTCTATCTGAATGGTATGGACACAGCAACCATCAAAAACAAGGATGCTTCTAGCTTCCGTCGTGAAAGATTAGGGTTTGTTTTCCAGGATTTCAATCTTTTAGATACCCTATCAGTTAAAGATAATATTTTGCTACCTTTGGTTCTTTCTCGTCGCCCACTTAAGCAAATGATGACACAAGTAGATGCAATCAGTCGTCAACTGGGAATTCATTCCTTACTGGAGAAGTACCCTTATGAAATTTCAGGTGGCCAAAAGCAAAGGGTTGCGGTTGCGCGTGCAATCATCACAAAACCAGAAATACTCTTAGCAGATGAGCCAACAGGTGCCCTGGATTCCAAATCTTCAGCAGCGCTCTTGGATGTCTTTGATGCTATTAATGCCAGCGGTCAGACCATTCTCATGGTAACTCACTCGACAGCGGCCGCCAGTCGAGCGCAGCGTGTTTTGTTTATCAAGGATGGAATTCTTTATAATCAAATCTTCAAAGGAGATAAGTCTGAACATCAAATGTTCCAGGAAATTTCCGATACACTAACTGCAATGGCAAGTGAGGTGAACTAATATGTTTCGTCTAACCAATAGACTGGCTTTGTCCAATCTCATAAAAAATCGTAAGCTTTATTATCCTTTTGCTTTAGCAACTATTCTGGCTATTGCCATTACCTATATCTTTACATCTTTAACGCTTAATCCTCATCTGGATGACTTGACTGGGGCAGATGCTATCAAGATGGTTTTGGGGATGGGACTTGGAATTGTCGCCCTATCCTCTGGAATTATTGTTCTTTATGCCAATAGCTTTGTTATGAAAAATCGTTCAAGGGAGCTTGGTCTCTATAGTGTGCTAGGCTTAGAGAAGCGTCACCTCTTTAGTATGATTCTAAAAGAAACAGTGATTATGAGTTTTGTGACTTTGCTTCTAGGTATAGGTGTGGGGGCACTTTTCGATAAACTCATTTATGCTTTTCTTCAAAGGCTTATCGGTGAAAGTACTGGTTTAGTTTCGACCTTTCAAGTAATGACAATTCCTATTGTTCTTGTCATCTTTGCTTGTATTTTTGGTTTGTTGGTTTTGGTAAATGGTTTCCGATTGCTACGGCTTAATCCTTTACAATTAACTAAAGATGGCCTTAAGGGTGAAAAAAAGGGACGTTTCCTAGTTATTCAAACCCTTTTGGGACTTGGTGCTATGGGGTATGGTTACTATCTTGCTCTCTCTGTTCAGAATCCAGTAACGGCTATTATGAGTTTTTTCCTAGCTGTTCTACTGGTCATTCTAGGGACTTACCTTCTCTTTAATGCCGGGACAACAGTTGTTCTGCAACTCTTGAAAAAGAAGAAGAGCTACTATTACAAGCCCAATAATATGATTTCCATTTCCAACCTTGTCTTTCGGATGAAAAAAAATGCAGTTGGGCTGGCGACCATTGCCATTCTCTCAAGTATGGTTTTGGTGACACTTGTAGGTGCTGCAAGTATTTATGCTGGAAAAAAAGACTATCTGGCGAGTTCTGCTCCGCATGATTACTCAGTTACAGGGACGAATGTAGATTTAACAAGTACACGGAAAGCTATGGATGATTTCTTAGTACAGACGGGAAATCAGGTAAATAGAAAAGTGGAAGCAAGTTACCTCTACTTTGGTATCAAAGAACAAGAAAAAAACAAGTTAACCATCTTTTCTGAGAATGAAAGAAAAGTTCTACCAAAGTCAATTTTTCTTGTCTTCTCACAATCTACTTATAAACAATTAACAGGTAAAGACCTCAATCTGACTTCAAATCAAGTTGGCTTATTTACTAAAAATAAAACATTAAAAGATCAAAAGAGTTTGTCTGTCAATGGTCGAACCTACCAGATCCATGATAGCCTTAATGACTTTCTTAAAGGTAAAGTACCCAACCTCTTTACAATCATAGTTTCTGATTATAGCTACCTTGTTGTTCCTGATATGGATGATTTTCAAGAAAGTATCAAAGGAACAGCAACCACCCAAGCTACCTATGTTGGTGTTAATGTCAAAGACCCTTCACATGATGCCAAGAAAAATTCAGATTTGCTAGACAAAATCACGGATAAAGAAACACAACAGTTAGCTGGACAAACTACTGGCCTCCCTAAGTCTTACTTCACTGCAAATAGCCGATATGATGCAGAAGGCATGGTAAATGGCTTTGTTGGTGGAACCTTCTTTATCGGCATCTTCCTATCCATCATCTTCATGCTTGGCACAGTTCTCGTGATTTACTATAAACAGATTTCCGAGGGTTATGAGGATCGTGAGCGCTTTGTTATTCTTCAAAAGATTGGCTTGGACGACCTCCAAGTCAAGCAAACCATTGGAAAGCAAGTCCTTACTGTCTTCTTCCTCCCCTTGATTTTTGCCTTTATTCACTTGGCCTTTGCCTATCATATGATCAGTTTGATTGTGCGTATCATTGGAGTTCTTAATCCAAGTCTTATGTTAGTGGTTACTATCATTGTTTGTGGCGTATTCTTCCTAGCCTATATCTTGGTTTTTGCCCTAACGTCTCGTTCCTATCGTCGAATCGTATCGATGTAATTGACATAGAGTCTAGTTCATGCTAGGCTCTATTTCTTTTATGCTATAATAGATGAAAGAATTATAAATCATCGGAGAAAACACATGTCACAGACTATTGATGTCAAACGTTACGAGGAATTGGCACGTCAAAAGCAGGGGGAGCACCGAAAGTTTCTAGCACAACTCAAGAAGAAGGCTCCTAAAAATTTAGATAAGATTGTTCAGCAGGTACACAATGAAGTCTTTCAAGAAATTGATTGTACCCAGTGCGCTAATTGTTGTAAGACACTTGGTCCTGACTTTACAGAGCAGGACATCACTCGCATTGCTAAGCATTTTCGCATGAAGTTACCTGCTTTCGAGGAGATGTACTTGCAAGTAGATGAGGATGGTGATAAGGTCTTCAAGTCCATGCCTTGTCCATTTTTGGGTCCTGATAATCTCTGTGATATCTATGATGTCCGTCCTAAGGCTTGTGCAGCTTTTCCGCACACGGATCGTAAGAAAATCTATCAGATTAATCACTTGACTATCAAAAATACGCTTTTCTGTCCAGCGGCCTACCTCTTTGTGGAAAAACTCAAGGACAGGATTTAGGGAGGACCTGTTATGAAACGCTTTAATTCAGGTGTTATTACCTTATTAATCATTGCGGCCTATTTCATTGCGACAGCTTTTATTCCAGATTTGTATTTGGCTTTTAATTATAAGTTGATTTTGGCCTTGTTTTTTGTGCTTTTGAGCTGGCAATCTAAGGGGAAATTTCTCTTTTTCTTGGGGCTGGCCTTTCTGTCTACCTACATCCATGACCTTTTTCGCTTGGACTATTCGGAATGGACTCTCTTTGTAGGGATTCTTATCTTGGGCATTGCGGTAGATCGTTTTAGCAAGCCAGGTTTTAAGAAAAATATGTCTTATAAAGTGACTAAAGGACGTGAACGTGAGATTTTTGCCAAGAGTCTTTTTTCAGAATCTGTTCAGGTGGTGACTTCTCAAAACCTTGAGACTGTCTATGCCAATGCTGATTTTGGGCGTTTGACCCTTGATTTGCGTAAGGCCCAGTTTATGACGGACCGCCCTCAGATTGTGATTCAAGCCAATTTTTCTCAGGTTGTCATTCGAGTGCCTAAGGATTGGCAAGTTGATACAGATGGATTGCATATCGGCATAATAGGTGTCAAGTATGAGGAAGATTTCGGTGAACATGATTTGTCCAGCACTACGGTATATCTAACAGGTTCGGTATCCTTTGGACAGGTGACTATCAAACATTGAAAATGATCAAAGAGCGAAAGCTCTTTTTTTGTTGTCACTAACACCTAAGAAATATTGAATGCGTTTACAAAAAATGCTATACTGGTAGTGAAAATGATTAGAAAATTGCAATCATTGGCTAGAGAGGAGCCTGCTTATGAAACGGTTTAATGCTTGGCCCTGCTTCCTAATCTTATTGGCAGTTTATTTTATCAGTTGTGTCATGGATACCACTGGAATTTCAAATTCCCTACCATCTGTCAAGGTGAATCGTTGTGAATCTAATCTGGATCGGATTGAAACGAGGTTTCATCTGACAGGAAGTCTCTTATGTACCGAGTTGACAGTAGAGTATTAGGGCCTATCTGTTACGGAACTTATCTTGTCCACTAACATGAAGCGACACCCAAAGAAAGGATATGACACGTATGACTGAAGCGGTTATTCAGGTTTCTTCTCTAGGAAAAAGTATTAAGGGAAAGACAATCTTAGAGGATATTAGTTTTGAGATAAATCAAGGAGATTGTGTTGCTCTGATTGGGCCAAATGGGGCAGGTAAAAGTACCTTGATGTCCTGTATTCTTGGTGATAAAAAACACAGTAGTGGGCAAGTCCTCATCGAAGGCAAGGCTGGTAAAGCCAAAAATCAAATTGCTGTTCTTCTTCAGGAAAATACCATTCCAAATAGTTTGAAAGTTAGTGAACTGATTGCTTTTTTCCAAACTATTTCTGACAACTCCTTAACCAATCAAGAAGTTCAGGAACTGCTACAATTTAAAGAGGACCAGTATCAACAGTTTGCGGACAAGCTCTCTGGTGGGCAGAGGCGTCTTTTGGCTTTTGTTCTTTGTTTGATTGATAAACCTAAAATTCTCTTTTTAGATGAACCGACAGCGGGTATGGATACTTCCACTCGTCAACGTTTCTGGGAAATTGTCAATGATTTGAAAAAAGCTGGGACAACTATCCTCTATTCCTCTCATTACATTGAAGAAGTGGAGCATACGGCTGACCGTATCCTAGTCCTCCACCAAGGAAAACTTATCAGAGATACCACGCCATACGCTATGCGACACGAAGAAAAAGAAAAACAAATCACTCTTCCAAGCAGCTTTGTGAGTATTGTTCACGGACTATCAGACATTTATGAGATTACTGAAAAGCGGGATGTCATTAGTTTCATGACCAAAGATATTGACAAAATCTGGAAATGTTTGGAAGATTTGGGCTGTGGGATTTCTGATATTGAGATTCAGAATAAAACACTTTTGGATAGTCTATTTGATTCAACAAGGGAGGACAAGTCATGAAAGCATTACTAAAAATAGAATGGATTAAAACATGGCGTAGTTGGCCCATATTTATTTTAGGGATTGGTATGCCTGTCGCTTTTTACCTCCTCTATTCAAGTATTGTCTCAAGTCCGACTCCAGAGTTACAGAAAGAGTTTCTAAAGACCTATATGTTGACTATGACTGGTTTTTCCATGTCTAGCTTTGGCTTGTTCACTTTTCCCTATATGTTGCAAGAGGACCAAACGGAGCATTGGCTGACCTATATCGAGCACTCAAAAATCAGTATCTGGGCTTATTATCTTTCTAAAATTTTCCGTGTGCTTCTAAACTTTATCGTCGCTATCATTGTGACCTTTTGTGTGGGAGCCTATTTCCGAAATGTCGAGATGCCACTTTCTGTTTGGATTGGTTCAGGTGTTCTCCTACTTCTTTCAAGTCTGGTCTTTCTAGCCCTTGGTTTACTTATTGCTCAGATTAAATCCCAACAAATCATGTCCATTGTAGCCAATATCATTTACCTGGGCTTAGCCATACTTGGAGGGTCGTGGATGCCTGTTTCCATGTTTCCAAAGTGGATTCAGAGTATTTCTGTATGGACACCTTATTATCATGTCAATGAGTTGGTCGTTCATTTTGCTAACGATGGAAAGTTTGCATGGCAATCACTCTTATGTATTCTTGCCTATACGGCAGTAGCAACAGGGCTTGCACTCTATATCAAGTCTCATAGAGAAAGTGATCGTGTATAAAGGAGAAAAAATGGATATTTGGCAGAAAATGTATGAACAAGCCCAAGCCTTGTATCAACCACAGGAAGTATCAGACTTTGTCTATGCTAAGCATGTCGTGGCTGCGGTGGAGGCTGAAGATGGACAAATCTTTACAGGCTTTTGTATGGAAGGGACTTGTGGTGTTTTCCACTTATGTGCCGAAAGAGCTGCCCTTTTCAATATGTATCAAGAGTCTGGTCAGACCAAGGTTAAGCGTATTATTGCTTTTCGAGACCAGCCACCTCATGGTGGGCCATCTGGTATGCCTTGTGGAGCCTGTCGAGAATTTTTAATGGAGCTCCATCCCGATAATCGTAACTTGGAGTTTATGGTTGACTACGAGACACGTCAAACCATCACTCTGGGTGAATTATTGCCTTTATGGTGGGGTGAAGAACGGGCTCAGCACTTTGAAGAGAAGTCGGAAGACGAGGCTTAAGTGTGATAGAAATCTCTAAACTCTCGCAGTTCAAGTGCGAGGGTTTATTTTTTTGAAGTAAATTTCAGAAAATTCCAAACACACCTTGAAATTCAAAACGAAAGTGCTATACTATATCGTGAAAATAGAAAGAAGGTTTCATTATGGAGTCACTAGTATCTTTTAGTAAATGGCTCAGCAAATGGTTTACTGTAGCTGTTATTTTCTGGGCTGTCTTTAATTACGCCTTTCCAGCAACAAGTAGTTGGGTCATTCCCAATACGGCCTACTTGCTTGGTTTGATTCTCTTTGGTATGGGGCTTACTTTGACCACTGAGGATTTCAAGCGTATTGCTAAGCGTCCAATTCCAGTCATCCTTGGTACTGTTGCTCACTATGTCATCATGCCTGGCTTGGCTTGGTTGCTTTGTATAATTTTCCATCTTAAGGGTGCGACAGCAGCAGGTGTTATCCTAGTTGGGTCTTGTCCGAGCGGAACTTCATCTAGTGTCATGGCCTTCCTTTCAGGTGGGGATGTTGCCTTGGATGTTTCTATCGAAACCCTTTCAACTCTCTTGGCACCACTTATGATTCCAACGCTCTTGTCCGTCTTGGCTGGTCAATATGTCAGTGTGCCTGCACAAAACCTTTTCCTTAGTACCTTGCGTATCGTTGTTGTGCCTATTATTTTGGGTGTGGTTATCCACTCTATTTTTGGTAAGAAAATCGATGCCATCATTAAGATTATGCCTTTGATTTCACAGGCTGCCATCCTCTTGATTGTTGGGGCAGTTGTTTCTGCCAACCATGCCAATATTTTCACAGCAGCAACAGCTCTTGTCATTCCAGTTGTCATGCTCCACAATCTTTGTGGGTATGCCCTTGGTTTTGGATTTTCAAAAATCCTTGGTTTGGAAGAGCCACAACAAAAAGCCATTACCTTCGAAGTGGGTATGCAAGACTCAAGTCTTGGGGCAACGCTTGCTATGAAATATTTCGTGCCACAAGCTGCTATCCCATCAACTATCTTTAGCATTTGGCACAATATCTCAGGTTCTATCCTCTCATCATGGTGGAAGAACCATTCAAAAAATAGTCATTAAGATAAATGAAAAGCTGACCTTGGGTTGGCTTTTATTTTTTGATAAAGAATCTCTTTTGAGACTTTCCTTGGGTTATGACGGATGTTAGCGAATTTCAAAGAAGTTCCATGCCTAAGCTTAGAGTATAAGGTCTCGATATTTCTGGACCTCTGAAGTTTAAGTGCTTTTGGGGTTTTTATCATAGCGGAAAGTCTCAGTTATACTCACTTTGTTCTTAAAAAGAATGTGATGCCATTATATGCAGGCCTTCTTAGTTCATGGCGTATTTGAAAACGTTGATTTACCACTTGAAAAGGACATTTTTGACTATGTTATAATAGAAAGACAAAAGCAGTTTAGGAGAATGTTATGGCAACAATTGGTATTGATTTGGGAACGACGAATAGTTTAGCGGTTACCTATCGTGAGGGAGAGGTTGAGCTGATTCCAAATAGTTTTGGCGACTATTTGACGCCAAGCGTTGTCCATGTGTCAGACGATGTCTTGACAGTTGGAAAAATTGCGAAGGAACGCTTAGTGACTGATCCTGATAATACGGCCCAACTCTTTAAACGTTCCATGGGAACCAATGAAATGTTTTACCTTGATGGGGAAGCCTTTTCGGCAACGGATTTATCAACCCTAGTGGTTAAACAGTTGGTGGCAGATGCTGAAAACTACTTAGGTGAAAGGGTTGATGAGGTACTCATTAGTGTGCCAGCTTATTTTAACGAGAAGCAACGTTCAGCCACCAAGGCTATTGGACAACGATTGGGCATTAAGGTAGAACGTTTGATTAACGAGCCTTCTGCGGCAGCCATTTCTTGTCATAAGATTGGCAAGGACGAGTCTTTCATCGTTTTCGACTTTGGAGGAGGAACGCTTGATGTTTCTGTGGTTGATTGCTTTGATAATGTGATTTCAATCGTTTCCATTGCAGGGGATAACTTCTTGGGTGGTAGTGACTTTGATAAGGCTATTGCTGAAGATTTTTGCCAGTCGCAAGGGATTGATTTGGAGAAATTAGATAGGAAGCAAAAATCCAGTCTCCTCTTATCCGCAGAGCGATGCAAACTAAAGCTGCAAAAGGAAAAAGTGGCTGCGGTATCCTTGACCTATGATGACCAATATTACATGAAACAATACAATCAGGCAGAGCTTAAGACCATCATTCAACCTGTTCTTGACCGTGTTAAGAAAGTTATTGGTAGGGCGGTGAGTGATAGTGGTTACAAGGCACATGAACTGGATGCCTTTATCTTGGTCGGTGGGTCTAGCATGATGCCTTTGGTTCAATCTTATATCATGAATCTGCTCAATCTTCCTATTAAGCGTCTGAAGGATATGGATGAGTTGGTTGCGCGTGGTTTGGGGACTTACTTGGCAGTCAAGGAGCGTCAAGAGAAGGTCAAAGATTTAGTGATTACAGATATTTGTCCTTTCTCATTGGGAATCAGTGCCTATGACTCTGACTTTGATAAAAATATCTTTTCAAAGGTCATTAATAAGCTGTCTGTCCTTCCGACCTCTGCAAGCAAATATTATTATGCCAGTCGGGGACAGAAACAATGTCGCTTTATGATTTATCAGGGAGAATCGCTCGATCCTGAGGCAAATCTCTTTTTGGATGAGTTTATTATCGATGTTCCTGGGACTGCGACTAAGACAGAGTTTTTTGAGACTACCTTTACTTACGATATTAATTCCATGCTCTATATAGAGGTTAAACTGGGGTCAACAGGCGAGACTAAAACGTATCGTATCGGTAGTCAAAGTAAAATCGAAGAAGTCGATAAGAGTGAGCACCTTGAGAATATCAAGCTTGTCTCTGATCAATTGTCCTTTGAGGTCGACTTTAAAACGCAATCTGAGCGGGCCTATCGTTTAGTCATGGAAATGCCTTATAAGATGCAATTACATTTTTTGTGGCAAATGGAAGATTTTGAAAAAAGCTATCAGCTAGCTATTAACAATATCAAGAAGCGAAAAGAAATCGTGAAACGCTACCAAGCTTATCTTGATAGCATTGAAAATATCATGTCACTAGATGATTTGGATATTTTCCGTCAAGAAGAAGCTGACCATGAGGAGACTGGTGAACCCTTTGATAGGTCTGATGACCCTAATTTCTGGAGATAGGAGGTGACGCATGAATTTTTGGTCGATTTTGGGCATTCAACCAACCAATAATCTTAAGGACATCAAGAGAGCCTACGCCAAACAAAGTAAGGTTTATCACCCTGAGGATGATCCTGAAAATTTCCAACGCCTGCAAAAGGCTTATCAAGAGGCCCTTTCCTGGCAAAAATCGCATTCTGGAAATGAGGATGTGGGTGCTGTCATAGGCCATAAAAAGGCCGATGGCAGCGTGGTCGGTCTGGTATCTGACTCTCAGCTAGAAGTTTCCTTTAAACAAGCTGCAGATGCTAGCAAGTCTAGTCAAAAACAGGAAAGTATTGAAGAACTTGAGCTTACGGCTTCTGCGACGGAAGAAGTCGAAGACAAGCAAGTGACAGAACATGACTTTCAGCAGGTGATCTCTGAGGAAGAACAGGAACAGTTGGATGAGTTAGCCTTATCTGATATTCATGAAGCGTTCAATCATAGTGAGCCTTATTCAAGGACTAGCGAGGACTCTGTTCTTAGAGAAGATTTAGCTATTAAGGATCAGGATAGTTTTCTTCAAGTTGTTGAGGAGTATTTTCTTTACAATCCTCTGACTATTTCTAAACTCAAAGGTTATATCAATCAGTGTTCTGATTTGGGCTGGTTGGGTGATCAGGATTTTGCCTACCGTTTGACTAAGACTATAGGAGCTATACTCGAAAGAGGCGGCCTGAAATATGAGACCTTGGAAGGGCTTGAAACGTTAGCCAAGGAGTTTGATTTCACATTGTTGGAGGCCTACCTTTGTGACCTCTTGGATAAGAAATACAAGCAAGATGTTTGGCAGGGACGTCCGATACGTCAAGTGACGGAAGTGACCGAGCCCACCCGAACAGGGCAAAAGATTATTGTCGTCTATTTTCTCATTATGGTATGTGGTATCTTTTTCCTCGCCAATGGCTTTTTCACCCGAGAAATGCTGAAATCGCAACCTAAGAAGATACAAGTCATTACAGGGCTTACAGGGAATGAACTGGTCTCACAGGGGACGGTAGATAAAGCAGCATCTGCCATATCTGATTTGGCTGAAAAGTCAGACAAGCCCATTTCTGACACTAAAAAGGTGGTCTACGACCAGGCCAGTTCAACCTTTGTGATTGAGGATAGCTCGACAGGACAGCATCAAGAACTACCAGGTGTGACAGAAGTTTATGTTTTGCCGGTTTATGAAAATGGTCAAGAGACCAAGGAAATCGCAACAACAACTGACGGTAGCAATTGGGAACTTAGAGATAGTGACGGCCAGCTCCGTGGTCCAATTACTTTATCAGTTGCCATGTCATCAGATATTGCTATCAAGAGTGAAAATGGTAGCTACACTACGGTAGAGAAGGAGTAGGACATGAAAGATTTTATTTTAAGAAATAGTGAAAGAGTCTTCGCTCTCCTCCTTACAGGTATTTTCCTAGCTCTCTTGTATTTTGGAAATCAGAAAGGCTTACATCTCTGGTTTGAAAGTGGGCGTGAAAGTGGTAGTTTAGGCTTGGTGACGGGAATCTTTATCGTTTTTTTGCTTGGGCTTATCGCTATTATCTGGATATTAACGGATAGATTTCTCCTCTTTGTCTTAACCAAGATGGGTTATTATAGCGAGGATTGGTCTAAGGTTGTTGGCATCATCATTGGAAAGAGAATTGCCAAAGCACCAAGAACAAGGGCTAATCATTTCCTAGTGGTTAAGGTTGGTGACACTAAACGTAACTTTTTCGTCAGCCAATCTAACTTTAATATTCTTGAAAAAGGTGATAGCCTTTGGCTACGGAAAGTCAGAGTGCATTATAAAGGACGTGTCGTCCGCACTTATTATGAACTCGCTGATCGATATTAGACAGTAAGAAGCTGACCCTTGGGTTGGCTTTTTATTTGTTGTTAAAAATAGGGTGAAATTACAAATAGAATTACTCTAATAGTTGACATGATACGGTTTTGAGTAGTTCTTTCAAAAAAAATTTGCTATGCTAATGTTATGGGAAAACTAAAAATTGATGTGGTTATCGTTCCATTAAGTGGGCACCTTTATCCAACCATGAATCTGCTAATGCCTTTATTAAAAAATCCTCGCTATGATATTCGTTTATTCACAGGGCAGCAGAAACGTGCAGTAGCTGAGGCAGCAGGCTTTAAGGTTGTTACTATTCTTGAAGGTCATGAAGCGGACTTTGAAAGGGTGGCTAATAATAAGGAGCAATTGGGCCTTTTTTCTGCTTATCGTCAACTATCAGCTAGTCTTGATATTATTAATCTTGTTTCCGATCAATTACTATCGGAATGGGAAGTAAGCCGACCTGATTTAGTGATTGCAGATTTTATAACCTTGTCGGGAGGACTTGTTGCAGAGCAAATGGAAATTCCGTGGATAACGACAATGGCCACACAATTTGCTATTGAAACGACGGATGGTCCTCCTTGTTTTTTCGGAGGAATGGGAAGTCCGAAGAATCGTAACCAATTGATTCAACAATGGCTAGGCAGGAAAATGACACGTTTCTTGAAGTATTCCGCCACTTTTTTATTACGAAATCGATTAAAACGCTATGGTTTTAAAATGTACAACCATAAGGGACAAGAGAGTATCTATTCACCGTATTCTATTTTAGGAATAGGAATGAAAGAGTTGGAGATAAAGAAAGGGTTCCCAGAACATTATCACTGGGTGGGTCCTTCTGGAGCTTCAGTAGAACGAGGTGAGGATTATCCTCTGGATTTGTCTTCATTTGCTAATCATAAAAAAGTCCTAGTGACCTGTGGGACTCAATTGGACTGGGCAAAGGACAATTTAATTTACCAAACGAAGCTGTTAGCTAAGTCCCATCCAGAGTGCCATTTTTTTGTAACTTTAGGTCTTGGTGGGCAAGCATTCCAATGCCAAAAATTAATGAAAAATGTTTCAGTGGTTTCTTATCTTCCCTACAAAGAGTACATTCCACAGATGGATTATGTCATTCATCATGGTGGTGCGGGTATTTTTTACCAATGTATTATAAATAACAAGCCAGCTCTAATACTGCCACACGATTATGACCAGTATGACTATGCTATTCGTGGCCTTGAGGCAGGTGTAGCTTTGACTGCCAAAAGAGAGGATGACAAGGCAATTGGGAAAGCTTTTGAGACATTGTTGGCTAAGAAAGATTGGTCAGAGCTTAAGGTTTTAAGTCATGCTGCCAAGTCATATCACCCTACAGAAGTAGTGGAGGGTGAAATTACTCGCCTGCTGGCAGACAAGGAGAAAAAACAATGAAGAAAGTTTTAGTAACGGGGGCTACAGGTTTTTTAGGCAAGTATGTCGTGGAAGAACTGGTTGAGCACGGTTATCAAGTCAGAGCTTTTGGTCGTAATCGTGCAATTGGCCAGTCTCTGGTAAATGCCTCTGTGACCTTTATTCAAGGAGATTTGACAAACCAAGAGGATTTGACTAAGGCTTGTCAGGAAATGGATATGGTCGTTCATGCCGGCGCTTTGTCAACAGTCTGGGGTCCTTGGGAAGACTTTTACCAAACGAATGTCTTAGGAACTAAATACGTCCTTGAAGCTTGCCGTGAGGCTAAAATCGAGCGCTTGGTATATGTGTCGTCTCCAAGTATCTATGCAGCGCCTAGAGACCAGCTTGGTATCAAAGAAAGCGATGCCCCTCAGGAAAATAGGCTTAACAATTACATTCGAAGTAAATTGGCATCAGAAAAACTATTTAAAGATTATCCTGATGTGTCTAGTGTCATATTGCGACCTCGAGGACTTTTTGGGATTGGAGACACCAGCATTTTGCCACGTGTTCTTAATCTTAGTCAGAAGATCGGTATTCCTTTGATTGGTGATGGTCGCCAACTGATGGATATGACCTGTGTGGAAAATGTTGCTTTGGCTATTCGTCTGGCTTTGGAAACTCCTCAAGCAGCTGGCGAGGTTTATAATATTACCAATGGAGAACCCAGAGCATTTAGGAACTTGATTGAAGAAACCTTGAGAGGTTTGGGCTATCCCATCCGCTATCGCAAAATCCCAGCTCCACTTGTGTCTGTTATTTCAAGCAGTTTGGAGTTTATTTATAAGAGTCTAAAGCTCAAAGGAGAGCCAGCCCTAACACGCTATACCTATTACTTGCTGCGCTATAGTCAGACTTTAGATATTAGCAAGGCAGAGCGTGACTTGGGCTATAGGCCTAAAATAACGATTTCAGAAGGGATTGAACAATATGTCCAAGATTATCGAAAGCATTGATTATTTTCCTGCGGGATATTGTACTAGCTATACTGGTCTTTTGTTCAAAAAAGTCAAGAATAAAAAGATGACCTTTCCAGCTGGTGTCTTTCTAATCAAACACAGAGATAAAGGCTATCTGCTTTATGATACAGGTTATCACTACGATATTAAGACCAAGCTTCGCTATGGCTTGTATCGTTTGGGAACGCCGGTGCAGATGACAGAAAAGGATCAGATTTCAAACTTGTTGAAGACGAAGGGGATTAGGCCTGATGACATTACCTATGTTATGCTTTCCCATCTGCATCCTGATCATTTGGGAGGGGCTGGCTTCTTTCCTAATGCGAGCTTCCTTCTGACTCAGGAGGTTTATGAGGTTTATCAGAAGCCTAAGTTGAAGGATTTGATTTTTAAGGAATTTTTGCCAGCGTCTTTTGAGAAACAGGTAACAGTAATCAAGGCTGATCAGCAAAACTCAACTTTTCCTTATCGTCTGACCTATGATTTATTTGGAGATGGAAGTATCTTGGTAGCCTCTGTTGATGGTCATGCCAAGGGTCAGGCTTGTCTCTATATTCAAGATTATAATCTTTTTATCGCAGCGGACTTGTGCTGGGGTGTCGATTTGTTACCTTATACGAAACAGATGCACCTCATTCCGTCCTTGGTTCAGGATAATATGGCGGATTATATCAAGGGGACTGAGTTACTGGAGGATATCCTAAAAGATGGGACGGAAGTACTAGTCAGTCATGACCCTGTAGAAAGGATAGAGCGTATCTTGTATGAAAAAAATAACCTTTCTTAAAACCTTTATCCAAACCAGATGGCTTCACAACTTCAAAACGAGAGCAGCTTTAGAAGCTTATCAGAAAAAGCAATTATCTAACTATATGGATTTTCTAAAACGGGAGTCTCCTTATTTCAAAAATGGTGTGCCTACTGACTTTGACCATATGGATAAGACCTTTATGATGACGCATTTTAACGAGTTAAACACTCAAGGCATCGATCGCGATGAGGCTTTAGCCTTGGCTATTGAGAGTGAAAAGACTCGTGACTTCACGGAACTTAAAGGTGAAGTAGCTGTTGGTTTATCTTCAGGAACATCGGGACATCGTGGTCTCTTCATCACGACCGAGAAAGAGCGAAGCATGTGGGCGGCAGCTATTTTAGCTAAGATGTTGCCAAAGAGTCATCTTTTTGGCCACCGAATTGCCTTTTTCCTTAGGGCAGATAATGAACTCTACCAAACTATCAATACGTCATTGATACGATTAGAATACTTCGATATTTTCAAAAATACCGATGAACATATTGAACGTCTTAATCATTATCAACCGACGATTGTTGTGGCACCAGCTTCTATGCTGATAGAGTTGAGCAAGCGTCTTAAGGCAGGAGACTTGTCTATCTCACCGCAAAAAATTGTCTCTGTAGCAGAAATTTTAGAGGATAGTGATAGAATTCGCATCTCAAGTGCTTTTAAGCTCCCCATTATTGATCAGGTTTATCAAGCAACGGAAGGTTTTCTAGCCTGCACTTGCTCTGCAGGCAATCTTCACCTCAATGAGGATATCATTTTTGTAGAGAAAGAGTATCTGGATGAGCATCGATTTTATCCAGTGATAACGGATTTCAAGCGAAGCAGTCAACCTGTTTACCGTTACAAACTTAATGATATCTTGGTTGAAAATCCTGAACCTTGTCCATGTGGTTCTCATTATACAAGGATTGACAAGGTCGAAGGTCGCTCCGATGATATCTTCTACTTTGAAGGTCAGGATGGAGGCCAGGTGACAATCTATCCTGATTTTATCAGGCGTTGTATTCTCTTTGTGGAAAATGTTGGAGACTATCAAGTCAAGCAACATTCAGAGAAGATTGTTGAAGTCTGTCTAAGCCAACGAGACGAGCAAGTAGAAGAAGCTATCACAGCTCAGTTTCAACTCTTGGCGCAGCAAAAGCAGTTTAAGGTTCCGGAAATCCATTTTTCCGATTATCATTGGGATACCAGTCGAAAACTCAAACGTATTCAGCGTTTATGAAAGGATGAATGACAATGACAGAAGTAAAAAGACATGTTGAAATCGCAGGTTATGGCGTTTGTCTTCCAAAACAAACCGTACAATTCAAAAATCAAACACGTTATCGTGTTGTAGAAGATGAAGAAACACAGTTGGATTTGGCCGAAGTGGCTATCCAACGAGCTCTTGAAAATGCTAATTTGAAAATTGAAGACATTGATTGTCTTGTCTCAGCCAGTGCAGTTGGTGTGCAGCCTATTCCTTGTACTGCAGCCTTGATTCATGAGCGCGTGGCAAAAGGACTTGCCATCCCAGCCATGGATATCAATACGACTTGTACAAGTTTTATCTCAGCTTTATCAACAATGTCCTACTTGATTGAAGCTGGTGAATACCATCGTGTCTTGATTGTATCTAGTGAGGTCGGAAGTCTGGGTCTCAATCCGAAACAAAAAGAAAGTTTTGAACTCTTTAGTGACGGAGCAGCAGCCTTTATTTTCCAAGCAAGTTCTCAAGACAAAGGGGTTATTGCAAGTCTACAACATACCTGGTCAGAAGGTGCTCATGATACTGAAATCCGTGGAGGTTTGACTTCTTACCATCCTAAAAAATATTCAGAAAAGACAAAAACGGACTTTATGTTTGATATGAAGGGCAAGAAGATTCTCCTTTTATCAGCGCACAAGCTTCCTGATATGTTCCAAGAATTCCAAGAGAAAACTCACTTGGCTCTTGCGGATGTGGACTACATCATTCCCCATCAAGCTAGTCGCGCCTTATCTTTGGTAATGGATAAACTTGGTATTGCTGAAGATCAATATCTTAACATAGTTACTGACTATGGTAATATGGTTTCTGTATCTGTTCCATTTGGCTTGGCTTACTCATTAGATCATGGCTTAGTTAAAGAAGGAGATGTCGTCTACCTTTTGGGAACAGCAGCAGGTATGACGGTTAACATGTTGGCCTTGAAATTATAATTTCTTGGCTAGAAACGAATAGTGTCAAAATAACGGATGAATTTCCTTTTGCTTATAACTTAAGTTAGAGTTGACTGAAAGGTCAGCTCTTTTTCTTGCCTTTATGTCACATGACAAATGTCATGTCATGTCATGACATCTGATGCTAAAAAGAGAGTGACCAAAAAGATATACTTTAGTCATAACTTAGAAATAATAAAAAACGAAAGAGGTCATCTCATGAAAATCAAAACATCTTACCTTATCTACGCAGTTATCGGAACTATTTTTGCTGGACTTAGCATGTTTACTGACATCTTTGAAAGAGGTAATTTTGAAGCTATCTTCTCAAATCTGGGCATGATTATTGGCTTGTCTATCTCAGCCTACATTCTCATCACGATGGCTAAAAGTTTTATTGACCTTGTCATTAATGAATTGAAAAACTAGGAGGTTCAGTATGAAATTATTGAAAATACTAAGCATTATGCTCCTAGCAGCAATTTGGACCATCCTCTTTGCTTATGTCCTACTTCATGGCAGCAGTGATATTCTCTATAGTGTTATGGGTGTGTCTGTTGCAGCTTGTTATGTTTTTTTAGCTTTTTATCAAAAGAAAGGAAATCACACACATGAGTGAAGCAATCCTTCAAGTCACAAATCTTGTCAAAAAAATCAAAGGAAAAACAATTTTAGACCATGTTAGCTTTGAGGTGGGACAAGGCGATTGTCTTGCTTTAATTGGTCCCAATGGTGCTGGTAAAACGACCTTGATGTCCTGTATTCTTGGTGATAAGAAAGCCAGTAGCGGTCAAGTCTTTATCAAGGGTAAAAAGGGGAAAGCGCAAGATCAAATTGCGGTCCTTCTCCAAGAAAATACCATTCCCTCGCAATTGAAAGTCAAGGAACTGATTGCTTTTTTCCAAGATATTTCTGAGAATGGATTATCTAAAGTAGAGATTCAAGCACTCTTACAATTCAAAGACGACCAGTATCAGCAGTTTGCGAACAAACTTTCAGGGGGACAAAAACGTCTTCTTGCCTTTGTCCTCTGTCTAATTGGCAAGCCTGACATTCTCTTTTTAGATGAGCCGACAGCAGGGATGGACACTACGACACGCCAACGTTTCTGGGAAATCATTAATGACCTGAAAAAGTCAGGTGTAACCATTCTTTATTCATCCCACTACATCGAAGAAGTCGAGCACACAGCTGACCGTATCTTGGTCCTTCATCAAGGGAAACTCATCAGGGATACTACGCCACACGCTATGCGTAGTGAAGAAAAGGAAAAACAAGTCACCTTACCAAGTCGCTTTGCGCCAAGTCTTGACAAACTGGCAGCCATTTATGATGTGACTGAAAAACGTGATGTTGTAACCTTTATGACTAAAGATATTGAAAGTGTATGGAGTAGTTTACAAGCTCAGGGCTGTCGCATTTCTGACATTGAAATTCAAAACAAGACACTTTTAGATAGCCTATTTGATAGCACAAGGGAGGACAAGTCATGAAAGCACTACTTAAAATCGAATGGATAAAAACATGGCGCAGTTGGCCAGTCTTTATCATGTCCATCGGAATGCCTGTCGGATTCTTCCTCTTGTATTCAGGTATGGAAATGAGTCCTGACCCAGAGTCACAAAAAGCCTTTATCTTGTCTTATATGTTGACCATGACTGGATTTTCCATGTCCAGCTTTGGCTTTTTTACCTTTCCCTACATGCTTAGAGAGGACCAAACGGAGCACTGGCTAACCTATATCGAACATTCAAAAATCAGTATTCAGGCCTATTACCTCTCTAAAATCTTCCGTGTTCTTATGAACTTTATGGTAGCTATCCTAGTGACTTTCTGTGTGGGAGCTTTTGCGCGTGATGTTGAGATGCCATTCTCACATTGGCTTGGTTCAGGTGCTCTGTTACTCTTGTCAAGCCTAGTCTTCCTATCCTTTGGCTTGCTCCTAGCCCAAATTAAGTCTCAACAAATCATGGCTATCGTCGGAAATATCGTCTTTCTTGGACTTGCTATTATCGGTGGTTCTTGGATGCCAGTAACCTTGTTTCCAAAATGGGTTCAGCACATTTCTGAGTGGACACCCATCTATCATATTAATCAGTTGGTAGTCAATTTCGCAAAAAAAGGGGAATTTTCATGGAAATCACTCATTTTTATCTTGGTCTATGCTACAATAGCTACAGGCTTAGCCCTTTTTATTAAATCTTACAGAGAAAGTGACCATGTTTAGAACTTACCAAAAAAATGATTTCGCTTATTTTGTTAGTCTGATTTTCCTAGTCTTCCCGATCTTAGGAGTTTTTGGTGGGTATTTTCCAGTCTGGACCCTAGTTTTGACGGGTCTGTTTACCATCGCTTATCTCCTTATGGTGTATTTGAAAAAAGCTTATAGTAAGTGGATTCCCTTTCTGTGGTTTTACACTCTAGCTTACATTATCTTTATGTCCATTTGCTTCCAAGGTGGCATGATGTGGTTTGTTTATTTCAACGTCAATCTTCTCGTTTGGCGCTTCGAGGATAGCATATCTTCTTATCGATTCTTATCCTTTCTAGCGACACTCTTGATTTTGACGTCATCATCCTTCCTATTGACAGACGATTTGAGCACCCACCTCATGTCTATGGCTATTCCCCTATTTTCTTTGGGAATGTACTATTTTCAAAACCGTATGCGTCAGGAGAGAAAGATGGAAGAGGCCCTTGCGGAGCAGAATCGGACCATCAATATCCTGTCAGCTGAAAATGAACGCAATCGTATCGGTCGTGATTTGCACGATACCTTAGGGCATACCTTTGCCATGATGAGTCTTAAAACCGAGTTGGCTCTAAAACAGATGGACAAGGAGCAGTATGAAGCTGCTAGAAAAAATCTGGAAGAATTGAACCAGATTAGCCGTGACTCCATGTACGAGGTGCGTGAGATTGTTAATAAGCTCAAGTACCGAACGGTGGCCGAGGAGTTACTGGAACTTGAGCGACTCTTTGACCTATCTGATATCGTCCTGACCGTGGATAGCAGTCTTGACTTAGACAGCCTGTCACCAGTTACTCAGTCTACCTTATCTATGGTACTTCGTGAACTGGCCAATAATGTCATTAAACATAGTCAGGCTGATAGCTGTCAGATTCGTCTAAGTCGTCATCATGGGATTGTTTTAGAGTTTGAAGATGATGGTTGTGGCTTTGAGGAAGTCACAGGACAAGAGCTACACAGTATCAGAGAGCGCCTCAGTTTGGTAGATGGAGAGTTGGAAATTCTGTCTCAATCGCATCCAACCATTATTCGTGTGCATTTGAAAGAGGGAGGAAAAGCATGAAGTTATTAGTAGCCGAAGACCAGTCAATGTTGAGGGATGCTCTCTGCCAGCTCCTCATGTTGGAAGATGATGTCGAAGAAGTCCATGCGGCTAGTGATGGTCAAGAAGCCATTACTCTCTTGGAAAAAGAAGAAGTTGACGTAGCCATTTTAGACATTGAAATGCCAGTTAAGACAGACCTTGATGTCCTAGAGTGGATCCGTGCCAACCAAAGAGAAACGAAGGTCGTTATTGTGACCACCTTCAAACGTAAAGGCTATTTTAAACGAGCCCTCGCAGCCCACGTAGATGCCTATGTGCTCAAAGAACGTTCCATCAGTGACCTCATGGCGACTATCCATACCGTCCTAGCAGGTCAAAAGGAGTACTCACCAGAGCTTGTCGAAGGTGTCGCCTTTGACAATAATCCACTCAGTCAACGTGAACAAGAAGTCTTGGCCATGGTTGCCCAAGGTTCAACCAACCAAGAAATCGCAGAAAGCCTCTTTCTCTCAAATGGAACCGTCCGAAATTACATGACAGCCATCCTGACCAAACTTGATGCAGGCAACCGAACAGAAGCCGTCCGCATCGCCAAAGAAAAAGACTGGCTAGGGTGAGGAGAAATATATAAGAATGAAGTCACTATAGGTGGCTTTTCTTATGCCTTATAATCTATCTAAACATTCACAGGCAAGCCGAGCCCAGACATGGTAGAATGGAGACAGTTGTGCTTATTCAAGTGAGCAAAATACAAAGACTAGCATGGAAAAATCATCTTTGAGGAGGAAAATCATGTCTAAGTTACAGATTCTATTTTTGGCTTGGTGCATAAGTGTCGTTGTTTTGTCCTTACTGATAATTCTTTTTCGCTATGTGTATCTCAAAGAACTCAATCGTAAAAAGAGGTCCACAACGAGTATAGAAGGTAGCGTTGTTGGTTATAGATACTATACTGATGCCATTGCTCCGGTTGTGGAATATGTTGTCAATGACAAGGCTTATAGAAGAAGTCTGGAGTATGAGTGGGTCACGACAGTTTCACTTCCTTGGAAGAGTTCCAAAGCCACCTCTAATCCAGACTTGTTGGCGAAAAGACTTGTTATATACACCAATTCGTCAGTGCCATATACCGCAAAGGATTTTTTTCCATTGGGATCACCCCTGACGGTTTGGTACAATCCAGGTAATCCCAAAGAATCCTATGTCGAACGTTTTTGTGGAGCTGTGAAGGTTTATAAATTTACTTATTGGATATTGGTTTTGACGCTTATTTTCATCACGATTATTTGTTTGACTATGGCAATCTGATAGATGCTTTATATCATACATTCTGAGTCTGTTTTTTTAGACAGATTTTTTGTTTTTTCAAGTACCAAAACTATTTTCTCTTTTGTGAGAATAACACTTGGTTTACTTTTTTAACTGCTTTATAATAGAGTAAAATTGAGGTCTTCTGTTATGATAAAGATGTCAGATTTTAGGAGATAAGAAATCATGTTTGAATGTTTAGGGGCAGATTCTAAGGTTTCTCGGGGCAAATGGTGCTAGGAAGTTGACCACCATTAAACTGCCGATTGATCAGTTTATCGTGCCATTTGCTTTTACGGCTTACTATCCTGCTAGTTATTTCTTGCAGGGCAAGGATGAGCTCTTTAACATCGGTGGTTTGATTCTGATTCTCCTTGCCTTCTTTTTCATTTCTCTCAAACTCTGGGATAGGGGATTGGATGCCTACGAAAGTGCTGGTTCGTAAGAGAAAAAGTAAGACTAAAATCAAGAAAGGAACCTATAATGTTTACAATTGAAGAAGTCAAAGATGAAGATAAAAAAATGGCGGTTGTCGCTGAAGTTTTAAAGGATTTGCCAGAATGGTTTGGGATACCAGAAAGCACGCAAGCCTACATCGAAGGAGCCAAAGATTTGCAAGTTTGGGTAGCCTATCAGGAGAGTGAGTTGACTGGATTTGTAAGCTTGTCCTATTCTAGTGAAGAGTGTGCAGAGATTGATTGTCTCGGAGTAAAAAAAGCTTATCAAGGTAGAGGAATTGGGAGTCAATTGCTTGCGACTTTAGAAAGTGAAGCAGGCAAACAAGTAGACTATCTGCAGGTAAAAACAGTGGCAGAAGGTTCTAATAAGGATTATGACCGAACGAATGTCTTTTATCGCAGTCTTGGTTTTAAAAAATTAGAGATTTTTCCTCAACTATGGGATCCCCAAAATCCTTGTCAGATTTTGATAAAGAAAATCGTTTAAAACTTCCTGACAAAAAATTGAGAGTGCCATACTATAAAAGTGTTAGCCAATTTAGCTCAGTTGGTAGAGCAAGGCACTCGTAAAGTCTAAATCAGGAGATTTTGATGCTGTCATAAAGGATGCTAGAGAAGCAATCAGTCAGACGGAATTAAAGCAGAAATATAAGAACTTTTTGAGAGTTATCTCATTCGTTCAATCGTGCTGATAGATCCTGATTTGTCCAGAGAATAGCTAGAGGCTCAGTTAAACACAGACTCTACACTAGCTGAGAAAACTAAAAAGGTCTGTCTCGCTCTTTATGATTTAACCAATCGAAATAGAGATTAATTGGAAGTGACAAAAAAAACACAAGGAATTATTGATAAGGTAAAAATGAAAAAATCAATTTTTAAGGCAAGTTTTGAAGAGAGTCTCAACCTCGAAGATGACGGGCTTGTTCAGTATCAAAACAAGGATGTCTTCTCTAGGTTGGAAGCCTACTATAAGCAGGGAAAACCTACAATGAAACTTCATTTTCATAGTTTTTTGCTGACTTTGGTTGGCCCTATCTTTATCAATTTCATGATTCTAGTTGCCTCACTATCCTTTCATGACTCGGATCCTAAAGATTTAACCTTACCTATTTCTAAATATCCTCTATTGACAGCTGATGTTTATGTGGTTTCTTTCTTAATCTGGATTTCTATCATACTGATTGGCAAATGTATTAAACGAGCCTATTTACTGCCTTATCGTTCTCATTTCCATGTTCTAACATACCTCATTTGGTTAGTGCTTGAATTTAATTTACTAGCGATTGATGTATCACTGCCGACCTTAACAAATTGGTTCCTGGTTCTTATCTTTGTTTTGCTTGTACTATCAGGATTACTGATGTTAAGGCTTGAAATCAGTAGCCTCAAGAACTTGATGTATGGTGTCAATCCAGTACCTATCCTACCCAATCGACTTTTCAAAAAATTGCTGACTTTTGGAGCAGGGCTTCTAGGTTTTGCAGTGATTTTGAATATTCTGTTAAAACGTTTACCTATAACCTTTTCAACCTTGGTAGAGGGGGTAGGACTTTTAGGGATGTGGATTATTTTCAATCTGATAATGATGGCTTTTCTGATTTTTATGGAATGTCCATGCTACCTCCATGCCTACTACAAATGGAAATATCCTGAAGAATACCGTGACTGGGAAGGAAAGTCAGTAGAAGAATGGTATGGGAAGAAGTATTTGAAGAAGCATAATATCAGCTGAAAGTAAAAAATTGAAATAATAAAAGAGGCATCTGAGTTTAACTTCAGATGCTTCTTTGGTAGTTATTACATTTAGAATGAATAATATTTAAGATGTTGCTGATATATTTTCTATTATATGTTTAAATCTTTTTCCATTTCCATCTTAAGATTTTTGATGAAAACTTGGTCACCGAAGGCTTCGGCTAGTACGGTGGCTGTATTATAGAGATTGGTTGCCTTCTCTACGTTATTCTCAAATTTCTCGGAGATATTCTACCTAGCCTTTTGGGATTCTTAGGGATTACCATCGTAACCATTGGTATTATTGGAAATAGCCTACTGACAGGCTTGGATTAAGTTTTGACTAATGGTATCAAACCGTTCAGATGAATTGTCCGTATTTTGGAAGTACAATCTCACAAGAAAAAGCTTAGAAGTTATTCTTTGAGAACGCTTCTAAGCTTTTGGGGTTATGGTAATAATTACCCAAAGATTTCTTTTGCCAGTGCCTTACCTTTTGGAGTTGCGGCTAAGCCACCTTCAGCCGTTTCACGAAAGGCAGTTGGCATGGCTGATCCGACCTGATACATAGCATTAACGACTTGATCGACAGGAATAGCTGATGTGATACCTGCTAGAGCCATATCTGCAGCGACTAGGGCAAAGCTTGCACCCATGGCATTACGTTTAACACAAGGTACCTCTACCAAGCCAGCTACAGGGTCACAAATAAGTCCCAACATATTTTTTAGCACAAAACAGATAGCCTGACTGGCTTGGAATGGTGTGCCACCAGCAGCCATTGTAATAGCCGCCGCGGCCATAGCAGAGGCAGAGCCAACTTCGGCTTGGCAGCCCCCTTCTGCACCAGAAATAGAGGCATTATTAGCGATAACGAGCCCAAATGCTCCAGCCGTGAAGAGAAAATCCAGTTGCTGCGACTCGCTCAAGCCTAGTTTTTCGATAGCAACTGTGAGTACAGCTGGCAAACAACCTGCTGAACCAGCCGTTGGTGTCGCACACACCAAGCCCATCTTGGCATTAGATTCGTTGACTGCCATGGCATTGCGGGCAGCTCCAAGAACTGCTGAATCAGCCAAGGTCTTTCCTTTTTTGATGTAGGCGTTTAATTTGGCAGCATCACCACCGGTTAAGCCTGTCGGTGATTTTTCTGGAGATAGGCCATCCTGAACAGATTGCTTCATCACTTCAAGGTTTCGGGTCATGAGCGCCAAGATTTCAGAACGGTCACGTCCAGATAGTTCGATTTCAGTGGCAATCATGAGTTCAGCGATATTACCTTGGTAATCATGGTCAGCTTGTTGAACTAATTCTTCAATAGTATAAAACATGGAAGCCTCCTCTTAACTGAAAAAGTTAACATTGTGTAAATGAGGAATTTTTGCAATCTCAGTGACAGCCTCATCACACTGGTGCGAGTCAATTTCGATAATCATGATGGCTTTTTCGCCTGCATTTTCCCGAGTAACAGTCATCTGAGCGATATTGATACCGTAGCGAGACAGAATATCAGTCACAAGGGCAATCATTCCTGGAACATCTTGGTGAACAATGATGAGTGTAGGAGTATTCATCTTCAGATTGACCGCAAAACCATTGAGCTCAGTCACTTGGATATTACCTCCACCTATGGAAACACCTGTAGCCGTAATAGTTTTTCTAGCATTTTTTAGAGTAATACGAGTGGTGTTGGGATGTGGCGCATTACTGTGTTTATTGATTTTCCAATAAATCTTAATGCCCTTCTCGTAGGCAATGTCTAAGGCGTGTGGAATGTTAGGGTCATCCGTATCCATACCCAAAATACCAGCTACAAGGGCCACATCTGTCCCATGCCCCCGATAGGTTTTAGCAAAAGAATTAAAGAGTTGAAATTCAACTTCTGTTGGAGTCTCACCAAAAATGGCTGAAACAATTTTTCCAATTCTAACCGCTCCAGCAGTATGGCTAGAGGATGGACCTACCATGACAGGACCAATAATGTCAAAAACCGATTGAAATTTTAAATTTTTCATAGTACGCCTCGTTTGATAAATCTTGTATTCTCAGTATACCACGAATTGGCAAGATTAGTTCATTCACTAAAATACTCTTCAATGGAAATAAAAAGCGTATTTTAAGCTTTCTTTAAGGTTTGTTCTGTATAATGAAAAACTGTTAAGTAAGCATACTTATTTTCATAAAGCTGAGAGGGCGGCCATGTGGTCGTCTTTTTTGGGTGGAGTAATACAGAAATCTTAAGAAAATAGGTGAAAATTAATCATGCTACATAACTGAAATTATCCCACTTCCGTCATTACCGAAGTCAGGTCTCAAACACTATTAAGCATACCTATAAAATATGCTATAATAAAAGGGAAAGGAATATAGCTGAGGATTAGAAAGCAGAGAACTATCTCTGTTAGACTATTTTAGTCGAATATAGAAAGTCTTTAATCAAAATTTTTAATTTGTAATCTTTCTTAGCCGTAAAATGTATATTGGGAGGTGCAAAATGACTAGTTTACCCGTTGCTTTAACCATTGCCGGTACCGATCCAAGTGGAGGAGCCGGAATTATGGCTGATTTAAAATCTTTCCAAGCTAGAGATGTTTATGGAATGGCTGTAATTACTAGCGTAGTTGCTCAAAATACCAGGGGGGTTCAATTAATAGAGCATGTTTCTCCTCAAATGCTGAAAGCTCAATTGGAAAGTGTTTTTTCAGATATTTCCCCTCAAGCTGTAAAAACTGGTATGCTTGCGACTACGAAAATCATGGAGATGATCCAACCCTACTTAAAGCAACTTGATTGTCCCTATGTGCTTGATCATGTGATGGTAGCTACTAGTGGAGACGCTTTAATTGATACAAGTGCAAGAGACTATCTCAAAACAAATTTGCTGCCTCTTGCAACGATTATTACACCCAATCTTCCTGAAGCAGAAGAAATTGTCGGCTTTTCTATCAAAAACCAAGAAGATATGCAAAAGGCTGGGCATTTGATCCTAAAAGAATTTGGGCCTCAATCAGTTGTTATCAAAGGAGGACACCTCGAAGGTGGTGCCAAAGATTTCCTCTTCACAAAGGATGAAGAATTTGTCTGGGAAAGTCCACGAATTCAAACTTGCCATACCCATGGTACTGGTTGCACCTTTGCTGCAGTTATCACTGCTGAACTCGCAAAAGGGAAAAGCCTTTATCAAGCAGTAGATAAGGCCAAGGCTTTTATCACAAGAGCTATCCAAGATGCCCCTGAACTCGGGCATGGTTCAGGTCCTGTTAACCATACAACTTATAAAGATTAAAAAAGAGAGTGGGACAGAAATCGGTAATTCGTTAGAATTCGATTTCGTCGTCCCACCTCCGCACAGTTGAGTAGGGCTGTAAAAGCTGATGAAATCAGCGTAGTAGAGCCCACTCAACCACTGCGTCTTGCTTGACAATCCAAAAACAATTGAGAGGCTAGGACTTTTGTCCCAGCCTCTCTTACTTAGGGGATAATTTGATCTAATTTTATTAAAAATTCTTGGGTTCTCTTTTCAATATCTCTAGCCTGCATCAAATCACGAACTACTGCGATACCAGCAATATCTGTTCCAGAAAGTTGATGGATATTTTCACAAGTTAAACCTCCAATCGCTACTACTGGAATATTAACTGTTTGGCAGATGTCCTTTAAGGTAGAAATGAGGGTAATTGGGGCGTTTTCCTTGGTTGTTGTGGGGAAAATTGCTCCTGTTCCTAAGTAATCTGCTCCAGATTCTTCTGCTTCGAGTGCTCTTTTCACTGTTTTTGCAGTTACACCTAGTATTTTTTCTGTACCCAATACTTGTCTGGCTACAGAAACTGGGAGTTCGTCATCTCCGATATGCAGTCCTGCAGCATCGACAGCTAGGCACACATCCAAACGATCATCGATAATCAAGGGAACTTGGTAGGTATCGGTAGTTTGTTTCACTATTTTTGCAAGTTCATAATACTGATTGGTTGTGAGATTTTTTTCTCGTAGCTGGACCATGGTAACCCCTGACTGACAAGCTTGCTCAACCTTTTTAAGGAAGGTTTCAAGTGAATCTTGGTAGCGATTCGTAACCAGATACAATCTAAGTGTTTCTTTAAGCATAATAGTCTCCTTTGATTGCATCTAACCAGTTGGCATCCTTTTTTAAGAGGGACAATTGATTAAGAGTTTGAAAACGAAAGTCTTCTAGCCCCATTTCTTGGTCTATAATTTTCTCTGCAGCTATATTCAGATAAGACACTGCGAGACAAGATGCTTCGAAGGCTGTGGTCCCATAACTTAGGAAGACAGTAGCTAGAGCGCCAACAAGATCCCCTGTCCCTGTGATCCAGTCCAGTTCTAGACAACCATTGGTCAAAATTGCAACTTGACTAGCTGAAACAATGAGATCTTTAGGACCAGTAACTAAGAATGTACTTGTTGGATAGCCTTGACACCAGTCTTTTAGGACCCCCACTAAATCTGCTGTTTCTTGATCTTTCTGGCTGGCATCCACTCCAACTCCATGGTGCTTCAAACCCACTAGACTTCGAATTTCAGACATATTTCCCTTAATAATGGTTGGAGAATATTTCAAAATATCCATTGCTAAGGTTTTGCGGATAGGAGAGGCAGAGACGCCAACCACATCTAAAACCATAGGTAGCGAGGATTTGGATGCAAAGGATGCTACCTTAAGAATCGCTCGCTCCTTGTCAGCTGACAAATGCCCTAAATTCAATAAGATAGCTGCACTTTGCTTGGTAAAATCAAGGACCTCTCTGGAGTCATCTGCCATTACTGGCTTAGATCCCAGAGCCAAAATTGCATTAGCGACCATCTCACAGGAAATTTCATTAGTGATACAATGGATTAAATGACTTTCAGATAGAGGGAAGGGATTTTGAAAGGTATGCATCAGTCAATCCTTTCTTCAAAGAAATAGCTTTGCACCTTTTTAAAGAATTTCTGGGTAATTAAAAATCGAAATGATACAAAAGCTATGGCTGTCCCGATCAAGGTGGCTCCGATAAATCGTGGTGTGTAGATAAACCAGCTGAGTTTTGCAGCTGACCCTGTGAACAATACCATAACAGGATAAGAAACAATAGAGCCGATGATTCCTGTACCGATGATTTCTCCTAAGGCAGAAAAGTAGAATTTTCTACCATATTTGTAAAAGAGTCCTGCTAGTAGAGCTCCAAAGGTAGCTCCTGTTAGGGCCAAGGGAGGAATTCCTTGTGTTGTCATACGGATAAAGGCTGTCACAGTTGCCATGACTAAAGCATAGACTGGTCCCATTATGGTCCCTGCTAAAATATTCACAACACTAGACATAGGTGCCATTCCTTCGATGCGGAAGATGGGTGTTAGGACCACATCAAGTGCAATCATCATGGATAAAACGGTTAATTTATGAATTTGTAATTGGTTGGTCTTCATTTTTCATTATTCTCCTTTTTCTAAAGCCTGTAAGGTGCTTTTCCATGTTTGATGCTGGTAGGCCATTTCCCAAAACTGTGCTTCCATATGAACACTAATTCGGAAGGCTTCGAGCATTTTTTTCTTATCTAGCTCATCACTTTCCCTGTAGAGTTGATTGACTAGTTCAGTCTCTTCTTTTATTTGCTGTTCGAGTTCATCTGTAATATAAGTTTCAATCCACTTCTGGTAAAGGGCTTCGGGTGAAGGATTAAGATTAAGTGCCTTACCTATGTCATGGTACAACCACGGGCACGGGAGCAAGCTCGCAAAAGCAATGGCTACGTTCTCTTCCTCAAATTGACGATAAATATGCGAAATATAATGGTAGCAGGTTGGAGCAATCGGCTGCTCTGCCATTTCCTTGTCATTGATCCCCAACTCCTTGAAAAACTGTTGACGGATAAATAACTCACCTTCGACTAAACTCTGAGCATTTTGTTTCAAAAGTCTCCTCATTTCTTGTTTTGAAGTTTTTTTAGCTAAGTGATCATAGGCTTTTGAAAAGGCATTTAAGTAGTAGGCATCCTGAATCAAGTAATAGCGAAAAATGGATGGGTCTAAATTTCCCTTTTGTAACTCTAAAATAAAAGGGTGCTGAAAGGAAGCCAGCCAGGCCTCCCTAGAAAATTCCATAGCAATATCTGTAAATTCCATAATAACTCCTTTATAAAAACAGACTGATTTGAAGGGTTAAATAGATAAGTAGGTAGATGATTTTTGTCTGTCTGGGAATATAGAAGTTCCGATAGGACTTTTCTATCATGGCATCTTCATCATAGCCATGTGCTGATAAGGCTCTTAAGTATAGATGTCGCCATCTAAAGACGCTAATCAAGACCTTGCTATAAATCAAAGGGGACCAAAAATGCAATTTTTGCCCTCGTAACAAACAGGCCTCCTTTATGGATTTAATTTCTTTCTGAATCAGCGGAAAAGCATTGAAAACCACTAACAAGGCATAGGCCCAAGACCGTGACAATCCCATTTGTGCCAAATACAAGAGTAATTCTTTTAGTGAGATGCTTGTGATAAATACAATCCCTATACAAACTGTCACAAAACCCCTGGTTCCAAGTAAAACTGCTTGGGAAACATCTCCATGTAAATGAACTGCCCAGTAATTGGCAAAGCCTGGTAGGATAGCCAAGAAAACCATCCAAATCATCATATGAAACTTGCGATAAAAGCACATATAGACGATGCAAAAGAAGGCAACCGATAGATTGAGAGGAACCGATGGAACAAAGGAGGTTTCCAAGGATAAAAGTAGTAAAAAGAGGATTGTTACCGGAGTTTGAGTGGGGACTTTAACCATTCTATCTCACCTCCGTTTTATCTTCTATACCAAGAGATCTTAGTGGCCTTGTGATAGAAACTTCTTTAAGATGTTTTAACCCTGTAGATGTCATTTCAATCCAGTAATCAACTAGTGACTCAAGCGGATCTAAACGATGGGAAATAATTAAAAAGCTACGTCCTTTTTGACTATCCTCCCTTATCCACCTACAAACATAATCACAAGCCCTATCGTCCAAACCTGCAAACGGTTCATCTAATAAGACAACAGTAGCTTGACTTGTCATTATTGTCAATAATTGAACCATCTTTTGCTGTCCCCCACTTAACTGATAGGGACTCTTATCTAAGGAATTCTCCAAATCAAACAATTGCAGTATTTCCTTGACTCTTTTATCGTTCTCACTATCTAGGTCATCTAACTGGAGCTCTTTTTTGAGACTGGCTCTGATAAACTGCTTATCCGCCTCTTGTGCCACATACGTTATCTCATCATATAGACTTTTTTTCTTTTTTAATAGCCTATTCTTCCAACGAATCTTCCCTTTATACTTCTGAAATTGGAGAATGGAACGAAAGAGGGTTGATTTCCCAACACCATTATCCCCTAGGATACAGGAAATCCCTTCATAGAATGTAAAATCAGCAATGGAAAAGAGAGGAGAATTATTTAGGCTACAGGTCATTTGATCCATATGAAAAAGATCCTGACTATAGCCGACTTTCTTTGAAAAAACTTCTCTAGTTTCAGAGGAAGGGATTTTGAATATTTTTTTGATTTCGTCGTCTCTTAGTTCAACCATATGGTCGATATAGGCTTCATAGTCGGATAAATCATGATCACAGAGAATAATCGTTTTACCTGCTTCAACCAGTTCCTTCAAAATCCCAAGTATCTCAAGCCGACTTTTACGATCAATAGATGCAAAGGGTTCGTCTAAAAGATAGACACTAGGATTCATGGCAAAGAGTACTGCTAGGGCCGCTTTCTGTTTTTCTCCCCCTGACAATTGGTGAATCGGACGGTGGAGAATTTTTTGGCTGCTACATTTTTCCACAACTTCCTCTATTTTAGAATCAATCTCTTGAATTGGATAAGCAATATTTTCTAAGGAAAAGACCAATTCCTCAAACAAGGTCTCCATGGTAAATTGATGATGGGGGTTTTGAAATAGGATACCGACTAATTGGACACGTTCTGCTACAGAAAGTTGTCTCATATCAATTCCATCGATAAGAATCTGACCACTATATGGCACTGGACTGAGTTGGGCAATAATTTGAAAAAGGGTTGATTTACCCGAACCACTTTTCCCAACCAACAAAGTAAAAGCTTGGGACTGAAATGTAAAGTCAATCGGCTTTGTGAAAGAGGGATAGACAATCCCCTTTAATTCTACTCCCATCTATGCTTTACTCCTAGAGGAAAACCGATGGTAAAGTTTGACCGTAGTACGAACTAGAATCGCACAGAAGAAAAATACTGATGCAAATCGTACCAAAAGCAAGGATAATACGAAGGGAAGAGAAAAGGCATAGTAACCTAACTTAATGTATTCATAGACAAAGCTAAAGAGTGTAATTCCAATACTATTAGCGGTCAGTGAAAGCCAACTTTCATAACGATTCTTGGTGATAAGAAAGCCGAATTCACTTCCTAAGCCTTGAACCAAACCGGATAATAGAGCTCCTAAACCGAATTGACTACCATAAAGGACTTCAGCAAGGGCAGCTAAAACTTCTCCAATAGTTGCACTACCGATTCGTGGGATGAAAATAGCAGTAATAGGTGCAGCCATACACCAAAGACCAAATAATATTTCGTTGGCAAAAGCCTGCAATCCTAAAGGTGTCAAAATGATAGTGAGAACATCAAATAGATATCCTGAACCTATAAAAACACCACCAAAAAAGATAGACAAGAAAGCAAGTAAGATAACATCTTTTAAACGCCATTTTTTAAACATAAAAACTCCTTTTTAAGACAGTTGGGCATTTAAGAAAGACTTACCACAAAACTCTACATCTAGTCTATCTGGTAAAAATTAAAAAACTCCAATTACAATCAAGAATTAGAGTTTTGCTTATAAGATTAGACAGTTCTTTTCGACACACGAAAAAAACCTTTTCACATTTCCCTTCGCCAGTATTAACTGTAGCAGGTTCAATGGGTATCATCTCAGCCTAAAGCACCCCAAATGTCTTTACTATTTTTATTAGGTCTTCATTATAACAGAAAATTCTGATATTTTCAAGAGCCAGAATGACTAGGTTATGAATAGAAAGTTTGTTAGAAAGCACTTTTTTAGAGATATAAAGACATCGTCACAGAAGCAGACTTGTTTATCCTGAGTCTAGAGCAATTCAAAAATATAGAGTAGTACAGGTTCTATCGTAAATAAAGTAATAATGCCTAAAATTAAACCCACCCAATCTGAATCATTTCTTTACGAAATACCTTCAGACTGAGTGGTATTTTTAGCTATTTTTCAATTTTAAAGTAAGACTGAGATTGAAGTGCTTTTAGTAACAAGAGACTAAATAGTGTTGTTAGGGTAATTTTGATGAGGTCTGGTAGTACAAATGGTAGGACTACCAATTTTAGAGTAGTTGGGATAGGAGAGTGAGTGAAAATTATAAAGCCAATGGCACCTCCGATGAAAAGGACCACTTCACCTAAAAAGTTTGCGATGAAAATTTGTATTAGGCTTTTCTTACGATTTGCAATAAGTGATGTGACTAATGCTCTTAGTGGGAAGAAAAGTAAAAATCCACCAGTTGGTCCAATAAAGGCGTGAAGACCACCATTGCCACCAGAGAAAACTGGTAGACCAATTGCTCCTAATAAAAGGTAAAGTAAAACGGAAAGGGTTGCTTCTTTAGGGCGATACAATGTAGCAATTAAGCCTATTACCAATGTTTGAAGTGTGATAGGAATAGGTCCTAAAGCAATCTGAAATGGCGATAGAGCTACGATTAAGGCAGCACCTAGTGCAATCAAGGTTATGGAATAAGTTTTGTTCATTTATGTTAACCTCTTATATATTTTTTGTTAACCATTTTATAAAAAGTCACCTCTGATGTCAATATTTTCATCGATAATGTGGTGGTAGGCGGGTATTCACCTTGTTGTCTCAATGGTTGGTCAGCTGAATATCAACGATTGTGGGATTGTGGTATAATCAAGTCAGAATGAATTCTGAAAGGATATTACTCTTGCCATACAAATTTCTATTTTTCGACCTTGATCATACCCTCCTTGATTTTAATGGTGCTGAAGATACTGCTTTAACCTCTTTTCTTGAGGAGGCTGGAGTAGCTCCAAAAGATATTAAGACTTACAAGGATTACTATATTCCGATGAATCGTGCCATGTGGGAAGATTTGAATCATGGCTTGATTACAAAAGCTGAATTGCTTCGTACCCGTTTTTCACGTCTCTTTGAGCATTTTGGTCGGGAAGTTGATGGTGCTTATTTGGCTGAGCGTTATCAAGAGTTTCTGAGTCAACAGGGGCAGGAGTTGCCTCAGGCTCATGCCTTTATAGCTGAAGTTAAGTCACGTGGCTACAAGATTTATGCCGCAACCAATGGTGTTTCTTATATTCAACGTGGTCGTTTGCAGGCTTCAAGCCTATTACCATTCTTTGATGCAGTTTTCATCTCAGACGAAGTCGGTGAACACAAACCGTCAAAAGACTTTTTTGATAAAATAGCTGCCCATATCCCTAATTTTGACCCAAAGGCAGCCCTTATGATTGGAGATAGTTTGACAGCTGATATTCAAGGTGCTAATAATGCCGGAATTGATAGCATTTGGTTTAATCCCAAAGGTTTGGCAAATGAAACACCCGCTGTTCCAACCTATCAAGTCAAAAACTACCAAGGCATTTTGAACATTTTGAGCAATTAATTTTGTTTCAATATTATTGCTATTTATGGGATTAATGGATTCAAAAATCTTCATAAAATGTAGTTAGACCATTTTTGATTGTGTAATATACAAAGTTAGTTTGCAAATGACTTTGAATAATAAATTTTTGCGAACGAAGTGATTGTAAACCGAGACTTTCCGCCGTGATATAAACGCCTATGACAATTTTTTCAGGCGTTTGGAAGTTTGAAGACCTTAGACTCGAAACTTAGTCATGGAACTTCGAAGGAGTTCGCTGACGTCCGTTATCACCTTAGGAAAGTCTCAAAAGAGAAATTTGTCTTTAATTTTAGAGAGCTTTTCAGCTCTTTTTTTGCTACAATGAGAGCATGAATGATCTGATTAAACATAAGTTGGAATTGCTTCCTGACAACCCAGGTTGCTATCTCCACAAGGACAAATTCGGCAATATTATCTATGTCGGTAAGGCTAAAAATCTAAAAAATCGTGTCCGTAGTTATTTTCGAGGAAGCCATGATACCAAGACGGAGCTATTGGTATCTGAGATTGCAGACTTTGAATTTATCGTAACTGAGTCTAATATTGAAGCCCTGCTTTTGGAAATTAACCTCATCCAAGAGAATATGCCCAAATTTAACATTCGCCTCAAGGATGACAAATCTTACCCATTTATCAAGATTACCAAGGAGCTCTATCCAAGGCTTTTGATCACCCGTCAGGTTAAGAAAGATGGAGGTCTCTACTTTGGTCCCTACCCAGATGCTGGTGCTGCCAATGAAATCAAGAAACTTTTGGACCGTATTTTCCCCTTTAAGAAATGTAAAAATCCTGCCAATAAGGTCTGTTTCTATTACCATATTGGACAATGTAATGCCCACACCATCTGTCATACTACCAGGGACTATTGGCAAGGTTTGGTTGAGGATGTCAAGAATTTCCTAAATGGGCACGACAACAAAATCGTTAATCAGCTCAAGGTCAAGATGAAGGACATGTCTGACCAGATGGAGTTTGAACGGGCAGCGGAGTATCGGGACCTGATTGAGGCAGTATCGACGCTTAGGACCAAGCAAAGGGTTATTCGTCAGGATATGCAGGATCGTGATATCTTCGGTTACTACGTGGACAAGGGGTGGATGTGTGTTCAGGTTTTCTTTGTCCGTCAGGGAAAACTCATTCAGCGTGATGTCAATATGTTCCCCTATTATAATGAAGCCGAAGAGGATTTTCTGACCTATATGGGGCAGTTTTATCTGGATAGTCGTCATCTCAAGCCTAAGGAGATTTTCATTCCAGGGGACATTGATCAGGAGTCTGTCGAAGCTCTGGTTGGAGATGGAGTTAAGGTCTTCAAGCCTCAACGTGGAGAAAAGAAGCAGTTGGTTAATCTGGCGACTAAAAATGCTCGTGTCAGTCTGACTCAAAAATTTGATCTCCTCGAAAAAGACTTGGCTAAGACTCAAGGAGCCGTTGAAAATCTAGGCAAACTCATGGGCATTCCGACACCGGTCCGTATCGAGTCCTTTGATAACTCTAACATCATGGGAACAAGCCCAGTATCTGCCATGGTTGTCTTTGAAAATGGCAAACCCAATAAAAAAGAGTATCGCAAATACAAGATTAAGACGGTTCAAGGGCCTGATGATTATGCTAGTATGCGTGAGGTTATTCGTCGTCGCTATAGTCGTGTCAAACGTGACGGTTTAACGCCACCAGACCTCATTATCATGGATGGTGGTCAAGGTCAGGTCAATGTCGCCAAGGATGTGCTTCGCAAGGAACTCAATCTCTCTATTCCAGTTGCGGGTCTTCAGAAAAATGACAAGCACCAAACCAACGAATTGCTCTTTGGGGATCCCTTGCAGGTTATTGATTTGCCACGTCAATCCGAGGAATTTTTCCTCCTTCACCGCATTCAGGATGAAGTCCACCGATTTGCCATCACCTTCCACCGCCAAGTTCGTAGTAAGAATAGCTTTAGCTCTAAACTCGATGGGGTGGAGGGTCTTGGGCCTAAACGTAAACAAAAACTTCTCAAACACTTCAAGTCTATGACAGCTATCCAAAAAGCTACTGTCGAGGATATCCATGCCCTTGGCATTCCAGAAAAAGTAGCACAGGCTCTGTTAGACAAATTGAATGATGATAACAATTAAAGAAACTTAATGAATTAAGCTCATTTTTTGTTATAATAAGAATAATTAAAAAAGAAAGGAGTCATGCTATCAAGAACGAAGCTAAAATTGAACGTCTTCTAGATAAAGGACGCCGAGGCCTTCTTCGTGGTATCTTTAGTCGTGCCACGATTATCCTCTTAATCATCTTGCTACAGCTTGTTGTTGTGACCATGTCTTACTTGTGGTTGCACCAATACAGGGTCCATCTTCAGGTAACAGAGGTGGTCCTTCGTATCCTAGCCATTATCTATCTCTTTCAAAGTGATATGGAGTCGACGGCTGTTAATACATGGCTCCTGATAGTCTTGCCTTTTCCTATTATCGGAACCCTCCTTTTGGCCTATACGAAACTTGATTTGGGCTATAGAGGGATGAAGGGGGCCATTCAGAGCAATATTGACCGTAGTTCTGGTATTTTAAAACAGGATGAGCAGGCTCTTGAAGAGCTTAAACAGCGTCACACCAGCAACTATAATCTGGTTCAATATCTTGAAAATGTGAATGGGCATTTTCCGGTCTATCGTCACACGAAGACCACCTATTTTCCAAGTGGTGAAGCCAAGTTCGAGGAAATGAAAAAGCAGCTCTTAAAGGCTGAGAAGTATATTTTCTTGGAATATTTCATCATTGACGAGGGTGATATGTGGGGCGAAATCCTAGCCATCTTGAAACAAAAGGTTCAAGAAGGGGTGGAAGTGCGTGTCATGTATGACGGCATGATTGAATTTTCAACCTTGAGTTTCGACTATAAGAAACGATTGGAAAAAATTGGGATTCAATCTCGTGTTTTTGCGTCGGTTACCCCTTTTCTGTCAACCTATTACAATTACCGTGACCACAGGAAAATCTTGCTGATTGATGGTAAGGTCGCCTTCACAGGTGGCGTTAATCTTGCTGACGAATACATCAATAAGATTGAGCGTTTTGGTCATTGGAAAGACACTGCACTCATGGTGGAGGGTCCGGCAGTTGATACTTTCTTAGTCATCTTTCTGCAGATGTGGACCTATTCTAACGAAAGGTTAGATGTGACGCCCTATATGGTTGAACATGAGGCCTTTGATACCCCTGGCTTTGTTGTTCCTTATGGAGATATTCCATTGGACAAGGATAAGGTTGGTGAGAATGTCTATATCGACATTCTTAACCATGCGCGTGATTTTGTTCATATCATGACACCTTATCTCATTTTGGATGGTGAATTACTCCATGCTTTGAAGTTTGCGGCAGAGCGGGGCGTAGATGTCAGCATCATCATGCCAGGCATTCCTGATAAAAGGACAGTCTACTACTTGGCTAAGACCTACTACCCAACACTTTTGGAATCTGGTGTTAAAATTTATGAGTACACCCCAGGATTTGTTCATGCTAAGGTCTTTGTCAGTGACAATAGTAGGGCAACCGTTGGAACCATTAATTTGGATTATCGTAGCCTTTATCACCACTTTGAGTGTGCGACCTATCTCTATAGGACTGATTCAGTTCTAGCGATTGAAGAAGATTTCCAAGCAACAAAAGCCAAGTGTCACCAAGTGACTGTCGCTGATGTCGAAAATCTTCCTTTCTATCAAAAGGCCTTGGGCTTACTGGCAAAATTAGTCGCACCATTGATGTAGTGACATAGCTTGTTAAAAGAGGGTTGAACCCTCTTTTTTGATAGGTTACAATAAAGATAATCAAGTCAGAGGAGAAAATGATGTTAACCATTCGTCCAGTCAAGCTGTCAGATGCGAAGGCAATTCAGTCTATCTATGCCCCCTATGTTGAAAAGACAGCGATTACCTTTGAATATGAGGTTCCCAGTGTTCAAGAATTTGAGAATCGTATCAATAAAACCCTTGAAAATTATCCTTATCTGGTCGCTGAAGAGAATGGGCAAGTTCTGGGATATGCCTATGCTTCAACCTACTATGCCCGGACAGCTTATAATTGGACAACTGAATTGTCCATCTATTTGCACGAAGATGCCCGTGGTCGAGGTTTGGGAAGCCAACTTTACGATGCCCTTGAAAAAGAGTTGAAAAAGCGTGGTTTTCTGCGTTTCTTAGCCTGTATAGCTGTTCCAAATGAGGCTAGTATCGCCATGCATGAAAAACGTGGTTATGTCCAAGTTGCTCATTTTCCAAAAGTGGGCTACAAGTTTGAGCAATGGCATGATATTGTCTGGATGCAAAAGACCTTAAATGGTCCTGTTAGAAAAATAGAAAAATGAGCTATTAGCTATCAATAATACAGGTTAATTGCTCATGCCTTTTACCTATGTTAGAATATCACTAAGACTTAATAAATTGCTGAAAGAGGTCGGAATACAAAGCCGATTTTTTCATTCTAAAGGAGCCTATATGTCCCAAGAAATAAGTGCCCGGCTATTGCCTCAGAAGCCGTCTAAATGGGCTAAAATTCTACTTAATCGTAAGGTACCCATTTTCCTGTTTTTCTTACTGGAATTGGCCTTTCTTGTCTTTTCATATATTAGCCTACAAGAGCATTTCCCATCTATTATCTTATGGGAACACTTATTGAGTGTTTTTACCCTTTTTTATTTGCTCAATCGTTCCATGGACTCCCGTTCCAAACTTTCTTGGTTGATCATCATTGCCCTCTTTCCCATTTTTGGGACAGCTTTGCTCTATTTTTCGCTCGCTGATTTTGGTGTTAGACGTTTGAAAAAGCGTCTTGTGGAAGCAACAGTTCAGGCTTCAGACTATTTGGCTACTGAGCTAGAGGTTGAGGACTATCTTTCTCATAGCGATAGGCAACTGCAAAGACTGGCTTATTTTCTGGAGCATAGTCCTGCTCATTTTCCAATTTATAGAGATACTGAAGTGACTTATTTCCCACTTGGAGATGATATGCTTCCAGCCTTGTTGGAGGATCTGAAAAAGGCAGAGCGTTATATCTTTATGGAATATTTCATCATTGATGAAGGAGTCATGTGGGGAGAGATTTTAGCCATCTTGGAGGAAAAGGCTAAGGAAGGCCTGGACGTTCGTGTCATGTTTGATGGGATGAATGAGATGACCACCTTGTCCTACGATTATATCAAGCGACTGCACAAGGTTGGCATTAAAGCTCAGACCTTCTCACCAGTCAAGCCCATCCTATCAACCTATTACAATTACCGAGACCACCGAAAAATCACAGTGATTGATGGTCAGGTCGCTTATACTGGTGGCGTTAATATTGCTGATGAATATGTCAATAAACGTCAACGTTTTGGACATTGGAAGGACACAGCCCTTCGCCTAGATGGTTCAGCTGTTCAAACGCTAAAAGTTCTCTTTTTGACCATGTGGACGGTGACTGGAGTAGAAGACAAGACAGATATGGAGCACTATCTACAAGAAAAACCTCAAAAAAGCAAGAGTCAGGGTTTGGTTCTCCCTTATGCCAATTCACCTTTGACCTACCACAAGGTTGCAGAAAATGTTTACCTCCATCTTCTCAATACATCCACTGATTACGTTTATATTATGACACCTTACCTGATTTTGGATGACGAACTCGTCAGAGCCATGACCTTTGCGGCTAGACGAGGTGTAGATGTACGTATCATTATGCCGGGGATTCCTGATAAGCAGTATGCCTTTGATATTGCGACGACTTACTTTAAACCCTTGTTAGATGCTGGCGTTCGCATTTTCCGATATACACCAGGCTTTGTTCACGCTAAAATTTATGTTTCGGATGCCAAACAGGCTGTGGTTGGGACCATTAACACAGACTACCGTAGCCTCTATCAAAATTTTGAAAATGGGGTTTATCTTTATAAAAATCTAGAAGTGCTTAAGATTGAACAAGATTTTGAAGTAACCCAGGCACTCTCAGAGGAAGTAACTTTGGAAACTTTATCTAAAATGCCTATGTTCCATCGTCTAGGTGGCTATCTCTTTTCTCTGATAGGACCTTTAATGTAATTTTACGGATTTCCCCGACTTTTCTTCTGTGGTATAATAAGGCCATAAGATGAATAAGGGGATTTTTTAATGAAAAAAGTAATGGTTTTCTTAGGTGTGACCTTGGTGTCAGGCCTAATTTTGACAACAGCACAAGAAGTTAAAGCTCAAGAAACTTCTGAAAACATCATCGCTCTACGTAGCAGACGAGGTGGCTCTCGTTCTTCAAACAGGGGTAGCAGAAGCGGATCCAAATCAGGCTTTGGTTCTAGCAAAGGACATCATTCTGATAGTGATTCAGGAAAAGGTTTTAAGTCTGATAGTGGGGCCAGTAAGAGCTACAAGTCAAGTAGTGACCATGATAATTACGCTAGTTCTAGTAGCTCGCATAGTTCGGGTACGGACAGTGATACTAGCTCTAAATCAAATAGCAGTCAGAGCCATTCAGAAAGCCAGTCTTCTTTTGGTAATAGTTCTAGCAAGTCAAAATCGGATACAAATTCAGGCTACACAAAGCCTCAGATGTCTTCTCCTGAGCTAAATGACACTGAACGCTCTAACTTTCAATCGGGTGCTAAAGTAAGTGATGAAGAGACACTCAAAAAGTATTCCAAACAAAATGATGATTTTTCGGATGAACAGGCCAAAAGTATTTTTGACAATAATGACGACTATCAAACCCGTGACCGTTATTACCGACAAGATGTCATCCGTAATCCTTGGTTCTGGATGTATATGAGTCGACGCTCTTATCATCGCTATGGAAATTCCTATCATTCAAAAGTCAATAATAACGCTTATACCAAGGGCTACCAGGATGGCTTTGCGGATGCCGAAAAAGGCATCGATAATTATGATTCATATTCAAAGGAATCAACTCTTCTTGGTAAGTTCACAACAACTTCAGAGAAAACAGCCTACCTCCGTGGCTACAAAGATGGTCATGATGATGGCAAAGAAGGCAGATGGTTAAGATACGATACCTTAATGGAATTCATGGCTTGACTCTGTCGCCCATTATGCTAGAATAGAAACATGCGATGAGTCGATTGGCTCTTAGGAGCCTTTTGCGCTGAGGAGGTCTACATTAGATTGTAACGCAGGAGCGGACCTTGAGTAGTTGTGTGAACCTGCTACTCTCATCGAAAGATGCCTCTTATCCCTTGCCGTTTGGTAGGGGATTTTTCTTTATTCTTGGCTTTTTTACCCTTTTCAACTGGACTTAAACGTAGTATAATAGATTCACTAAACTAAATTGATAGAAAATTCCGAAAGAGGTTTAACTATGGGATACACAGTTGCTGTTGTCGGTGCTACAGGTGCCGTAGGTGCTCAAATGATCAAAATGTTGGAAGAATCAACACTTCCAATTGATAAGGTTCGCTACCTTGCGTCTGCACGTTCTGCAGGAAAAGTTTTGCAGTTCAAAGGTCAAGATGTGACTATTGAGGAAACGACTGAAGACGTGTTTGAAGGCGTTGATATTGCCCTCTTCTCAGCTGGTGGGTCAACCTCTGCCAAATATGCACCTTACGCTGTTAAAGCAGGTGCAGTAGTTGTTGATAACACATCTTACTTCCGTCAAAATCCAGACGTACCATTGGTTGTGCCTGAAGTCAATGCACATGCGCTTGATGCCCACAACGGTATTATCGCCTGCCCTAACTGTTCAACCATTCAAATGATGGTTGCCCTTGAACCAGTTCGTCAAAAATGGGGCTTGGACCGTGTCATCGTGTCAACTTATCAAGCTGTTTCAGGTGCAGGTATGGGAGCTATTATTGAAACCCAACGTGAGTTGAAAGAAGTATTGAATGATGGCGTTAATCCACGTGATGTTAAAGCCAACATCTTGCCATGTGGTGGCGATAAGAAACACTACCCAATCGCCTTCAACGCTTTGGCTCAAATTGACGTCTTCACAGAAAACGACTATACTTACGAAGAAATGAAGATGACAAACGAAACTAAGAAAATCATGGAAGACGACAGCATTGCTGTATCAGCAACCTGTGTGCGTATTCCAGTCTTGTCAGCTCACTCAGAGTCAGTCTATATTGAAACAAAAGAAGTGGCACCAATTGACGAAGTGAAAGCTGCGATTGCAGCCTTCCCAGGTGCTGTTCTTGAAGACGACGTTGCTAACCAAGTTTACCCACAAGCTGTTAACGCTGTAGGTTCACGTGATACTTTTGTTGGACGTATCCGTAAAGATTTGGATGCTGAAAAAGGTATCCACATGTGGGTTGTTTCAGATAACCTCCTTAAAGGTGCTGCTTGGAACTCAGTCCAAATCGCAGAAACCCTTCACGAACGTGGTTTGGTTCATCCAACATCAGAATTGAAATTTGAATTGAAATAGGGAGTAAAACAGAAATCAGTAACTCGAAGAGTTTGATTTCGTAGTTTTACCCCCGCACAGTTGATTAGGAAGTACGAATGTTGCAAACATGAGTAGTTCCAATCAACCACTGCGCC
>NZ_GL698449.1:909683-935153 GCF_000187445.1 Streptococcus sp. C150 | reverse complement strand
CAGAAATCAGTAACTCGAAGAGTTTGATTTCGTAGTTTTACCCCCGCACAGTTGATTAGGAAGTACGAATGTTGCAAACATGAGTAGTTCCAATCAACCACTGCGCCATGATTCAGAAATCAGTAACTCGAAGAGTTTGATTTCGTAGTTTTACCCCCGCACAGTTGATTAGGAAGTACGAATGTTGCAAACATGAGTAGTTCCAATCAACCACTGCGCCATGATTCAGGAATTAGTAAGGATTTGGTGTTGTATTTAAATACTATTTTTGAATCAATTCCAATCAAACAGAGAGCTCAGTCTCTCTGTTTTTTGTGAATTGCCATAAATTGGAAACAATGTCACATCATGTTTTCAGAAAATTGTTAACTTAGCTGTCTGTCTGGTCAAAATTATGGTAAAATGGAATGGATTAGAAAACGGTTGAAGGAGAATATTATGTCAATTGATCAATTAAGAGATGTTAGACTGATCACAGCACTTATTACGCCTTTCCACGAAGATGGCTCTATCAACTATGATGCTCTTCCAGGCTTGATTGAGCACCTTTTGGCTCACCATACGGAAGCCCTTCTTTTGGCAGGAACAACGGCTGAAAGTCCAACACTCACTCACGATGAAGAGTTGGAACTTTTTGCAGAGGTTCAAAAAATTGTCAATGGTCGTGTACCACTAATTGCTGGTGTCGGGACCAATGATACACGTGACTCCATTGAGTTTGCTAAAGAAGTTGCTAAATTTGGTGGTTTCGCAGCAGGTTTGGCTATCGTACCTTACTACAACAAGCCATCACAAGAGGGAATGTACCAACATTTCAAAGCGATTGCGGATGCTTCTGAATTGCCAATTATCATCTACAACATCCCTGGTCGTGTTGTTGTCGAAATGGCTCCAGATACCATGCTTCGTTTAGCTGAACATCCAAATATTATCGGTGTCAAAGAATGTACTAGTCTTGCCAATATGGCCTACCTTATTGAGCATAAACCTAAAGACTTCTTGGTTTATACCGGTGAAGATGGAGATGCCTTCCATGCGATGAACCTTGGTGCTAATGGAGTTATCTCAGTAGCTTCTCATACAAATGGTGATGAAATGCATGCCATGCTCGAGGCTATTGAAAATAATGATATTAAGACTGCTGCAGCCATTCAACGCAAATTCATTCCGAAAGTTAATGCTCTCTTCTCAGTATCAAGTCCTGCTCCTGTCAAAGCGGTTCTCAACCATCTTGGTTTCGAAGTTGGTCCACTTCGTTTACCATTGGTAGCATGTACTCCTGAAGAAACTAAGCGTATTATCAAGGTTGTCCTTGAAGAAGATATTGAAACGACACGTAAAACGGTTACAGGTGTCGTTCGTCCAGACTATTAAGAAAGTGGAGTTGAGTATCGTTCTCAGCTCTTTTAGTTTAGTGGGACCAAGCAAACAAAATCAGTAGATATGTCTTCTAAAAGCAGTTTTCCATCGTGAAAATCTGCTTTTTTTTGATATAATCATAGTTAGTATGCTTTAAAAAGAAAGGATGTCCTATGAATCAACTTGAACAAAAACTTGAGCAGGATTTTGGTATTGTTTTTAGCCAAAAAGACCTCTTAGAAACGGCTTTTACCCACACCTCATATGCCAATGAGCACCGCCTTCTAAACATTTCACATAATGAACGTTTGGAATTTTTAGGAGACGCGGCTCTGCAATTAGTCATTTCCGTTTACCTTTACAATCGCTACCCTAACAAGCCAGAAGGGGAGATGTCTAAGATGCGTAGTACCATTGTTCGTGAAGAGAGTCTGGCTGGCTTTACGAAAGCTTGTGGCTTTGAGCAGTTTATTCGTCTCGGTAAGGGTGAGGAAAAATCTGGTGGTCGTGAACGTGCCACTATTCTCGGTGACCTTTGGGAGGCCTTTCTCGGTGCCCTTTATTTGGACCAAGGATTGCCTGCTGTTGAAAAATTCTTGAATAAAGTGATGATTCCTAAAGTCGAAGAAGGCAACTTTGACCGAGTAACGGATTACAAGACGGAACTCCAGGAACGTCTTCAAGTCAATGGTACGGTTGATATTACCTATACCGTTATTGAAGAATCTGGGCCTGCTCATGCTAAGGAATTTACCATGCAGGTAGCTGTTGATGGTAAGGAACTTAGCACAGGTCTCGGAAAATCGAAGAAATTAGCTGAACAGGCGGCTGCCAAGGCTGCCCTTGAACAACTAGGAAATTAAGCATGTATTTGAAATCAATTGAAATGCAGGGCTTTAAATCCTTTGCGGACAAGACGCAGGTCGTCTTTGACAAGGGAGTAACAGCCGTTGTAGGTCCAAATGGATCAGGAAAATCAAATATTACAGAGAGCTTGCGTTGGGCTTTGGGAGAATCCTCTGCCAAGAGTTTGCGTGGTGGCAAGATGCCTGACGTTATTTTTGCTGGTACAGAAGTTCGTAAGGCCCTCAACTATGCCGAGGTAGCAGTTACACTTGATAACAGTGATGGCTTTATCGCTGATGCTGGTGAATCTATTCGTGTGGAGCGTCATATTTATCGAAATGGTGACAATGATTACTTGATTGACGGTCGTAAGGTTCGTCTGCGTGATATTCATGACCTTTTCATGGATACTGGTCTTGGACGTGATTCGTTTTCCATTATTTCTCAAGGTCGGGTTGAGGCTATTTTCAATGCCAAGCCAGAGGAACGCCGTGCTATTTTCGAAGAGGCTGCTGGTGTTCTCAAATATAAGACACGTAAGAAAGAGACTGAAAGTAAGCTCAATCAAACTCAGGGCAATCTTGATCGTTTGGAAGACATTATCTTTGAGCTGGTTGGTCAGGTTAAGCCACTTGAAAAACAAGCAGCGACAGCTAAACGTTACTTGGAATTAGATAAAGAGCGTAAACAGACTCAACTTAACCTTTTGGTACACGATATTGAAGTTGGCAAATCAGACTTAGCCAAAGCGCAAAAAGACTTGGCAGAAGTCAAAGAAAAATTAGCCAGCTATTATGAGGAACGACATCGTTTAGAGACTGAGAACCAGGAGCTTAAGCACAAACGCCATCAAATTTCAGAACAAATTTCTTCTGACCAACAAACCTTGGTGGATGTCACACGCCTCATTAGTGACTTTGAGCGCCAAATTGATCTTTATACCATGGAAAGTCAGCAGCGTTCTGAGAAGAAGGAGGAGACTGAAGCTCGCCTTAGTGAATTAGAAAGTTTGAAAGAAGAGGCTCAAGCTTCTCTTGATAGCGTCAACCAACGTCAAATTGAATTAACTCGTGAGCTGGAAACCATTGCCCAAGATCTGACTACTATTCAAACGGAGTTAGAGCAATTTTCGGAAGATCCAGATACGCTTATTGAACGGTTGCGTGAGGACTATGTTAGTCTTATGCAGGAGGAAGCCAAAGTTTCCAATAGTTTGACTCAGGTGAATCATGACATGGACAGCCAGTCCCAAGCACTGGAGGCCCAGGCTGAAGAATATAAGCAGGCTCAAGCTGATTTGCTTTCCGCTCAGGAAGTTGCCAGCGAAGCTCAAAAAGCTTATCAAGCAGCTCAAGCCAGTCTTCAAGGCCTCTTAGCTAGCTACAAAGAAAAGGCTCAGTCTTATCAAGCTATCGACAAGGACTACCAAGAGGCCCAAAAGAAAATGTTTGATCTCATGGATTATCTTAAAAGCAAAGATGCTCGTCGTCAAAGTTTGGAGTCAATCCAGAAAAATCACAGTCATTTCTATGCAGGGGTTAAGGCTGTCCTGCAAAATGCCCAATCAATCCAAGGGATTATAGGAGCTGTCAGTGAACACCTGACCTTCGATACTGACTATCAAACGGCGCTTGAAATAGCCCTAGGTGCGAGTGGCCAAAATATTATTGTCGAGGATGAAGCTGCTGCAAAACGTTCAATTGACTATTTAAAACGCAATCGTCAGGGGCGTGCGACCTTCCTGCCTTTAACAACCATCAAACCACGTCAACTGAATGGACAGTTTGCTCAAAGTCTTGCGAGTGCACCTGGTTTTATTGGAATGGCTTCCGATTTGGTAACCTATGAAGAACGCTTGTCCAACATTTTCCAAAACCTCTTAGGAGTAACGGCAATCTTTGATACCATTGACAATGCCAACAAGGCTGCTCGAGCTGTCCGTTTCCAAGTGCGTATGGTGACACTTGATGGCTCTGAAATCCGTCCTGGTGGTGCTTTTGCCGGTGGTGCCAATAAACAAAATAACAATCTCTTTATCAAACCTGAACTGGATGCATTAACTGCTGAAATCAGTCAGATTAAGGATCAATTGAGTGATAGTGAAGCCAAAGTTGAAGACCTTAAGACCAAACGTAAGGGACACCAAAAAGACTTAGAGGATCTCAAGTCAGAAGGAGAAAACGCTCGTCTAGAGGAGCAAAAACTGGACTTGGAGCATCAACAAGCTGTGGCAGAAGTAGAGAAAAGTCAAGCATTAGTGGACAGCTTCAAACAGGATACTCAGGGCTCTGAAGACTCGAATCTTCAAGATAAGGCTGAGCGTTTGAAAGCAGAGTTAACTCAAATGCAATCAAAACGTGAGGCAATCAACGACCGAATTGAGGCTATCAAGGAAGATAAGGATACGCTTGGTCAACAAAAACAAGGTCTCTTAGACAAGCAATCTGAACTTCAGCTAAAGGAACGGGACTTACAAGCAGAATTGCGCTTTGCCAAGACGGAAACTAATCGTCTAAAAGCCGATTTGTCTGAGTTAATGAAGGAATCAGAAAGTCTCTTAGCTCTTCTCAACAACCAAGTTGACCAGAATCAATCTGACCGCTTGCCACATTTGCTAGCGCAGCGTGATGAAGCTATTCAACGTAAGGATGATTTGGAGCAGTCCCTTGTTCGTGCTAAGATTCAAGTACAAGACTATGAAGGTCAGTTGGAAGACTTGGAGGAACGTTTGGCTAAGGCGGGGAATCGCAATGAGGATTTGATTCGTCAACAGACTCGCTTGGAAGAAGGTGAGCGTCAGATTAGCCAATCGCTTCGTAAGTTTGCAACTCAATTGGCTGAAGATTATCAGATGACGCTTGAAGTGGCTAAGGGACAAACGCAAGTTCTTGTAAATGTGGAACAGGTTCGTCAGAACTTACAAGGGCTTGAACGCTCTATTAAGGCTTTGGGACCTGTCAATCTGGATGCTATTGACCAATTTGAAGAAGTCAAGCAACGTTTGGACTTCTTGAACGGTCAGAAAGATGATTTGCTTGAAGCCAAGAGTCTCCTGCTTAGTACCATTAATGATATGGATGAAGAAGTGAAATCACGTTTTAAAGCGACCTTTGAGGCTATCCGTGAGAGCTTTAAACAGACTTTCACTCAGATGTTTGGAGGTGGTTCCGCAGATTTGATTTTGACCTCCGACAACCTTCTGGAAGCTGGTGTAGAGATTTCTGTTCAACCTCCAGGTAAGAAAATTCAATCACTTAACCTTATGTCAGGGGGGGAGAAGGCCTTGTCCGCTCTAGCATTGCTCTTTGCCATCATTCGTGTTAAGACGATTCCATTTGTTATCTTGGATGAAGTAGAAGCAGCCCTTGATGAAGCCAATGTAAAACGTTTCGGTGACTACCTCAATCGCTTTGATAAATCCAGTCAGTTTATCGTGGTTACCCACCGTAAGGGAACCATGTCTGCGGCTGATTCAATTTATGGGGTGACTATGCAGGAATCTGGGGTTTCAAAAATCGTTTCCGTCAAATTGAAAGATCTTGATTTAGACTAAAAATAGATTATATTTTCATGAAAGGTAGTTGATAGTTTTATCACTATCTTTTTTTACAGTCTCAAAAAATTTGCATAGACTATCATAAAAAAATTAGGTTGGCGCTTTCAAAATAACGCAATCGATTGCGCAAAATAGTATCTCTTAGCCTATGATTAGGATTACAGGATTTATGAGAAAAAGGTCAACTTGTCTTTTTTCTGGGCCATGTTACAATAATAACGGGAATGTCATATGGGGATATGGTGTTTTTCAAAGTTAGTTATAGTGTATGTGTTAAGATTTGAGTTTTCTGGACACATGTTAGACTTCGCATGCACAGGTTAAGAAGTCTTCCGTTGAGAATATCTAGGCTTAAAGGCCTGGATTTTTTTCTCCTCTTGAAAGCTTCCTATTTTTTTGGTAGAATTTATAGTAATTGAATAGAAGTCGTAGAGACTAGTAACCTTATGGAAATTGTCAGGGATTGGGGGCCACGGACTGGAAGCCCCCTCAAGGGAAGTTTGGTGAATTCACTCATGAAAACAACGACTGACGAATCAAGGTCTGGGTAACCGGATAAAAAACGGATGGTACCGCGTGTCAACGCTCCGGGTTGGAGTTTGGCACGTGGTTTTTTGTTTGCGATTCGAAATTGTTATTTAAGAAAGGAATCTCATGGATTTACAAACACAATTGCAAGAGTTGAAAACTTCAACGCAAGCTAAATTGGCTGAAATGCGTGGAGAACACTCTAAAGAATTACAAGAATTGCGTGTGGCAGTTTTAGGTAAAAAAGGGTCTTTGACGGATCTCTTGAAGGGACTTAAAGACCTTCCAAATGAAGAACGTCCTAAAGTTGGTAAGATGGTCAACGAAGTACGTGACGTTTTGACTGAAGCTTTTGACGAAGCCGCTAAAATTGTTGAAGTCGCTAAAATTCAAGCACAACTTGACTCTGAAAGTCTTGATGTTACCCTTCCAGGACGCCAAGTCAAACTTGGTAACCGTCATATTCTTAGTCAAACAGCTGAAGAAATTGAAGACATTTTCTTGGGTATGGGCTTCCAAGTCGTTGACGGTTTTGAAGTGGAAACAGATTACTACAACTTTGAACGCATGAACTTGCCTAAAGATCACCCAGCGCGTGATATGCAAGATACCTTCTATATTACGGAAGAAATCTTGATGAGAACTCACACAAGTCCTGTACAAGCTCGTACGCTTGATAAACATGATTTTTCTAAGGGTCCGCTTAAAATGATTTCACCAGGACGTGTTTTCCGTCGTGATACAGATGATGCGACTCACAGTCACCAGTTCCACCAAATTGAAGGATTAGTCGTTGGTAAAAATATTTCAATGGGTGACCTTAAGGGAACACTTGAAATGATTATTCAAAAAATGTTTGGTGCAGAGCGTCAAATCCGTCTGCGTCCTTCTTATTTCCCATTCACTGAACCTTCAGTTGAGGTTGACGTGTCATGCTTCAAGTGTGGTGGTAAAGGATGTAACGTATGTAAGAAGACAGGATGGATTGAGATCCTTGGTGCTGGTATGGTTCACCCACAAGTGCTTGAGATGTCAGGTGTTGATTCTGAAGAATACTCAGGTTTCGCTTTCGGTCTTGGTCAAGAACGTATTGCCATGCTCCGTTATGGAATTAACGATATTCGTGGTTTCTACCAAGGAGACGTTCGATTCTCAGAACAATTTAAATAAGGTTTAGGAGGTTGTCATGACAGTTGCCATTCGTAAGGTTCTTCCAGAAGAAATAGAAGAATTAAAAGTTATCTCGGAAGATACCTTTAGGGAGACATTTGCTCATGATAATACAGAGTCCCAGTTGCAAGCTTACTTTGACACTGCGCTGTCTGAGAAAGTTCTCTTCGATGAAATCACTCACGAAGAATCACGTTATTTTTTCATTCTCGTTGATGGTGAAAAGGCAGGTTTTCTAAAAACCAATGTAGGGTCTGCTCAAACAGAGCAGCATTTGGACAATGCCTTTGAAATTCAACGTATCTATATCAGTCAGGCTTTTCAAGGTATGGGCTTAGGAAAGAAGCTCTTTGAATTTGCATTGCAGGAAGCCCGTGATCTAGGTTGTGATTGGGTCTGGTTGGGTGTTTGGGAAAGAAATTTCAAAGCACAGATTTTTTACGATAAATATGGCTTTGAAAAATTTGCAGAACACAATTTTCCGGTCGGTGATGGTAAAGTGGACTGCGATTGGTTACTAAAATTGAAATTATAAACCTATTATTAAGTTGATAGAGAGGAGTTTATAAGGCGATTAAACGTGTCAGTTCGTCTTCCTCTTATATTAGCTATACATATTCCTAAATGACAGAAAGGATTTGAATACGACCTCAAAGTTCGAGATTGGTTGTCTTTGAATCTAAATATTTTGTTCCTAATTATAGAGAAAGGATTTGAACCCGCCCTAAGTAGAGGTTAAATTCTTCTCTCATTTATCAGTTGAACTGATAATTTTACAGAAAGGATTTGAACCCGCCCTAAGCTCTGGGCAAAAAAGATAAAGGCGCCTAGGTGCTGATTCACCAGCGTTGCCTTTCCTATTTTTGCTGAGAGCTCTTAACGGGCTTGGTATCATTATTATGCTAGTTAGTTATAAATGGTTAAAAGAGTTGGTTGATGTGGATGTTACCACTGCCGAACTCGCTGAAAAAATGTCGACGACAGGTATTGAAGTGGAAGGTGTTGAAACACCTGCTGAAGGCTTGTCAAAATTGGTTGTTGGTCATGTCTTGTCATGTGAAGATGTGCCTGAAACCCACTTGCACTTGTGCCAAGTTGATACAGGAGATGCTGAAGGTCCACGTCAAATTGTTTGTGGCGCTCCAAATGTCACTGCTGGAATCAAGGTCATTGTTGCCATTCCTGGTGCTCGTATCGCAGACAACTACAAAATCAAAAAAGGGAAAATTCGTGGCATGGAGTCTCTCGGGATGATCTGTTCTTTGGCTGAACTTGGTCTTCCAGATAGCATTATTCCTAAAGAATTTGCGGATGGTATCCAAGTTTTGCCGGAAGATGCCGTTCCTGGAGATAGCATTTTCCCATATCTCGACCTTGATGATGAAATCATAGAATTGTCAATCACACCTAACCGTGCTGATGCCCTTTCTATGCGTGGTGTTGCTTATGAAGTCGCTGCAATCTATGGTAAATCTGTTCACTTCCCAGAAAAAGCGGTCACTGAAGACAGCAAACCAGCTTCTGATAAGATTTCAGTAGCTATCGAAAGTGATAAAGTGGCTACTTATGCTAGCCGTGTGGTTGAAAATGTCACTGTCCAATCAAGTCCACAATGGTTGCAAAATCTTCTCATGAATGCTGGTATCCGTCCAATCAACAACGTGGTGGACGTGACAAACTATGTTCTTCTCTACTTTGGACAACCTATGCACGCCTTCGATTTGGACAAATTTGAAGACTCACGTATCGTTGCCCGTGATGCTCGTGACGGTGAAAAATTGGTCACTCTTGATGGTGAAGAACGTGAATTGACTGCTGAAGATATTGTTATCACAGTAGCTGATAAACCGGTAGCTCTTGCAGGTGTTATGGGTGGCGCTTCAACTGAAATTGACAACAATTCTAAAAACGTTGTTCTCGAATCTGCTGTTTTTGATGGCAAATCTGTTCGTAAGACAAGTAGCCGTCTTAACCTTCGTTCAGAATCGTCATCACGCTTTGAAAAAGGTGTCAATAACGATACTGTCCTTGAAGCCCTTGATTTTGCAGCAGCTATGTTGCAAGAATTGGCAAATGGTACTGTTCTTGCAGGCCGTGTTCAAGCAGGTTCAGTGGACACAGAACCAGTTCAAGTTTCTACAAGTCTTGACTATGTAAATGTTCGTCTTGGAACTGAATTGACGTTCGCAGATATCGAAGATGTCTTTGCCAAACTTGGCTTTGGTCTTTCAGGTGATGCTGAAAAATTCACAGTATCTGTACCACGTCGCCGTTGGGACATTGCAATCCAAGCTGACTTGGTCGAAGAAATTGCCCGTATTTATGGTTATGAAAAATTACCTACAACACTCCCAGAAGCAGCAGGTACAGCTGGTGAATTAACGAAAACACAAGCTCTACGCCGTAAGATTCGTACCATTGCTGAAGGAGCCGGTCTGACTGAGATTATCTCATATGCTTTGACAACATCTGAAAAAGCTGTTGAATTTGCAGTGACACCAAGTAACTTGACTGAGTTGATGTGGCCAATGACTGTTGATCGCTCAGCTCTCCGTCAAAACATGGTTTCTGGTATGCTTGATACCGTTGCTTACAATGTTAACCGTAAGAATAGCAACGTAGCTATCTACGAAATCGGTAAAGTCTTTGAGCAAAAAGGTAATCCGAAAGAAGATTTACCAAATGAAATCAATACCTTCGCCTTTGCCATTTCTGGTCTTGTTGCGGAAAAAGATTTCCAAACCAAAGCAACGCCAGTTGATTTCTTCTATGCCAAGGGTATCGTAGAAGCTCTCTTTGATAAGCTTGACCTTACTGTTGACTATGTAGCGACAAAAGACCTAGCAAGTATGCACCCAGGTCGCACTGCGACTATTGTACTTGATGGTCAAACCATTGGTTTCCTTGGTCAAGTCCACCCGCAAACCGCTAAGAACTACGGTATTCCAGAAACTTATGTAGCTGAAATTAATCTCAACGCTGTAGAAGCTGCCTTGCAACCAGATCAACCATTTGTTGAAATCACAAAATTCCCTGCAGTATCACGTGATATCGCCCTTCTTCTCAAGGCAGAAATCACTCATCAAGAAGTTCTTGATGCTATTAACTCTGCAGGAGTAAAACGCTTGGTTGCCGTTAAACTCTTTGACGTTTATGCAGGTGAAAAACTTGGTGCAGGAATGAAATCAATGGCCTATAGCCTTACCTTCCAAAATCCAAATGACAACCTTACAGACGAAGAAGTTGCCAAATACATGGAAAAAATTACTAAAGCTCTCACTGAAAAAGTTAAAGCAGAAGTACGTTAATAGTTAGAAAATCCATCTGAGAAGATGGATTTTTAAGTGATTAGACGATATTACATAAAGGAGATAATTTGTTTTTAGAGTTCTTTGACGGGGTATGGGGACATTACACCTTTGAATCTGATAAAGTCAATATACTTATTGATGGCTTACCCAGTTTTGCTTATCCTTTGGGGCAATTAACATTTTTAGTGTTAGTCTATAGGTTACTTGTTCATCAGTATGTTAAGAAGTTTTTAATCATGTCACCTCAAGATATCTGGGCTTGGCATAAAGAAAAATTTTGTCAAAGTAAATTATCTTTCATTGTCATCCCGATAGTTTATTTGTTTATTTTCGGAATGACCTATGTTTTGGTTGAGGATGTTTTAGCTACCGTCACTATTTACAAAGATTATGGAGGACCCATAGCTAAAACCATTGATGGCAAAGTTGAACAAATAGATATTAGTCATGTTGGCTCAAAAACGAGTAGTGCTAGAATTAATGCTCACTTTGTAAGCTCTGACGGGCAGACTTATGACATTCACCTGATAAACGGTGATAAAAGAATCGCTAATTATATGCGGCACCATGAGTCAGATTCCTATACTGCAACACTTTCCTTTGATAGACATGGCAAGCCACTCTATATTTCTAAATTCTGGGAGTAGGCAGTTAGAAAAGGTCTTTCAGTGATTTGCACTTGACAAATATGTAAATTCTCTGCATAATAAAAGAAAAAAACTTGAAAAGAGGGTAGCCATGCAAATTATTAAACGTAATGGTCAAGTTGCTGAATTTGATCCTGATAAAATCTACCAAGCCATCTTAAAAGCAGCCCAGACTGTGTATGTTATTGATGATGCTTGGCGCCAAAACCTAGCTCAAGTGACTCGTAAAGTAGTGCTTGATCTTCAAGACGCCCAAGTGGAGCGCCCAACCATTAACATGATTCAGTCATTGGTTGAAAATCGTCTTATGGAAGCTGGTTTTATCAATATTGCTGAACATTACATTTCATATCGCTTACAACGTGATTTGGAGCGTAACGGTTATGGAGACAAGGTGATTGTCCACCTTCGCTTTGAACAGACTAAATAAACAAAAGCCATCGTTTGATGGCTTTTTGTGTGTACTAGTTTTCAGTCTATGGTTTTATGGTTTGCAAAAGTTTTAAAAAAGTTTTCAATTCTTCTTCGTGACCTATTTGCAGATAGGTATCAGATGTAGGGCTAATAAAGGAAGACTCTAAGAAACGCATCTGTGTTTGAGCTTTAAATTTTTCTAAAGAAAGCCCTTTAGGAAGCTGCCAAGTGATATGTCTAGGAGAAATTTGGTAGGGTAAAGTCACATTAGCTCGTTCAATGGTTTCTTGACTTCTAGCCATGGTTTCTTGAAAAAGATCACGCAGTTTTTTTATATTTTTTTGGAACATGCCATTATCTAGGTAGACTGAGAGGGCCTTTTGCATAATAAGATTGGTATCATAGTCAATAAGTCCTTTGTGAGCCAAAAAGGTAGCTCTGAGATTTTGTGGTAGAACAACACTACCTAAACGTAACCCGGGGAAAAGTGCCATGGAAAATGATTTGATATAAATAATGCGGTCGTGGGTATCATAGTAGTGAATCGGAAGATTTTTACTGTCACTAAAGTCCCCCATATAGTCATCCTCAACGATATAAACATTATACTGACTGGCTAGTTGAGCTAGCTTTTCCTTTTCTTTGGCGGTATAGCTCAAACCTAGAGGATTGGAATAACGGCTAATGGTATAGAAGAACTTAATTTGGCCAGATTTAAAGTACTTTTCAAGGAGGTCAAGATCTAATCCATCAAATCCACGGTTTATCGATTCATAGGTCAATTTTTGACGGTTAATCAGTTGGTTCATACGGTGGTAGGTAGGCTGTTCCAAGAGAATTTTATGACCACCATTGCCAAAATCCATCTGTGAGAGGATGTAAAGGGCTTGCTGACTTCCTGAAGTAATGACAATCTGATCCGCATTCACATAAATATCATCAGCTGCTAGTCGATTTTTTAACGCTTCAACCAGTTCTTTGAGTCCAGCCTGTTCATGGTAGTAATTGAAGAGATAGTCTTGATGGCCAGCCAGACTTTCATCTAGGCAAAGGTGAAAATCTTCGTAGGCTAACTGATTATAGTCATTAAGATTGAGAAGAACTTTGTCACTTGAATCGGAGCGTCCCTCAAGAACATAGTAGCCACTTTTGGGGACAGCGTAAATATAGTTTTGATATCTAAGCTCCAAGAGGGCTCTTTGGGCAGTATCCTTACTACAGGAGTAAGTCTGGCTAAGTTGACGAATGGAAGGTAACTTGCTCCCTTTTTCCAAACTACCATTTTGGATATCGTTCTTAATGCTTTCTAAAATATCCTGATAAATACTCATAACTGACCCCTTACAGATTTTTCCTTATTGTACCTTAGATATAGGCTTTAGGCAAGGTTACTGGGGAAATTTGACAAGATTATTAGATTTTGACATAATAAAAAGGCTGTAAGGAAATATTAATTCCCCTTCAAAACAAGTTTAAGGAGATTATAAAAATGACTTTTAAGAAAATTTTAGGCCTTGTCGCTTTGGCCTGTTTGACCATCATTGGCTTGTCGGCTTGTACGACAGAAAAGGAGCCTACATGGACTTACGATAAAAACAAATTGTTATTTACTGGCCAAGATGCTAGTGTACAAGTTCTTTCTGCCAAGAAAATCGAATCGCCTGAAGGACAAAAGGCTGTCCGTGTGCACTATAAACTTAGCAACACAAGTAAAGAAACCATGAATGCCTACACTCTATTGATGAAGGTAGTTCTTGATGTTAAACAAGAAGATAAGGAAGTCAAGGTCGCTACAATGGTCTTTTCTCAAGATGATGACAGAGATAAGATTGCTAATAAGACCAAGATTGCTCCTAAGGAAGTCAAAGAGATTGTGGTTGACTATACCGTTGCTGACTTTGATCATGACTTGACCATTGATTTCTCAGACTATGGTACGGAGGCAAATGCAACGGCCAAGGTATCATTACGAAATCTAGAAAAAGCACCAGTCAAATACTTCGATAAAAAAGATAAATAAAATGAGTCATCACACGCTTGTGTGGTGATTTTTTGATGACTGAAATTCTGTACCCGTACAGTTTCTAAAAAGCCCTCTTGTAAAATCGTCAGAATTTTCATAAACTTGAATTATATTTATTAATCAAGGAGTTTTAGGTATGTCAACAAAACGCTTAACCCTTTCGGCCTTTTTTATGGCACTTGTCATTATTTTGAGCTCGAGTCTCTTATCTATTCCCGTCCCAGGAGGTCATTTCTATTTTAACGGTATCGTTATTTTTTTGGTTGGTTTGATTTTTCCTCCGACGGAAGCTGTCATTATAGCAGGGGTGGGTTCCTTTATTGGTGACTTTCTCTTTTACCCTCTTCCAATGTGGGTGACCTTAGTGACACATAGCCTACAAGTCCTTGCTATTGCACTTATAGTTGGCAGACGTTTAGGTAAATTGTCTAAATCAAGAGCCATTTTAGGTCTTTTGCTTGGAGCTCTCATTGATTTGGTGGGTTACGGATTGGGTCGTGCTTTTGTCTATGGTACGCCAGCAGTTGCAATCATGAAACTTCCTTTTGATATTGTGGCAGCCATAATCGGTCTTGGACTAGCCTATTACATTTATTTCCATACGGGCTTTGTTAAACAATTTAAAAAAGTTTGGGAAGGAAACTAGATGACGACTCTTATAGTTGCTAATGATTTGGTTGGTTTGGGCAAGGTTGCCTTAACCAGTAGTCTCCCCATCATGTCGTCCTGTCAGATAGAAGTCCTTCCTTTGCCTACGGTTCTTTTGTCCTCACATACCGGTGAGTTTGAGCATATCTATCTACGAGATCTTAAAGAAGACATGAAAGGTTTTTGCCAACAGTGGGAGCGGTTGGACTTTAAAGTGGATGGCTTGGTTAGTGGTTATTTCAAGTCAAGAGAGGAGCTAGATTTAGTTGCTCAATTGGCTGAAGAGAAGCAAATCCCTTTATTTGTCGATCCCATAATGGGAGATAATGGCCAGCTCTATAAGGGATTTGACAAGACTTATGTGGAAGCTATGAGAAACTTTTGTCAGCAGGCGGATGTGATTATCCCTAATATGACAGAAGCCTCCCTTTTGACTGGGTCCCCTTATTTGGAAAGAGACACCTATGATAAAGCTACTATCGAAAAGCTTTTAAGGGATTTAGGCAAACTTGGCCCCAAAAAGGTCTTTTTGACCGGAGTCTCACTAGAGGAAGGAAAAATTGGATTAGCTTATTTTGATAAAGAAAATGAGCAAACGACCTACCTCATGCGCCCTAGTTATTCGACACATTTTTATGGGAGTGGTGACATCCTAACTGCTATCTTATCGTCAGGATATTTTCACCACTTAGATTTGCTTGAAGTCTGTGACTTGGCCTTGAATTTCATGGATAGGGTTCTTTTATCGACCATGTCCAGTGGTCGTCCTGTAAAATATGGACTCTTCTATGAATCCCACATAGGCTATTTATTTAATGGATTTGAAAAATTATTGGAGGAAACAAATGGTAAATAATAAAATTCGTGAATTGGTCGAACTCAGTTTGTATGCAGCTTTAATTATTGTGAGTGTGCAGTTTATTCGTATTCCTTTTGGACCTCAATTTGTCCATTTGGGAAATGCCCTAGTTGTGATTGCTGTTTTGATTTTTGGTTCAAAAAAAGGTGCCCTTGTAGCAACAGTAGGATTAGGACTGTTTGATATTCTCAATGGTTATGCTGCTGAGGTTTGGATAACGATTTTAGAATCTCTGATTGTCTGTTATGTCCTTCATCTCGTTTTTGAGAAAGCCCTCAAATCAAATGACAAAACGAGCAATATTATCCTCATTGGGGTGATAGCTGCAGTGACGAAAATCATTCTTAATTTTGTCAAATATACGATTATAAACACTGCTGTTGCATCTCTACCTTTAAAAGCTGCAATGTTGGCTTCAGTGGTTAAGATTGGTGGTACTTTTGGGACATCAGTTGTTACAATTATTGCGGTTCCTCTTTTATATCCTGTCTTCAAACGCATTTTGAAAAAAGACTAAAGATTGAGCAGGCTCGTCCTGCTTTTTCTTTGCTTTTTGGATGATTTATGGTCCAAATTTACCTTAAAAATGGTAAAATGGTTAAGTTAATGTCAAGAAAGGAAGGGACTAAATCTTGGTTTAGTCCATAGGTCATATGTCTATTTTAGAAGTCAAAAATCTTAGTCACGGATTTGGTGACCGTGCTATTTTTGAAAATGTCTCTTTTCGTTTGCTTAAAGGAGAACATATTGGTTTAGTTGGTGCTAATGGTGAAGGAAAATCGACCTTCATGTCTATCGTTACTGGGAAATTGCAACCTGATGAAGGTAAGGTGGAATGGTCTAAGTATGTGACAGCGGGTTATTTGGATCAGCATGCTGTCCTTGAGAAGGGAATGACCGTTCGTGATGTTCTTCGGACAGCTTTTGATGAACTCTTTAAAACCGAGGAACGCATCAATGAAATTTACATGTCTATGGCTGAAGAAGGAGCTGACGTTGATGCTCTAATGGAAGAAGTAGGTGAGCTTCAAGATCGCTTGGAAACTCGTGATTTCTATACTCTAGATGCTAAGATAGATGAGGTTGCTCGTGCCCTTGGTGTCATGGATTTTGGTATGGATACAGATGTAACGGACCTTTCAGGTGGTCAACGTACCAAGATTCTCTTGGCTAAGTTATTGCTTGAAAAACCAGATATCTTGCTTCTTGATGAGCCAACCAACTATTTGGATGCAGAACATATTGCCTGGCTTAAACGCTATCTTCAAGAATATGAAAATGCCTTTGTCCTCATTTCTCACGATATTCCATTCTTGAACGACGTGATTAACATTGTCTACCATGTTGAAAATCAAGACTTGGTTCGTTATGCAGGCGATTATGACAATTTCCAATCCGTTTATGCTATGAAAAAAGCTCAATTAGAAGCCGCCTACGAACGCCAGCAAAAGGAAATTGCAGACCTGCAAGATTTTGTTAACCGGAACAAGGCGCGTGTTGCAACTCGAAACATGGCCATGTCTCGTCAGAAGAAATTGGATAAGATGGATATTATCGAGTTGCAGGCAGAGAAACCCAAACCTGAATTTCATTTCAAGGAAAGTCGTACACCTGGTCGCTTTATTTTCCAAACCAAAGATCTCGTTATTGGTTACGACCGTCCTTTGACAAAGGCACCTTTGAACCTTACTTTTGAACGTAATCAAAAGGTAGCTATTGTTGGTGCCAATGGTATTGGTAAGACTACCTTGCTTAAGAGTTTGCTTGGTACCATCCAACCACTTGAAGGGGAAGTTGAGACAGGTGACTTCATTGACCTAGGTTATTTCGAGCAAGAAGTAGAAGGGTCACGTCAGACGCCCCTTGAAGCTGTTTGGGACGCTTTCCCAGCCTTAAATCAAGCTGAGGTTCGTGCGGCTCTAGCCAAATGTGGGTTAACGTCTAAGCATATCGAAAGCCAAATTCAAGTGCTTTCAGGGGGAGAGCAGGCTAAAGTTCGCTTCTGTCTCCTGATGAATCGTGAAAATAATGTCCTTGTTCTGGACGAACCAACCAACCACTTGGATGTTGATGCTAAGGAAGAACTAAAACGCGCTCTTCAAGCTTTCAAAGGTAGTATTCTTATGGTTTGTCACGAACCTGACTTTTATGAAGGTTGGACAGATGTTTGGGATTTCAATGAATTAGTCTAATTAAAATAGAGTGGTGACATCTTCTTCTAGGGAGGTAAGTGTCACTCACTCTTTTTTTTGCATTTTTAAGAGCAAAGTACTGATTGCTAACTGTAAGTATTACCGAGGTCATATTAGGGATACTATCTGTCATCACAATACGGTTTTAAGCATGATTTGACGCAATCAATTAGGAATATAGAGAAAAAATACTTAATTTGTTCAAAAAGTAACAAAGTCTGAGCATAAAAGGTGTAACCGTTTTCTGAATATGGTAGAATATTATAGTAAAACTATTATCAAAAGAAAGTTGGATAAACTTATGTCAAAAATCGTAGTTGTTGGCGCTAACCACGCTGGTACTTTTAGTATCAATACTATTCTCGATAATTACGGAGACCAAAATGAAGTTGTTGTTTTCGACCAAAACTCTAACATTTCATTCTTGGGTTGTGGTATGGCTCTTTGGATTGGTAATCAAATTTCTGGTTCTGATGGCCTTTTCTATGCCAACAAAGAAGGACTTGAAAGCAAGGGTGCTAAGGTTTATATGAACTCACCAGTTGAGTCTATTGACTTTGATGGTAAAACCGTTACAGCTCTTGTTGATGGAAAAGAACATGTTGAATCATATGACAAATTGATTTTGGCTACTGGTTCACAACCAATTTTGCCTCCAATCGAAGGTGCTGAAATTAAAGAAGGTAGCCGTACTTTCGAAGCTACTCTTGAAAACCTTCAATTCGTTAAACTTTTCCAAAATGCTCAAGAAGTTATTGATAAGTTGAACGACAAATCACAAGATATCAAACGTGTAGCAGTTGTTGGTGCTGGTTACATTGGTGTTGAATTGGCTGAAGCTTTCCAACGTCACGGTAAAGAAGTCATTCTTATTGATGTTGTTGACACATGTTTGGCAGGTTATTATGACCATGACTTGACTGATCTTATGGCTAAAAACATGAAAAACCATGGTATTAAATTGGCATTTGGTGAAACTGTTAAGGCAGTTGAAGGGGATACTAAAGTTGAACGTATCGTCACTGATAAAAATGCTTATGATGTCGACATGGTCGTTCTTGCCGTTGGTTTCCGTCCTAACACAGCTCTTGGTGCTGGTAAGTTGGAAACATTCCGTAATGGCGCTTACCTTGTTAATAAGAAACAAGAAACATCAGTTAAGGACGTTTACGCAGTTGGTGACTGTGCTACCGTTTATGACAATGCCCTTGATGATGTCAACTACATTGCCTTGGCTTCAAATGCTGTTCGTTCAGGTATCGTTGGTGGTCATAATGCCGGTGGTGGCGATGTCGAATCAAATGGTGTTCAAGGATCAAATGGTATTTCAATCTATGGCTTGAACATGGTATCTACTGGTTTAACTGAAGAAAAAGCAAAACGTTTTGGCTTCAATCCTGCAGTAGTAGCTTCAACGGATCTTCAAAAAGCTGCCTTTATGGAAGATGGAAATGAAGAAGTCACAATCAAGATTGTTTATGACAAAGATACACGTAAAGTTCTTGGTGCTCAAATGGTATCACGTATGGATATCTCAATGGGAATCCACATGTTCTCATTGGCAATTCAAGAAGGTGTCACTATTGACCGTCTCCAATTACTTGATTTGTTCTTCTTGCCACACTTTAACCAACCACTTAGCTATATTGCTAAAGCAGCTATCTCAGCTAAATAATATGAAACAGCTAATTCATTTGAATTGGCTGTTTTTGTCTCTTTAATCTACTAAAAAAGCCTCCTTTCGGAGACTTTTTCTAGTTAACTAATGTTACATTAGTTTTTTGAAGCTTCTTGGAAGTCTGGGTTTTTCCATGCTTCATCAATGATAGCTTGCAATTCATCAGCTGAAGCTTTCATCTTTTGTTGTTCAGCATCGTTCAATGGGATGTTAACTGGACGTACAATACCGTGTGCACCTACGATAGCAGGTTGACCGATATAAACGTTGCTTACACCATATTGACCTTCTTGGAATACAGACAATGGAAGTACTGCATTTTCATCGTCAAGGATAGCTTTAGTGATACGAGCAAGAGCTACTGCGATACCATAGTATGTAGCACCTTTTTTGTTGATGATTGTGTAAGCTGCATCACGAACACCTTCGAACAATTCAACCAATTCAGCTTCTTGAACGTTTTCTTTGTCTTTAAGGAATTCTTCAAGGTTTACACCAGCGATGTTAGCGTGTGACCAAACGGCAAATTCTGAGTCACCGTGTTCACCCATGATGTAGGCGTGAACTGAACGTGCGTCAACGTCAAGTTTTTCAGCAAGTGCTTGACGGAAACGAGCTGAGTCAAGTGAAGTACCTGAACCTACAACGCGTTCTTTAGGGAATCCTGAGAATTTCCATGTTGCGTAAGTCAATACGTCAACTGGGTTAGCGGCTACAAGGAAGATTCCTTTGAATCCTGATTCAACAACTTGTGTAACGATTGATTTGTTGATGGCAAGGTTTTTACCAACAAGATCAAGACGAGTTTCACCTGGTTTTTGAGGAGCACCAGCAGTGATAACTACAAGGTCAGCATCCGCACAGTCTTCGTATTTAGCTGCATAGATTTTTTTAGGTGAAGTGAATGCAAGGGCGTGACTAAGGTCAAGTGCATCACCAACAGCTTTTTCGAACAATTGTGGAATTTCAATGATACCAAGTTCTTGAGCGATACCTTGGTTTACAAGTGCGAAAGCGTAAGATGAACCTACGGCACCGTCACCAACAAGGATGACTTTTTTGTGTTGTTTAGTTGCAGTCATGGTCTAAACATCTCCTTAATTTTTTATTGGGTTACCCCGTACAATGCTTATTCTACCACTTTAAGCGACAGATGTCACGAGATATTAAGTAAATATTGAATGAAAGCGTTTTATGAGACTGAAAAATAAAGCGTTTTATGGTATAATAATATAGAAATTTTCTATGCTCTTTTATTAGAGTTTGGAATGATTTGAATGAAAGAAAAGAGGCATTTTAAAGGTGCAAGATAATAATTTAATTGACGTTAAATTGACATCTGAAATGAAAACGAGTTTTATCGATTACGCCATGAGTGTAATCGTTGCTCGTGCTTTGCCAGATGTTCGTGATGGTTTAAAACCAGTACAACGTCGTATCCTTTATGGAATGAATGAGCTTGGGGTGACACCTGATAAGCCACATAAAAAATCAGCTCGTATCACTGGGGATGTCATGGGTAAATATCACCCACATGGTGACTCATCTATCTATGAGGCTATGGTTCGTATGGCCCAATGGTGGAGCTACCGTTACATGTTGGTTGATGGTCACGGTAACTTTGGTTCTATGGATGGTGACGGAGCCGCCGCTCAGCGTTACACTGAGGCGCGTATGTCAAAATTCGCTTTGGAAATGCTCCGTGATCTTAACAAAAATACTGTTGATTTTCAAGATAACTACGATGGTTCGGAACGTGAGCCAATTGTTCTGCCATCACGTATTCCTAATTTACTTGTTAATGGCGCAACAGGGATTGCCGTTGGTATGGCGACCAATATCCCACCGCACAATCTGTCTGAGACAATTGATGCTGTCAAATTGATGATGGACAATCCTGAGGTCACAACACGTGAGTTGATGGAAGTTCTCCCTGGCCCTGATTTTCCAACGGGTGGTCTGGTCATGGGGAAAACTGGTATTCACCGTGCCTATGAGACTGGTAAGGGCTCTATCGTCCTTCGTTCGCGTACTGAAATTGAAACAACTAAATCAGGTCGTGAGCGTATTGTTGTCACTGAGTTTCCTTACATGGTCAATAAGACCAAGGTTCATGAGCATATTGTTCGTTTGGCCCAAGAAAAACGTGTTGAAGGAATTACAGCAGTCCGTGATGAGTCGTCTCGTGAAGGAGTTCGCTTTGTTATTGAAGTGCGTCGTGATGCCTCTGCCAATGTTATATTGAATAACCTGTTCAAATTAACGCAACTTCAGACTAACTTCAGCTTCAACATGTTGGCCATTGAAAAGGGTGTTCCAAAAATCCTTTCACTACGTCAAATCTTGGCGGATTATATTGCCCACCAAAAAGAAGTTGTGGTTCGTCGCACACAGTTTGACAAGGATAAGGCTGAGGCACGTGCCCATATTTTAGAGGGCTTGTTGATTGCACTTGATCATTTGGATGAAGTGATTGCAATTATTCGTAACAGCCAAACAGATTCGGAAGCGCAAGCTGAGTTGATGGCTCGTTTCGAACTTACCGAACGTCAAAGTCAAGCGATTCTTGATATGCGTTTGCGTCGTTTGACCGGTTTGGAACGTGATAAGATTCAAAACGAATATAATGATCTGTTAGCCTTGATTGCAGACTTGGCCGATATCTTGGCGAAACCTGGACGTGTTATTGCCATTATCAAAGAAGAATTGGATGAGAGCAAGCGAAAATTCGGAGATGCTCGTCGTACCGAACTTATGGTCGGTGAAGTTGTCTCACTTGAAGATGAAGACCTCATCGAAGAAGAAGATGTGGTTATTACGCTTTCAAACAAAGGCTATATTAAACGTTTGGCTCAAGATGAGTTCCGCTCACAAAAACGTGGTGGACGTGGGGTCCAAGGTACTGGTGTTAATGACGATGACTTTGTTCGTGATATTGTTTCAACTAGCACTCATGATCACCTTTACTTTATGACTAACAAAGGGCGTGTATACCGTCTTAAGGGCTATGAAATCCCTGAATATGGTCGTACAGCCAAGGGATTACCAATTGTCAACCTCTTGAAGTTAGACGAGGGTGAGACCATTCAAACGGTGATTAATGCTAAGAGTGATGAAGCTTCTGAAAATAATCACCTAGTCTTTGTAACTCGTCAAGGTTTGGTTAAGCGCACTAAAGAAGCCGAGTTCAAAAACATTCGCCAAAATGGTTTGATTGCCTTAAAACTTAGAGAAGGTGATGAACTAATCAATGTCTTCTTGACTACAGGAAATGAAGAAATTATCATTGGTACCAAGTTTGGATACAGTGTACGCTTCAAGGAAAATACGATTCGAAGCATGAGTCGTATGGCTGCTGGTGTTAAAGGAGTGACTCTTCGTGATGGCGACCAAGTCGTTGGTGCTGCCGCTATTACGGACGACCAAGAAGTATTGATTATCTCTGAAAAAGGTTATGGTAAGCGTACTTCAGCCACTGAATACCCAACTAAGGGGCGTGGCGGTAAAGGTATCAAGACGGCTAATATCACTGATAAGAACGGTCATTTAGCTGGTATTGCTACCGTTTCTGGTAACGAGGACATCATGGTCATGACTGATACAGGTGTTATCATTCGTACAGCAGTTGCCAATATTTCCCAAACTGGACGTGCCACTCAAGGGGTTAAGGTCATGCGTTTGGATAATTCTGCTCGAATTGTAACTTTTGCTTTGGTTGAACCAGAAGAAGTTGTGAAAGCTCCCGAGGCCGACCAAGAAAGTGGTGATAACTGATGAGCAGAGATAAGAAAAATAAGACAACTAAAAAGCGTCATAAATGTCTTGAAATCCTTCGTTGGGTCTTGATTGTTGTTCTTTTGGTTGTTGGTCTAGCGCTATTTTTCAATAAGTCCATCCGCAACACTGTGATTGCCTGGAACACCAATAAATATCAAGTTAGTAATGTTTCTAAAAAGACAATTGAGAAAAACAAAGAAGCTAAGACTAGCTTTGACTTTGAAAATGTTCAATCAATCAGTACTGGATCCGTTTTGCAAGCGCAAATGGATGCTCAAAAGCTTCCGGTTATTGGTGGTATTGCCATTCCTGAGGTCGGTATCAACCTCCCTATTTTCAAAGGCCTTGGAAATACAGAGTTGACTTACGGTGCAGGAACCATGAAGGAAACTCAAGTCATGGGTGGGGAAAACAATTATGCTCTGGCTAGTCACCATGTTTTTGGTATTGCAGGAGCTTCTGACATGCTTTTTTCACCTCTTGATAGGGCTAAGAAAGGCATGAAGATTTATCTTACGGATAAAAATAAAGTCTACACTTATGTCATTAGTGAGGTTACAGTTGTTCAACCAACTGAAGTAGCGGTGGTTGATGATTCACCTGGTAAGTCAGAAGTTACTCTTGTGACTTGTACAGATGCTGAAGCAACTCAGCGTACAATTGTCAAAGGAGTTTTGAAAACTCAAGTAGAATATGATAAGGCTAATTCAGATATTATTGATGCCTTTAACAAATCATATAACCAATTTCAAAGTTGAGAAAAGGCCGTAAGGCCTTTTTCTAAGGAGGAAAAAATGTTTTTAAATACGGTACACCATGTTGCCATCGTAGTTTCTGATTATGATTTATCTCGAGATTTTTATGTGATAAATTGCAAGAATAAGTGCAACATTTACTCGAACTCATCCTCTAGAGCTTCACTAGCAGTTCTTGTAAGCTAAACATTTTCGTGGTCGGTGATTGATATTATATAAAGCCTTGTTCAAAGCATCATCAGAGATAGCGGCTAAATCTGTTTTCTTTGGAAAATATTCTCTTAGTAAGCCATTTGCGTTTTCATTGCTTCCTCTCTGCCATGATGAATAGGCATCTGCAAAGAAAAAGGAAATTCCTAAGTTCTCTACCAGAGGATAGCAGGCAAACTCTTTTCCCCTGTCTGAAGTGAAGGTTTTAAGAACCTCTTTTGGAAATAGCTTACAAAGTTGTTCGATGGCTGAAAACTTGGATTTGGCTGTTCTGTCTGGTATCTTGAAAGCTAAGTAAAAGCGTGTTTTTCGCTCTAGGAAGGTCGCTAAACAGCCCTTGCTTTTGCCTCTAGAAGACACCACAGTATCGAGCTCCCAGTGACCAAAGGTCTCACGATTCCTGACCTCTTTAGGACGTTTGGCAATCGACGTTCCAATCCTAAATGTTCCACGTGTTTCTTTGGGTTGTCGAGTTTTTCCTTTACGACGAAGGACGCTTAAATCCAGATCAATCAAACCAGCATAGAGCCAGTTATAGATAGTTTTAAAAGCTACCATTGGCTTTTGTTCAAGCTGATAGCGGCCACAAATCTGTTCAGGCGACCAGGAGGATTTTAAACCGTCCTCAATTTCCTTTTTCAACTTTGGTATCAAACGAGACTTCCGACCTTTTTACTTAGTCCTGTGGTCGTACTGTTCCTGTGCTAAGGCTGCGGAATAACCATTTTGGCATCGTCTTAACTCTCTTGAAATAGTAGACTTATGGACGCCAAGTTTATTTGCAATTTGGCAAGGTTTCAAACCTAATTTCAAGTAGGTTTCTATCTTTATTCGGTCGGTTATGTTAAGATGGGAGTAGCTCATAGTTTTTCCTCGGGTTCTGTTTGTGTGGTTACTTACAGTTTACACCAATGAAACGCTATGAGTTTTTTGTATGAGTTTATGTTTAAAAATCATCATACATATACTAGCATATACTAGAAGAAAAATGTGGTTTTTGATATGATAAAAAATATAGAAACTAATTATGAAACGAAAAGGCAGATTAGTTTTAACTAGCAATAATTACTATTTCAAGTTCAAGGTGAGGGCATAGTATGGATGAACAGAATTACAATTTGGAACAAAGTATAGCAGGGTTAGATAAGCTCCTTGACTTATCGGCCAAGGAAACAGATAAGAATGCCTGTGAAGCTATAGCTAAAAAAGCAAAAATAATTTATGAGCAACACCCTGAATCAGAAGACATTGCTTTGCGGTATGTCAAGACTTTGTCGAATTCAGCAGACAAACAAACAGAGATTGGGGAGGTTAATCGTACAGTTGAAAAAGTCAAAATAATTTACGAAAAATTCCATAATTCTGAAGAAATTGCTTCGTGGTATGCTGGAGCCTTGTCTAAGTTAACAGACAAACAAACAGAGATTGAGGAGGTTAATCGTACAGTTGAAAAAGTCAAAATAATTTACGAAAAATTCCATAATTCTGAAAGGATTG
>NZ_GL698449.1:902016-908535 GCF_000187445.1 Streptococcus sp. C150 | reverse complement strand
AAACAAACAGAGATTGGGGATGTTAATCGTACAGTTGAAAAAGTCAAAATAATTTACGAAAAATTCCATAATTCTGAAGAAATTGCTTCGTGGTATGCATGGTTCCTAAAGAATTTAGTAGCTAAACAAACAGAGATTGAGAAGACTAATCGTACAGTTGAGAAAGTCAAAATAATTTACGAAAAATTCCATAATTCTGAAGAAATTGCTTCGTGGTATGCTGGAGCCTTGTCGAATTCAGCAGACAAGCAAACAGAGATTGAGGAACTGAGACACATAGTTAAACAAATATGTGACATTTTAAAATCAATCCCCAATGTTAAATCATTTGCCACATTAGTAAAAATATTAGAAAACAATCCTGATACTCCATTATATAAAAATGATACTTCAGCCACTAGCCTCACAAAAATTTTAGATAGACTATGTTTTTTTTCCAATGATGGTTTTGACAGAAAACTACTAATTCGAGCTTTAAATCTTGACCTCGTTAAAAATACAAAATACGATATTTTAAAGGATTGGATAAAATACTATAAAGATGATGAAAATAAGCTCAATCAGTTAATAGATATCTATAGAATTGTTCAAGAAATCAAATATCAACTTGGCTTGAAAGTAAAAGATAAAAATTCGAATCTTAGATTCGGCCATTACACCAAGGGAAGCACTCTCCAAATTATGTTAAATCAAGAGGGGAATGATAAGAAGGATTTTTCAGTATCTGGAAAAACTCGCTTATATAATGCTAATTATATGAATGATCCTGAAGAAGGTATCGTCATAGAACAGATATTGGGCTTAGATAGGCGAGACATCTTGGAACCAAGCTCTTGGTTTTTAATGAGTTTTACAAACAAAACGGATGATTTGGCCATGTGGTCCCAATATGGTGATGATGCCAAAGGCGTTTGTTTGGTACTTCGTGAAGATGATTTTTCGAGATTTACTTCCTTCAATGATGTTTCTTGGCGTGAAAAGGCCATCCCCTTAGTAGAGACAATGAATACGATAGAATCTACTCTATCGTATGATTTAAAAGGCTCACCAAATGAATTAAATAATATTAAACCAACTGTAGCTATTAAAAATGAAGAAAAAAGGTCGAAATCTGAAAAAAAAGGGAATCGTGATTATCTCTACCGAATTGCCTATGTTAAGCATACAGAGAAAAATTTAAAACTAGAACGAACTGCACTATTTGAGAAGTCGGAAATAAAAGAATTAGAAAAATTGTTGAAAAGTTTAAAAGAAAAACTAGATATCGGTTTAAAAATCAAGGAAAAGAATTATCAAGATGCCATCTCCAACTGTATCGAAGAAATTCGTTACTTGTTTAAATCTGTAGATTATAAATATGAGAATGAACTGCGTATCTTACGCTATGCTAATCTAGACCCAAGTAATAAGGAAATCAAAATTGACAAAACCTCTGGAGTAGGTAAGCTTTATATAGAACGGGAAAATCCAATTAAAATTGAGGAGGTCATTTTCGGTCCTAAGTTTCAAAATCCTGAATATGTAACTCCTTTACTGAGACTATTGAATAAGGATATCAACTATAAAAAATCTATGATAAAATTTAGATAGATATACTCCTATTCTCTATTCTAAATAACACTCATAAAATCTAAAAGAAGTTACCTAAAATCCAAATAATATGAAAGCCAGACTGAGTCTGGTTTTTATTTGATAAATTAGGTTTTGAAATCATTAGGGAAAATCATCGTCCCGAGCGTCATGATTATAAGTTAGACTTACGTTGTGGGGCCATAGAGCTTGAAATCTTTGGCAATAAAACGAATGATCCAGCCTATGTGGAGCCACCTCAACGTCCATCCTATCCTGAAGCTTGTGGCTTACGTCATTTAGCATTCAAGGTTTCTCATATAGAGGAAGTTGTAAAAGACTTAGAAGAAAAAGGTATCTCTTGCCAACCTATTCGAAGGGATACGTTTACTGGCGAAAAGATGACTTTTTTTGACGATCCTGATGGTCTTCCTTTGGAGTTGCATGAGTAGTTTTTTTGACCTTATTTTTTCAAGTCATGGTATAATTGATTCACGTCTGGCCCTTTTGTCAGTCGTCCTTTAGGAGATTATGGATACTAATCTATTTTCGAAAGGAAAAACACATGAAATTGAAAAAAATTTTTGTTACTGGGGTTGCTTTGCTAGCCTCAGTGACCACCTTTGCTTCAGCTGCTCAAGCAGCCACATCGTCTGACGTTCAAAAGGTTATTGATGAATCTTATGTTCAACCTGACTATGTCATGGGGTATTCTTTGTCAGAAGATCAGCGCAACCAGACCTTGAATTTGTTGGGTTATGATAGCAGTAAAGATACCAATGTTAAGACGCTAACGACATCAGCATATGCAAAAATCATGAATGTTGCAGACGATTCTAGTTTACAGTTATATTCTTCGGTTAAAATCGCAAAGTTAGGTGCTAAAGAAACCTTGACTGTTGATATTGTAACGCCACAAAATATCACGAAAGTTACATCGGATATGTATCGTAATGCCGCAACGACACTTGGTATTGAACATGCTAAGATTACAGTAGCAGCACCGATTGCCGTTACTGGTGAAAGTGCCTTGGCTGGTATTTATTATTCCCTTGAGCAAAATGGAGCCAAAGTTTCAGATGAAAGCAAGGAGCTTGCCCAAGAGGAACTTAAAACCCTTTCTCAAATCAATGAGGAAAATTCAGGTAAGAGTAACTATGATGCTGATAAGCTTAATGTAGCCATGACTGATATCAAATCTGCAGTTGCAGATAAAGGCGACAAGTTGACTGAAGATCAAGCTAAAACAATTGTTCAGCAAACCATCAATAACTACAACTTGAATCTTTCTGATAATCAAATCAATCTTTTGGTTAATTTTGCTTTGAATTTATCTAAGTCCTCAATCATCGATAGTGCTAGTTTCAAGTCAAGCTTGAGTTCACTGAAAGATTCTATCGTTTCTAAAGCTGGAAATACCTTCTCTGGCATCAACTTAAAATTTGATGCTAACAAGACACTTGAAAATAGCAAAAATATTTTTGCGCAAATCTGGCAAGCTATCGTAGATTTCTTTACTGGACTTTTTAAATAGTGAAAGAGCTATCCGTTTGGATGGCTTTTTTCGATTTTTCAGAAAATATTTGAAATACTATTGAAACTTTTTACACAATTGTGTAAAATAGTAACCATCAATTCAGATTATTCTGAAAATTTGTTTTAGGAGATTCTCTTATGTCACAAACAATTGTAACTAGTCAGTCTACCTGGCGTAGTAAAATAAAAGCAATGGGACCTGGTATCCTAATGGCTTCAGCAGCTGTAGGTGGTTCTCATATCGTTTCTTCAACACAAGCCGGAGGTAAGTATGGCTGGGCCTTGTTAGGTTTGGTTATTCTAGCTAATCTCTTTAAATATCCATTTTTCCGTTTTGGTGCGGAATACACAGCAGATACTGGGAAAACTCTAGTTGAAGGGTATGCTGAAAAAGGGAAGTTCTACCTTTGGGTATTCTTCATCCTCAATGTTTTCTCAGCTTTGGTTAATACAGCAGGTGTTGCAATCCTCTGTGCGGCTATCATTGCAAGTGCCTTTCCGATGCTAGGTTTGACTATTACTGTTTGGTCGTTTATCTTGGTTGCTATTATTTGGGGAATGTTGCTCTTTGGAGGGTACAAACTTCTTGATGGCATGGCTAAATGGATCATGTCAGCCTTGACTATCGCAACAGTAGCAGCAGTTATTATTGCGGCAATCAAACACCCAGAGTACAGTGCTGACTTCGTTGAAAAAACACCATGGCAGTTAGCAGCCCTTCCATTTATCGTTTCACTTCTTGGATGGATGCCAGCTCCAATCGAAATTTCAGCCATCAACTCACTTTGGTCAGCTGAGAAAAAGAAAACTGTTGATTTTAACACTGATGATGCCCTCTTTGACTTTAACGTTGGTTACATCGGAACAGCTATTCTTGCAGTATTCTTTGTAGCACTCGGTGCTCTTATCCAGTATCCAACTGGTAAACCTGTAGTAGCAGCCTCAGCGGCCTATATCGCACAATTCGTCGGTATGTATGAATCAGTGCTTGGTACTTGGTCTCGCTACTTGATTACTTTCATTGCTTTCTTGTGTATTTTTGGTACCGTTATCACAGTTATTGATGGTTATTCACGTGTAAATGAGATATCTCTACGACTTTTGTTTAACAAGAAAGAATCCAGTGCAACACCTTTGAACGTATGGATGACTTTGACTTCAATTATTGGTCTTATCATCATTATCTTCTTCCAAGGTCAAGTTGGTACCATGCTTCGTTTCGCCATGATTGGTTCATTCTTGACGACACCTTTCTTTGCGCTATTGAACTATGTGCTTGTCACTAAGGCTAAGAAAGATTTTCCAATGTGGTTGAAAGTGCTTGCCATTGCAGGTTTGATTTTCTTGTTCGGATTTGCACTCTTCTTTATCTGGGCTTTGGCTATTGGTAAAGCAGGTTAATAGGATTAAACGGTTTCCATACGGAAGCTGTTTTTTATTTTAAAGGAGGGGGTTAGGAGAGATTATAGCCAAGAGAATACAAAAAAACCATTCCAATTGGAATGGCTTAACAACAAGATGTTGCTTATTTGAGACCGTATTTTTTGTTGAAACGATCCACGCGTCCGTCTGCTTGTGTGAATTTTTGACGGCCTGTGTAGAATGGGTGAGAATCTGATGAAATTTCTACACGGATAAGTGGGTAAGTTTCACCTTCGAATTCAACTGTTTCGTTTGAGTACTTAGTTGAACCGCTAAGGAATTGGTAACCAGTAGTTGTGTCCATGAATACTACTGGACGGTAATCTGGATGGATATCTTTTTTCATGTTAAAATGTTTCCTTTCTGCCATGGTACTTTTCGTACCATAGTTTTTTTAACTATTCTAGTTTATCAAAACCTTAACTTCTTGACAAGTCTTTTTCCCTATTTTTTAGGAAAGTCGTATCTTGTATACACCGCTTGTTTGAAAGCAGTGGTTGTCTTTATCAATAATAATGGCTTCAAGGTCTTCATGGGCACTAACTTCTTGGAAAATATGCTCAAGACTTGACCCAAATAAACGAGTCGTCCAAATTTCACCATCAACTGAAAGTGGAGAAATGATAGTAAGGCTTGCAAGATTGCTAGTAACAGGATAGCCAGTTTGACTATCAAAAATATGATGATAGGTCTTACCATCTATTTCAAAAGTCCGTTCATAGATTCCAGAAGTGACGACAGATTGGTCTCTGATAGCAAGCACCATGAGATTGGTGTTCCTCGTCTCCTTAGGATTTTGAATACCGATTCGCCATTTATGGTCAGGATTATGGAGAGCTGGTCCGAAGGTTAGAACATTGCCTCCTAGATTTATCAAGGCACTGGTTACTTTTTCAGCTTTGAGAAAGTCTGCAATCCGATCTGCGATATAACCCTTAGCTAAGGCACCCAGATCAATTTTCATTCCCTTCTCTTTGAGGAAGACACTTTGATTTACCTCGGATAGGACGATGGCATTGGGATTAATAATATCTAGGAGTGGAGCGATTTCTTCAGAAAGTGGAAGTCTGGCATCAGAAAAACCAATCCGCCAGGTCTGAATGAGAGGACCAATGGCAATATTAAGGTGGCTTCCAACTTGGCAACTATGCCATTTTCCAAGAGAAATCAGTTCGAACAGTTCTGAGTGAACTTTTACAGGGTGTATACCGGCAGCCTTATTAATTTGCATGAGTTCAGAACTGTCGTCATTAGCAGAGAATCGCTTATTATAAAGATGAAGCAATGCCTCAACCTGGTCTAGTACGGGTTCTGGTTGATTATGATAGATGGAAACATCAATAACAGTTCCCATAAGATGTACACGACGATTAGTGAGTTGCATGGGCAACAGTATCCTTGATTTCTTGATAGATTTGGTCATTTTCCTCTAAGCTGTAGGAATTGGCACCACTGGCAAGTGGGTGTCCACCACCGTCATGACGCTTAGCAATCTCGTTGATGACAATAGACTTACTACGAAGGCGCACACGGTAATGCCCTTCAGGCTGCTCTACGAAAATAGCCCATGATTGAACGGTGTCAATACGGCCAGGAGTGCCAACAATGGCTGAACTTTCAGCATCAGAGACATTAAAGTCATCAAGTACTTTTCGTGTTAGGACGACTTGAGCTGCTCCATTTTCATCGACTTCAAGATTATCGAAAACATAGCCTTGCAATTTAGCGATTTTGAAGGGAAAACTGTCCATACGACGTGCCATAGCAGAAAAATCGAAGTCGTATTCACGTAGTTTTGCTGCAATGTGAAGTGTTTTTGCAGTTGTAGATGGGAAGAGGAAGCGTCCCGTATCGCCAACTATGCCATTATAGAGAACACGTGCAGCTGCATCTGAAAGGGCTAAACCGACAGTGAGGGCCCAGTCTGTCACAATTTCGCTGGCACTTGAAGCAGTAGTATCAACTAAAAGCAGGTCTCCGTAAGCATCATCG
>NZ_GL698449.1:790645-901695 GCF_000187445.1 Streptococcus sp. C150 | reverse complement strand
CAATTTCGCTGGCACTTGAAGCAGTAGTATCAACTAAAAGCAGGTCTCCGTAAGCATCATCGTTAGGATGGTGGTCAATTTTGATAAGAAAGTCGCCCTTACTATATCGGTCATCATCAATACGAGGAGTATTGGCGGTATCAGTAACGATAACAAGAGCTCCTTCATAATCCTGATCAGCTACTTCATCCATCTCAGCAATCCAAGATAGAGTTGGTTCATTGATACCCGTTGCAAGGACCTTTTTATCTGGAAAGTTTGTTTTCAAAATTTCCTTCAAACCTACCTGACTACCGATGGCATCAGGGTCTGGTCGTTGGTGGCGATGAATAATAATAGTGTCATAAGCTTTGATTTTTTCTAAAATAGCTTGAAATACAGTCATGAAAATCTCCTTGTGATTTTTTTCTATTATATCATGAATAGAAGCAAAAACGATTAGCCTAAACTAACCGTTACAAAGATTAAATCTCTTTATAATCAACATCAAGGCCACGCTGAACAGCTGGACGGTTGCTGATCTTATCAGCCCAAGCTTGAAGATGCTTGTATTCTTTAACGTTAAGGAAGATACCAGCCTTGTCCCAAATCTTATCCTGAGCAAGTCGGCCATACCAAGACCAGATTGCGATATCAGCGATAGTGTACTCATCTCCAACGATATAAGGTTTGGTTGCAAGTTCTTTATCAAGCAAGTCAAGTTGGCGTTTGGCTTCCATAGCAAAACGGTTGATGGCGTATTCGATTTTTTCAGGAGCGTAATGGAAGAAGTGACCAAAACCACCGCCTAGGAAAGGTGCAGCGCCTGTTTGCCAAAAGAGCCAGTTGAGAACTTCAGTACGTTTAGCGTGATCAGTTGGAATAAGTTTTCCAAACTTTTCAGCCAAGTAAAGGAGGATGTTAGCTGATTCAAAGACACGAACGGGTTGGTCTTCGGAATAGTCCATCATGGCAGGAATCTTTGAATTTGGATTGATAGCAACAAAGTCTGATCCAAACTGGTCACCATCACCAATCTTAATACGATAAGCATCATAACCTGCTTGAGTCACGCCGAGTTCTTTAAGTTCTTCTAACATGATAGTTGCCTTGATACCGTTTGGCGTCGGAAGAGTATAGAGTTGGAAAGGTTGATCGCCTTTTGGTAAGGTTTGTTCAAAACGGGTGCCAGCAGTCGGTTGGTTAATACCACCCCAGGCTCCTCCCATAGCAGCTGGATTTTCCCAAACTTCGGGTAAAATATAGTCAGACATGATAATTCTCCTTGTATCCTTGATAGTTACATCCTAACAAAATGCTAGTGGCATTTCAAGAATCTGCCACGTCTCATTAGCTCTAGCATCTTGACTTTTTTCTATGGAATGATAATATAGTAAAAATTAATTTTATTTGATTAACAAAAACAAAGATTGGGAGAGTAAAAAATTTGACAGCTATCGATTTTCATCACTTGGCTAAAACAGAATTACACTGCCATTTGGATGGTTCTTTGTCAATAGAGACCATTCGTCATCTTGCTAAATTAGCACAGATTGAACTGCCAGAAGATGACGAAGAGCTCAAACACCATGTGACAGCTCCACATACCTGTGAGAGTCTTCTAGATTATTTGGAGGCTTTCGATTACATTCGCCCACTGTTACAGACTAAGGAAGCTTTAACCCTTGCTGCCTATGATGTGGCTAAGCAGGCTGCTCTTGAGAATGTCATCTATATTGAAGTGCGTTTTGCACCTGAATTATCTATGGATAAGGGGCTTACTGTCGTTGAAACTATCCAAGCTGTTTGTCAAGGGTTACGTCAAGCTCAGGACGAATTCGGTATTGTGGCTAAGGTCTTGGTTTGTGGAATGCGTCAATCGGACCAAGATTTGACTTCTCGTATCCTTGATGAAGCCAATAAGGTTGAAGAGACTGATTTTGTTGGCTTTGATTTTGCTGGTGATGAGCATCATTATGGACCAAAGGCTATTGAATCTTTGATTGAACAAGTTCAGACTTACGACCGTCCTATGACTTTCCACGCAGGTGAATGTGGCTGCCCAGCCTTTCTAGCTCAGTCTATTGCAATGGGAATCAAGCGTAATGGACATGCGACTATCCTGGCTCAAGAGCCTGAACTTTTGGAAGAATTTGTAAAAAATGGTGTCACAGGTGAATTGTGTCTGACAAGTAATCTTCAGACCAAGGCAGCTGTGACTGTTGCTGATTTCCCTTACCTAAAAATGAAAGCAGCGGGGGCAAACATTACGATTAATACGGACAATCGTACCGTTTCTGATACAAACCTAACCAAAGAATACGAACTCTATCACAAGCATTTTAACACTTCTGTTCAAGATTTCTTTGTTCACAATAAGACAGCGATTGAGGCTTCCTTTGCTAGTAATGAAGAGAAAGAAGAACTTCTTGAAAAATTGACTCAGGCTTATTCATAAGAAATAAGGTTAAGATAAAGCAGATGTAAGAGCTAAACGAGTGTAGCTCAAACAGAATGACTAAGTGCTCTGTTAAAAAGGTTGGTACTGATTTTCTTATTTGAGTCAAGAATAAGAAGACAATGTGAATTTTTTCAAAAATTGTTCAGTATCAGGCCCTTTTGCGTCTCGAATTATGATAAAATAAGTACAAAATATATTTTAGAGGAGTCTGGTTTGGCACAGCTTTATTTTCGCTACGGCACCATGAATTCGGGAAAATCTATTGAAATTCTAAAGGTGGCCCATAATTATGAAGAACAGGGAAAACCAGTTGTGCTTATGACTAGTCGTCTGGATAATCGAGATGGTGTAGGTTATATTTCTAGCCGAATAGGTATGAAACGTAAGGCTTATCCAATTGGTAATGACACGGATATTTTTGGATACATTGCTGCTATGAATCCCCGTCCTTATTGTGTTTTGATTGATGAGGCTCAATTTCTGACTCGGGCAAATGTCTATGATTTGGCACGTATTGTTGACGAATTGGATATTCCCGTAATGGCATTTGGCTTAAAAAATGATTTTCAAAACAACCTGTTTGAGGGATCAAAGTATCTCTTGCTTTTATCTGACAAGATTGATGAAATAAAAACCATCTGTCATTACTGCTCTAGGAAGGCAACTATGGTTCTACGCATGGAAAATGGAGAGCCGGTTTATGAAGGGGCACAGGTTCAAATTGGAGGTCATGAGAGTTATATTTCCGTTTGTCGAAAGCACTGGTTTAACCCACCTCGCAAGAAAATAGTTCCTTTGAAAGAGGATTAAAAACGATTATCAGTTATACAAGGAGTAACAGTAACAAATGAACATTTATGATCAGTTGCAGGCGGTTGAAGACCGTTACGAGGAATTAGGAGAGCTACTTAGTGACCCTGAGGTTGTTTCGGATACTAAGCGTTTTATGGAATTGTCTCGTGAGGAGGCTAATACCCGTGAAACTGTAACCGTTTACCGTGAATACAAGCAAGTTATCCAAAACATCACAGATGCTGAGGAGATGATTAAGGAAGCAAGTGGTGATCCTGACTTGGAAGAAATGGCTAAGGAAGAACTCAAAGAATCCAAAGCCGCTAAAGAGGAGTACGAAGAACGTTTGAAAATTCTTCTCTTGCCAAAAGACCCTAATGATGACAAGAATATCATCCTTGAAATCCGTGGGGCTGCAGGTGGTGATGAAGCAGCTTTGTTTGCGGGAGACCTCTTAAATATGTACCAAAAATACGCTGAAACACAAGGTTGGCGCTTTGAGGTCATGGAAGCATCATATAATGGTGTTGGAGGTATCAAAGAAGTGGTTGCCATGGTTTCAGGACAATCAGTCTACTCTAAACTCAAATATGAATCGGGAGCGCACCGTGTACAACGTGTCCCTGTGACTGAGAGCCAAGGACGTGTCCATACTTCAACGGCAACTGTCTTGGTCATGCCAGAAGTTGAAGAAGTGGATTATGAAATTGATCCTAAAGACCTTCGTGTTGATATCTATCACGCTTCTGGTGCTGGTGGTCAGAACGTCAATAAGGTTGCGACTGCCGTTCGTATGGTCCATATTCCAACTGGCATTAAGGTTGAAATGCAAGAAGAACGTACGCAACAGAAAAACCGTGATAAAGCCATGAAGATTATCCGTGCCCGTGTGGCTGACCACTTCGCACAGATTGCTCAAGATGAACAAGATGCTGAACGTAAATCAACTGTTGGTACAGGAGACCGTTCAGAGCGTATCCGTACGTACAACTTCCCACAAAATCGTGTGACGGATCACCGTATTGGTTTGACCCTTCAAAAACTAGATACGATTTTAGCTGGTAAACTAGATGAAGTTGTTGATGCTTTGGTTCTTTACGATCAAACACAAAAATTGGAAGAGCTTAACAAATGATTTTAGCGGATGTCCTGGCTGACTATGAGAAGGAACTTGGGGCTGTTGGAGAAGAGCAGGAGGCTCTGTCCTTTGTCTATCGTGGTTTGAAACACTGGGATTTGACGCAATTTATTCTTCATCTACGACAAGAAGTTTCAGAGGAAGACGAAAAGCTTCTTTCTAGTATCTTTAATCAACTAAAAGCGCATAAACCTGCTCAGTATATCCTAGGTTTTGAAGATTTTCATGGCTTACGTTTTCAAGTTGATAAGCGTGTTTTGATTCCTCGTCCTGAAACTGAGGAATTAGTGGAGCTAATTTTGGCGGAAAACCCAAAGACAGAGCTTAAGGTTCTTGATATTGGAACAGGGAGTGGTGCTATTGCAGTGTCTCTGAAAGAGAGTTGTCCTCTTTGGCAAGTGACAGCCAGTGACTTGTCTGTGGATGCTTTAGAACTTGCTAGAGAAAATGCCAAGCTCAACCGAGTAGACATCAGTTTTATTCAATCGGATGTTTTTGAAAATATTTCTGGTAGTTTTGATATTATTGTGTCCAATCCTCCCTATATTTCTGAAAATGATAAGAACGAAGTTGGTTTAAATGTCTTGACTAGTGAGCCCAAGTTGGCTTTGTTTGCTGATGAAGATGGCCTTGCCATTTATAGACAGATTATTGAGAGGGCTGCTAAGCATCTAAGTCCTCAAGGAAAACTCTATTTTGAGATTGGCTATAAGCAGGGCAGTGATTTGAAGAAACTCTTGTCTCTACATTTTCCAGATAAGTGTGTGCGTGTCCTTAAGGACCAATTTGGGCAGGATAGAATGGTTGTGATCGATGATGGAAACTAACACGGATTTAAAAGCAATCTTGGCAAATGGAGGGGCAGTCGTCCTTCCCACAGAGACGGTTTATGGTCTTTTTGCTAGAGCTTTGGACGAGAAGGCGGTCAATCATGTCTATGAGCTGAAAAATCGTCCTAGGGATAAGGCTATGAATTTGAATGTCGCTTCTTATGAAGATATCTTGACCTATTCAAAAGAGCAACCCGACTATCTCAAAAAACTTTACGATGCTTTTTTGCCTGGACCTTTGACCATCATTTTAAAAGCTAATGGCCAAGTACCTAAGTGGATTAATTCGGGTTTGGCGACGGTTGGCTTTCGCTTGCCAAACCATCCCGTGACTAGAGAATTGATTCAAGCTGAAGGACCTCTGATTGGTCCATCCGCTAACAAGTCGGGGATGGCAAGTGGCCGTTATTTTGACCACATCAGAGCGCAGTTTGATTTTCAGGTGACAGGCTATCAAGATGATGATGCCCTGTTGGGCCTAGATTCGACGATTTTGGACCTGTCTGATACTCCAGCTAGAATACTTAGACAGGGAAAGATTACAAAAGATGACCTATTGGCAGCTCTACCAGAGTTGACCATAGAATAAATGACTAACAGAGACCCGGGAAAGTGTGAGAAAACTTTCAGTTGTGTATGGGTGAGTTGAGAAAAACCCATTAGACCAATAAATAGGAGATCTCAATGATTTTTGACAAAGAAGATTACAAAGCATTTGACCCTGAACTTTGGGAAGCCGTTGCCAAAGAAGAAGAACGCCAGCAGAACAATATTGAATTGATTGCTTCTGAAAATGTCGTTTCTAAGGCTGTTATGGCGGCTCAAGGAACACTTTTGACTAACAAATACGCTGAAGGCTATCCTGGTAAGCGTTACTACGGTGGTACAGATGTTATTGATGTGGTTGAAACCCTTGCTATTGAACGTGCTAAGAAACTTTTTGGTGCAAAATTTGCCAATGTACAACCTCACTCAGGTAGTCAGGCCAATGCTGCTGTTTACATGTCTTTGATTCAACCAGGTGACACTGTGATGGGTATGGATTTGTCAGCTGGTGGTCACTTGACACATGGTGCGCCAGTTAGTTTCTCTGGTAAGACTTATCACTTCGTTGCTTACAATGTTGATAAGGAAACTGAGCTTCTTGATTATGATGCTATCCTTGCTCAAGCAAAGGAAGTAAAACCAAAACTCATCGTTGCGGGGGCTTCAGCTTACTCACGTATCATTGATTTTGCTAAATTCCGTGAAATCGCTGATGCAGTAGGTGCTTATCTCATGGTAGATATGGCTCATATTGCTGGTCTTGTGGCATCAGGCCATCATCCAAGTCCAGTACCTTACGCACATGTGACAACCACAACAACTCACAAGACTCTCCGTGGTCCTCGTGGTGGATTGATCTTGACTAATGATGAAGACATTGCTAAGAAAATCAATTCTGCCGTCTTCCCTGGTTTGCAAGGTGGTCCTTTGGAACACGTTATTGCAGCTAAGGCTGTTGCCCTTAAAGAAGCACTTGATCCTGCCTTTAAGGAATACGGTGAAAATGTCATCAAGAACGCCGCAGCTATGGCAGATGTTTTCAATCAACACCCAGACTTCCGTGTCATTTCAGGCGGAACCAATAATCACCTCTTCTTGGTCGATGTGACTAAGGTTGTTGAAAATGGTAAGGTTGCTCAAAATGTTCTTGAAGAAGTGAATATTACCTTGAACAAAAATGGTATTCCTTATGAACAATTGTCACCATTCAAAACATCTGGTATTCGTGTAGGTAGCCCAGCTATTACAAGTCGTGGTATGGGTGAAGCTGAGAGCCGTAAGATTGCTGAGTTGATGATCCAAGCTTTGGAAAATCACGACAAACCAGAAGTTTTGGAACACATTCGTGGTGAAGTCAAAACACTTACAGATGCTTTTCCACTTTATTAAGGGATTATGTTAGATTTATATATTAAACGCATTATCATTCATCAGTTTTCGCCAAATGATACGGAGCTGGTATTGGCAGAAGCGCCTCTTGAAATAACACCACGTTTGGATGAGTATTTCCGGAAGAAACTGTCAAAAGTTTTCTCGGATGAGGCTAAACGTGGGTATTTCGAAGCAGAAAATGTTTTCATCAGTCATCTAGGGGATGATTTGATGGAAAGTTCTGTCAAAATTGCCCAACTTTGGAAGGAAGAATTTGTCATTTCTGAAGATCAAAAGACCAATGATTTGGTCTTTATTCAGTTTGACAAAGAAGGACAAGAGTATTTTGCATTCTTGCGCATTGCCCTAAAGGACAGTTTGATTCATTCTTTGGGAGATAGCCAGCATCCAATTCAATTGTCACAAAATAATCTGCCTTCTGCGGCTCAGACACCAGATGAAGCTTTGATAATTAACCGTAGCAGTAAGCAGTATTATCTGATTGAAAAGCGTATCAAACACAACGGTAGTTTTGCCAATTATTTCTCTGAAAATCTCTTGCAGGTCCAACCTGAACAGTCTGTCAAGAAGTCAATTAAGATGGTTGAAGACACGGCTCAAAAAATTGCTGAGAATTTTAATCAAGATGACTTTAACTTCCAAGGAAAAATGAAATCGGCTATTTTCAATAATTTGGAAGAAGACCAGGAATTGTCTCCTGAAAAATTGGCAGACCAGCTTTTTGATAATAATTTGACAGCTCGTTTGACCTTCGTTGATGAGCTTAAAGAGGCTATTCCTGAGCCTATTTCGGTCTCAGATATTGACCATTCTCGTCAAATTAAGAAATTAGAGAATCAAAAGCTATCGTTATCAAACGGAATTGAGTTAATTGTGCCTAATAACGTCTATCAGGATGCTAACAGTGTTGAGTTTATTCAAAATCCTGATGGCACCTATTCAATTCTCATCAAAAATATCGAGGATATCATCAATAAATAATATGTTTAAATGGATAAGACGTCTGGTGGTTCTTGTGCTAGTCCTCTTTCTAGGAATTCAAGCCTATCGTCTGCATGCCAATATACAACATGTCTTAGCTTATGAATCCATGGTTAAGGAAGTGTTGGCAGAGGATGATGTTGATAATACAACCAATGTAGATTTGGTCCTAGCAATGATTTACACAGAAACCAAGGGGAAGACAGATGACGTGATGCAGTCCAGTGAAAGTTCTTCAGGGGTTACTAACTCCATCAAAAATCGAAAAGAAAGTATTCGTCAGGGGGTGACAGTACTTTCAGAGAATCTGGAAGAGGCTGCCCACCATAAGGTGGATCCTTGGACAGCAGTGCAAGCCTATAATTTTGGTAAAGCCTATATTGATTATGTAGCTGATAATGGTGGAGTAAACACTGTTGAACTAGCAAAGGCCTATTCTAAAAATGTCGTTGCTCCAAGTCTTGGAAATACCAGTGGAAAGACCTACACCTATTACCAACCAGTTGCCATGTACTATGGTGGTGGAAAGCTTTATACAAATGGCGGAAATATTTATTACGCTAAGGAAGTACAGTTTAATCTCTTTTTGATGCGTATGTTCTCACGTCTCTAAGAGTGGCTACTTCATTTTTAAGGAAAGACCAATGAAAGCATTATTAGTTTATTTTAGGGGATATGTCAAAGACAGTATCCTGGGACCCGTGTTTAAATTAATCGAAGCCTGTTTTGAACTCCTCGTTCCGCTAGTGATTGCTGGAATTGTCGACACAACTATTCCGAATAAAGACCAAAATCATCTGTTTATGATGATTTTTCTCTTGTTTGGACTTGCCTTTGTTGGCGTTGTTGTTGCTGTTTCAGCTCAGTATTTTTCATCTCGAGCAGCAGTTGGCTATGCGCAAGGTTTGACTAATAATCTTTATGCCAAAATCATGCGATTATCAAAGGAAAAGCGTGATGAGATAGGAACTTCGAGTTTGGTGACACGCCTAACTGGTGACACTTTTCAGATTCAAACGGGGATTAATCAATTTTTACGACTCTTTTTGAGAGCTCCCATTATTGTGACAGGTGCTATTATTATGGCATTTCGGATTAGTCCACGCTTGACCCTCTGGTTCCTTGGTATGGTTCTAGTGTTGACGCTTATTATTGTGGTGGCAAGCCGTATCGTCAATCCCCTATATGCTAAAATTCGGGTGATTAATGAGTCAATTGTTACTAGTACTCGTCAGCAACTTGAAGGAATGAGGGTTATCCGAGCCTTCGGACAGAGTGAGCGTGAGTTAGATAACTTTACAACTGTCAATAAAGACTTGAAGACCTGGCAACTCAAAACCGGGGTCATAGCAAGTCTCATTAGTCCTTTGACTTTTTTGGTTGTTAATATGACCTTAATTGCCATTCTTTGGCAAGGAAATCTCCAGATTCAAGGTGGACTCTTGACGCAAGGAATGCTGATTGCCTTGGTTAATTACCTCTTGCAAATTTTGACGGAGCTCCTTAAATTAGCCATGATGTTAACTAATCTCAATCAAAGTTTTATATCTGCTAAACGTGTAGAAACTATTTTCAATCTTGAGGATGAGGACATTAAGGCACCTTTAACAATTAAGAAGGCTGATCAAGAAGCGTTAGTGCTTGCTATAGACCAGATGTCCTTTACCTATCCGACAGCTAGTCAGCCATCTCTTCAGGGGAGTAACCTTAGACTGACCGAAGGAGAGTCTCTAGGCATTATTGGAGGTACAGGTTCGGGTAAATCGACCTTGGTCAACTTAATCATGAACTTATATCAACCTCAGCTTGGCAGCTTAACCATCTTTAATAATCAAGCATCACCAAAAAATCTAAAGGAATGGCGTTCTTGGGTGGCCTATGTCCCTCAAAAAGCTGAGTTATTTAGGGGAACCATTCGTTCTAATCTGACCCTGGGACTTAAGCATGAACCTAGCGACCAGGAACTATGGCATGCGCTTAACATGGCTCAAGCTGCTGACTTTGTTCGAGATAAGGAACTTGGTTTAGATGAGCCAGTCGAGTCATTTGGCCGTAATTTTTCTGGTGGTCAACGTCAGCGTCTGACTATTGCGCGTGCTTTGATGAGACCAGCACCTTTTTTGATTTTGGATGATTCAACCTCAGCATTGGATTATTTGACTGAGAGTCGACTATTAGCAGCCATAAGAGAAAATCTTACATCAACCAGCTTGATCATTATTTCGCAAAGAACCAATAGTTTAAAAGCTGTCGATCAGATTTTGGTTCTTGATAAGGGCCATCAACTTGGTCTGGGTAATCATGAAGAATTGCTTGCCACTAACAAACTTTATCAAGATATTCATTATTCTCAGCATCAAAAGGAGGCTGCTGATGAAAGCTAGAAATAATAAGTCAACGCTTAGACGTCTCGGTCGAGACATCTTAAGTCAGCGCTCTCTCTTAGTCATAGCGACAGTTGGTACTATTATTCAGGTTGCTTTAACGGTTTATTTACCTATTTTGATTGGTGATGCAGTGGATGCTGTTCTCAAAAAGAATGCTGTCCTTCTAATATCACGTTTAATATGGCAAATGCTTGCGGTTATCGTAGCTAATAGTGCTATCCAGTGGCTAAATCCTTTGATTTATAACCGTTTGATATATTCTTACAGCGAGAGTTTGCGTGAGAGGGTTATGATGAAAATTCATGCCCTGCCTCTCAGTTACCTTGATCGTCAAGGAACTGGAGATATGGTTAGTCGTGTGACGACTGATAGTGACCAACTGAACAACGGACTTCTCATGGTTTTTAACCAATTTTTCGTTGGTCTCTTAACCATTTTTGTCATTATCATTACCATGGCTCGCTTAGATTGGTTCATGATGCTTCTGGTTCTGGTGATGACCCCTTTATCTGTCCTTGTCGCTCGCTTCATTGCCAGAAAAAGTTATCAACTTTATCGACATCAGACCAAGTGGCGAGGGATGCAGACCCAGCTGATTGAGGAAAGTCTTACCCAAGAAGCTCTGGTCCAAAGTCTAAATGCCCAAAGTCAGATGGTCCGAAACTTTAGAGAAGTTAATGGTAAGTATGCTGCTTATTCAAGGGGGGCAATCTTTTATTCATCAGCGGTCAATCCGGCCACTCGCTTTGTCAATAGCCTTATTTATGCGCTGATTGCAGGTGTCGGAGCTTACCGTATCATGTCAGGTGGTGCTTTTACAGTCGGCCAATTAACAACCTTTCTCAACTATGTCACGCAATACACAAAACCTTTCAATGATATTTCATCAGTCCTTTCAGAGCTTCAAAGTGCTCTTGCCTGTGCTGATCGTCTCTATATGATTTTGGATGAAAATGAAATCCCAGAAACGGGTCATTTGGTTTTGGAAGAGGAAGACGTGCAGGGACAATTTCAATTTAACCATATTCAATTTGGTTACTTACCAAACAAATCTCTTATCAAGGATTTGAACATTGATATTCCTGCTGCAAGTACTGTTGCAATCGTTGGTCCGACAGGTGCAGGTAAATCAACCCTTATCAATCTCTTGATGCGCTTTTATGATTTAGACAAGGGCCAATTGCGACTGGACGGCAGATCGATTACAGATTACACTCGAGAGAGTCTTCGTAAGCAGATTGGTATGGTGTTACAAGAGACCTGGCTTGAAGTTGGAACTATCCATGATAATATCGCCTACGGCAACCCCAAAGCTAGCCGAGAGGAAGTTATAGCTGCAGCTAAAGCCGCAAATGCTGACTTCTTTATTAATCAGTTACCTCAAGGCTATGACACTTATCTAAGTGATGCGGGTCAATCTCTTTCTCAAGGGCAACGTCAGCTACTGACGATCGCTCGTATATTTGTTAATTTGCCTAAGATTCTTATCTTAGATGAAGCTACCTCAAGTATTGATACCCGTACGGAGCTTCTCATTCAGGAAGCGTTCGCTAAACTAATGAAGGGCCGAACGAGTTTCATCATTGCCCACAGACTCTCAACCATTGAAAATGCCGATCTTATTTTAGTCATGAATAATGGGGATATTGTTGAGTACGGAACTCATCATCAACTAATGCAAGCTAAGGGTATGTATTATCAAATGCAGACAGCCCAAAAGACACAAAACAGTTAAAACAGAGCTTTTTTAGCTCTGTTTTTAAGATATTTAGGTATTAGTTTGTGCAAAAATAACTAGTGATGAAATTGAATAATTTTTCCTTTTTTATTGGAAATAATAAGAATAAGATGGTAAACTAGAGTGGATATTATATAAAAAGAAGGTATCGAAAATTAGAATGTTAAAAAACAAAAATGTCCTTGTTTTTTGGGGACAAACCTTGCTTTATTTCATCATTTTTATGGCTCTAATATATCTCTACAATTACCTGGGACAAGGTCAAGGTAATTTTATCTATAACGAATTCTAGGAAGAATAATGACGAACACAAAAATTAAAGATATGCTTGAAACGATTGAGCAATTTGCTCAATCTCAACCAGACTTTCCTGTTTACAATATTCTTGGGGAAGTCCATACTTACGGTGACCTAAAGGCTGATTCAGACAGCCTAGCTGCTAAGATTGATAGTCTTGATATTCCAGAAAAATCACCAGTTGTGGTTTATGGTGGTCAAGAGTATGAGATGTTGGCAACCTTCGTTGCTCTAACTAAATCTGGTCATGCCTATATTCCAATTGATAGTCACTCAGCTCTTGAGCGTGTGACAGCTATTGTTGAAGTGGCCGAGCCGAGTCTGATTATTGCTATTAACGATTTCCCACTAGAGGATATTAAAGCGCCAATTGTGACTCTAGATCAAGTGAAGGCAAGCTTCGCTAACAAATCTAGTTATGAAGTGACCCATCCTGTTAAAGGTGATGATACTTATTACATCATCTTTACATCTGGAACGACGGGTAAACCTAAAGGCGTACAGATTTCGCACGATAATCTCCTTAGTTTCACCAACTGGATGATTACGGACAAGGAGTTTGCGACTCCAAAACGCCCACAAATGCTGGCCCAACCACCTTACTCATTTGACTTATCAGTGATGTATTGGGCGCCGACTTTGGCACTTGGAGGTACACTCTATGCGCTTCCTTCAGCTATTACTCAGGACTTCAAAAAGCTCTTTGAAACGATTTTCTCACTTCCGATTGCTATTTGGACCTCAACACCATCCTTTGCTGATATGGCCATGTTGTCTGAAGATTTCAATGCAGAGAAGATGCCAGAGATTACGCATTTCTATTTCGATGGAGAAGAGTTAACCGTTAAAACTGCTCAAAAGCTTCGCCAACGTTTCCCAGAAGCACGTATTATCAATGCTTATGGTCCAACAGAAGCAACCGTAGCCTTGTCGGCTGTAGCAGTAACTGATGAAATGTTAGCTAATCTTAAACGCCTGCCAATTGGTTATACCAAGGAAGATTCACCGACTTATATTATCGATGAGGACGGAAATATCCTTCCAAATGGTCAACAGGGTGAAATTATTGTATCAGGTCCAGCAGTTTCAAAAGGTTACATGAACAATCCTGAAAAGACTGCGGAAGCCTTCTTCGAGTTTAATGGACTTCCTGCCTACCATACTGGTGATGTGGGTACTATGACTGATGAGGGTCTCCTTCTTTACGGAGGACGTATGGACTTCCAGATTAAGTTCAATGGTTTCCGTATTGAGTTAGAGGATGTTTCACAAAACCTTAACAAGTCTAAGTACATCGATTCAGCAGTAGCTGTACCGCGTTACAATAAGGACCATAAGGTTCAGAATCTCTTGGCTTATGTCATTCTTAAGGATGGCGTTCGTGAGCAGTTTGAGCGTGATATTGATATTACCAAGGCGATCAAGGCTGACTTGGAAGACATCATGATGTCTTACATGATGCCAACTAAGTTCCTCTATCGTGAGAGCCTGCCTTTGACACCAAATGGGAAGATTGATATCAAGGGGCTTATCAGTGAGGTCAACAACCGATGATAGACTTCTTGAAACAGCTTCCTCATTTAGAGGCCTATGGTAATCCTTTCTATTTCATCTATCTTGGACTAGCTTTATTACCGATTTTTGTAGGACTCTTCTTTAAAAAGCGTTTTGCGATTTACGAATGTTTGGTTAGTTTAGCTTTCATTGTTTTAGCCTTGACGGGTACCCATGCGAGTCAACTATTAGCCTTGCTTTTCTATATCGTATGGCAAATCATTTGGGTTTATTCTTACAAGCGTTACCGCAGTCGAAAGGATAATAAGTGGGTCTTTTACCTGCACTCCTTTCTTGTGGTTCTACCTTTAGTTTTTGTTAAGGTTGAGCCAGCTATTAATGGTAACCAGTCGCTTTTTAACTTCCTTGGTATTTCTTACCTCACTTTCCGTGCAGTAGGTATGATTATCGAGATGCGTGATGGGCTGCTTAAAGAGTTCACACTAGGAGAATTTCTCCGATTCATGCTCTTTATGCCGACCTTCACAAGTGGTCCTATTGATCGCTTCAAACGCTTTAATGATGACTATCAAGCTATTCCTGAGCGTGATGAGCTGTTGAACATGTTAGAGCAAGCTGTAAAGTATATTATGCTTGGTTTTCTCTATAAGTTTGTTTTGGCTCAGATTTTTGGAAGTATGCTTTTACCACCATTAAAAGCACAAGCCTTGAGCCAGGGCGGTATCTTTAATCTACCAACGCTTGGTGTCATGTATGTTTATGGGTTTGATCTCTTCTTTGATTTTGCGGGCTACTCTATGTTTGCCCTCGCAGCATCTAATCTCATGGGGATTAAGAGCCCAATAAACTTTGACAAGCCTTTCATTTCACGTGATTTGAAAGAATTTTGGAACCGTTGGCATATGAGTTTGTCTTTCTGGTTCCGTGACTTTGTCTTTATGCGTATGGTTATGGTTTTGATGAGGAATAAGGTTTTTAAAAATCGTAATACCACATCAAACGTGGCCTATGTTCTCAATATGCTGGTAATGGGATTCTGGCATGGGGTTACCTGGTACTATATTGCCTACGGTATTTTCCATGGTATCGGTCTCGGTATTAACGATGCTTGGTTACGTAAAAAGAAAACTATTAATAAAGAACGTAAAAAAGCAGGTCTTGAGCCTCTTCCTGATAACAAATGGACAAAGGCTTTAGGAATCTTTATCACATTTAACACTGTTATGTTGTCATTCTTGATTTTCTCAGGATTCTTGAATGAACTTTGGTTCACTAAAAAATAAGTAAAGGAAATATAAAAATGGATGTAAAATCACAAGTTATTGAAATTATTGATGAGCTTTTCATGGAAGATGTTTCTGACATGATGGATGAAGATCTCTTCGACGCTGGTGTCCTTGATTCAATGGGGACTGTTGAACTTATTGTTGAATTGGAATCACGTTTCGATATTCGTGTGCCAGTTTCAGAATTTGGTCGTGATGACTGGAACACTGCCAATAAGATTGTTGAAGGGGTAACGGAGCTTCGCAATGCTTAAGCGTTTATGGCGGATTTTTGGTCCAGTAATTTGTGCTCTTGTCTTAGTAGTAGTGGTTATTTATTGCTATCCACAAGGCAGAAAACATAATTATCAGACTGATAAACGTAATGCAGTGACACTGACGACAGCTAACTTTAAGAGTCGTATTAATAAGACAAATGCCCTTTCCAATAAAGAACATCGTTTTGTACCTTTCTTTGGTTCTAGTGAGTGGTTACGTTTTGATGCCCTTCATCCAGCAGTTTTAGCTGAAAAATACGATCGTAACTATCGTCCATATTTTATTGGACAACGTGGTGCCGCCTCTTTAAACCAGTATCTTGGGATGCAACAAATGCTTCCTGAACTCAAAAATGGTACAGCTGTTTACGTCTTGTCTCCTCAATGGTTCACTAAGAAGGGTTACAATTCAGCAGCCTTTCAACAGTTCTTCAGTAATGATCAGCTCAGTAGTTTCTTGAATCAAAATGAAACTGATGAGAATTCAGAGTATGCTGCAAAGCGTATCTTAGAGATGAAGCCTGAGATTGCGATGAAGTCTCAACTTACTAAGGTCGCGAAAGGTCAAGAACTAAACGCTTTTGATAAGACTTATGTACAATTCTTGGCTGAGCTTAATAAACGTGAAGACGCCTTATTTAGTCCATTTGCAGCACCAAATAATGCCAATTACGATAAAAAAGTTCTTCCCTATTTAAAAGAATTGCCTGATGAATTTTCTTATGAAGCCCTTGATCAAGTTGCAGTAAGAGATGCGGAAGAACATACGAAATCAAATAGCTTTGGTATTGATGATCGTTTCTATAAGAAACGCTTGTCTAAAAAAATTGGCAAGCTTAAAGGCTTCCAAGAACACCTTTCTTATGAAGTTTCACAAGAATACGGTGACCTACAATTGGTTCTCAATCAATTTGCTAAATTAAAAACTAATGTTATCTTTGTCATTCCACCAGTCAATAGTAAGTGGATGGCCTATACAGGACTTAACCAGGAAATGTATGATGCAACAGTTTTGAAGATTCGTTATCAATTGGAAAGTCAAGGTTTTACCAATATTGCTGACTTCTCAAAAGATGGAGATCAAGCTTACTTTATGCAAGATACCATTCATATGGGCTGGAAAGGTTGGGTAGCCTTTGATAAGGCTGTTGATCCTTTTGTAAGTAATCCAACACCTGCCCCAAGTTATCACTTGAATGATCGTTTTTATAGCAAGGATTGGGCAAACTACACAGCCAACCCAAATGAATTCAAGTAATATTGTTTAACAAAAAGAGGCCTGGAGAAGGCCTTTTTGTTATGGGTAAAAATCATTTTGACTTCAACTTACAGTCTGTTAACTCATTGTACGAGCATATAAGTAATAAAAAGTGACAGATTTAAAATGATTTTACTGGTGCAATACATTCATATTTGGATTTCATACGAAGGCTTCAGAACATCCTATTTTTAAGCTATAGCAAGTTTGTAAGGATATATTGATTTCATTCTAAATCTTTACTAAGCTATGATTTAATGAATCAATTTATACTATGCGATGGACAGAATAGTGAACAAATAAAAAGGATTGGAGGTAATTAGAAACGTCCAATCCTTTTTGAGATTTAGCTAAATAGTTTATGCTAATTCTTTTTTGTAAGGGCCTTTCGAATGAAATCTGCTGGTATAATCAATACAGCAATCAGAAGAGCAACGATATAGTGATGAATATCCATTGGAACAGTACTAAATACTTTTCCACCGAATTGGATAATCAAGGTTTGAACAACAGCGATAGAAATCATTACAATTGAGAATTTCTTGTTTTCGCTGATATGTTCAAACACATTGAATCCATTACTACGTGTATTAAGCGAGTTGAAAATGACGGCATAGATAAATACAGTAAATGTAAATGTTGTTACCATTTCAAAGTTTCCAGTTCCATTTGTGATAAAGTCTTGGATACCACCAACATTTTTGAGAATTGCCAAACATACGACAGTAATGAAGACACTAGCTACACCGATAGCAGACTTCATATAGCCAGTAAGAATATTTGCTTTCTTAGCAACTGGTTTTTCGTTCATATAACGATCTAGCGTAGGCTCTTCACCAAAGGCAAGGGCAGCAAGTGTATCCATGATAAGGTTAATCCACAGAATTTGGATAATTGTAAATGGCTCTTTGAGACCTAAAAGTGGTGAGAGAAGTGACATGGCAATAGTCGTCACGTTAACGGTTAACTGGAAGATAATAAATTTACTTACTGACTTACTCATGGTGCGTCCATAGAGGACAGCTTTTTCAATCGAAGTCAATGAATTATTCAAGATAACGATATCTGAGGCTTCTCGTGCGACTTCAGTACCGTCACCCATTGAGAAGCCGACATCAGCTGATTTGAGGGCAGGTGAGTCGTTAACTCCATCTCCTGTCATACCAGCGACCATATCAAGGTCCTGAGCAGCTTCAATAAGGCGTTTTTTATCCATTGGAAGAGCACGGCTAACAACTTTCAAGAAAGGTAATTTTTGCTTAAGTTCTTGATCTGAAAGGGCAGTGAGTTCATCATGAGTTAGAACAAGGTCGTTTTCTCCAGTAACAATACCAGCCTCCTTAGCAATGGCAACGGCAGTTTCCTTACGGTCACCAGTTACCATAACGACTTGAACACCTGCACGGTTCATGGTTTCAACAGTTTGTTTAATTGAAGAACGGACATTATCACGGATACATACGATACCAATCAAGACTTTATCATTACCATTTGTATTAAGGATAGCAAGCAAACGCATTGAACGGTTCGCTTGTTCCAAAGATAATTCTTGGAAACGAGCTTTAATATCATCTGTAAAGTTTTGCTTATGTCCATCTTTATCAAGATAGTAGTAACAGTCATTTAGGATAAATTCTGGTGCACCCTTGATGTAGGTTTTTCCGTCATTAGTCGTCACACTTGCAAATTTTGTTGCTGAGTTGAATTGTTGCTTCTCAGTAATAGAGTTGGTATCAAAATTAAGGCTATCACGTCCAATAAGGAAGTCAAGAAGTGCACGGTCTGTAGCATTACTACCAACAGCATTGCCATCTGCTATCATAGCATCGTTATTAAGACCGATACCATTAATCATTTCTGCTTTAAGGCTATCTGACATTGTGTCAAAATCTGTAGCATCAGTTTCACCAGTTGCTGCATAGAGTGTTCCATCAGCAAGGAAAAAGTCAACTACAGATAGTTTACCTTCAGTGATAGTACCAGTCTTATCACTGAAGAGGATATTCATGTATCCAGCTGTTTCAATGGTATCAGGATGGCGAACCAGGATATTTTGAGCCAAAAGTCGACCTGAGTTCATAGAAGAAACAAGGGCCAACATCATTGGAAGTCCTTCTGGAACAGCCATGATGATGATAGTAACCGCAAAGAGAATTGTTTCAATGATAAGAAGGAAAATTGAACCACCATTGAGGTTATTAGCCTTATTGAGGGCAATAAAGCCTAATACAAGGTTGATAACGGAATAGGCACCACCGGCACTATAACCAAGGACACCGATGTTTCCGGCAAGTTGATTAAGCTTTTCTTTAGAAGGAGAATCTTTACTGTCTTCTTGAAGAGAGGTATTAATACCTCCTAAGACTGTATTGTCACCAATTTGTGTAGCCTCCATAACAGCTTCACCAGAAGTCACAACAGTTCCACGGAAGACTTTGAGCTCTGTAAAGAGGTCTGAAGAATCTGGTTCTTCTTGATCACCAAGAGGAAGTTTTTTAGCATCCTCGCTCTCACCATTAAGGACAGCTTGGTTTACTTTTAACTCACCTTCCAGGATGATACCGTCCACTGGAACCTTGTCCCCTGATTGAAGGAGGATTTGATCTCCTTTTACAATATTATCCACGAGAACCTCTTTAAGTTTACCATCACGATAAACCTTAGCATTAGTTTTTGAAGCCTCTTCCTGAAGGGTATTAAATTTTTGCTCGTTACGGTATTGTGAAATGGCTGAAAATCCTGTAGACATCAAAATGGCGAAAATTAGGGAGATAGCCTCATACCAATTAGCTTCACCAATAGTAGGGAAAATCATTCCAACAAAGTTGAAGATAATTTTTAATCCTAAGGCAGCCAAGAGGATAAGAATCCATTGATCTTGGAAGGCTTCGATAAAGATTGAGAGAAGCGAGTTAGCTTCTTTGCTAGAGAGTCTATTATCGCCATGGGTGTTTTTACTTGCTTGAACTTCAGCAGAAGTCAAGCCTTTAAAATTTTTCATTTAAGGTTTTTGTCCTTTCTAAAACTGTTCCTGAGCTTTAAGTTTCAGGATTGCGTTATTTGTCATTAAAGGAATCATAGCTTTAATGACTGCTATCTAGTATTATACTGCATTTAAACTGAAATGGTTAATTATTCAATAGAAGAAATAGTAATAAAACTTAATCGCTAGCAGTGACGGAATGGTAGAAAACACAAAGTGGTCCTTTAAAGCTCAGGTTAACCTCTAATACTTAATTCATACAATCCTCTCACAGCATTACAAGCATAGATAGCTTGAGCTTGTTTTAGGTCATCTAAAGTTAATACCTTTTCTTTAACTTCTTTTTGAGCTATCAGGTGCTGTCTGTAAATCCCATTTAGGATACCAAGTTGCACAGGAGGTGTGTAAAGTTGGTTATTAATTTTGACAACGAGGTTACCGATAGAGGTTTCTAGGAGTTGCCCCTCATGGTTATAGTAGATTTGCTCATGAGGTCCAATACTAAGGTGAGGTCGGTAACTTGTTTTAAAGAAGGTATAGGGGCTATCCAAAGGATGCAATTGCTCTACTAATCTTGCTTGGCAAAAACTATCGGACAAGTCTATTAGTGGAGAATGGTCAAACTTTAGTTCACCGTCTTTTGAAAGAGAGAATTTAAGACGATAGTCTGTGTCAACATCAAAAGACTGACACAGGGATTCTACTTGATAGTGAGCTTCTTCCTTCTTAAAAGGAAAATCAAAGTAGCGGCTGGCCTCTTGTAAGCGATTAAGGTGCTCCTCTATAAAGAGTAATCTTCCTTGATGGACCAGACCAGTTGAAATGAGATCAAATTTAGGATTCTGACGATATAAAACAGCTGCTTTTTGCTTGGTTTCTTCATATTCATCTGCCCAATTGCTATCCCAGGTAATGCCTCCCCCGACACCATAGATAGCTTTTGTTCCCTGCATTTGAAGGGTTCGGATTGCAACATTAAAAATCGTCGGTCCCTGAGGTGGTAAAATACCGATAGCCCCACAATAAACACCACGCGCCTGTTTTTCTACCGCTGAGATAATAGACATAGTAGCTATTTTGGGTGCTCCAGTGATTGATCCACAAGGGAAAAGTGCTTGAAAGACATCACTTAGATTCCTATTTTCTAAGAGCTGTGTTTCAATCGTAGAAGTCATTTGCCAAACTGTAGAGTATTGTTCAACGTGACAAAGGCTTTTGACCTTTTCACTACCTATTTTTGAGATACGGTTCATATCATTGCGTAGGAGATCAACAATCATCATATTTTCTGAACGATTTTTTTGATCATGCGCAAGCCACTGAGCCTGTTTGAGGTCAGTGGCAGTTGTTAAACCGCGATTGGTCGTGCCTTTCATAGGACGTGTGGTTAGTGTATCGCCCTCTTTCTTAAAGAAAAGCTCTGGACTTATTGAAATAATAGAAAGGTCATCATGTTGAATAAAGGCGTTGTAGTGAGCATTCTGCTCGACAACAAGCCGGTTATAGATGGCAAAAGGGTCTGCAGTTAGGTCTTGTTGCAATTGAACAGTATAGTTGACCTGGTAGGTATCTCCTTGTCGGATATGATGATGTATTTTCTGGATAGCTTCCTTATATTCAGAAGCTGAAGTTAGCTCCTTCCATGAATCCGGTAGAGAAACTGGCTCATACGATAATGGAAGAGGTTCCGTTTGAACGGTTTCATGAATGGTGAAATAGAGGAGATATTCAGACATTAAGGGTCCATTCAAAACCTCAAACTTAGGTTCAAAGGCCGCAGACGCTTCGTAGGAAAGGTAGCCCACTGCATAATAGCCTTCTTTTTGATAGGCCTCTACTTGGGCTAGAAGTGGTTTAACTTCATTAATATCTTTGGTTTTTAATTCTTTGAGAGGATTTTTAAAGACTTGTCTCAGCCCAAAATCTTTAAAATCAATAACAGTTTTCTTATGCATAGTTAGAGTATAACATAAGAAGTTTGTCTCTGGTTATTTTTCATGTTTTAAATCTTATTCTCAAAATTTTAACCAAAGATGAACTTTTCAGATAGTTTTACATATGTTATAATGAAAGGAGTAAAAGAAGATTTTAGAGGGAATTATGACTGAAAAAAATAAATTTGAGAAAGGTAGCAGCAACCTTTCAAATAAAAAAACAAAAAAAGGCAATTCTTGGAAACACCAGATGTATGAACTTGAAATTGCCATTGCCAAAGAGTCTAATAACAAAAAGAGAGATGAACTGATTAAAATTCATAATGGCTATATGAATGAATATGACAGTTTAAAGAAACAAATCATTTGGTTAGCCGTTTTGGGAATTTGTTTCCTACTTGTACTAGCAGTTTTTGGTTATTTTATTTGGAATAGTTATAATAGTGAAAATATGTCTTATACATCATCTTGGATTCAAGAGAGAGTGATAGAATCTATTAGGAGTTAGTCATTATAGGTCTGGCTTTCTCTATTAATACAGCAATAAGGAGAAAGGTAAGACTTAAGCTATCAGGTACAGCAACAAGAATCTCTAGACAAATGTCTAGGGATTTTTTGCTACCATACCTATAGTTATTAGCTATAATAATATCTAAGCAGAAGGAGATAACAGAAAGGACAAATCCCTTAGTTTATAGGTTATAGCTAAAAACTATATATAGAGAAAACTAATACCAATTATACAGAAAGCTATTTCTTTGGTAAGATTAATGCAACAACAAAGAGGAGGACACAAGATGTCAACTACTATCATTGGTTTCCCACGTTTGGGTGAATTCCGCGAATTAAAATTTACAACAGAAAAATACTTTAGAAAAGAAATTACAGCAGATGAACTCTTGGCTGCAGCTAAAGACTTGCGTGCTAAGCATTGGAATATTGTCAAAGAAAAAGGTATTACTGAGATTCCTTCAAATGACTTTTCTCACTATGATAATTTCCTTGATGCGGCTTTCTTATTCAACGTTGTGCCTGCATCTGTTCAAAACTTGGATTTAACAGAATTGGAACAATATTTTGCTTTGGCGCGTGGTTACCAAGGTGAAAAAGGGGATGTACGTGCCCTTCCGATGAAAAAATGGTTCAATACTAACTACCATTACATCGTTCCTAAATTTGAAAAAACAACAGAAGTTAAACTTGCTGGTCACAAGATTTTTGATGAGTACCAAGAAGCAAAAGAATTGGGTATCAACACTCGTCCAGTTGTTGTTGGACCATTCACTTTCCTTCAATTATCTGACTTTGAAGATGGTGTAAAAGCTGAAGACTTCGTTGATAGTTTTGTAGCTGCCTACCAAGAAGTTTTTGCTAAATTGACTGAACTTGGTGCGACTCGTATCCAACTTGATGAACCAGCACTTGTTAAAGATTTGACAGCTGATGAAAAAGCACTCTTCTTGAATCTTTACAATAAACTCTTGGCTGACAAGAAAGGCCTTGAAGTCTTGATTCAAACCTACTTTGGTGATGTTCGTGATGTCTATAATGATCTCGTGAACTTGCCAGTTGACGGTATTGGTCTTGACTTTGTCGAAGGTAAGAAGACACTTGAACTTGTTAAAGGTGGTTTCCCAGCTGACAAGACTCTCTATGCTGGTATTGTTAATGGTAAAAATATCTGGCGTAATAACTATGAAAAGAGCTTGGAAATCTTGGATCAAGTTCCAGCTGAAAATGTTGTCTTGACGACTTCATGTTCTCTTCTTCATGTACCATTTACAACTGCTAATGAAGACTTTGAACCAGCCATTTTGAATCACTTTGCTTTTGCCGTTGAAAAATTGGAAGAACTTCGTGATTTGGATGCTATCCGCAATGGTCAAGGTGCTGAAGCACTTGCTGCTAACAAAGAGCTCTTTGCTACTGAACGTATTGGTGAAAACGCTGAACTTCGTGCTCGTATTGCAGGCTTGACAGAAGCAGATTACACACGTTTGCCAGCTTTTGCAGAACGTGAAGCTATTCAAAAAGATGATTTCAAACTTCCATTGCTTCCAACAACAACTATCGGTTCATTCCCTCAAACTAAGGAAGTGCGTTCTAAACGTTTGGCTTTCCGTAAGCATGAATTGTCACAAGAAGATTACGATGCTTTCCTTGCACAAGAAATCGATGAATGGATTAAGTGGCAAGAAGAAGTTGGATTTGATGTTCTTGTCCATGGTGAATTTGAACGTAACGACATGGTTGAGTACTTCGGTCAAAACTTGTCTGGTTACCTCTTCTCTAAAAATGGTTGGGTGCAATCATATGGTATGCGTGGGGTTAAACCACCAATCATCTGGGGTGATGTCACTCGTCTTAACCCAATCACTGTTAAATGGTCTAGCTATGCACAAAGCCGTACAGACAAGCCTGTTAAGGGTATGTTGACTGGACCTGTTACTATCCTTAACTGGTCATTCCCACGTGAAGACATCTCTATCAAGGATTCTACTCTTCAAATCGCCCTTGCTATTAAGGATGAAGTTCTTGACCTTGAAGCAGCAGGCGTTAAAATTATCCAAATCGATGAAGCTGCACTTCGTGAAAAATTGCCACTCCGTCGCAGTGACTGGTACGAAGACTACCTTGACTGGGCTATTCCAGCCTTCCGTTTGGTACACTCAACAGTAGCACCAGACACACAAATCCACACTCACATGTGTTACTCAGAATTTACAGATATTATCCCAGCTATCGATAACTTAGATGCAGATGTTATCTCATTTGAAGCTAGCCGTTCAAACCTTGAAATCTTGGATGAGCTTAAAGCGAAAAACTTCCAAACAGAAGTTGGACCTGGGGTTTACGATATCCACTCACCACGTGTCCCTAAAGACGGTGAAATTGATCACACAATTGAAGCAATCTTGGCTAAAGTTCCAAGTAGCAAAGTATGGATCAATCCAGACTGTGGTTTGAAAACTCGTGGTATCAAAGAAACTAAAGAAAGTTTGATTAAGCTCGTAGCAGCCGCAAAAGCAGCTCGTGAAAACTTGTAATTAACATTATAATACCTTGAAGACCTTCTTACTGAGTGTAGAGGGTCTTCAATAGGTAATGATTCCTAAAGATTTTTGCAAGTAGGCTAGCTAAAATTGTTTCTATGTGGTTCTGAGATGACTAAACACTAAAATTTGCTTTTGTCTCAACAAAAATCTAAAAAGAAGAAGGTAAAATATATGACAAGCCAAACACCATCACTCTCTTTTGAAGTCTTTCCGCCTAATCCAGCTGTAGGTAATGAAAAAATTTTGCTTGCCCTTGAGGATATGAAAGGACTGTCACCCCATTTTATTAGTGTCACAGCTAGTAATAACAAATATAATATCAAAGAGACAACGGTTCCTTTGGCAAACCATATTCAAAATGATCTAGCTATCCCGACAATTGCCCATCTTCCAGCTATTTATTTGACAAAAGAAAAGGTTGCGGACACACTTCGTGAATTAGATGCTGTCGGTGTGCATCGTATTTTGGCCCTTCGTGGTGATATTATCCCAGGGGTTGAACCTCTTAAAGATTTCACATATGCTACTGATTTGATTGAGTTTATCAAGGAAAAGGCTCCTCAATTTGATATTGTCGGTGCTTGTTATCCTGAAGGTCACCCTGATTCACCAAATCAAATCTCCGATATTCAAAATCTTAAGAAAAAAGTTGATTCTGGTTGCTCTAGTCTTGTGACTCAACTCTTCTTTGATAATGAACGCTTCTACGATTTCCAAGATAAATGTACTCTTGCTGGTATTGATGTGCCTATCCATGCTGGTATTATGCCTATTTTGAATCGTAATCAAGCCTTACGCCTACTTAAGACCTGTGAAAATATCCACTTGCCACGTAAATTCCGTGCTATTTTGGATAAGTATGAGCATGATCCTGAATCTCTTAGAGCTGCCGGTTTAGCATATGCTGTTGACCAAATCGTGGATTTGGTTACACAAGACGTTGCAGGAGTTCACCTGTATACGATGAATAATGCAGCGACAGCTAGACATATTTACAATGCGACACATGCTTTATTTAAGAGTCATTCAAATTCTGAGAAGTAATAAAACGATTTTAAAACCACTTATAGATTTATCTATAAGTGGTTTCTTTGTCTCTCAAAAGGTAGTGGCATAAAGATGTTCTGATTTCCCTCAAACTTAAAACAGACATAAAGGAAATCATAAAAAGGTTAGACAGAATCAATGTTCCATCTAACCCCTGTAAGCTTGTATAGTCTGAGAGACTATTCAATATAATCTTGTGTTATTTGATGTCTAAACAGTTAAATCTTATTACCCTACGAAAGCGTTAATTTCTGCTTCAATATTGGCAATCTTTTGTTTAGCATCTGCTTCAGATTCTCCAACTGTTGCAATGTAGAATTTGATTTTTGGTTCTGTACCTGAAGGACGAACGGCAAACCATGAATCATCAGCCAAGAAGTATTTCAATACATTACTTGGAGGAGTTGTCAATTTTTCTACGCCGGCAGCAGTAGTAGCTGTTTGTTCCAAGAAGTCTTCTGTCTTAGCAATATCAGTGTTGTTGAATTGTTTAGGAGCATTGCCACGGAATTTATCCATGATTTTCTTGATTTCAGCAGCACCATCAACACCTGAGAGAGTAACAGAAATAGTTTTTTCTGCGAAGTAGCCGTATTCTTTGTAGATTTCTTCAATACCATCAGCCAATGTCATGCCACGTGAACGGTAGTAGGCTGCGATTTCTGCAACGATAAGAACAGCTTGGATAGCGTCTTTATCACGTACAAATGGTTTGATGAGGTAACCGAAGCTTTCTTCAAAACCAAGCATGTAAGTGTAATTGTGTTGTGTTTCAAATTCATGAATCTTTTCACCGATAAATTTGAAACCAGTCAAGACGTTAAACATAGTAGCGCCGTAGCTTTCCGCAATCTTAGTTACCAACTCAGTTGATACGATTGATTTACAAAGAGCTGCATTAGTTGGAAGGGTACCAGCTGTTTTGTGAGCTTCGAGGATATATTTGGCGATGATAGCACCAATTTGGTTACCTGAAAGGTTGAGGTAAGAACCATCTGGTTGGCGAATTTCAACACCAAGACGGTCTGCATCAGGGTCAGTTGCAACCAATACGTCGGCATCTACTTTACGACCGAGTTCTTCAGCAAGAGCAAAGGCTTCTTGGTTTTCTGGGTTTGGTGATTTGACAGTAGAGAAGTCAGCATCTGGAACAGCTTGAGCTTCAACGACTTGAACAGCATCAAATCCAGCTTGAGCAAGTGCACGACGTGCCAACATTTCACCTGTACCATGAAGTGGTGTGTAGACAATCTTCATGTCACGACCGTATTCATTAATCAAGTCTTGGTTGATGTTGACATCTTTAACTTCTTTCAAGTATTCAGCATCAACATTTTCACCGATGACTTCAATTAGTCCACTAGCCTTGCTTTCTTCTAAATCAGCCAATTTCACTGTGAAAGGATTTTCGATAGCACGGATGAAGTCTGTCAATGCATCTGCATCTGCTGGTGGCATTTGTCCACCATCTTCTCCGTAAACCTTGTAACCATTAAATGGTGCAGGGTTGTGGCTAGCTGTTACCATGATACCAGCAAATGTGTGAAGATGACGTACTGCAAATGACAACTCAGGTGTTGGACGAAGGCTTTCAAATACATAAGATTTGATACCGTGCGCTGCCAAAACTTGTGCAGATTCAAATGCAAATTCTGGAGAGAAGTGACGGCTATCATAGGCAATAGCAACCCCACGTTTTTTAGCTTCCTCACCTTTTGAGTCGATTAATTGCGCCAAACCTTCAGTCGCTTGACGGACCACATAAATGTTGATACGGTTTGTACCAGCACCAATCAAACCACGCATACCAGCTGTACCGAATTCAAGGTTGGTATAGAAGGCATCTTCTTTGGTTTTTTCATCCATTGAGACCAACTCGTCACGAAGGTAAGTTGGTAATTCAGCAAAATCGAGCCATTTTTTGTAATTTTCAGTGTAAGACATAGCATTCTCCTTTATATTCTTAACCACTTACATTATAACAAATTTTTTCAGAAAATTCTAGCGATAATTGTAAATCTTTTTAAAAAGAAAATGGTATCTGAAATGTAAATGAAAATAAAAGAGCCAAGACATATCAGTCTCGACCTAACTAATTATTTTAATCTTTCAAGCGTCGGAACGGCTGCAGTTGCGACAAGAACTGTAGCAATGACTTCAATAAGAGAGTTTGTTGTCAAAATCAAAGCAAGAAAATGTTGAAAGCTGCCACCATAGATGTTGCCGAAGAAGATGTAAATTCCTAATAGAACAAAAATGGTATTGGTCATAGATCCGACAATAGCAGCTGTTACCAAACCAGTACGATTGTGTAACCATCGATAGACGAAGTAAGGAGTCACTCCAATTAAAATACGTGGAACCAGTGCAATAATGAGAGAATAGAGGTTTCCATGTGAGACAAAGGGACTAAAGAGGAAACTTGCTGGTGTCAAGACCAATGTATTCATGGTCACACTAAAGAGTCCCATTAGGAGTCCCAAAATGGCTCCAATCCTAGGTCCATAAATGACGGAAGCGATAACAACAGGAATATGAACCAAGGTCGGTTGAATCCCAGATGGAACAAATTCGAGAATGAAAGACGTCACAAAATGAATGGTGAGCATCACTGCAAAAAAGATGGCAATTCGTGCAATAGCGGTTGATTTTTTCATAAAAATTTTCCTTACGAGTTTGTAGAATAGTATCTGATTTTCAGCACTATCCATAGATTAAATAATTTACTTTTTCAATCGTAGAAGCATAGGAGTGATACTTACTGTCAAAAGTCCAGCAATAACCATTTCGGCAATCGAGTTGGTTGTAAAAATGGTTGCCATTAACGTTTTGCCACCCTGTGAGTAGAAATTAGGAATTAAAAAGTAGATACCTAAGAGTACGAAAAAGGTATTTGTAAAGGCTCCAATGGCTCCAGAAAGTGTCAAGCCTAAGCGGTTTTGAAGTATCTTATAAACAAAATACGGTAAGATACCGATTAATACACGAGGGACAATAGCAATAACAGCAGATGCCCAAGTTCCACCTTCAACAAAGGGACTAAAAAGGTAGCTGCTCACTGTGTAGATCACTGTGTTACGGACGATACTCATAAGTCCCATGAAACCACCCAAATAGGCTCCAATTTTGGGGCCATAGACGATACTAGCAATAATCACTGGAATATGTGTTAGGGTTGGTTTGATGGGGAGTACAAAAGCAGCGAAAATAGTTTGACTGAGCACTTCAATGACCACCATTGTAGCTATCAAGAGTGCCAACTGCGCTGTTTGGTTTGCCTTACTTTTCTTATTCATCTTCATCTCCTATTGTTTGTAGAAAGTTAATTTATTAGCTTAGAGTCAATTGCTTCAAGAATGACATCAATATCAGCCAAAGCACCACGTCCCGTATCTCCACAGGCAAGTACACCAGACTTAGGAAGAATTTCTTGGTAGCCAAGGTCATGCAAAGTATCTAAATTTTTCCTAGTCAATGGATTGTCATACATTTTCGTGTTCATTGCTGGTGCAATTAGTTTTGGGGTGGTGCTGGGTAGTGCTAAAGCAGTAGCTGTGAGCATGTTATCAGCCATCCCGTTAGCTAACTTAGCAATAGTATTGGCTGAAGCTGGAGCGACAATAAAGAGGTCAGCTTCCTTACCTAGGTCAATATGATTGATACGGTCAGCTAATTTTTCTTCCATGACATCAGTGTGAACGGGGTTCTTCGAGAGAACTTGAAGTGTCAGAGGGGTGATAAAGGCTTGAGCAGCTTCAGTCATAATGACGTGAACATCATAACCTTTTTTCTTTAACCTGCTTGTTAAATCAGCTGCTTTATAGGCGGAAATGGATCCTGACACAGCTAGAATGATACGTTTAGTCATGACATATCCTTTCATATAAGGCTTGAGCAATCTCAGATTTTGTTGCCACTTTCTCTTGACTTTGTTCATCAACCAGATAAGCGATATGTTGATTAGCTGAAATGTCACTTAAATCATTTGCTACAATCAGGTCAGCCTGATTGCGTTTAAGACTGGTACGAGCAACCTCAAAAAGTTCCTCCTTGCTGACATTTACGAGAAGTTTGAAGCCAACTAATAGAATATTGGGATTCCATTGTTTGATAAGACTAATAATCTTTGGTGTCTTCTTGAGAAAAAGAACCTGATAATCTGAAGCGGATGAAATTTTGCTTTCAGAGTTAGACTTGTTTAGGAACTCTGTAAGGTCCTCACTATTTTCCAACTCATTAAAATTAGTCATATAAACAGGGGTGTAGTCTGAGACTGCCATGCTATGGATGAGAACGTCATGTTCTTTAACGAGAGGTTCCATGGTTTCAAGAAGACTCTCTACGTTGGTAATTTCAGTAATATTTAGATTTTCTTTTGGTTCTGGTTTAACCGCAGCTTTGGTTGTTACTAAGGTTACTTGGTGACCTTTAGCTATAAATAATTCAGCGATTTTTTTACCAAGGTGTCCTGTTGAATGGTTTGTGATTCCTCGTACGGAATCAATTTTTTCAGTGGTACCACCCGATGTAATCAATATTTTCATAGTAGTATTGTACTAAAAATCGGTGTTTTAGTAAATAAAAGTAAGTATTCTTGGATGTTTACCATATAAAATAAAGTTATAACAATCCATAATTTTTTAAAAACCGAACAATAAAAACTATTCACTTAAAAATAATGCGTTTTTTCTATCTATTTGTTATAATAGAAACTAAGAAAAATATAGAGGAGTGTCTCATGAAATCAGATATCGAAATTGCTCAAAGTGTAGAATTAAAACCAATCACAGAAGTAGTTGAAAAAGTTGGAATCGGCTTTGACGATTTGGAACTCTACGGAAAATACAAGGCAAAATTGTCTTTTGATAAAATCAATGCAGTCAAAGATAATAAACCAGGAAAATTGATTTTGGTTACAGCTATTAACCCAACACCAGCAGGTGAGGGTAAATCAACCATGTCAATCGGTCTTGCAGATGCTCTTAATAAAATCGGTAAGAAAACCATGATTGCCCTTCGTGAACCATCTCTTGGTCCAGTTATGGGTATCAAAGGTGGTGCTGCTGGTGGTGGTTACGCTCAAGTGCTTCCTATGGAAGATATTAACCTCCACTTCACAGGTGATATGCATGCTATCACTACAGCCAATAACGCCTTATCAGCACTTCTTGACAATCATATTCACCAAGGAAATGCACTTGGCATTGACCAACGCCGTATTATTTGGAAACGTGTCGTTGACCTTAATGACCGTGCTCTTCGTCATGTAACAGTTGGTCTTGGTGGACCGCTTAATGGTATTCCACGTGAAGATGGTTTTGATATTACTGTTGCTTCTGAAATCATGGCGATTCTTTGCTTGGCAACGGATATCAATGACCTAAAAGAGCGTTTGTCAAATATTGTTGTTGCCTATCGTTATGACCGTACGCCTGTTTATGTACGTGACCTTGAAATTGAAGGGGCATTGACTCTTATTCTTAAAGATGCCATCAAACCTAACTTAGTTCAAACGATTTATGGTACACCTGCCTTTGTTCACGGTGGTCCATTTGCCAATATTGCTCATGGATGTAACTCAGTTCTTGCAACATCTACAGCGCTTCGCTTGGCTGACTATACAATTACTGAAGCTGGTTTTGGTGCGGATCTTGGTGCTGAAAAATTCCTTGATATTAAAACGCCAAACCTTCCAACGACACCTGATGCCGTTGTTATCGTTGCTACCCTTCGTGCTCTTAAGATGCACGGCGGTGTCGCTAAAACTGACCTTTCTGAAGAAAACGTTCAAGCCGTTCGTGATGGTTTTGCTAACTTGAAACGCCACGTTGAAAATGTTCGTAAATTCGGAATTCCAGCTGTTGTTGCTATTAATGAATTCGTTGCTGACACAGAAGCTGAGATTGCAGCCCTCAAAGAACTTTGTGCAGAAATCAATGTTCCTGTTGAATTGGCTAGTATTTGGGCTAATGGAGCTGATGGTGGTATTGACCTTGCTAATGCAGTAGTAGATGCTGTTGAAAATGGCAATGCTGATTACAAACGTCTCTATTCGGATGATGACAGCTTGGAAGAAAAGATTACTAAGATTGTTACTGAAATCTATGGTGGTAAATCAGTTGTATTTGAGAAAAAAGCTAAAACCCAGCTCAAACAATTTGCAGAATTTGGTTGGGACAAATTGCCAGTATGTATGGCTAAAACACAATACAGCTTCTCTGATAATCAATTCTTACTCGGGGCTCCAGAAGGCTTCGATATCACGATTCGTGAGTTCATTCCTAAGACTGGTGCCGGCTTTATCGTAGCTCTTACAGGTAATGTCATGACCATGCCTGGTTTGCCAAAAGCCCCAGCAGCCCTCAAGATGGATGTTGCTGAAGACGGAACAGCAATTGGTTTGTTCTAATAACAAATATTTCTTGGAAACAGTGCCAGTTGGTGCTGTTTTTTTGCTCTATTTATGAAAAACTTAAGGAAGATAAGATAAACTGAGTCTTAACGAAAGAAAATAAAGCACTAGAAGATTAAGTGTATTTTCGATATAATGGGAAGACTTAGAGAGATATATGACTAGGTTTTGCACCTAGTAAGGGAGATAACTATGATTAAAATATTATTAGTTGAAGATGATTTGAGTTTGTCAAACTCAGTTTTTGATTTTTTAGATGATTTTGCTGATGTTATGCAAGTTTTTGATGGTGATGAAGGTCTCTATGAGGCTGAGAGTGGGGTTTATGACTTAATCCTTCTAGATCTTATGTTACCTGAAAAAGATGGTTTTACGGTCTTGAAGGAGCTACGTGAAAAAGGAGTCACAACACCTGTTCTCATTATGACCGCTAAGGAAAGTCTTGATGATAAGGGGCACGGTTTTGAGCTTGGCGCTGATGATTACCTTACCAAACCTTTCTATTTGGAAGAGCTAAAAATGCGTATTCAAGCACTTTTGAAACGCTCTGGTAAATTTGACCAAAACACCCTCTCTTTTGGGGATGTCCGTGTTAATCTTTCTACGAATTCAACTTTCGTGGAAGACAAAGAAGTAGAACTTCTAGGTAAAGAGTTTGATTTGCTGGTTTACTTCCTACAAAATCAAAATGTCATCCTACCTAAGTCACAAATTTTTGACCGTCTCTGGGGATTTGATAGTGATACTACCGTCTCTGTTGTTGAGGTTTATGTTTCAAAAATTCGTAAGAAATTGAAGGGAACTGACTTTGCGGCTAACCTTCAAACTTTGAGAAGCGTGGGGTATATTTTGAAGAATGCTGACTAAGTTTTTCAATTATCTCTTAAGGAGAATCAAGTCAGACGGTTTTAAGACTTTCATCCATTTCTTTGCGACTTTTTCTGGTATTTTCCTCATCATGACTGTCATGATATTGCAAATTTTGAGTTATGGTGTTTACTCTAATGTTGATTCTAGTTTGAAAATTGCAGCAAACAAATCAAATTCTTATTTAGAAATGGAGATGTTGAAACGAGAACTCTTTGTGACTTCTGAGGTAGATCAAAACAATACGACAACTATTTATCAGACATATGATACCAAAGGGTCTTTAGGGCAGCCTAAAACCAGTGCTAATAATCAAGATTCTAAAAAGAAAAAATCTAAGATGGAAGATGCTCCTCATGATTTATCAGTGGCTGCTAATACAAATGTTCTCGTTCTTGATAAAGATGGCAAGGTCTTAAATACTGTTGATAAATTTTCTAGCTTGACCAATCTCTCAATTGATAGAAGTAATCTTGACATTATTAGTCAAGGTAGTGCTCAGAATTACTTCAATCAAACTGAAAAGTATCGTTTGATTACTGAAAAGGTAGATAGTAGTCTATACCCTGATGCTAAGTATGTTGTTATCGCTATTAACACGACTCAGTTAGAGGAGGCGACTGAACGTTACGTTAAGCTAATCGTCATTATGATGAGTTTCTTCTGGCTGTTGTCTGTAGCAGCAAGTATGTATCTGGCCAAATGGTCAAGACGTCCTATCCAAGAAAGTTTGAAAAAGCAGAAGGCCTTTGTTGAAAATGCTAGTCACGAGTTAAGGACGCCTCTTGCAGTCATTCAAAACCGTCTTGAAGTTCTTTTCCGTAAGCCAGAGAGTACAATTTTAGACAATTTGGGGAATATTGCATCAAGTCTAGATGAAGTCCGTAATATGCGTCTTTTGACAACAAATCTTTTGAATTTGGCCCGTCGTGATGATGGGATTAAGCCAGAGATTGAAACGATAGATTCAGCTTTCTTCGATACTGTTTTTGCTAATTATGCGATGATTGCTGAAGAAAGTGAGAAGGGCTTTACTGCTCGAAATCAAGTTATTCGTCCTATTCAGACTGATAAAACCTTGTTGAAACAGTTGATGACGATTTTATTTGACAATGCTGTTAAATATACGGAAGATGATGGACAGGTGACCTTTACCGTTCGCACAAATGATCGACATCTTTATATCTCTGTTGCGGATAATGGTCCTGGTATCTCAGATGCTGATAAGAAAAAAATCTTTGATCGATTTTACCGGGTGGACAAGGCCAGAACCAGACAAAAAGGTGGCTTTGGACTAGGCTTATCCTTAGCACAGCAAATTGTAGTTGCACTTAAGGGAACGATTACTGTAAAGGATAATCAACCTAAAGGGACTATTTTTGAAGTTAAAATTACTGGAGTATAACTGCATGAAGAAAACCCCTGCTAGCTTTTAGGCTAGCAGGGGTTGTTGTCTTTAATGATTTTTAGACACTAAAAAAACTCCTTATGGAGCTTTAGATTAGTTAGCCAATTTAGCTGCAAGACGTGATTTATCGCGGCTTGCTTTGTTTTTATGAATCAAACCTTTTGAAGCGGCTTTATCGATGCTTGCTGATGCAGCGCGGAAAGCTTCTTCAGTTGGGTTAGCGTTGAATGCTTTAATAGCAGTACGCAAAGCTGATTTTTGAGCTGAGTTTTTTTCGTTTTGTTTAACGTTAAGTTCAGCGCGTTTGATAGCTGATTTAATATTTGCCAATGTTTTCACCTCCAAATTTATCTAACTATGTCATTATACGTTATTTTAGGTCCCTTGGCAAGCTTTTTCTATTTTTTTAAATGAATGAGGTCAATTTTGTGATTGTCACCTTTATGAAGAATGAGTTCAGCACGGTTACGTGTAGGTTCGATATAATTTTCCAAATTAACCAAGTTTATATCTCGCCAGGTCTTTTGTGCTAGAGCTAAAGCGTCTTCTTTTCTGATTTTGGTGAAACGATGGTAATAGTTTTTTTCATCATTCTTTGCGAGATCCAAAAGGGTTTGGAAGCGCTCAAGGTACCAAGTTTCAATATTATCGACACCAGCATCAATATAAAGGGAAAAGTCAAAGTAGTCTGTCATATAGAGACGTTGGTTGAGAGGGTTTTGGAAAACATTGATTCCTTCAACGATTAAAAAATTTGGTTGCTTAATCTCTTGTGTTAGCCCTGGTACAATATCGTAGATTTCATGAGAATAGACAGGAATTTTGACATCCCCACCATTTTTTATAATGTCTAAAAAATTGAGCAGTAATGGCATATCATAAGATTCGGGGAAACCTTTACGATCAAGGATTCCCTTGTCAATTAAAACTTGGTTAGGATAGAGAAAGCCATCAGTTGTGACGAGTTCGACCTTAGATTGCGGAAAAGTCCTTTGCAACAAGAGTTGGAGCAAACGACTGGTGGTTGATTTGCCGACAGCAACCGAACCCGAAACACCAATAATAAATGGACGGTTAGTCTGCGTTTTTTGCAAAAAAATACTTTTCGAGAAGGTTAAATCGTTGGCAGTTTTTTGGTAAATGCGAATGAGATTGATAAGGGGGAGATAAATATCACTGACTTCCTGAACATCGATCTTATCGTTTAGGCTTCGAATGGAATCAAGTTCTTCAGCAGTCAAGGGAGCGTTAGCCTCTTGGTGGAGACGTTGCCATTCTTTGCGAGAAATCGTCTCAAAATTGATAAATTCATTTAGCATAAGTCTCATTATAGCAGAAAAAGCAAGAAAATGTAAGCCCTATCATATAACTAGCGTTAGCCTTCTATTTCTGATAAAATAGAAAAAACTACAATTAGAAGGACACATTATGTCAAAAATGTACTATGCTGAGACGCCAGATGCGGCTCACGATATTCATGATTTAAAGGTAAATTTGCTAGGAGAAAGTTTCCAGTTTTATACGGATGCTGGGGTTTTTTCAAAAAAGATGATTGATTTCGGAAGTCAAGTGCTCTTAAATTCACTAGATTTAGAGGATGGAAAAACACTTCTGGATGTGGGATGTGGTTATGGACCACTTGGGATTAGTCTAGCCAAAGTTCAAGGTGTCAAAGTCACTATGATTGACATCAATAGTAGGGCGATTGATTTGGCTAAACAAAACGCCGAACGAAACAAGGTTGACGTTGATATTTTCCAATCGAATATCTATGAAAATGTTACTGGAAATTTTGACTATATTATTTCTAATCCACCTATCCGTGCTGGGAAGAAGGTGGTTCATCAAGTTATTGAGGAAGCATATGATCATCTCAATCAAGGTGGTACTTTGACTATTGTCATTCAGAAAAAACAAGGAGCTCCTTCAGCAAAGGCTAAGATGGGAGATGTTTTTGGTAATGCTGAAGTTGTTAAAAAAGATAAGGGATATTATATCCTGAGAAGTGAGAAAATATGAGAACAGTTGATTTAATCGAGAAGAAAAGAGATGGTGGAGAATTAAGCACTGAGGAGATTACCTATCTCATCAATGGCTACGTCTCTGGTGCTATTCCAGACTATCAAATAGCCGCCTTAGCGATGGCTATTTACTATCAGGGGATGTCTATTCGTGAAATCCATGATTTAACCACGGAAATGGTGGTTTCTGGTGAGCAGTATGATTTGTCAGAGATTCCAGGAATTAAGGTTGATAAGCATTCGACCGGTGGTGTTGGTGACAAGGTCACTATTATTCTCATGCCACTTGTAGCGAGTTTTGGTGTACCGGTTGCTAAGATGAGTGGTCGTGGTCTGGGTCATACGGGAGGTACCATTGATAAGTTAGAGTCTATCAAGGGTTATCAGGTTGAGCGTACCAAGAAAGAATTTATTGAGCAGGTTAAAGCAATTGGTATTTCACTGATTGGTCAGTCAGAACACCTCGTTAAGGCTGATAAGTTGCTTTATGCTCTTCGTGATGTGACTGCTACGGTTGATTCCATTCCTCTTATCGCAAGTTCTGTCATGTCTAAAAAAATTGCAGCAGGTGCGGATAAGATTTTACTGGATGTTACCGTTGGTCAAGGTGCTTTCATGAAAAATATGTCCGATGCCGAAAAGTTGTCTGAGACCATGGTGGCATTAGGTCGTGAAGTCAATCGTGAAACAATTGCTGTTATTACTGATATGAGTCAGCCTCTAGGCAAGGCCATAGGTAACCGTTTGGAAATAACCGAAGCCCTTGAAATTATGCAAGGTAAGGGGCGTGAAGATATTACTGATTTTATCTGTGAATTGGCTGAGATATTATTGACATTAGCCCAAGTTGACGTTAGCCAAGAAGATATTCGTCACCATTTAGTCGGAGGACAAGCCCTTGCTAAGTTTGAAGAGCTTATCCAAGCTCAAGGGGGAGATTTGCAAGATCTTTATCGCCAAAGTAGTGCCCCAGTTGTGACTGAGATTTTTGCAGATGAAGCTGGCTATATTGAAGAACTACCAGCGATGGCTTTCGGGAAATTTGCTATGCAATTAGGTGCCGGTCGTGCTACAAAAACGGATAGTCTTAATTACGAAACTGGAATTGTTTTTGAAAAGAAAGTCGGTGATTCTGTGGCTCAAGGAGACCTTGTTGCTAAGGTTTATAGTCAAGAAAATTTAAATAAAAAATTGCTGACTGAATTCAAAAAAAATGTTATTATTGGTAAAGTGTGTAAAAAACCGACAGAAATATTAAAAATCATTTCCTAGGTCTTCATCTAAACTTAATTAAGGAGCTTATTTATGCCTGTTAATAGCTATATTGACCATACTTTATTAAAAGCAGATGCTAATGAAGAACAGATTCATGCCTTAATTGATGAGGCTAAGGAATATCAATTTGCAAGTGTTTGCGTCAATCCAACATGGGTGAAGACTGCTGCCAACTTTCTTAAAGATAGTTCAGTTAAGGTTTGTACGGTAATAGGATTTCCGCTTGGAGCATCAACATCTACCGTCAAGGCCTTTGAGGCTAAAGATGCTATTGCTAACGGGGCTGATGAGATTGATATGGTTATCAATATCGGTGCTCTTAAGTCTAGAAATTTTAAATTAGTTGAAGATGACATTAAAGCTGTGGTAGAGTCTAGCGGTTCAAAGCTTGTTAAGGTTATTATTGAAACTTGTCTTTTAACAGATGACGAAAAGGTTAAGGCATGTCAATTAGCTAAGAGTGCTGGTGCTGACTTTGTTAAGACCTCTACAGGGTTTTCTACTGGTGGTGCTACTATTGAAGACATTGCGCTTATGCGTAAGACTGTTGGTCCTGACATGGGTGTTAAGGCATCAGGTGGGGCTCGTACACTTGAAGCAGCACAAGCCTTTATCAAAGCTGGTGCTACCCGTATTGGAACGTCATCAGGTGTTGCTATTATGAAAGGGCAAGAAAGTCATGAATGCTACTAAAAAAGCTCAGGTGATAGAAGCAGCTCTTTTAGCAGCAGAAAACGCCTATGTTCCCTACTCTCAGTTTAGAGTTGGAGCAGCATTGCTAACCAAAGAGGGAAAAGTTTTTCAAGGGTGTAATATTGAAAATGCATCATTTGGTTTAACCAATTGTGCAGAAAGAACAGCTATTTTTAAGGCCGTTTCTGAAGGACATCGGGATTTTACGTGTCTTGCGATATATGGAGATACAAAAGATCCTATCTCACCCTGCGGAGCTTGTCGTCAAGTAATGGTGGAATTTTTTAAATCAGATTCTAAAGTGATTCTTATCGCTGAAGATAAATCGACAGTCGAGATGACAGTCGGAGAGTTGTTACCATACTCTTTTACAGACTTACAATAGTCTGAATTATTTTATTCTTTATTAAGCAAGTTATCTTGCGAGTTATAGGAGGAGTGTTCAAGATGAAATTGAACAAGAAAATTATCGGACTTGGCCTTGTTGCTGTTGCGGCACTTGGTCTTGCAGCTTGTGCTCGTGGTGGACGAGGTGGCTCAGCAGCTGATTCGAAAGTTAAAGCTGCAATTGTTACAGATACTGGTGGTGTTGATGATAAATCATTTAACCAATCAGCATGGGAAGGTCTTCAAGCTTGGGGTAAAGCTAACAAACTTGAAAAAGATTCTGGCTACAATTACTTCCAATCTGGTTCAGAGTCTGACTTTGCAACAAACTTGTCTTCAGCACAAAGTCAAGGCTACAATCTCATCTTTGGTGTTGGTTTTGCTCTTCATGATGCAGTAGCAGACGCAGCTAAAGAACACGAAGATGTGAACTATGTAATTATTGACGATGTTATTAAAGACCAAAAGAACGTTGAAAGCGTTTTGTTTGCTGATAACGAAGGTGCTTACCTTGCAGGTATCGCAGCAGCTATGCAATCAAAAACAAATAAAATTGGTTTCATCGGTGGTCAAACATCAGACACAATTACACGTTTTGAAGCTGGTTTCACAGCTGGTGCTAAGTCAGTAAAACCTGACATTGATGTACAAGTTCAATATGCTGAATCATTCTCTGATGCAGCTAAAGGGACAACAATCGCTTCAACAATGTACGCTTCAGGCGTTGACGTAATTTACCAAGCTGCTGGTGGTACTGGTACTGGTGTCTTCACAGCTGCTAAAGAAGTTAACGAAAAACTTGATGCTGACAGTGATAAAAAAGTATGGGTAGTCGGTGTTGACCGTGACCAAACAGCAGAAGGTAATTATACATCTTCAGACAAGAAAAAATCTAACTTTGTTTTGACTTCAACAATCAAACAAGTTGGTACAGTTGTTAAAGATATCGCTAACGGACAACTCAAAGGCGATAAATTTGAAGGTGGTAAAACTAAGACTTACGGTATCAAAGACGGTGGCGTTGACATTGTAACATCTAATCTCCCTTCAGATATCAAAGATGCAGTCGTAAAAGCTAAAGATCAAATCAAGAATGGTGAATTGAAACCAACAGATGGTCTTAGCAAATAATAGTTAAGCATAAGTTTTTATAGAGCTTAAACTGGGACAATTTTTGTCTCAGCAAAGGGAAGCAGTTAATGATCCCCTTTGCTGAAATAAAGATTATTCTTGAAAGGAGATTGTATGACGAAGCCAAATGTCATTGAGATGCACGATATTACCAAAAAATTTGGTGAATTCGTGGCAAATGATCATATCAATCTTGATGTGAGACAAGGAGAAATCCATGCCCTCCTCGGTGAAAATGGTGCAGGTAAGTCAACTTTAATGAATATGCTTTCAGGTCTTTTGCAACCTACGAGCGGAACCATTAAGGTTAAAGGTCAAGAGGTGACGATTGATTCACCGTCTAAAGCAACGAAACTAGGGATTGGAATGGTTCACCAACACTTTATGTTGGTTGAAGCTTTTACAGTTGCTGAGAATATCATCCTGGGTAGTGAGGTAACCAAAGCTGGTGGAGTCCTTGATATGAAGAAGGCTATCAAGGAAATTACTGAACTCTCTGAAAGATACGGTCTTGCAGTTGACCCAACAGCTAAGGTAGCAGATATCTCTGTTGGTGCTCAACAACGTGTTGAAATTCTCAAAACCTTGTACCGTGGAGCTGATATTTTGATTTTCGATGAGCCTACAGCCGTTTTGACACCTTCTGAAATTACGGAACTTCTAAACATCATGAAAACCTTGGTTAAGGAAGGTAAGTCTATTATCCTTATCACCCATAAGTTGGATGAGATTCGTGCTGTTTCTGATCGTGTTACGGTTATTAGACGTGGTAAATCAATTGATACGGTAACGATTGAGGGGGCAACAAATGCTGATTTGGCTGAAATGATGGTTGGTCATCAGGTTTCCTTCAAGACAGAGAAAATTCCTTCAAATCCAAAAGAAGTTGTTCTTTCTATTAAAGATTTGGTGGTTAACGAGAACCGTGGAATTCCTGCTGTTAAAAATCTGTCATTAGATGTTCGTGCTGGTGAGATAATTGGTATTGCCGGTATCGATGGCAATGGTCAGACAGAACTTGTCCAAGCGATTACAGGGCTTCGTAAAGTTAAGTCAGGTGATATTACTATCAAGGGTGAATCGATTATTCATAAGACAACTCGTCAGATTACAGAGATGAGTGTTGGTCATATTCCTGAAGATCGTCATCGTGATGGTATGGTCCTTGAAATGACAGTTGCTGAAAATATCGCTCTTCAAACCTACTACAAAGAACCAAATTCTAAGAATGGTATCTTGAACTATAATATCATCAATGCAAAAGCGCGTGAATTGATGAAAGAATTTGATGTTCGAGGTGCAGGAGAATTAATTGCTGGTGGTGAATTGTCTGGTGGTAACCAACAAAAAGCTGTTATCGCTCGTGAGATTGACCGTGACCCAGAACTTCTTATTGTTAGTCAACCAACTCGTGGTCTTGACGTTGGTGCCATTGAGTACATCCGTAAACGTATTATTGCTGAACGTGATAAAGGGAAGGCTGTTATTGTTGTCAGCTTTGAATTGGATGAAATTCTTGATATGTCAGACAGAATTGCCGTTATCTATGATGGTGCAATTCAGGGAATTCTAGATCCTGCTGAAACGAATAAGCAAGATCTTGGTATTCTTATGGCTGGTGGACAATTGAATAAGGAGGAAGCAAATGTCTAAAAAAGTACAAAATTGGGCAGTTCCTTTAATTGCTGTCCTCTTGGGAATGCTGATCGGAGCCGTTTTGATGTTAATTTTCGGTTACGATCCATTCTGGGCTTACTATGATCTCTTCTCAACGGCCTTTGGTTCATTGAAAAATATTGGTGAAATTCTTCGTGCCATGAGTCCGTTGATTCTGATTGCACTTGGATTCTCTGTTGCCTCTAAGGCAGGTTTCTTTAACGTTGGTTTGCCAGGACAGGCCTTGGCAGGATGGGTTTCTGCCGTATGGTTTGCTTTATCATTTCCTGATTTGCCAAAGGTGGTTTCAGTTATCTGTACAGTCATCATTGGCCTGGTTGCAGGCGGTATCGCTGGGGCTATTCCAGGTATTCTCCGTGCTTACTTGGGAACAAGTGAGGTCATTGTAACCATTATGATGAACTACATCATTTTGTATGTGGCAAACAATATTATTCGCTTTGGATTTACAGCTGATATGTTGCGTTCCTCAGAAGCTTCTAACAAGGTTGTAGCCTCAGCTAGTTATCAAACAGAGTATTTATCTCAAATAACTGGTGGTTCGCGTTTCAATATTGGTTTCTTCCTTGCTCTTGCGGCTGCCTTCTTAGTTTGGTTCTTGCTTAAGAAAACAACAACTGGTTTTGAAATTACATCTGTAGGTCTTAATCCTCATGCGTCAGAGTATGCAGGGATGTCATCTAAACGTGTTATTATCATGTCAATGATTATCTCAGGTGCTCTTTGTGGTCTTGGAGGAACAGTAGAAGGTCTTGGTACATTCCAAAATGTCTTTGTTCAAAACTCTTCATTGGCTATCGGTTGGAACGGTATGGCGGTTGCGCTCTTAGCGTCTAACTCACCTATCGGTATCCCATTTGCCGCACTTCTTTATGGTGTCTTGTCTATTGGTAAGAGTGGTATGATTGGTGTGCCACCTGAAATTATCGATGTTGTATCAGCCTTGATAATCTTCTTTGTTGGTGCTAACTACATCATTAGATATTGGGTTCGCCCTCGTCATAAATCAGTGAAAGCTAAAGGAGGACAAAACTAATATGGACTTTATTACTATTTTAGCCTTGATTGTTGCCTCTATGTTGAAATATTCAGCACCATTGATTTTTACAAGTATCGGTGGAACTTTCTCTGAACGAGGCGGTATCGTAAATGTCGGCCTTGAAGGAATTATGGTAATTGGTGCTTTTGCAGGTGTTCTCTTTAACTTAACTTTTGCAGAAAGTTTTGGAGATGTGACACCTTGGATTGCTGCGATTGTAGCAGGTCTGGTTGGTGTTCTCTATTCATTGGTCCATGCTGTTGCGACAATTAACTTCCGTGCTGACCACGTTGTCTCTGGTACAGTGTTGAACCTTATCGCACCATCTTTGGCCGTCTTCTTGACACGTGTTATCTATGGTGCTGGTCAAACGCCTGCTATCAGTTATAACTTTAAGACTGTATCATTCCCAATCTTGAATCATATCCCTTTCTTGGGTAAAGTTTTCTTCACGAATGTTTCTTTGGTAGCATATGTTGCTATCTTGGTTTCGGTAGCATCATGGTGGCTTATCTTTAAGACTCGCTTTGGTTTGCGTCTTCGTTCAGTCGGAGAACACCCACAGGCAGCAGATACACTTGGGATTAACGTCTACCGTATGCGTTACTATGGCGTTATGATTTCAGGTTTCCTTGGTGGTGTTGGTGGTGCGGTTTATGCACAATCAATCTCAAACAACTTTGCCATTACAACGATTGCAGGTCCTGGTTTCATCGCCTTAGCTGCCATGATTTTCGGTCGTTGGAGCCCAATTGGTGCAATGCTCTCAAGTTTGTTCTTTGGATTGTCACAATCATTGGCAATCATTGGAAAACAGTTGCCTGTTATTTCACATGTACCAAACGTCTATTTGCAAATTGCACCATATATCTTGACAATTATTGTTTTGGCTGCATTCTTCGGTAAAGCCGTTGCACCTAAAGCAGATGGTGTTAACTATATTAAATCTAAATAAGCTCGCTAAAGAGTTTCAAATGAGAAGGCCTAAGGGTCTTCTTTTTCTGTACTCAAAAAGCCCAACATTGCCAAAGTGAGAACGGCAGTGATGAGCTTATCTTTTTATGAAAAATGTGGGTTAAAGACTTTTTCGTGACCGATAGTGGTGTCCCATCCATGACCTGGGAAAACTCGATAGTGATTAGGAAGAGTGAAGAGTTGCTTTTGAATGCTAGAGAGTAACTGGTCGTGGTTACCTGTTGGAAGGTCCCATCGCCCAACTGTTTCTTTAAAGAGGGCATCACCAGAAAAAACAGTCTCTTCCTTGTCAAAGATAAAGGAAACACCGCCAATAGAATGTCCAGGAGTTGGAACAACTTTAAAATAGAAGTCGCTAATGTTATAGTCCTTGGTGAAATCAAAGTAGTAGTCAGCAGGATTGACAATCACATCCTCCATATCATCATGACGTGGAAGACCAGATAAATTATCAACAGGATTCATCAACCAGTCTTTTTCAGCCTCAGCGACATAAACAGGAGGATGCTTATGCGCTTGACGGATAGCTTCAACACTCATAATGTGATCGTAATGCGTGTGGGTCAAAAGGATAGCTGAGATGGGTTTGGAAATAACTTCAAGCTCTGTCAAGATTTTAGAAGTATCACTTCCTGGATCAATGACTAAACAAGCTGTATCGTTTTCTAAAATATAGGTATTCTCCTGAGCAACAGGGTTTAAAATTCGTTTTATTTTCATAGGACTAGTGTAACACGATTTTTAGGCTTTTTCCATTGTTGGAATAAAGACTTTGTCTTTTTTTGGTGTTTTGGATATGCTATAATAAGGTCACTATGAGTGAAAAAAACACCAATAAATATGCCATTGTTGATTTGGAAGCAACATTTGCCTCGTCAATGGCTAGTATTATACAGGTGGGAATTGTCATCATGCAAAATGGTCAGGTGATTGACGAATTTGCAAGTGATGTGAACCCGCACCAAAAACTCGATGATCATATTATTCATTTGACGGGTATTACAGATCAGCAGTTAGCTCAGGCACCAGATTTCTCAGAAATCGCTCGTAAGATTTTTGACTTAATTGAAGATTGTATTTTTGTTGCCCATAATGTCAAATTTGATGCCAACCTACTCTCAGAAGCTCTTTTCATGGAGGGCTATGAATTAAGGACACCCCGTGTTGATACAGTTGAGTTGGCTCAGGTTTTTTATCCGACATTGGAACACTATAAACTCTCTCATTTATCTAAGGTCTTAAATCTTGACTTAGCTCAAGCCCATACTGCTATTGAGGATGCAAGGGCTACAGGTCAACTTCTTTTTCATTTAATGGATAAAATAGCTAGTTTACCTAGACAAACCATTGATTTACTCTTGACCTTTTCTGATAATTTGCTTTTTGAGTCTGAGTTAGTCATTCGTGATGCCATAAGAGGACAAAAGCATGAACTTGCGAAAGAGTATATCATGCTTGAGGAGTCTGGTATTGTCCTTCGAAAGCCATTGACTTATAAGAATGAACGCAAATTATCTCAAGATTTTGAAACCAATATTGCACTCCTAGGTTTGGAAACAAGACATAAGCAAGAAAAATTTGCTGAGGCGGTCAGAAAAGAACTGGATAATACTGACATTTCCATGATTCAAGCTCAGACAGGAATTGGGAAAACATATGGCTATCTTCTTCCCATTTTGGCACAAGCAAATGTAGATAAAGTCGTTGTAGCTGTTCCAACCAAGCTTCTTCAAAATCAAATTATGAGTCAAGAAGCTAAAAGTTTAGCTGAAATCTTCAATATTAATTTTCACAGCCTTAAGGGACCGCAGAATTATATTAAGTTGGATTCCTTTTATCAAACCTTACTACGTCAGGATAGTAATCGTTTGGTCAATCGCTATAAGATGCAACTTTTGGTTTGGTTGACAGAGACGGAGACTGGTGATCTTGACGAGATAAGACAGAAGCAGCGCTACATGGCTTATTTTGATGAGATTAAACATGATGGTAAGTTAAAGGCAGATAGTCTTTTTAAGGATTACGATTTTTGGCAACAGTCCTATCAAAAGGCCAAAGAGGCTAAAGTTGTTGTCACTAATCATGCCTATCTCTTAACCCGTATGGAGGATGACCATGATTTTGTCAGAGGGAAAACGCTTGTCATTGATGAGGGGCAAAAGATGGTTCTGGCTTTAGAACAATTTTCTCGTTACCAAGTGAATTTAACAAGTCTTTTGCAACAGATCCATCGTATTCTTGATCATGGTAACCCATCCTTACTGCAACAGCGTTTACTTGAAAATTTGCAGTTTGAAATTAGTCATTTGATTCAGGAACACCAACAATTCCCACAAAAACAGTATAATCGTCAGCAATTAGATTGTTTGCTTCAGACCATAACTGAACTTGAAGGGGAAAGCGGTTTGGTGGAAATGTTATCTCCATTTCAAACACCCCTTTACAGCCATTTTTGGCTTGAAACTGACTACTATCAGGAACATCGGGTGTCTTATCTAAAGGCTTCACGTCAGGAACTTTTGAAACTGTCTGCCTATCTTCCGAGTGCTCAGAAGGTGTTGATTGTCTCAGCAACCATTGATATTGGTCCTGAAGTTGATGTGGCAGATTTATTAGGGCTAAATCAGGTGCATAAGGTTAGTCTTCCAATGGACAACCTTCTCAGTCAGGCAATTTGGATTGATCAAAGCATGCCTATGATTGGTGTTGTATCTGAAGAAGACTATGATAAAGCTGTCGCAAAACGTCTTCAGAAGTTGACTAAAACGGAATATCCTATATTAGTCTTATTCACATCTCGAAAAAGCATGTTAGCTGTCTCAGATTTGCTGGATTTACAGGAAGTACATCACCTCACTCAAGAAAAGAACGGTACGGCTTTTAACGTCAAAAAACGTTTTGATAGAGGTGAGACTAATATGCTTCTTGGAATGGGTTCTTTCTGGGAAGGTGTTGATTTTGCTCAACAAGATAGGGTTATTGAGGTCATCGCACGTCTTCCATTTGACAATCCTAAAGATCCATTCTATCAAAAATTGGAGTCGTGGTTTTCTAAACAAGGGAAGCATACTTTTAATAGCTACAGTCTTCCTATGACAATTTTGCGTTTTAAACAGGCTATTGGGCGTTCGCAAAGACGTCCGGATCAGCGTTCAGCTATACTTCTTTTAGACAACCGCCCCCTAGTCAAGAGCTATGGGAAGCTATTTTTGAAAGAAGTTTCTCAAGAGATTTCGCTTGAACGAACTAAATTTAAGACATTCAATGAAGATATCCAGACATTTCTGCAAAAGGAAAGTTAGCTATATAATATCAATCAAATTTTAAGATGAAAGAGTTTCTCAGACCTAAAAAGATGACGTTAAATATCCATTACTAGCGACATAGCTATGTAAAGATTTATCATTTTCTGATATAATAATTTCAGAAACTTTTTTAGGAGAAATTATGCGTAAACAACGATCAGCTTTGACGAAAAAGCAACAGATTATTTTGGGAATAATTACAATCGTTGCGACCTTAATTGCCTCTATGACAGCTTTACTGATTGTAGCGACAAAGCCCTATATTGATGCTGAAAAGCAAGTGATTGCCATAGCTGAGAGTAAGGCGGATATTAGGACTGTTTCTGAATTTGATATCTACCATGGTCTAGAGACCTATTATGGTCTTCTTGGTAAAACGAGTAAAGGTGAAAAGCTTGCCCTCATTGTCAGTAAAGATTCAGGTGTGGTTGATATTTACAAGCAGTCTGATGGTATTAGTAAGTCAGTAGCAGAGAAAGCTGCCAAGGCGTATGGTGCTAAGAAGATTTCTTATGTGCATTTAGGAAAGTATAAGAAAACTCCTATTTGGGAAGTGAAGTCAGGAACCAAGTATTTTCTGGTCGATTTTATCTCGGGTCAGGTTATTAAAGTGGAAGGACTATAAAAATGACAAAATTATCAAATCGTGTATTAGAAATGGGTGAAAGTGTTACTTTAGCAGCCAGTGCGCGTGCTAAAGCCCTAAAAGCTCAAGGACGTGATATCTTGAGTTTGACACTTGGAGAGCCAGATTTCGTTACTCCAAAGAATATTCAGAAAGCTGCTATTGCCTCTATCGAAAGTGGTAAAGCAAGTTTTTATACCGTAGCCTCTGGTCTTCCAGAACTCAAAGAAGCTATCGGTAGCTATATGGACAAATTCTATGGTTATTCTGTAAAACCAAATGAAGTTGTAGTCGGAACTGGTGCTAAGTTTATTTTGTACGCTTTCTTTGCTACTGTTATCAATCCTGGTGACGAAGTAATCATTCCAACGCCTTGTTGGGTTTCTTATGTAGATCAAGTGAAAATGGTTGAAGGTGTTCCGGTCACTTTCCAAACGACTGAAGCAAATCACTTTAAAGCTACAGTAGAACAGCTTGAGGCAGCTCGCACTGAAAAAACGAAAGTGGTCTTGCTTAATTCACCATCAAATCCAACCGGAATGATTTATAGCAAGGAGGAATTGCAAGCAATTGGCGATTGGGCAGTTGAGCATGATATTTTGATTTTAGCTGATGATATCTATGGTCGCTTGGTATACAATGGCAATAGTTTCACACCAATTTCAAGTCTTTCTGATGCCATTCGTAAGCAAACTATTGTCATCAATGGTGTTTCAAAGACTTATGCCATGACAGGTTGGCGTGTTGGTTTTGCTGTTGGTGATCCAGAGATTATTGCAGGTATGGCTAAGGTCATCAGTCAAACAACCTCTAATCTTACAGCCGTTTCTCAATATGCTGCTATTGAGGCTTTGACAGGAGATCAAACTTCTATCGAAGAAATGCGTCAAGCTTTTGAAGAACGTTTGAATACCATCTACCCACTCTTAGCTGAAGTGCCTGGATTTGAAGTTATCAAACCTCAAGGTGCCTTCTACCTCTTCCCTAATGTTAAAAAGGCTATGGAAATCAAAGGCTATACAGATGTCAATGATTTTACCAATGCCATCCTTGAAGAGGCTGAAGTCGCATTGGTAACTGGAGCAGGATTTGGTGCTCCTGAAAATATTCGTCTCAGCTATGCTACAGACCTAGATACTTTGAAAGAGGCTGTTAGCCGAATCAAAGCATTTATGGAAAAATAAATTTTAATATAGTTCAACAGAAAAGAGAAGTAATTTACATGTCTAAACAATTAGTTTCAATTATTGATGTGCCTAAACACGTTGGTGAAGAAATCACTATTGGTGCCTGGGTAGCTAACAAATCTGGAAAAGGGAAATTGGCCTTTCTTCAGTTGCGTGATGGGACTGCTTTCTTCCAAGCTGTCGTTTTCAAACCTAACTTTATCGAAAAATACGGTGAAGAAGAAGGTACTGAAAAATTTAATGTTGTCAAACACCTTAGTCAAGAAACATCTGTCTATGTGACAGGTGTGGTCAAAGAAGATGAACGCTCTAAATTTGGTTATGAGCTTGATGTAACAGCAGTGAAAGTTATTGGTAAATCTGAAGATTACCCAATCACACCCAAAGAACATGGTACAGACTTCTTGATGGATAATCGTCACCTTTGGTTGCGTTCACGTAAGCAAATGGCTATCCAACAAATTCGTAATGCCATTATCTATGCAACTTATGATTTCTTTGATAAAAATGGCTTCATCAAATTTGATAGTCCAATCTTGTCTGGTAACGCTGCCGAAGATTCAACAGAATTGTTTGAGACAGACTACTTTGGAACACCTGCTTTCTTGAGCCAATCTGGTCAGCTTTATCTTGAAGCTGGTGCTATGGCTCTTGGTCGTGTCTTTGACTTTGGTCCTGTTTTCCGTGCTGAAAAATCAAAAACACGTCGTCATTTGACTGAGTTTTGGATGATGGATGCTGAGTATTCATTCTTATCACATGATGAGTCGCTTGATTTGCAAGAAGCATATGTCAAAGCTCTTATTCAAGGCGTTATTGACCGTGCACCACAAGCTCTTGAAATTCTTGAACGTGATGTCGATCTTCTTAAGAAATACATTGCTGAGCCTTTCAAGCGTGTGTCTTATGATGAAGCAATCGACCTTCTTCAAGCCCATGAAAATGACGAAGATACAGACTACGAGCATCTTGAACATGGGGATGACTTTGGTTCACCACATGAAACTTGGATTTCTAACTATTTTGGTGTTCCAACATTCGTTGTTAACTATCCAGCAAGTTTCAAGGCATTCTACATGAAACCAGTTCCTGGTAATCCTGAGCGTGTTCTTTGTGCCGATCTTTTGGCACCTGAAGGTTACGGAGAAATCATCGGTGGTTCAATGCGTGAGGATGACTACGATGCGCTTGTTGCTAAGATGGATGAACTCGGTATGGATCGCACAGAATACGAATTCTACCTTGACCTTCGTAAATACGGTTCAGTACCTCACGGTGGTTTTGGTATTGGTATTGAACGTATGGTTACCTTTGTAGCTGGTACGAAACACATTCGTGAAGCTATTCCATTCCCACGTATGTTGCACCGTATCAAACCATAAGTCAATTTTCTAGGAGTGCAGGTGTATGAAAAGATGGTTACTTGGCTTGTCAGCCTTACTTTGTTTGGTTTTAATGGTTGCTTGTAGCAAATCTGCTCCCTCTTTACAAGGTGAGTGGAAAGCTCAGGACGCTCTTAAAAAAGATTATAAGATCATTTTTAAGAAAGATAAAGTAACGATTGGTAAGCAGGACTATGATTATACTTTGAATGGTCCTAAAGCTAAAGATGGTTTTACTTATTATTCTCTTAAGTTGAAAGACCAAGGAAATGAAACCAGTTATACTGTATTTTTCCCCACAAAATCAAAAGAGACAGCCCTCTTTTTGCAACCCAATAATGATAAAGAGCCCCTGAAAGGCCAAATGCTCTTTGCGCTCAATAAAAAAGAAAAACCGGATTACTATGACTATGTCAAAAAGTATCTGAAATAATAAGAGAAGGATTAGTCTTGAGCTAATTCTTTTCTTTTTGAAAATACCTGTTTCAATTTTCAGAATATTTTGCTATAATAACAGCATATTAGACAAAGGAGAAAAATTATCATGGCAAAAACTATTCATACTGATAAAGCACCCGCAGCAATCGGTCCTTATGTTCAAGGTAAAATCGTAGGAAATCTTTTGTTTGCTTCTGGTCAAGTACCATTGTCACCAGAAACAGGTGAAATCATTGGTGAAACCATTCAAGAACAAACTGAACAAGTGCTAAAAAATGTTGGTGCCATTTTGGCGGAAGCTGGAACAGATTTTGATCATGTTGTCAAAACAACATGCTTCCTAAGTGACATTAACGATTTCGTTCCATTTAACGAAGTTTATGCAACTGCATTTAAAGCTGACTTTCCTGCTCGTTCAGCAGTTGAAGTGGCACGCTTGCCAAAAGACGTTAAAATTGAAATCGAAGTTATTGCTGAGATTGATTAATGAAGAGAGCCTTGGCTCTTTTCTTTTTGGCTCAACTGTGATAAACTATAGCTGAAATAAATTTTCGATGTTTGGGAGACACCATCGCTAAAAAAAACCAGTAATGGCGTTTTTTGGCTCCCTCTAGGGAGCTTTTTATGTGTCTCAAACATCAGAGATAAAGAGGAATATTATGAATCGTCAATCTGCTTTGGTCGTCTTTAGTGGCGGTCAAGACTCTACAACCTGCCTATTTTGGGCTTTAAAACATTATGAAACTGTTGAACTAGTTACTTTTGCTTACGGGCAACGTCATAGCTTGGAAATTGAAGTAGCTAAAGAGATTGCAAAAGAGCAAGGTCTTAAACACCATGTTTTGGATATGTCCTTGCTTGGACAAATTACTGAAAATGCCTTAACATCTGATATTGAGATTGAGTCTGAAGAAGGTGAAGTGCCTAATACCTTTGTGGACGGGCGTAATCATCTTTTCCTTTCTTTCGCTGCTGTGTTGGCTAAGCAACGTGGGATTACTGATATTGTGACAGGTGTTTGTGAGACAGACTTTTCTGGTTATCCAGACTGTCGTGATGTTTTTGTCAAATCACTTAATGTCACACTTAACCTTGCCATGGCCTATGATTTTGTCATCCAAACGCCACTCATGTGGTTGGATAAGGCTGAGACTTGGGCGTTGGCTGATCAACTTGGAGCTTTCGACTATGTTCGTGAAAAAACGCTGACTTGCTATAACGGTATCATAGGTACAGGATGTGGGGAATGTCCTGCCTGTCATTTGCGTCAAAGAGGTCTTGAAAAATATCTTGCAGAAAGAGGAGAAGCTTAATGTTTTTTGCACCTAAAGAAATCAAGACTGAAACAGGTGAGTCTTTGGTTTATAATCCTCACCGTACATTGGTTTCTAAAGAGTTTACTTTTGATGCTGCCCATCATCTCTTTCATTATGAAGGAAAATGCAAATCGCTTCATGGTCATACCTACCATCTTCAAATAGCAGTGAGTGGTTACTTGGATGAGCGTGGCATGACCTATGATTTTGGTGATCTTAAGAATATTTATAAGAATTATCTGGAACCTCATCTGGATCACCGTTATCTCAATGAAACTTTGCCTTATATGAACACAACTGCGGAAAATATGGTTTTCTGGATTTTCCAGATGACGAGTCAACATCTGCCAGAGGAGAGGGGACTTCGTTTGGAATATGTACGCCTTTATGAAACACCAACAGCTTTTGCAGAGTTTAGACGGGAGTGGTTGGATGACTAGGGAACGCGTACTTAAACTACCAGTACTTGAAATTTTTGGACCGACCTTTCAAGGGGAAGGTCGAGCCATCGGGCAAAAGACCATGTTTGTGAGAACAGCAGGGTGTGATTACCACTGTGATTGGTGTGATTCAGCCTTCACTTGGGATGGCTCAGAGAAGCCTACTCGAATGACAGCCGATGAAGTGATTGCAGCTTTGGATGCGCTCGGTACCTATGACTATGTTACTCTATCTGGAGGAAATCCAGCGCTTTTAGCAGCCAATATGGCGGAACTCGTTTCAAAACTCAAGGCGAGAGGCGTAACTTTGGCTGTTGAAACCCAAGGATCTCGTTGGCAGGAGTGGCTAAGAGATATTGATCAGATTACTCTAAGCCCGAAACCACCATCATCAAAGATGGAAGTCAATTTGGAAACACTTGATTTTATTGTCTCTCAGCTTGATCCTGATAAAGTGACCTTCAAGGTTCCCGTCTTTGACGATGCTGACTTGGATTTTGCTAAAATGATTCAGGAACGTTATCAGCCAGATGTGATGTTTCTCTCAGCTGGTAATCCTGAACCCAAAGCAGAAGGAAATATTGTCCAGTACCAACTAGAACGCCTCAAAGAACTCTGGGAGACAGTAGCTGCAGATGATTCGTGGGGGAACGTCCGTGTCCTCCCTCAACTGCATACCCTACTCTACGACAATGAGCGTGGTGTTTAGGAAGGATGAAAGGACATCCTACAACCATCAAAATTATACAAGAAAAGGAAGAAAAATGTCACAACAAGAAGAAATGAAAAAACTCACTCTCCTAGGTAATAAGGAGACACCTTATATTTTTGAATATTCTCCACAAGTCTTGGAGTCTTTTGATAATCGTCATACTGATAATGATTACTTTATCAAATTCAACTGTCCAGAATTTACCTCACTTTGTCCGATTACTGGGCAACCTGACTTTGCCAGCATTTATATTTCTTATATTCCAGACCAGCTCTGTGTTGAGTCTAAATCATTGAAGCTTTACCTCTTTAGTTACCGTAATCACGGAGATTTCCACGAAAATTGTATCAATACCATTGGTAAGGATTTGGTGGAGCTTTTGAATCCTCGCTACCTTGAGGTGTGGGGTAAATTTACACCTCGTGGTGGTATTTCAATTGACCCATATTTTAATTACGGTCGTCCAGAAACTAAGTATGAAAAAATGGCAGAGCAACGACTTTTTAATCACGACCTCTACCCAGAAAATATTGATAATCGTTAATATTGTCCAAAGCCTATTATTTTTGAACAACCCTTCCACATGCCAAAGATATTTCACATACATATGATAGTTCTGGTATTGTCTACCGTTGAGAATCAGATGGTTCAGTTGTTGCTAATAAATGGTTGAATAGTGGTGTTCGTGAATTGCTTATGAATCCTAATACGACTCAAGCTGCAGTAGCTTGCGTCATTGCTGGAGATGGTACTTATTACTGGACTTTGAATTACCAATAATATGATTTTCAATCAAATATCCTAAAAGAGGAAAGAGTCTGAGACTAATCTTGGATTCTTTTCCTTTATCCATTGAACGATTAAGGATTCATTGTGGTATAATAGAGCCTAGAAAGAAGGCGACAATATGCAGGTAAAGAGAGTTCAGGATTATATCTCTAAAGAGTGGTTTGATGAAACAGATGGCTCTTACTTTGAACGACTTAACAGTCGGATACAGGTGCTTGTAAAAAAAGATTATCCTCTTGTACAAGGACATGATTTTATTAGCAATATCAGTCTTTTGGATTATAGATTGGTTTTTCTTGATGAAATCATTGCTAGTGCCAATGAAAAGAACGAGCATGTACGTGAGACAGTACATGATGTGACCAAAAATTTGTTGTATGAGTATCAGGACGTCCAGGAACAATTGGATAGTCGGATTACTTTTGGTCAAAAAGTTGCGGATGAAGTGGCACGATTTGGTGGATCTTGGACTTTTATCTTGTCGTTTATAGCTTTTATGGGGATTTGGATGGCACTAAATGTCATTCAACCATTTGGAATTTCTTTTGACAAGTATCCATTTATCTTGCTTAACTTGGCCTTATCAACCTTGGCGGCGGTTCAAGCACCATTGATTATGATGAGCCAGAATCGTGCATCGGATTATGACCGTTTGCAAGCCCGAAATGACTATCATGTGAATAAACAGTCTAAGGAAGAGATTCGTTTTTTGCATGAAAAGATTGATCACTTGGTGCAACAAGACCAGTCTGATTTGCTTACCATCCAAAAATTGCAGACAGAAATGATAATGGCTGTTAGTCAACAAGTTGAGAAGATGTCAGATGATATTCGAATGATGAAGGAAAAAGGATTAGAAAGGGAGATTCATGGAGACGAATCAAATTGATTTAGTTATCGTAACAGGAATGAGTGGTGCAGGTAAGACTGTGGCGATTCAATCCTTTGAGGATTTAGGTTACTTTACCATCGATAATATGCCACCTTCATTGGTGCCTAAGGTTATTGAGTTGGTAAAACATAGTGAACAGACCTCTAAGATTGCCTTAGTTGTTGACATGCGTAGTCGATTGTTTTTCGACGAGGTAAATGTCATTTTAGACAATTTGGAAAGTAATCAGGAACTTAATTTCAAGATTCTTTTCTTGGATGCCACAGATGGTGAATTAGTTTCTCGTTATAAAGAGACACGTCGTAGCCACCCCTTGGCTGCAGATGGTCGTGTGTTGGATGGGATTAAGCTTGAACGTGAACTCTTATCACCACTTAAGAGCTTGAGCCAAAACGTTGTAGATACAACTGAAATGACCCCACGTCAGCTTCGTAAGACCATTTCTGAACAGTTTTCATCTACAGAGGATCAGACTTCTTTCCGTATTGAGGTCTTGAGTTTTGGTTTCAAATATGGCTTGCCTTTAGACGCAGATTTGGTATTTGATGTGCGTTTCTTGCCAAACCCTTATTATGATCCTGCTCTTCGTAACCAGACTGGTCTGGATCAAGAAGTTTATGATTATGTTATGGAACACAAGGAATCAGAGGTGTTTTACAGTCATTTGACTCAACTTATTAAACCAATCTTACCGGGTTACCAAAAAGAAGGTAAATCTGTTCTCACTATTGCTGTTGGTTGCACAGGTGGTCAACACCGCAGTGTAGCTTTTGCACATCGATTGGCTCAAGAGTTGAAAAATGATTGGACGGTCAACGAAACACATCGTGATAAAGATCGACGTAAGGAGACGGTGAATCGTTCATGAACAAACCAAAAATTACAGTAATAGGTGGAGGAACTGGTATTCCAGTCATTCTTCGTAGTTTGCGCCATAAAGATGTTGATATTACTGCTGTTGTAACCGTGGCTGATGATGGCGGTTCTTCAGGAAATTTACGTGATATCATGCAACTGACACCTCCAGGGGATTTGCGTAATGTTTTGGTAGCTATGAGTGATATGCCTAAACTTTATGAACGTGTTTTCCAATATCGTTTTGACAAAACTGATGGTGCATTGGCTGGTCATCCTCTTGGGAATCTTGTTATCGCAGGAATTTCAGAAATGCAGGGATCTACATACAACGCCATGCAGCTTTTAACCAAGTTCTTTCATGTGACAGGCAGGATTTACCCTGCCAGTGAAACAGCCTTGACACTGCATGCGGTATTTCGTGATGGACATGAGGTCGCTGGTGAGAGTAGTATTGCCAAGTATGATGGCATGATTGAGCGTGTTTATGTAACCAATGCTTATAATGAGGATGAACCAAAGGCAAGTCGTAAGGTTGTTGATGCTATTTTAAATAGTGATATGATAATCCTTGGCCCTGGTTCTCTCTATACATCTATTTTACCTAACTTAGTTATCCCTGAGATTCGTCAAGCGCTTATTGAGACTAAGGCTGATGTTACTTATATTTGTAATATCATGACTCAATATGGTGAAACAGAACAATTTTCGGATGCTGACCATGTGGCTGTGCTTAATCGACATCTTGGCTCTGATGTGATTGATAATGTTCTGGTAAATATCGAAAAAGTTCCATTGGAATATATGACGAATAACAAGTTTGACGAATACCTTGTTCAGGTTGACCATGATTTCAACGGTTTACGTCGTGAAGCAAAAACAGTTGTCTCATCTAATTTTCTTCGCCTAGAAAATGGAGGTGCCTTCCACGATGGTGATTTAGTCGTTGAAGAACTCATGCATTTAGTGAGGAAGAAGTCATGAGTTTCACAATCAAGGTTAAAGAAGAGATCATTGCTGAATCAACCAAAGATAAGGCTGAATTGTCAGCTTTTATTAAGATGTCTGGTTCTGTAGGTTTGACCAATCAAGGGCTGACACTCTCTATCTCGACAGAGAATGCAAAGATTGCTCGTCACATTTATCAATTAATGGAGAGTCGCTATCATATTGCCCCTGAATTAAGACACCATAATAAGACGAATCTCAAGAAAAATCGTGTCTACACGGTTTTTGTGGCGGACCAAGCCAATGATATTTTGTCTGATTTACAATTGGCGGATTCTTTCTTTGGCTTTGAGACAGGGATTGAGACGTCAATAATGGAAGACGATGAGGCTGGAAGGTCTTATTTACGAGGGGCTTTTCTGGCAACAGGAACGGTACGTGACCCTGAAAAAGGACGTTATCAATTAGAAATTTTCTCTGTTTATCAGGACCACGCTGAGGATTTAGCCTCTCTCATGAAAAAATTTATGCTTGATGCCAAGGTTTTGCAACATAAAAATGGCTTTGTGACCTATCTTCAAAAAGCAGAAGATATTATGGATTTTCTTCTTGTCATTGGAGCCATGACTTCAAAGGAAATTTTCGAAGAAGTTAAGATTATGCGAGAGACGAGAAATGACCTCAATCGAGCTAATAACGCTGAAACGGCTAATATCGCTAGGACTATTAGTGCTAGCATGAAAACAATCAATAACATTATCAAGATTATGGATACGGTTGGCTTGGAAATTTTGCCGGCTGAACTGCGTCAAATTGCTCAACTCCGTATTGCCAATCCAGATTACTCAATCCAGCAAATCGCTGATAGTATCGAACCGCCTTTGACCAAAAGTGGTGTCAACCATCGTCTCAGAAAAATAAATAAAATTGCGGACGATTTGTAAGTAGAAAGGAAGCTTTTATGGCTTGTACAACGATTTTAGTAGGTAAGAAAGCCTCATATGATGGCTCTACCATGATTGCCCGTACTGAAGACTCTCAATCAGGTGTTTTCACACCTAAAGAGTTTCTTGTAGTAACACCCGAGGACCAACCACGTCATTACCAATCTGTGCTTAGCGATTTTTCGATTGATTTGCCAGATAATCCATTAGGTTATACTTCCGTACCAGATGCCCTTGGTAAAGATGGTATATGGGGAGAAGCCGGTATTAACTCAGCGAATGTTGCTATGAGTGCAACGGAAACAATCACAACCAATGCGCGTGTTCTTGGTGCGGATCCTCTTGTTAAAGATGGATTTGGCGAAGAAGATATGCTGACTCTGGTTTTACCTTATATTAAGACTGCTCGTGAAGGTGTTCTTCGCTTGGGACAACTCCTTGAAACTTATGGAACTTATGAGTCAAATGGTATTGCTTTTTCTGACACTGAAGAAATTTGGTGGCTAGAAACAATTGGTGGTCACCATTGGATTGCTAGACGTGTTCCGGATGATGCTTATGTTACCAATCCAAATCAACTAGGTATTGATCATTATGAATTTGAAAATCCAGATGACTATCTCGCTTCACCAGATATTCGTGACTTTATTAATAAGCATCATTTGGATTTGACTTATTCTAACGAACACTTCAATCCACGATATGCCTTTGGTAGCCAGCGAGATAAGGACCGTCATTACAATACACCACGTGCTTGGGCTATGCAAAAGTTTTTGAATCCAGAAAAGGAGTATGATCCAAAATCATTCTTCATTCCATGGGGTCAAAAACCTTACCGCAAAATTACAGTTGAAGACGTTAAATATGTTTTGAGCCTTCATTATCAAGACACCCCTTATGATCCTTATGGCCCTCAAGGTGATGCTGTTAGTCAACGTCAATTCCGTCCAATTGGTATTAATCGTACGAGTCATACAGCTCTCTTGCAAATGCGTCCTCATAAACCTTCTGAAACGACTGGTATCCAATGGTTAGCCTATGGATCAATGCCTTTTGGAACCATGGTACCATTTTGGACTCAAGTTGGTACAACGCCTGCTTATTTCTGTCAAACAACTGATAAGGTTGACACAGGCAATTTCTACTGGAGTAATCGCTTGATTGCTGCCATCTGTGATTCTCATTTTCAACATCACGAAGCTGATTTGGATGACTATGTCGAAACAACTATGGCTCTTGGCCATGCCATGATTAATCGTGTCGATACGGCTTTGGCAAATGGTGAGAGTATTGATTTTGAAGCTGAAAATCAAAAAATTAGTGACCAGATTCAGTCAGAAACAGATAAACTATTGGCAAAAGTCTTAGATGATGCTAGCAATTTAATGACCAACCGATTCTCAATGAGTGATTAGACTTATCAAAAAAACCTTTCCATAAAAAATGGAAAGGTTTTTTAGTGCTTTAACTATGGCTATTTTCTTCATCAAGCCTAGATAGCAGTTGGTAAAGCATAATGAAGAAGAAAAGATTAATTGAAATAAGAAGTCCTGAAGCCCAGGGAAAATCACTTTCTAAATTTCGAAGAGGTGAGTTCCAAGCAAAATGAGCGGCAAAAGCACCACAGGCATAAAGGAAGCCAATAAGACAGTATTTTTGATTAATAAGCTTTCGACATGAACGCCATATTAAGATTAAGCCCATAGCAAAGAAGGACGTATAAAGCCAGTGAGATGATACGACACCAATACTGCGGCCAAGGATTCCCGAAATCGTATAAGAAAAACCATCAGGTAAATCTGAAAGGATATAGGAGAAATCTTCACTAATCTGAAAACCTAGACCAGCTGTTATAGCAACAAGTAAGAGCCCTTTGTAACTTTTTGTTGGTACCATATAGATAGCAAAGAGAAAAGCTGCTAGTTTGAGAGGTTCCTCAACAAGAGGAGCCATAATAGCATCTTCAAAACGATAGAAAAAATGTTTCGAAGATAGGTGGGCCGTTACCCATTCATGAGAGAAGGTATTGGCATAACCTGCTATCCATCCCGTGATAAAGAGACCACCAATTAGGGCAAAAGCTAGCACAAGTGGTCTAACCTGCCATTTTTCACCTAAATGATAAATAAGAAATAAAGCTGGAACGATATAACATAGTGCAATGAGTGTTGATAGCCCAATGATACCGTAAGCTGAACCAGACAGAGCACCTGAAGTGTATGATTGGGTATCATAAGTCAGGCCAATGGCTGAAAGTAACAAAAAAATATACAGGGTTAATTTTCGAAACATGTATAACCTACTTTCCAAATGATACTTCCAGTATAACAAATAATTCATTTACACCGAAATATTTCAATTTTTTTATTTTAGGACTTGCAAAATAAAAATAGTGTGATATACTTAACCAGTAAACTATTAACTGGTTAAGTATTTTTTGAAAGGATTATTATGAAAAAGAAACGTATTTTTGGCCTAGCAGGCCTAGCAGCGATTGTTCTAGCAGCAGGTGCAGGTATTTATTATACGACTAGCCAACATAGTTCAAAAGACAATGGTGATATGAAAGTCGTTACAAGTTTTTATCCCGTTTATGAATTCACCAAGCAGGTTGTTGGTGATGAGGGAGAGGTGTCTTATCTTATTCCTGCAGGAAGTGAAGCCCATGATTTTCAGCCTTCTACAAAGAATGTCGCTGATATTGAAAAGGCTGACACTTTTGTCTATCTAAATGAAAATATGGAAACATGGGTTCCAAAGGTTGAAAAAACCATTAACACCAAACATACTAAAGTCATTAAGGCAAGTAAGGGTATGGTTCTTCTTCCTGGTATTGAGGAAGAAGAGCATGAACACGGGGAAGAAGGTCATCACCATGAGTATGATCCCCATCTCTGGCTGTCACCAAAACGTGCTCAAAAGTTGGTAGAAACCATTAGAGATGGTTTGATTGCGCAACACCCTGACAAGAAAGCGGTGTTTACAACAAATGCAGAGAAATACCTTAAAAAATTACAAACCTTAGATAAAGAGTATACCGAAGCACTCAGTCAAGCCAAACAGAAGAGTTTCGTAACACAACACTCAGCTTTTGCTTATCTAGCCTTAGATTACGGTTTGACACAAGTGCCAATTTCAGGTGTTTCTGCTGAGTCTGATCCATCGGCTAAACGTATTGCTAGTCTTTCTAAGTATGTCTCAGAATATAACATTAATTATATCTACTTTGAAGAGAATGCTTCAAGTAGTGTTGCTAAGACCTTAGCCAATGAAGTAGGTGTTAAGACAGCAGTTTTAAATCCGATTGAATCTTTAACCAAGGATCAGTTGAAAAAAGGTGAAAATTATGTCAGCGTCATGAACGAAAATTTAAAAAATCTTCGTTTGACTACTGATGTTGAAGGTAAAGCCATCCAACCAGAATCTGGAAGTGATGATAAGAAAACAGTCCAAAATGGCTATTTTGATGACAAAGATGTTAAAGATAGAAAACTAACTGATTGGTCAGGTGATTGGCAATCTGTTTATCCTTACCTTCAAGATGGTACTTTAGACCAAGTATTCGAATACAAATCTCTAATGAACAAGGATAAAACAGCACAAGAGTATAAGGATTACTATACTAAAGGGTATCAAACAGACGTTTCTAAAATTTCGATTGATGGTAAGAAAATGACTATGACTTTCACTAAGACTGATGGAAGTAGTGTGACACATACTTATCGTTATGACGGCTATAAGGTTTTGACCTATGCTTCTGGTAAGAAAGGTGTTCGCTATCTTTTCACAGCTACTGACAGTCAAGCGGCGGATAATCCTTATCAATATGTCCAATTCTCGGACCATCAAATAGATTCAACAACTTCAGCACATTTCCATATTTTCTTTGGAAATAGCAGTCAAGATGAGATTCTAAAAGAGATGGATAATTGGCCAACTTACTATCCAGCAAAACTCAGTGGCTTTGATATCGCACAAGAAATGATCAGTCACTGATACTATTAAATCACTCATATTTTGAGTGATTTTTCTTCTTTAAAAAATCTTTCATTTTTAAACTCTTAGAAAAATAGCTTGTGCAATAATTTTAAAATAGAAGATTTAAACAAAAAAATTTTTCTAAAAAATCATGAAAAAATTAAATTATTACTACTTTTTTTCATTCTTTAGTGGTACAATAATATTACGATTTTCAGATGACCAGGAGAGACCCATGAACCAGTATTTAGTAGCGATACACTATATTCAACTGCTGCAAGCAGAACTCGATATTCTTAATCATGATGCACGATTACTTTTTGATTTAAAGATTGACCCTAATCTTGCCAAAAGAGAGCTTGCTGACCTAAAAGTATCCCTGTCTAAATTATCTGATAAAAATCTTTATATTGAAGGAACTATCTGGTACCAGCCAAGTTTATTCACGATTATCGATCAAAATTTAGGAGTTATTGATGATTGGCTAAAGGACATAGATGACTTCTTTGCATTTACCTATGCAACAACAGTTTATACAGTTTTGAAAGAAAATGAAAATCGTAGTTATGACCTATTGCTTGGTCTCTATAGACGCCTAGAATATATTGTTTCAGAAATAAAAAGTTGCCGCTAGCTTGCTAACGGCTTTTAGTTTACCCTGATAGAATCATATTAATCTATTAAGTAGATATAACATACATTTAAAATACCAAATAATTTGACAAAATATTCAAATATGTGTAAAATAAAATTTGAAAATACTCTAATAAAAAGAACTAAAGATTAAAGGAAGATAATAACGAAGTGAGTAATCAGGGGTTGAAATGGGGTTCTTTTTGTAAATATTATTTGGTGAGTCTTGCTTCACTAAGCCTTTTATGTTTTGCGTTCTATGGCCTTTATTCTTTAAATGAACTCTTCCCATTGTCTTTAGACAAGACTTCAAGTTTGGAAATTAAGCATTATTCTGGTCAGTCATCTTCTACAGCTAAAAAAGATGGCATATATAAAGTTCAAGACTTTAGTGGCCAAACTAAGAGTTATGATGTTGATTTGCATGTATCAAATGAAGGGGATAAGGTTGTTCAAACCTACATCTTCGAGTATAAGAAATGACATATCGTGATGAAAACTCACAAACGAATAGTTTGTGAGTTTTTTTGTATTTATATTTTACCAGAGTCCTAATACTTTTTGCATGAGCAGAGATGCGAGGCTAATCAATACCCAACAGAGCCCCCCAACTAGTAGAGCGGATCCGCCTTTGGTAATGAGTTTCTTCAGATTTGTTTGGTAACCGATAGCTGTCATTGCCATGATAATCATAAACTTTGAAAGGTTCTTTAAAGGAGCAAAAACAGTAGCGGATGCGCCAAGAGACGTTGTAACAGTTGTAATGAGAGAAGCCACTAGGAACCAGAGAATAAAATTAGGAACAGCTTTGATTATAGAAAATGACTCTTTTCTATTTTCCTTTTTTGATTGCCATATAGATAGGCCAAGTGTAATAGGAATGATTGCAAGAGTACGAGTTAACTTAACAATTGTTGCTTGCTCTAAAATCGATGTTCCGTGCAAGCTATCCCAAGAACTGGCAGTGGCAGTTACAGACGAAGTATCGTTAACGGCTGTTCCAGCAAATATGGCGAATCCTTCATTACTAAGTCCTAGCCAAGATCCCAAGTGAGGGAAGAACAGAGCCGCTAAGATATTAAAAAAGAATATTACCGAGATTGCTGTGGCTATGGATTCATCTTTCGCTTTGATGACAGGTGCTGTTGCAGCAATAGCAGAACCTCCGCAGATTGAAGAACCAACTCCTACTAAAGTAGTAATTTCGCTGTCTAACTTAAATAACCGGTGAATGATATAAGCCGTACTGAGTGCCGTAGCAATAGTGACTAAAATGATAGGAAGTGAGGTTAAGCCAACTTGGAAAACTTGAGAAAGGTTTAGCCCAAACCCTAGAAGAATAACAGCGTATTGTAATACTTTTTTGGATGTGAATTGTATTCCAGTTTTAAGTTTTTCAGAGTCTGTAATTAAACTGCCAAACAAGAGGCCAATGAAAAGGCCAATGACAGGCCCTCCGATAATAGGAAATAATATTCCAAGATACCAAGCTACAAGCGAAATAAGTATTGCAATACTTATACCAGGTAAGAATGATTTGATTTTCATTTTTTCATCTCCTTAAAAATTACCTACATTATATCTTATTATTTAGGCTATGTAAAGGTGTTATTAGGGCTTGTTTTTTGGGAAAACATCTCTATAACTTGCTAAGGGTCTTTTTTTCTGATAGAATAGTATTAAAATATTATAATGGGAAATCTTAAGAAGGAAGGCTATATGTATCGTCATTTAAAGAAGTATTTGATTTTTATTGTGGGAGCTTTTATTTGTTCATTATTTTTAGTCTTAGCTTTTACAACCGATAGAAAAAATGATAACAGTGTCAACGCTAAAGCTGAAGCTGCTTATAACCAAACGACTACTGCTTTTATTGGTAGTATCGGTGAAACTGCGAGACAAATTGGTCAAGACTATAATATCTATGCTTCTGTTCTAATTGCTCAAGCTATTCTTGAATCGAATTCTGGGCAGTCAGGTCTTAGTCAAGCACCTTATTACAACTTTTTTGGAATTAAAGGAACTTACAATGGAAACTCGGTAACAATGCGTACTTGGGAAGATGATGGTACAGGGAAAACTTATGAGGTTGATCAGCCGTTCCGTTCTTATGGTAGCTTGAGCGACTCTTTGGCGGATTACGCCGCTTTGATGACATCATCAACTTATGCTGGAACTTGGAAATCTAATACAAGCAGTTATGCGGATGCTACTCAAGCACTTACAGGAACATATGCTACAGATAGTCTTTATGCTTCTAAGTTGAACAGTATTATTGCCTACTATGGTCTTACTGCCTATGACCAAGCTCCAGTTACCCAAACAACAGGTTCAACTGGTAGTCTTGTTTGGAATCGCTATAGAGGGTCTTACACGGACGCTGAAACTTTATCTATAGACGAGGCTTGGGCAAGCTATAAAAATTATAAATAATAGTAAGAGTCGAAAGGCTCTTTTTTGCGCACTTAAAAATCCCCAACAACATGTGTGGGGATTAAGATGAGAAGTCGTTAGCTTAGTTGTCAAAAGTGACTTCTTTAACAAGGTTATCTAGAAATTGTTCCCCCATTTTAGAGAGTGTTGCCTTTTCATGCTTCAGGTAAACAATATCAATTTCATCATCAATATCGAGTGGAATAGAGACAATGTTGTCACCATTTAAGTTACTATTTAAGATACCAGTGGCAATTGTGTAACCATCCAAACCAATTAATAGATTGAAGAGGGTCGCACGGTCTGAAACTACTATAGATTTTTTGTGGGGAATTTGTGAGAGAATTTCTTCGGAATAGTAGAAGGAATTATGAATCCCTTGATCGTAACTAAGGTATGGGAAGTCTTCTAAATCTTCTAAAGAGACAATTTCATGCTTGGCCAATGGATTTGATTTGCTGACAAAGATATGAGGTCTAGCTTTAAAGAGACTGGTATATGTGAGACGGTTGTCATCAAACATCTTAGTCAAGACGTCACGATTATAGCTATTAAGAAAGAGGACGCCGATTTCTGATCGAAAGTTCTTAACGTCTTCAATGATTTCATAAGTGCGAGTTTCACGTAAGAAGAGCTCATAACGTGTCATATCAGCTCTCTTGAGAAGTGAGACGAAGGCATTAACCACAAAGGCATAGTGTTGTGAAGAAACACTGAACAATTCACGTGTTTCGGTATGACTTTTGTAACGTTCTTCCAAAAGGTTAGTTTGTTCCACTACCTGACGGGCATAGGAAAGGAACTCGACCCCATCCTTGGTTAAGGTGATTCCCTTAGGGTTACGGATGAAAATATCAATCCCCATTTCTCTTTCCAAATCACGGACAGCATTAGAAAGACTCGGTTGAGTAATGAAAAGTTGTTTTGCGGCCTCATTCATAGAGCCGGTTTCGACGATTTTAATAATATAATGTAACTGTTGAATTCGCATAGCTTTATTATAGCATATTTTAAGGATTATTCCTTAGGATAAGAAGCGTTAAAAGTTCTTTTTAGGACTATACCAATTTTTATGCTTGACAATGTTAAATATATGGAATATACTGTCATCGTTAAGCTTTCTTAAGAGCTTATTGACTATACCAATTTAAAATGAAGGAGACATAACCTCCTTAATATGGGGTTATATAAAAAATATGTGCGGAATTGTCGGTGTTGTAGGGAACACAAATGCAACTGATATCTTGATTCAAGGACTTGAAAAGTTAGAATACCGAGGCTATGATTCAGCTGGTATCTTTGTAGCTAGTGATACATCTAGTCAACTAATTAAGGCTGTGGGCCGTATTGCAGAACTTGCTGCTAAGACTAAAGGAGTAGAGGGAACATCTGGTATTGGACATACTCGTTGGGCGACTCACGGGAAACCGACAGAGGACAATGCTCACCCACACCGCTCAGAAACAGAACGTTTTGTTTTGGTTCATAATGGTGTTATTGAAAACTATCTTGAAATTAAGGAAGAATACCTTTCTGGTCATCATTTCAAAGGTCAAACCGATACTGAAATTGCTGTTCACTTGATTGGTAAATTTGTTGAAGAAGACGGTTTGTCAACCCTTGAAGCTTTCAAGAAGGCTCTTCATATTATTCGTGGATCATATGCCTTTGCCCTCATGGATTCAGAAGATGCCTCAACAATTTATGTGGCAAAAAACAAATCACCACTTTTGATTGGTCTTGGTGATGGCTTTAATATGGTCTGCTCAGATGCCATGGCTATGATTCGTGAAACAAATCAATATATGGAAATTCACGATCAAGAGTTGGTTATCGTGAAGGCGGATAGTGTTGAAGTTCAAGACTATGATGGAAATGTCAAAGAACGTGATAGTTATACAGCTGAGCTTGATCTTTCTGATATTGGTAAAGGAACATACCCATACTATATGCTCAAAGAAATTGATGAGCAACCAACAGTGATGCGTAAGCTTATTCAAGCCTATACAGATGATAAGGGTCAAGTGACTGTGGATGCTGATATTATTAAGGCTGTTCAAAATGCTGACCGTATCTATATTCTTGCAGCAGGAACTTCTTATCATGCTGGTTTTGCTTCTAAGAAGATGCTTGAAGAATTGACTGATACACCAGTTGAGCTTGGTATTTCTTCTGAGTGGGGTTATGGTATGCCACTCCTTAGCAAGAAACCTCTCTTTGTCTTTATTAGTCAATCAGGTGAAACAGCAGATAGTCGTCAGGTTCTTGTTAAAGCTAACGAAATGGGTATTCCAAGTTTGACAGTAACAAATGTTCCAGGTTCAACGCTTTCACGTGAAGCAGACCATACAATGCTTCTTCACGCTGGACCAGAAATTGCTGTCGCTTCAACTAAAGCTTATACTGCTCAAATTGCAACTTTGGCTTTCTTGGCAAAAGCAGTGGGCGAAGTTAATGGTAATGAAAAAGCTAAGGCCTTTGACTTGGTTCACGAATTATCTCTCGTGGCTCAATCTATCGAATCAACACTTTCTGAAAAAGAAGTTATTGATGGGAAAGTTGCCAACCTTCTTGCAGAAACACGTAATGCATTCTATATCGGACGTGGACAAGATTATTATGTGGCTATGGAAGCTAGTCTTAAATTGAAAGAAATCTCATATATCCAATGTGAAGGTTTTGCAGCAGGTGAGTTGAAACATGGTACAATTGCTCTTATCGAAGATGGTACGCCTGTTATCGCTCTCTTGTCTGATCCAGTCCTTGCTAGCCATACTCGTGGTAACATTCAAGAAGTAGCAGCACGTGGTGCTAAAGTCTTGACTATTGCGGAAGAAAATGTCGCTAAAGAAGGTGATGACATCGTTCTTAACAACGTTCATCCATATTTGTCACCAATTTCAATGGTTGTACCAACTCAATTAATTGCTTATTTTGCAACGCTTCATCGTGGACTTGACGTTGATAAACCACGTAACTTGGCTAAGTCAGTTACTGTTGAATAAAAATGCCAACACCTCTGATTTTTCTAGGAGGTGTTGTTTGTTTTTACTCTTGCGTAATTACTCATTCTAAAGTAGAATAATAGCTATATCAGAATTTTTAGGAGAGAAATATGTCACTACCAAATTGTCCCAAATGTAACTCAGAGTATGTTTATGAAGATGGTATCTTGTTAGTCTGTCCAGAATGTGCCTATGAGTGGGATCCAAACGAGGTTGTAGAAGAAGGGCTTGTGGTTCTTGATAGCAACGGAACACGTCTTACTGATGGTGATACTGTCACAGTTATTAAAGACCTTAAGGTTAAGGGTGCTCCCAAAGACATCAAGCAAGGAACACGTGTTAAAAATATTCGCTTAGTTGAAGGTGACCACAATATTGACTGTAAGATTGATGGTTTTGGTGCTATGAAACTTAAATCTGAATTTGTCAAGAAAGTCTAAAATTAGTGCATAGGTAGGTAAGCCTAAATACTACAATTGCTAATATTAGCTAAGTCTTTGAGGAGTGAGGCTGGGAACTCAAGTTCATTACAATGAGTTCGGCCTCTCTCCTTTTAGTATTTTCAAAATTTTATACCCTTTTTTCGTTTTTTTTGGTATAATATTCAAAAATACTAAATAATTATAGGAGTTTATATGTCATACGTTTTGGAAGTATTACCAGCCCTTTTGAATGGTGCGGTAGTTACACTTCAAGTATTTTTCATTGTTATCGTACTGTCGATTCCATTAGGGATTGTGCTTGCTTTCTTAATGCAGATTAAGTTCAAACCTTTAAATTGGTTGTTGACCCTCTATGTTTGGATTATGCGTGGGACACCGCTCCTTTTGCAACTGATATTTGTGTATTATGTTCTTCCGAGTGTTGGGATTGTCTTTGACCGTCTACCAGCTGCCATTATTGCTTTTACCCTTAACTATGCAGCTTATTTTGCAGAGATTTTTCGTGGAGGAATCTTGGCTATTCCGAAAGGTCAATATGAAGCTGCCAAAATGCTTAAATTGAGTCCTTTCCAAACGATTCGCTACGTTATCCTTCCTCAAGTGGTCAAGATTGTTTTGCCAAGTATCTTCAACGAAATTATTAACTTGGTTAAAGATTCATCATTGGTTTATGTTCTTGGAGTCGGAGACCTCCTTTTGGAAAGTCGTACCGCTGCCAATCGTGATGCGACCTTAGCACCTATGTTTGTGGCTGGAGCTATCTATCTTATCCTTGTTGGTGTGGTAACTGTAGCTTCTAAACGTATCGAAAAGAAATTCAACTACTACAAATAGGAGACCTTATGTTAGAATTAAAAAATATTTCCAAGCAATTTGGTCAACACAAAATTTTTGATAAATACAATTTAACTGTTGAAGAGGGGAAAATCCTAGCTATCGTTGGACCATCTGGTGGTGGTAAGACAACTCTTTTGCGTATGTTAGCGGGACTTGAAACCATTGATTCTGGGCAAATTATCTATGAAAATGAAGAGATTCCTTTGAATCAGATGGAAAGTCGTAATTTGCTGGGCTTTGTTTTCCAAGATTTTCAACTGTTTCCGCACTTGACGGTCTTAGATAACCTGATGCTTTCGCCAATTAAGACGATGGGAATGTCTAAAGAAGATGCCCAGAAAAAAGCCCAAGGTTTGCTTGACCGTTTAGGACTTGGAGCTCACGGAAATGCTTATCCTTACTCTCTTTCTGGGGGACAAAAACAACGGGTTGCTTTTGCGCGTGCTATGATGATTGATCCCAAAATCGTCGGCTATGATGAACCAACATCAGCGCTGGACCCTGAGTTGCGTCAAGAAGTGGAGAAATTGATTTTGCAGAATCGTGATACAGGGATTACGCAAATTGTTATCACTCACGATATGCAGTTCGCACAGAACATCGCTGATGAGATTGTCACTATCAATCCAAAATAGTGAGGATTTTGCATGAAAAAAATAGTAAAAACAGTTTTGCTAGGCTGTCTTGTTCTTTTGCCTTTGTTTGCGCTATCAGCTTGCAGCTCGCGCTCACATTTTGCAACTCAGAAAGACCAGTGGCAAACCTACACCAAAGAAAAGAAAATCAAAATTGGTTTTGATGCGACCTTTGTTCCTATGGGATATGAGGAGAAAAATGGTAGCTATGTCGGTTTTGATATTGATCTTGCTACCGCAGTTTTTAAATTGTACGGTATTGATGTTGAATGGCAAGCCATTGACTGGGATATGAAGGAAACAGAACTGAAGAATGGGACAATTGATCTCATTTGGAATGGCTACTCAGTTACTGATGAACGTAAGCAGTCAGCAGACTTTACGGAACCTTATATGATCAATGAACAAGTACTGGTAACCAAAAAATCTTCAGGAATTGATTCTGTTGCAGGAATGTCCGGTAAGACCTTAGGTGCTCAGGCAGGTTCCTCTGGTTATGATGCTTTCAATGCTTCTCCGAAAATTTTGAAGAACATTGTTGCTAACCAAAAAGCAGTCCAATATTCAACCTTTACACAAGCCTTGATTGACCTGGAGAGTGGACGTATTGATGGCTTGTTGATTGACCGTGTGTACGCTAATTACTACCTAGAGAAATCAGGGGTTCTGGATCAGTATAACGTTATGCCTGCTGGGTATGAGGGTGAAAGCTTTGCCGTAGGTGCCCGTAAATCAGATAAGACTCTAATTACAAAAATTAATCAAGGATTTGAAACCCTTTATAAAAATGGAGAATTCCAAAAGATTTCTAACAAATGGTTTGGCGAAGATGTTGCCACAGACCAAGTTAAAGGGAAAAAATAAGATGATAACAACATTCTAGAAGGGATGTTGTTATTTTCTACGAAAAATACTTGAAATAAAACAAGTTATATTTTATACTATTGTTAGTTTATAAACTAACAAAGGAGCAATCATGGGATATTTTGATTATTCAAGAGAGCCACAAAGTGATATTGCTTTTGTAGATATGAAATCTTTCTATGCGAGTGTGGAGTGTGTTGAACGTGGCCTGCATCCTCTTAAAACTTCTCTATGTGTGATGAGTAGGGCTGAAAATGCGAATGGTTTGATACTAGCTTCTTCACCCATATTTAAAAAAGTTTTTGGTAAGTCAAATGTTAGTCGTTCTTACGACTTACCTTTTGACATTCATTCTCGTAAATTTCATTATTATAATGCCAAAAAACAAGGACTGCCAACGGATAGGGATTTTGTAGATTATATCGAATCTTGGGCCAAGGTTACCTTTATCGTCGCTCCTAGAATGGACCTTTATATCAAGAAGAATATTCAGATTCAACATATTTTCCAGAATTATGCTAGTGTTGAAGATATTCTTCCCTACTCGATTGATGAGGGTTTCATTGATCTCACATCGTCACTGAATTACTTTATTCCCGATAGGACTGTTACTAGAAAAGATAAGTTAGATATGATTTCAGGGCGTATTCAAAGAGATATTTGGAGGGAGACAGGTATTTACTCGACAGTTGGAATGTCTAACAGCAACCCCTTATTGGCTAAGTTAGCTCTTGATAATGAAGCCAAACATACGGCTACTATGAGAGCCAACTGGTCCTATGAAGATGTCGAGACTAAGGTTTGGAATATTCCCCATATGACCGATTTCTGGGGGATTGGAAAGCGAATGGAGAAGCGTCTAAACAAGTTGGGAATTTTCTCTATTCGAGAACTTGCGAATAGCAATCCTGATATCCTTAAAAAGGAATTAGGTGTTGCTGGACTGGACCTCTTTTTTCATGCCAATGGTATTGATGAGAGTAATGTTCATAAACCTTATAAACCAAAGTCACATGGCTTAGGAAATTCTCAAATCTTACCACGAGACTACGAGCATCAAGCTGATATAGAATTGATTCTAAGAGAGATGGCAGAACAGGTAGCCATTAGATTAAGACGAGCCCATAAGAAAGCTTGTCAAGTTTCCATTAGCATTGGATTTTCAAAGTTAGAGGGCAAGCGTTCGCTACAAGCACAGATGAAGATTGAACCGGCTAATAATACGAGAGTACTAATAAGCCACGTCATTGCACTCTTTAGGAAGAAGTATCAAGGAGGAGCTGTTCGAAGTGTGAGTGTCTCTTATGCAAATTTTGTAGATGAGAAGATTCAAGTATTCTCTTTATTTGATAATCCCGAAGAAATTGATAAAGAAGAAAGGCTTCAGACAGCTATAGATAGCATTCGTCAGGATTTTGGCTTTACTACTCTTCAAAAGGCTAATGCTTTACAAGAGGCCTCTAGGAGCCTTGTTCGTAGTAAGCTTATTGGTGGACACTCTGCTGGAGGATTGGATGGCTTAAAATGATAGACCGTAGTTATCTCCCCTTTCAATCAGCTAGGGAGCACCAGGATAGGGGAATGATGAAGTGGATGGGCTTTTTCTTGTCAGAACACACAAGTTCCTTATATGAAGATAAAACTAAAGAAGATTTTACGAGTCATTTGGAGGATTTGGAGAAATTTACCCTATTAAACCAGCTTTATACGGGACAATTATTGGGAAGTTTTCAGATGAAGGATAAAAATAGATGCTGTAGATATAGTGGCTATGTGGTTGAATTGAATCTTAATCAAGTTACGGTAAAATCTGACAAGCAGCATATACGGATTTACATTAAGGATATACTAGAAATTAGCTTGGGAGTTGAAGCCATAAATGAAGAAGAGAAAAATTTATGACGATAAGCTTCAGATTGACTATTTTTCTGATAGCTATTTAAAATTTGAAGAAGATTTTTATTGCTATTCTGCTATGGATATACCTCTGACCTTCTTGACGGATGACATTTTAAGAGAAATGGCAATCAGTCAGAAGAACTATTTTTTATTGAACAAAGAGAATGCTAGGGATGGTCGCAACCATTATTTCCATTTTGAAGTTAGTCTTCTGGATTCTAGGACACTTGTAAGAAAATACAAGTATCTTGGAAATGATTGATTGGTACAAAGGGCTTTCACGAAAATTTCTAAATGGTAGAGAAAAATTATTGTAAGCGTTGACATTTGTTGTGTAAGTGCTACAATGAAGGTGTTAAAGTTCTTATATGGAGGTAACTAAAATGAGAGCAGTTGTTGTTAATAATGAAGGTACAGGAGTAGAAGTTGTTAATCATGACAAACCAGCGGTAGTAGGACATGGTCAAGCTTTGGTTAAAGTGGAATATTGTGGTGTCTGTCATACGGACCTTCACGTAGCTCATGGAGATTTTGGTAAGGTTCCAGGTCGCATCTTGGGGCATGAAGGAATTGGTATTGTCGAAGAAGTGGGTGAAGGTGTTGAAACACTTAAAAAAGGTGACCGTGTGTCAATTGCTTGGTTCTTTGAAGGATGTGGCCATTGTGAATATTGTACAACTGGTCGTGAAACTCTCTGTCGTTCTGTAAAAAATGCAGGTTATAATGTGGATGGTGGTATGAGTGACTATGCCTTGGTTACAGCTGACTACGCTGTGAAAGTTCCGGAAGGACTTAACCCAGCTCAAGCTTCATCTATTACTTGTGCGGGAGTTACAACCTATAAAGCGATTAAAGAGGCTAAAATTGAACCTGGTCAATGGGTTGCAATCTACGGCGCTGGAGGACTAGGTAACTTGGCTATTCAATACGCTAAGAAAGTGTTTAATGCACGAGTAGTAGCTGTTGATATCAACCAAGATAAACTTGATTTGGCTAAAGAGTCTGGTGCTGATTTAGTTGTAAATGGTAAGGAAGTTAAAGATGTGGCAGGCTATATCCAAGAAAAAACTGGTGGTACTCACAGTGCAGTTGTAACAGCTGTTTCTAAAGTTGCTTTCAACCAGGCTGTCGATAGTGTACGTGCCGGTGGGACAGTCGTTGCGGTTGGTCTACCATCTGAATATATGGAGCTCTCAATTGTCAAAACAGTTCTAGATGGTATCCGTGTTGTTGGATCTCTTGTAGGTACACGTAAAGACTTGGAAGAAGCCTTTGACTTTGGTGCACAAGGTTTGGTAGTACCAGTTGTTGAAACCGTTCCTGTTGATACAGCAGTAGAAGTCTTTGATCAAATGGAAAAAGGACAAATCCAAGGACGTAAAGTACTGGATTTCACTAAGTAAGAATACTTTATCAAAGGTTAGTCATATGATTTTAAGTGAGTAGTGGTATAGGCTGCTAAATCACATTTCGAAAGAAGTCACATAAGATAAAAATGAGATAAAAATGCCATTGATGTATTTGTGTCGATGGCATTTTTATTTGCCAATAGCGTCATTTGAATGTATAACAAAAAAAGCGTTGAACGGATTAGTTCAGCGCTTTTGAAGTGTTTAGTTTTATTCCCACTCAACAGTTGCAGGTGGTTTACTTGTAATATCGTAGACGATACGGTTAACGTGGTCAACTTCGTTAACGATTCGAACAGAAATCTTTTGGAGAACTTCCCATGGAAGTTTCGCAAAGTCAGCTGTCATCCCGTCAATTGAAGTGATAGCACGGATAGCGATAGTGTAGTCGTAAGTACGGCCGTCACCCATAACCCCGACAGAACGAACGCCTGTGTTAACAGTGAAGTATTGCCATACGTCACGGTCAAGACCAGCTTTGGCAATTTCTTCACGAAGGATAGCATCAGACTCACGAACAGTTTCAAGTTTCTCTTCAGTGATTTCACCCATAACACGGATGGCAAGTCCAGGTCCTGGGAATGGTTGACGCCAAACGACTTCGTCAGGCATTCCCATTTCAGTACCAAGGGCACGTACTTCATCTTTAAAGAGGGTATTAAGCGGTTCAATCAATTCAAACTGCATGTCTTCTGGAAGACCACCGACGTTGTGGTGAGATTTGATTGTTTGAGCTGTCTCAGTACCTGATTCAATAATATCAGTATAAAGTGTTCCTTGAGCTAGGAAGTCAACGCCTTTAAGCTTGCTTGCTTCGTCATCGAAGACGTAAACAAACTCGTTACCGATAATTTTACGTTTTTTCTCAGGATCATCAACACCAGCCAATAGGTCTAGGAAGCGTTTAGAAGCATCAACACGGATAATGTTAAGGCCAAATTTACCTCCGAGCATCTCCATAACTTGGTCACCTTCACCTTTACGGAGAAGACCGTGGTCAACGAAGATACATGTCAATTGATCTCCGATAGCTTTTTGCAAAAGGACACCAACAACAGATGAGTCAACCCCACCTGAGAGTCCAAGAAGGACTTTACGGTCACCAACTGTTTCACGGATTTGTGCAATTTGCATATCTACGAAGTTAGCCATTGACCAGTCACCTTTGGCACCACAGATACCAAAAGCAAAGTTTTTCAAGATATCATTACCATATACAGAGTGACGAACTTCTGGGTGGAATTGGATACCATAGAAGTTTTTCTCAGTATTTTCCATCGCGGCGAATGGGCAATCTACTGAGTCACCAACAAGATGGAAACCTTCTGGAATTTCTGTAACTGCATCACCGTGGCTCATAAGAACAACTTGTTCTTCAGGAGTTCCTGCAAAGAGTTCTGATTGGGCACGAAGGCGAAGTGTTGATTGGCCATACTCACGGTTACCTGCTTCACCAGCTGGAACAACTTTACCACCGAGTTTGTGGGTCAAAAGTTGCATTCCGTAACAGATACCAAGAATTGGGATACCAAGTTCCAAAATCTCTTCGTCAATACCAAATGCATCTTCGGCATAAACAGAGTTTGGACCACCAGAAAGTACGATACCAATAGGATTGATGGCACGGACTTCATCAGCGGTAATTTTATGGCTCTTCAATTCAGAGAAAACACCAAATTCACGAATACGACGTGCAATCAGCTGATTGTATTGGCTACCATAGTCTAGAACAATGATTTTCTGCACATCATTCAAAGTAGAAATGTCAGTCATTATTACCCTTTCTTTTTACGTCACACATGGACTCTTTCTTATGCAATCATTGTATCACAAATTTATGGACTTAGCACCTAGATTTATACGAGAAACTGTAAGTATCATACTCATCTTTACAATTCTGTCCCTTTTTTTGTAAAATAGGGGTACAGAAGGGGGTATTAGATGTTACCAGCGTATATTCGCATACATGATAAGATTAAGGAAGATGTTGATGATGGTACTTGGAAAATCGGGCAACGTCTCCCTAGCGAGCGAGATCTTTGCGAGACTTTTGATGTGAGTCGTATGACTGTTCGTCAGGCCATAACACTTTTAGTGGATGAGGGGATTTTAGAACGCAAACCAGGCAGTGGTACTTTTGTGGCTAGCAGTCGAGTTAAGGAAAAGATGCGTGGAACTACGAGTTTTACTGAGATTGTCAAATCCCAAGGCAAGAAACCATCTAGTGAGCTTATTTCTTATCAACGTGTACATCCCAATGAATTTGAAATCAAGAATTTAGGTGTTTTACCGCAGTCCTATGTCATTCGTATGGAACGTGTTCGCTTTGCCGATGACATTCCAGTTGCCTATGAGATTGCTAGTATCCCTGAGAAAATTATCCGAGGTTTTAAGGAATCAGAAATTACCGAACACTTCTTCAAAACCTTAACTGATAATGGCTATGAAATAGGGAAAAGTCAGCAGACCATATCAGCCAGTTTGGCCAATAGTAGTCTAGCCAAGCACCTAAAGGTTAAGATCGGTGATGCTCTCTTGAGTTTGACACAGATTTCCTTCCTCCAAGACGGGCAGGCTTTCGAATATGTACGAAGTTACTATGTTGGCGACCGTTTTGAATTTTATTTGGAGAACAATTAACAGTCACGGCTTTTTTCTGCACAAGAATCGTGCTAACACCATGATTTTATGGTAAAATGGAGCTTATGGAAATTGAAAAAACCAATCGCATGAATGCCCTTTTTGAGTTCTATGCAGCCTTGTTAACAGATAAGCAGATGAACTATATTGAGCTATATTATGCGGATGATTATAGTTTGGCAGAAATTGCCGAGGAATTTGGTGTGAGTCGTCAGGCTGTATATGATAATATCAAGCGTACTGAGAAGATTTTAGAAGCTTACGAGATGAAACTACATATGTATTCAGATTACATCGTTCGTAGTCAAATTTTTGATGATATTATGGAAAAATACCCAGACGATAGCTATCTTCAGGAACAAATTGCTGTGCTTAGCAGCATTGATAATAGAGATTAGATTCAAGCAGAAATTAAGAGAGGAAATGATATATGGCTTTTGAAAGCTTAACGGAACGCTTGCAAGGCGTTTTCAAAAATTTAAGACGTAAAGGAAAACTTTCAGAGAAAGAAGTTCAAGAAGTCACTAAAGAGATTCGTCTGGCACTTCTTGAAGCAGACGTAGCCCTACCAGTTGTTAAGACATTCATTAAACGTGTTCGTGAACGTGCTGTAGGTCACGAAATCATTGATACTCTTGATGCTTCGCAACAAATCATCAAGATCGTTAATGAAGAATTGACAGATATTCTTGGGTCTGAAACATCTGAAATTGAGAAATCTCCAAAGATTCCAACAATCATTATGATGGTTGGTCTCCAAGGGGCTGGTAAAACAACCTTTGCTGGTAAATTGGCTAATAAGCTGATTAAAGAACAAGAAGCTCGTCCAATGATGATTGCTGCGGATATTTATCGTCCAGCAGCCATTGACCAGTTGAAGACTTTGGGACAACAAATCAATGTTCCTGTTTTTGATATGGGTACAGAGACACCGGCGGTTGAGATTGTCAAAAATGGTTTGGAACAAGCGCGTGCCAATAAGAATGACTATGTCTTGATTGATACGGCTGGTCGTTTGCAGATTGACGAGACTCTCATGCAAGAGTTGCATGATATTAAGAATTTTGCTCATCCAAACGAAATTCTCTTGGTTGTAGATAGCATGATTGGTCAGGAAGCTGCTAACGTTGCCAAGGAGTTCAATGAACAACTAGATATCACAGGTGTCGTTCTTACTAAAATTGACGGTGACACACGTGGTGGTGCGGCTCTTTCTATTCGTGAGATTACTGGTAAGCCAATTAAATTCACAGGTACTGGTGAGAAAATCACAGATATTGAGACTTTCCACCCAGACCGTATGTCAAGCCGTATCTTAGGTATGGGTGACCTTCTTACCCTTATTGAAAAAGCTTCTCAAGAGTACGACGAGAAAAAATCTCTTGAGTTGGCTGAAAAGATGCGTGAAAATACCTTTGACTTCAATGACTTCATCGACCAATTAGACCAAGTACAAAATATGGGTCCTATGGAGGATTTGCTTAAGATGTTGCCAGGTATGGCTAACAATCCAGCCTTGGCTAATGTTAAAGTAGACGAGAAACAGATTGCACGCAAGCGTGCCATTGTATCATCAATGACACCAGAAGAGCGTGAAAATCCAGATCTTTTGACACCAAGTCGTCGTCGCCGTATTGCAAATGGTTCAGGGAATACCTTTATTGAAGTAAACAAGTTTATTAAAGACTTCAACCAAGCCAAACAAATGATGCAAAGTGTTATGTCTGGTGATATGGAGCAAATGATGCGTCAAATGGGTCTTAACCCAAATAATCTGCCAAAAAACATGCCAAATATGCCTGATATGGGTAATATGGACATGTCTGCTCTTGAAGGCATGATGGGTGGCGCAGGTATGCCAGATCTTGGTAATATGGATCTAAGCCAAATGCTTGGTGGTGGTCTTAAAGGTAAGGTTGGTTCATTTGCCATGAAACATGCGATGAAGCGTCAAGCTAACAAGATGAAAAAAGCTAAGAAAAAACGTAAATAAGAAACTTAGAACGCTAGGGCACTTTGCTCTAGTGTTTTTTTCTGAAAATTATTGACTTATATAACTATACACTGTAATATACTAATGTATATACAGTAAAAGGAGTAAATAATGAAACCTAAAAAGAGAATTCAAGAAATGACCTTTGCAGCTTTATTAACTGCAATTGCTATCCTTATCCCAAGTATTATGCCAATTAAACTAATCATCCCACCGGCTTCGTATACTTTGGGGAGTCATGTTCCAATATTTCTAGCTATGTTTATATCGCCCTGGGTAGCAGCTTTTGTTATCTTAGCTTCTAGTTTGGGATACTTTATGGCGGGCTATCCGATTGTGGTTGTTTTTAGAGCCTTTTCTCATATTATATTTGGTTTTTTAGGCGCACTCTATTTGAAAAAATTTCCACAAACGATAGAAAACCATAAATCATCATTACTTTTCAACTTTGTTTTAGGACTTATCCATGCCTTAGGTGAAGTTCTTGCTTGCGTGATTTTTTATTCTGTAACTGGTGAGGATTTCCAAAAACTGTTCTATGTTCTTTTTGTTTTAGTTGGTTTTGGCACTATTATCCATAGTATGATAGACTATGTAATAGCATTAACGATTTTCAAAAGTATTCGAAAAATACGCTAGTTGAAAGAGGGAGGGTTTGTCTATGGCTTCAAATCGAAAAGAAGAATTATTGGCACTCTTAAAGGGAGCTAAAGAAGCAATGAATGGACAAAGTTTGGCGGAGCATTTTGGTGTGACACGTCAAATCATTGTTCAAGATATTGCCCTCTTACGTGCAGATGGTGCCCAGATTATTTCAACTAATAGGGGCTATATCTATAAAAGTAGCGATGACAATTGTTATATACGTAGGCTGTTTAAGGTGAATCATACTGTGTTAGATATGAAAGATGAGCTTTTGGCTATTGTTGATAATGGAGGACGTATTCAAAATATCATGATAGATCATCCAGTTTACGGAGAAATTCAGACTTTGTTGAAATTGACTTGTCGTCGAGATGTTAGTCATTTTTTAGATCAATCATCGTCAAATGACTTTCGTCCCTTATCTGATTTAACAAATGGTGTTCATTACCATCTTGTCGAAGCAGATAGTGAACAGGATATGGCTTATATAGAAGAGGCACTAAACCATCTAGGATTTTTAGTTAAAGAATAATACAAAAGAGAATTGTAAAAGTAGTTAGTTTCACTTGAAGTTAACTGCTTTTTTTGATAAACTTATGTTAGTTTATTAACTTACGGAGGTAGCTATGTTTTCAGGACAACGACTTAAGGAAATTCGAGAAGCACAAGGAATGAGTCAGGCAGCAGTGGCTAAGCATCTAGGAATTTCTCGCTCCTCTTATTTTAACTGGGAAAATGGTAAGACGAAACCAAATCAAAAGAATCTATCAGTATTGGCTGAACTTTTTGGTGTAGCTGAGACATATTTTCTATCTGAACATGAGATTGTAGAAGTGTACTTGGAATTAAATGAGGAAAATCGTCAGGAAGCTTTGCGACTCACTAAGGCTCTCTTGGAGGAGCAAGAAGCAGAAAAGCAGAAGGCACCTGTTATTCCGTTATATTCTTACAAAGTTTTCGAGCGTTTGTCAGCCGGAACGGGTTATACCTACTTTGGTGATGGCAATTACGATGAAGTTTTCTATGATGAAGAATTAGATCATGATTTTGCGTCATGGGTATTTGGAGACTCTATGGAACCTACCTACCTAAATGGAGAAGTAGTGCTAATCAAACAAACAGGCTTTGATTATGATGGAGCTGTTTATGCTGTAGACTGGGATGGTCAAACCTATATCAAAAAGGTCTATCGTGAGGAAGAGGGCCTTCGTTTAGTTTCTCTCAATAAACGTTATGGTGATAAGTTTGCACCCTATGACGAAGATCCTCGAATCATTGGTAAGATTGTTGGTAACTTTATGCCTGTTGAGGGGTAGGCAACTTTTATCAATTGGGCATCTCAAATTAAATCTGTTATAATACTAAGTAAAGCAAAGCCAATGATTTGGCTTTTTTTAAAGATTTTAAATGATATTTTGCTAAGAATACAAAAGGAGAAACATATATGGCTACTATTCAATGGTTTCCAGGTCACATGTCTAAGGCCCGTCGACAGGTTCAGGAGAACCTTAAACATGTTGATTTTGTTACAATTTTAGTGGATGCACGTTTGCCACTTTCGAGTCAGAACCCTATGCTGACCAAAATTGTTGGCGATAAACCAAAGCTTCTAATTCTCAATAAGGCTGACCTGGCTGACAGTAATCGTACGAAAGAATGGCGTACCTATTTTAAGAGTCAAGGGATTAAAACCTTGGCCATCAATTCCAAGGAACAATCTACAGTTAAATTGGTAACAGACGCTGCTAAGAGTCTTATGGCTGACAAGATTCAACGGCTACGTGAACGCGGTATTCAGAAAGAGACCTTACGAACCATGATTATTGGGATTCCAAATGCAGGGAAATCTACCTTAATGAACCGCTTAGCTGGTAAAAAGATTGCTGTTGTAGGAAATAAACCCGGCGTTACAAAAGGTCAACAGTGGTTGAAGTCTAATAAAGACTTGGAAATTCTTGATACTCCAGGTATTTTGTGGCCTAAGTTTGAAGATGAATTGGTTGGATTGAAGCTCGCTTTGACTGGTGCCATCAAGGACCAGCTATTGCCAATGGATGAAGTGACGATATTTGGACTCAACTATTTTAAAACTTACTATCCTGAACGTTTAGAGGAACGCTTCAAAGGGATTGAACTTGAAGAAGAGGCACCAGAAATCATTATGGAAATGACTCGAAAACTTGGCTTCCGTGAAGATTATGACCGTTTTTATAATCTATTTGTCAAAGAAGTTCGTGATGGAAAACTAGGCCGTTACACACTTGATATTGTTGGGGTCGATACTGATGGCGACAATTAAAGAAGTCAAGGAGCAATTGGCAGCATTGACAAATCTTGATGACTACCGATGGGCAAGTTTTGAGGAAGATAGTCGATCTGGTGTACAGACTGCCATAAAGCAACGTCGCAAAGCTATCCTAGCTGAGATTGCTGAGGAAGAACGCTTAGAAATGATGCTCAGTTACGAAAAGTCGCTTTATGCTCAGGGAGTTGAACTCATTGCAGGTGTTGATGAAGTTGGACGTGGCCCTTTGGCTGGGCCAGTGGTAGCTGCAGCGGTTATCTTACCAAAGCTTTGTAAAATAAAAGGTCTCAATGACAGTAAAAAGATTCCAAAATCTAAACATGAAGCTATCTATAAGCAGGTAATGAAGGAAGCAGTAGCTGTCGGTATTGGTATTAAGGATAATCATGTGATTGATGACGTCAATATTTATGAAGCAACCAAGCTTGCTATGGCTGAAGCTATTGAAAAACTGAGTCCCAAACCAGAACATTTGTTAATTGATGCCATGAGCTTGGACCTACCAATAGGACAAACATCAATCATAAAAGGGGATGCTAATTCTTTATCTATCGCAGCAGCTTCGATCGTAGCAAAGGTAACTCGGGATAAGATGATGGCTGACTATGATCAGGAGTTCCCTGGCTACGCCTTTGACCAAAATGCAGGCTATGGCACCAAAAATCATCTGTCTGGCATAGATAAATTTGGTGTAACACCAATTCATAGAAGAAGCTTCGAACCAATAAAGTCAATCATAAAAAAGTAGGTGAAGTGGCGTGATTTTAGCTATTGATATTGGAGGGACCTTTATCAAATTTGGATTAGTTGATAATGATTTTAGAATTAGCAACCAATCTAAAGTGCCTACACCATCGTCCCTAGATAATTTCTGGATAACTTTAGAGAGTATTATTTCATCATTTAAGAATGGTATTTCTGGTATTGCTATTGCATGCCCGGGCGAAATTAATAGTAAACGAGGTTTTGTTTTCAAGGGTGGTCTTATTCCTTATTTGACAGCCATTCCTCTGGGGACACGCTTGTCAAAAACATTTCAACTGCCTGTAAAGGTTATCAATGATGCTGATGCGGCAGCTTTGGCTGAAGCAAGATATGGTAGCTTACAGGATTTGGATTGTGGTGCTGCCTTGGTTTTAGGTACCGGTGTTGGCTTAGGCATTGTCTCACAGGGGGATTTGTTAACTCCTCTGTCGGTTACCCGATATTTGCGTTCTCCAAGTCCCCAAAGCAAGAGTCAAACAGCTCTCCCTTTCCAGTGGACCTTATTTAAGCAAGCACTGATTAGCCTTGTCGATAATAAAGGTTCTGCGGTAGGTTTCGTTCATGAATCTAGTCAAATACTTGGTTTAAAACAGGATGATAGTTTAGAAGTTTTCTCGGCTTTAGATGAAAATCACTCTGAACAACTAAAACGTCTATTTAAGGACTATTGTCATGAAATTGCTGTTCTGATTCTTAATTTGCAGAGTTTATTCAAGTTGGAGGGAGTTGTTATCGGTGGAGGCATCAGCAGCCAAAATGCTTTGATAGAAGGTATTGTTAATGCTTATGAAGAGTTATTTAATGAAAAGCCAGAATTAGGTTTTGAGCCGATAACAATTCAAGCTTGTCATTTCCATAACGACAGTAACCTCTTAGGAGCGGCATCATATTTTACTTCTGAAAATGTCTTATAATTAACAAAAGTTCCATGAAGGGGCTTTTTTTCTATTTCTCTTGCGAATAATGAAATGGAGGTAGTTACATGAATAACTTTGAACTTTTTAAACTAAAAGCAGCTGGATTGACAAATTTAAATATTCTTAATATTTTAGACTATCAAAAAAATCAAGATAAAAAACTGAGCTTACGTGATATGGCAGTGGTATCTAAGTCTAAAAATGCAGTTCTCTTTATGGAAAAATACAAGAATTTAGATATTAAGCAGCTTAAGGAAGATTTTCAACGTTTTCCGACCCTATCAATTTTTGATAAGGAGTATCCCATTGAGCTGAAGCATAGCTATAATCCACCTGTCCTCCTCTTTTATCAAGGGAATATTGATTTGCTAAGTAAACCAAAGCTAGCTGTTGTTGGGGCAAGAAAGTGCTCCGAAATAGGCAAACAGTCTGTTCGAAAAATTGTTAGTGAACTTGGGAATCACTTTACTATTGTGAGTGGTTTGGCGCGTGGGATTGATACTTGTGCTCATATGGAGGCCTTGAAAAATAAAGGTAAGACCATTGCAGTTATCGGGACAGGACTTGATGTTTATTATCCAAAAGAAAATAAATCTTTGCAGGACTATATGTCCAAAAATCATTTAGTTCTTTCAGAATATGGACCGGGTGAACAGCCTCTCAAGTACCACTTTCCTGAACGAAATCGGATTATTTCTGGATTGTGTCAAGGAGTTATGGTCGTAGAAGCAAAACTTCGCTCTGGAAGTCTGATTACTTGTGAGCGTGCCATGGAAGAAGGTAGAGATGTTTTTGCTATTCCAGGAAATATTTTAGATGGAAAGTCAGACGGATGTCATCACTTAATTCAAGAGGGCGCAAAGTGCATTACGACAGGGTTTGACATCCTTTCAGAGTTTTCTTGAAAATCAAAGTTCTCCTATAGAGATAAAGTTTTTTATTGACAGTTAAAGAAAAGGAAGGTATCATGTTAGTTGCTCGGTCCAAGATGTTTCATTTTTTAATGTCTTGTGACTAGATTTTAGACAGATGAGTGGCGCAGCCAGTTTATAACATTATAAGGAAATAGTCTATGGCGACAGCAACGACAACAAAAACGAAAACTAAAACAACAAAGAAAACGACAGCTAAAAAGGCGACTAAAAAGAGAGCGACACCAAAGAAAAATTTGGTCATCGTGGAGTCTCCTGCTAAAGCGAAAACGATTGAGAAGTATCTTGGCCGCAACTATAAAGTTGTAGCCTCTGTTGGGCATATCCGTGATTTGAAAAAATCAAGTATGTCGATTGATTTTGAAAACAACTACGAACCTCAGTACATCAATATTCGAGGTAAGGGACCTCTTATCAATGAATTGAAGAAAGAAGCAAAAAAAGCCAAGCAAGTCTTTCTCGCAAGTGACCCGGACCGTGAAGGGGAAGCCATTTCATGGCATTTGTCACATATTCTTGGATTAGAGCCAGATGATAAGAATCGTGTTGTTTTTAACGAAATTACTAAAGACGCAGTAAAAAATGCCTTTGTAGAGCCACGCGCCATTGACATGGACTTGGTAGATGCCCAGCAAGCTCGTCGTGTCTTGGACCGTATTGTGGGTTACTCTATTTCACCGCTTCTATGGAAGAAGGTTAAGAAAGGTCTTTCGGCCGGGCGTGTACAATCGGTAGCTCTTAAGCTCATTATCGACCGTGAAAATGAAATTAAGGCCTTTAAACCAGAAGAATACTGGACTATTGATGGTGCCTTTAAGAAGGGTGCTAAGAAGTTTCAGGCTAGCTTCTATGGCTTGGATGGTAAAAAGCTTAAGCTCAACAATAATGAGGATGTTCAAGCCGTTCTGTCTCGTATCACAAGTGATGATTTTAACGTAGATAAAGTAGAGAAAAAAGAACGCCGTCGTAATGCGCCATTGCCATATACAACTTCATCTCTTCAACAGGATGCTGCCAATAAGATTAACTTCCGAACACGTAAGACCATGATGGTTGCTCAACAGTTGTATGAAGGGATTAATCTGGGTTCAGGCGCTCAAGGTTTGATTACCTATATGCGTACGGACTCAACACGTATCAGTCCTGTTGCACAAAACCAGGCTGCTGAATTTATTACAGAACGCTTTGGTTCTAAGTATTCAAAACACGGCAGCAAGGTGAAAAATAGTTCAGGAGCACAAGATGCCCATGAGGCTATTCGTCCGTCAAATGTTTTCCAAACACCAGAAAGCATTGCAAAGTATTTGGATAAGGATCAGCTTAAGCTTTATACTCTTATCTGGAATCGTTTTGTAGCGAGTCAAATGACAGCTGCAGTATTCGATACGATGAAGGTGACCTTGTCTCAAAACGGAGTCATTTTCACTGCAAATGGTAGCCAAATCAAGTTCGATGGTTATATGGCCGTTTACAACGACTCTGATAAGAATAAAATGCTTCCTGATATGGCAGAAGGTGATACGGTTAAGAAGGTTGTGACAACGCCTGAACAACACTTCACGCAACCTCCTGCACGCTATTCTGAAGCGACACTGATTAAGACACTGGAAGAAAATGGTGTCGGTCGTCCGTCAACTTATGCGCCAACGCTTGATGTTATCCAACGTCGCTACTATGTCAAATTGGTGGCTAAACGTTTTGAACCAACAGAACTTGGTGAAATCGTTAATAGCTTAATCGTCGAATTTTTCCCTGACATCGTGGATGTTAAATTCACCGCTGAAATGGAGGGTAAACTTGATAAGGTTGAAATTGGTAAGGAACAATGGCAGAAGGTAATTGATGAATTCTTCAAACCTTTCCAAAAAGAATTGGAAAAAGCTGAAGAAGGTATTGAAAAAATCCAAATTAAGGATGAGCCTGCTGGTTTTGATTGTGACCTCTGTGGTCACCCAATGGTCATCAAACTTGGTCGCTACGGTAAGTTCTACGCATGTAGTAATTTCCCAGACTGTCATAACACCAAGGCCATTACAAAAGAAATTGGCGTTACTTGTCCAACCTGTGGTCAAGGTCAGGTCATCGAACGTAAGACAAAACGTAATCGTGTCTTTTATGGTTGTGATCGCTATCCTGACTGTGAATTTACGTCGTGGGATATTCCTGTTGGACGTAACTGTCCTAAATCAGGCGATTACCTCGTCGAGAAGAAAGTACGTGGTGGTGGCAAACAAGTCATCTGTAGTAACGAAGAGTGTGACTACAAAGAATCTGTTGTTAAATAAAGACATAGCTATCTCAAGTTAAGACTTGGGATAGTTTTTTGTATTTTATCCAAAAAACTGATACTTTCCTTAAATTTGTTTTTTATACTAAGAATGAAAGAAAGGAGAGTTATTATGAAACGTTTAAGTCTATCAGGTTTCCAACTCAAATATATAGCCCTCATTACTATGGTATTCGACCATATTCATTATTTTTTTGACTATACAGGGAAAATACCTATTTGGTTTACTATGATTGGGAGATTAGCAGCCCCCTTATTTCTATTTGCTGTGATTGAAGGTTTCGTTAATACACACAATCGAAAAAAATACTTCCTAAAGATTTATGCTTTAGCGATTTTGATGGGATTGATTCAGTTTGGATTCTATAATTTTCTACATCCTCTTGTAAGGCCAGATGGTTTCTTTCCGCAAAATATGATGCTGTCGTCATTTGCTATCTTGCTCGTTGCTCTTCAAGGTATTGCTTGGATTCAAGAAAAGAAATATCTAAAAGGAATCCCAACCTTACTTTTCCCATTGCTGCTTCCATGGTTATTGGTACCTTTTTATCTGTTAGGTCAAAACAAACCAGTCTTTACTTTATTCATAAATTTACTTAATTACACAGTGTTTCCAACTCATACGTCTATCAGTGATGGAGGAACATGGTTGCTGTTGACCGGTATCGCTATGTATCTTTGTCATAAGAATCTTAAGAAAGAAGTGCTTGCTTTTGTGAGTGTTAGTCTTGTTTGGGTACTAATGGCGATTGTTCTAACTAGACCTTCTTTTCACGATTTAATGTTTAAATACATTGAATGGATGGAAATATTTGCAGCTCCTTTGATGCTTTGTTATAACGGTCAAAGAGGGAATGGGTCAAAATATTTATTCTATGTCTTTTACCCAACACATATTTATCTACTCTACGCCTTGTCAGTTATCTTCTATAGATGATATGATAAAGGTAATTTTGTACGAAAGGAAAGCTTATGGCTCAAATACTTGTTATTGATGATCAAGAAGATATTGTGAAATTGGTTGTAAAAGCTTTAGAGCTTAAAAATCATAAGGTGACGGGGTTTACAAGTGTTTTAGATTTGGATAAGAACTCGCTTCCACGGTTTGACTTGATTATACTGGATATCATGATGCCTGATGTTGACGGTCTCCAGTTTTGTCATGAGATTCGGGATCAGGTGGATTGCCCCATACTTTTTATTACAGCCAGAACGCAAGAAGGGGATATCGTTCAGGGACTGAGCTATGGGGCGGATGATTATATTTGCAAACCATTTGGGGTTAAAGAACTTCAAGCGCGTGTGGCGGCTCACTTGAGACGTGAAAGTCGTGAACGTCACCATAAGCTTTCACTTGGAGATTTTCAGTTTGATTTGTCGGCTCAGGAGCTTTATGTTGAGAATCAGTTGTTAGATTTAACTAAGTCGGAATATGGTATTTGTCAGTTTCTGGCTGAAAATAAGGGCCAAGTCTTTTCAAAAGAACAAATCTACACGCATTTGTACGGCTATGAGGATAAAGGAAGTCCAACAGCAGTGGCTGAACATATTAAAAATATCCGTGCAAAGCTCAAAGATGTTGGGCAAAATCCTATTGAAACAGTTTGGGGGATTGGTTACAAGTGGCACTAATTAAAAAACGAGAACACTCTCTAAGAACAATCTTGTTATCTTATGTCGTTAGCCTGACGGTCCTCTCGGCAATCAGCAGTCTTCTTATTTTGTATTTGTTCAGCTTGTCTTATCGTTTTGGAGTTGTGATTCCAGCAAATCAAGTTGAGAGTGATTTGTCTGCTGTGAGAAGTGATATTGAAACTTCTAAGGTCTTTAATCCCGAGATTTTACCTGATGGTACGAGTTATGTCTTTTTAACTAGGGATTTTAAGCTTAAAAAGTCTAACATGCCTGTTAACTTGCAAGAAGAATCCTTACTAAATTACCAATTCAAGAATGCTCACGGTGGGATATACGGCTATTTTCAGTCTTTTGAACGGTCAGATGGCATAGTCATTGTCAACTATCAATTATCACCTAGGTATCATAATGCGTGGATGAATCAGCATTTTCCTAATGCTGATCTTATGATGATTGGCTCAATGTTTGTATCCATTCTCCTCCTATTTATTATTTTAACTTTTTACTATGCAAATAAATTAAGTCAGCAGCTTAAACCTATATTAAAAGCTACTGAAAAAATTTCCCAACAAGACTTGGATTTTCAAACCTCCCAGTCTACAATTAAGGAATTCAATCAGGTTTTAAGTAGCTTGGATCATATGCGTGTAGCACTTCGTGAGTCCTTGATGGAAAATTGGAAGGCAGAGCAAGATAAGCAAAATCAGATTTCTGCCCTGACACATGATTTGAAGACCCCACTGACAGTTGCTCGTGGGAATGCAGACCTCTTAGCCATGACTTCCTTGGATGCGGAACAGATGGACTTATTAGAACATTTTCAAAAGGGGATTACACAGGTTGATGCTTATGTTAAAGAGTTGTCTGAACTCAACAAAACGAGTTTGACGAAAAGCTTGACGCTTGAAGACATTTCGGTTAGGGAATTTGTTGAAGATATTTACGATCAAACCTTGTCACTAGCTCAAACCAAACAAATCAATGTAGCATTTGACAAGAAGGAGATTAAGAAAGCAATCATAGGCCATTGGGACAGGTCCTTGTTGAATCGAGCTTTTATGAATATTGTTTCAAATGCCGTAGAGTATACACCCAGTGGCAGTCAGTTGCTCCTGACTGCTAGGGTAGAAGAAGATGAATTCAAGTTTATCTACCTTGATTCTGGTCCTGGATTTTCCCTTGAATCTCTTGAAAAGGCTACTCAGCTCTTTTATCAAGAGGATAAAAGTAGACAGAGCCGCAATCATAGTGGCCTTGGTCTGACTATTGCCAATGATATTATTCGCTTACACCATGGTAGTCTTGCTCTTTCGAATGACGATAGCACGGGTGGTGCTAAAGTGACTATCATTTTACCCCTTTAAATACAGATGACTCCTAGTCGCCAGATGAGGAGTTTTTTGCTATACTACTAAGAGTAAAAATGAAGAAAGATTTGTGGGGGCAGGATTTCATCTTGTTCTCGAAGAGGTATTAGTGTCATGTCTCAATCAAAAGCAGATTATATTAACGTGATTGGAGCTGGATTGGCCGGCTCTGAAGCAGCTTATCAGATTGCTAAACGTGGTATTCCGGTAAAACTATATGAAATGCGTGGGGTCAAAGCAACACCTCAGCATAAGACAACAAACTTTGCAGAATTGGTTTGCTCTAACTCTTTCCGTGGCGATAGCTTGACAAATGCTGTAGGGCTTCTTAAAGAAGAAATGCGTCGCTTGGACTCGATCATTATGCGAAATGGAGAAGCTCACCGTGTGCCAGCTGGTGGTGCCATGGCTGTGGACCGTGAAGGTTATGCAGAAGCAGTGACAGCTGAAATTGAAAACAACCCACTAATTGAAGTTATCCGTGAAGAAATCACAGAAATTCCTGATGATGCCATTACAGTTATTGCTTCAGGTCCTTTGACTTCTGATGCTTTAGCTGAAAAAATTCACAAGCTTAACGGTGGAGATGGGTTCTATTTCTATGATGCCGCTGCACCGATTGTTGATAAAGCGACTATCGACATGAACAAGGTCTACCTTAAGTCACGCTATGACAAGGGTGAAGCAGCTTACCTAAACTGTCCAATGACCAAGGAAGAGTTCATGGCCTTCCACGAGGCCTTGACAACAGCTGAAGAAGCTCCTTTGAATTCTTTTGAAAAAGAAAAGTATTTCGAGGGCTGTATGCCTATCGAGGTTATGGCTAAACGTGGTATCAAGACAATGCTCTATGGTCCTATGAAACCAGTTGGTTTGGAGTATCCTGAGGATTATAAGGGACCACGTGATGGGGATTTCAAGACACCTTATGCGGTTGTTCAGCTTCGTCAGGACAATGCGGCTGGTAGCCTCTACAATATCGTTGGTTTCCAAACCCACCTCAAATGGGGAGAGCAAAAGCGTGTCTTCCAAATGATTCCAGGTCTTGAAAACGCTGAATTTGTGCGATATGGGGTAATGCACCGCAACTCTTACATGGATTCGCCAAACTTGCTTAAACAGACCTTCCAATCAAAATCAAACCCTAACTTGTTCTTTGCGGGACAAATGACTGGTGTTGAAGGTTATGTTGAATCGGCTGCTTCAGGTTTGGTTGCCGGCATCAATGCTGCCCGTCTCTTTATGGGTGAAGATGAGGTTATCTTCCCTCACACAACAGCTATCGGGAGTCTTCCCTATTATGTGACACATGCTGAAAGCAAACATTTCCAACCAATGAATGTTAACTTCGGTATTATCAAAGAGTTAGAAGGCCCACGTATTCGTGATAAGAAAGAGCGTTATGAAAAAATTGCAGAGCGAGCTCTTAAAGATTTACAAGCTTTTATTCAAGATTAAAAAACAACAAAATCCCTTACTGTATTGGTAAGGGATTTTGTAATTAGCAGCATAATCACGCTAATGAAAAATAGTTAATTTGTTACCTGTCATATAGTTAGAGACTATAAAAGGCCCAAGTCTGCAAAAAGTGGCATCCTGTGGTAAAATGAAAAGAAAATAATGAAAGTTGAAATCATGCAAAAAACATTATTTATCATTAAACCAGACGCTGTTAAACGTCACCTCGTTGGACAAGTCATTGACCGTATTGAGCGTCGTGGCTTTACTATTGAACGTATGGAAATGCTAACGCTTGACCTAGAGCGCCTTAAAAAGCATTATGCTCAGTTGGTAGATAAGCCATTCTTCTCTAGTATTACAAACTATATGATGAGTGGGCCGGCAATTATTGGGATTCTTTCGGGGCCAGGTGTTATCAAATCATGGCGTGATATGATGGGAGCGACAAATCCTGGTGAAGCTGCTCCTGGCACAATTCGAGGTGACTTTGCGACCGCACCCGATGAACATGGCATACAAAATATTGTTCATGGTTCCGATTCAGAAGAATCTGCGGCTCGAGAAATCGAGCTTTGGTTTGGTAAATAACATGGATTTAAAGCAGATTCAAAATGATATAGCTCAAGGTGGATTGCTCATTGATGTTCGTAGTCCGGAAGAGTATGCAGAAGGACATGTTAAGGATGCTTTATTAATACCTCACACGCAGTTTTTCACAGCTGACATTCCAGCTAAAAAAGACGATTCAATTTACCTTTATTGTAAAATGGGACCTCGGGCTGACTTTGCTGCAGCAGTGCTTCATGAGAGAGGTTATAGCAATGTTACCAACCTTGGTGGCTTGGACGACATGGAAGCACTAGGCTTTGAGTTCGTTTTATAATAGGACAAAATAACAGATATTCCTTATCTATTTTCAGAAAAGTATGACATTTACTTGACAACGCTTTCATATAAGCGTAAAATCTTATTTAAGTTAAGACAAAGCTTATGAAAATGACTTTGCCAGAACTTGACTAACTTTGCGTATTCCGATTGAGATAAGCTTTGTTGGATCAACGAAGTAGGGCCTCAATTGGTAGAGGAGGATTTTATATGTCTAAAGTTGCTATTGTTACAGGTGCAGGTCAAGGTATTGGTTTTGCGATTGCAAAACGTTTAGTTGAAGATGGATTTAAAGTTGGGATTTTAGATTACAATGCTGAAACTGCTGATAAAGCGGTAGCTGAATTGTCAGCAGACAAAGCATTTGCGGTTGTAGCAGATGTGTCTAAACAAGCTGAGGTAGCAGCAGCCTTCCAAAAAGTTGTTGATCACTTTGGCGATTTGAACGTTGTTGTCAATAATGCTGGTGTCGCACCTACAACTCCACTTGATACAATCACTGAAGAACAATTCCATCGTACATTCAATATCAATGTAGGTGGTGTGATCTGGGGTGCCCAAGCTGCCCAAGCACAATTTAAAGCTCTTGGACATGGTGGTAAAATCATCAATGCGACTTCACAAGCTGGTGTCGTTGGTAACCCTAACTTGACTATCTATGGTGGTACTAAATTTGCAGTTCGTGGTATTACACAAACTTTGGCGCGTGATTTGGCTGATTCAGGTATTACTGTTAATGCATATGCACCAGGTATCGTTAAGACACCAATGATGTTTGACATTGCCCACGAAGTTGGTAAAAATGCTGGTAAAGATGACGAATGGGGTATGCAAACATTCGCAAAAGATATCACTTTGAAACGTCTTTCTGAGCCTGAAGATGTGGCAGCTGCAGTAAGCTTCCTTGCTGGACCTGACTCAAACTACATTACAGGCCAAACAATCATCGTTGATGGTGGTATGCAATTCCATTAAGATTAAGAGGGAGAGCGGAAGCTCTCTTTTTTTCTTGAAGAATCATAATATTTCTGATAATATAAGGTTAAATAATTACGCTTAAAGGAGTCTTCCTATGTCAGACATTTTACACTATATTGCTGAGCACCCATTTTTCAGCCTCATTCTATTGGGAATTGTCGTGTTAGCCTTTGGTTTAGCACCATTTTCAAGCAGTTCAACAGAGAACAAACGTTCAGCTATTATTAATAAGCACTACAACGATACTTTTAAGAAGTAGGATGACTTAACCGGAATCAGAAAGCAGATATTAGAGATAGGCAAATGCCTGTCTTTTTTGTATAATAGAAGGTAACGATTAGTTTTTTTATAATCACAAGTAAGAACTAGGAAAGATAAGAATGCCAAATATTGAAGAATTAAAACAACGACAGGAGAAGATTCGTAACTTCTCGATTATTGCCCATATTGACCATGGTAAATCAACGCTTGCTGACCGTATCTTGGAAAAGACTGAGACAGTGTCTAGTCGTGAGATGCAGGCGCAACTCCTTGATAGTATGGACCTTGAGCGCGAACGTGGAATCACTATTAAACTAAATGCCATTGAGCTCAACTACACAGCTAAGGATGGTGAAACCTACATTTTCCACCTTATTGACACACCAGGACACGTGGACTTTACTTATGAGGTGTCTCGTTCTCTTGCTGCCTGTGAAGGTGCTATCCTTGTAGTAGATGCTGCTCAAGGGATTGAAGCACAGACACTCGCCAATGTTTACTTGGCACTTGATAATGACTTGGAAATTTTGCCGGTTATTAATAAGATTGACCTTCCAGCCGCAGATCCTGAACGTGTCCGTACAGAAATTGAAGATGTTATTGGTCTAGATGCCTCTGAAGCAGTGCTTGCCTCAGCCAAGGCCGGTATTGGTATCGAGGAGATTCTTGAGCAAATCGTAGAAAAGGTTCCTGCGCCTCAAGGCGATGTAGATGCGCCTCTTCAAGCCCTTATCTTTGACTCTGTTTACGATGCTTACCGTGGGGTTATCCTCCAAGTGCGTGTGGTTAACGGAATGGTGAAACCTGGCGATAAGATTCAAATGATGTCTAATGGTAAGACCTTTGACGTTACTGAGGTGGGTATCTTCACACCTAAGGCTGTTGGCCGTGACTACCTTGCGACTGGTGATGTTGGTTATGTGGCAGCCTCAATCAAGACTGTCGCGGATACCCGTGTCGGTGATACAGTAACACTTGCGGACAATCCAGCGGCAGAGCCACTTCATGGCTATAAGCAAATGAATCCAATGGTCTTCGCCGGTCTTTATCCAATTGAGTCTAATAAATACAATGACTTGCGTGAAGCTCTTGAAAAACTCCAGTTGAACGATGCCAGTCTTCAATTTGAGCCTGAAACGTCTCAAGCCCTTGGTTTTGGTTTCCGTTGTGGTTTCTTGGGTCTTCTTCACATGGATGTTATCCAAGAACGTTTGGAACGTGAGTTTAACATTGACCTTATCATGACAGCACCATCGGTAGTTTACCATGTTAATACTACTGACGGTGAGATGCTTGAAGTGTCTAACCCTTCTGAGTTCCCAGATCCTACACGTATTGATGCTATTGAAGAGCCTTATGTTAAAGCTCAAATCATGGTTCCTCAAGAGTATGTTGGTGCTGTTATGGAGTTGGCGCAACGTAAACGTGGTGATTTTGAGACTATGGAATACATCGATGATAATCGTGTTAACGTTATCTATCAGATTCCACTTGCTGAAATCGTCTTTGACTTCTTTGATAAATTGAAGTCATCAACTCGTGGTTATGCAAGTTTCGATTATGAATTGTCAGAATACCGTCGCTCACAATTGGTGAAAATGGATATTCTCCTTAATGGTGACAAGGTCGATGCCCTTAGCTTCATCGTGCATAAGGAATTTGCCTACGAGCGTGGAAAACTTATCGTTGATAAACTTAAGAAAATCATTCCACGTCAACAATTCGAAGTGCCCATTCAAGCGGCTATCGGTCAAAAAATTGTTGCTCGTACTGATATTAAGGCCCTTCGTAAAAACGTCTTGGCGAAATGTTACGGTGGCGACGTTTCACGTAAACGTAAACTCCTCGAAAAACAAAAAGCCGGTAAGAAACGTATGAAAGCCATCGGTTCGGTGGAAGTACCCCAAGAAGCCTTCTTGTCTGTGCTTTCAATGGACGAAGAAGAGAAATAAGAGTAATAGTCAGAATGTGATGTTCTGGCTATTTTTGTAAAAAGTTATGATAAAGAAGATTCTAAAATTTCCCTTCTCCAAGCGTGGAAGGATTTATACTGCGGCTATACTCATGCTTTTCTTTTTAGGAAATGCATATACAAAGAACAAATTTCATGAAGAAGCTGTAGAAGAGTTACAGATGGCCCTAAAAGCAGATAAGGTAACTTCCAATAAGATTTTTGGTAGTCGTCAACAGTATGTTGCCATTAGTCATGAAGAACCCACTTATTATAATTCTGAAGATAATGTAGCTACTGAGTTGATTGGTAGAAATCATTTTGTTCGCTATTACGATACCATGAGTAGTCTGCATCAAGCTCATTTGGTAGTTTATGATATTAACAAAAATTTTGAAAAGAAAATTATTAATTTGACCCCATATTTGAAGAAAATAAAAGATTTTAAAGATATTAAGGAGTTGGCTGTGTCTTTAAGAGAGATTGATGGTTATGATTATGTTTTCTTGACTACTTCTCAAAGCGATAAGCAATTTACTTATAATCTCGATACCAATCAATTTTTAACTGGAGACCTACCAGATTATTCTTACAGTAAAGATGAACTGCTTTATTTCGGTGATAGGGGTTCTGCTCGTAATCAGCTGAATGACAGTAATATGTGGGGCTATTTAAAAAGAGAGGGAAACTTAGATGAGCTTTTAAAGAAATTGCCAGTTCAAAAAGACAGCTATTTATCAGCACACCTAAATGTTATCCAAGAGATCGATAATGTAGATACTTCAAAACAAGAGAATCAGATTAATCTATTTAATGACAATCCTGAAGTTAAGCATATTTACGAAGATGCTGTTAATCAAACAACAAATAGTGATACGTTAAAGAAATTTAAACTATTGACCCGTCAAGGTAAGGAAGGGGATTTTCCAGCCGGTCCAACTGAGCCAGTGAAAAGTTTCCTACCTAATAAACCAAGAGAGCCAAAGAAACTTCCAGAATTTAATGCTCTCCCAGATTCTATTTTTCCTTTTAAAACCTTAAGTTTTAGTGACATTCTTAATAAGAAGGCTCAACAAGACTACCAGAGAGACTATCGAGCTTACGAAAAAGTACGTCAAAAAGCTAAGAAAGATTATAATAGAAAATATAAGGCCTATAAAAAGAAGTTAGCTAAATATGAGTCTTTTAGAGATAGGGAATACGACAAACAATCACAAATCTATTTCTCCCCTGAAGAGCAGACCAATGATATTTTACATTGGTTGGGAACAAATGGAGAGCAAGCAATTGTAATTTCTGTAGAGGATGGTGCTGGTATTAAGAAAGATATTCATTCTTTTACTGATATAAAGGATTGGGTAGATGAACATGATGACGATAACAATATAAAATCTGACTTTAGAGACTATAAAGAAGTTAAATAATACTCTCATGGGTCTTGTAGTCTTAATAGGAAACCCATTACAAGATTTTTTCCCATCTTTAGGCTATAATAGACAAAAAGAAGCGTTGGGAGGTTGCTATGGAGATTACAAACTTTATTCCCAGTCAGCGACAGGCTATTTTGGAGCGTTTTCAGCAGGTGGAGGACTTGGGGTTTGGAGCTATTCGCATTGAGATGAAGGTCTCTAACCCTATCGGTATTATCTATGAGTGTTACCTCATAGCTGGTGACAATTATTTTTCGGATCAGCCTGTGGTCTCTTTCCGTATTTTGTATGAAAAAGATGTCGAGCGTATTTCTTTGGATGTGAATGATATTCCAGGACGCTCCACTTTGTCCAATTATTTACAACTTTTGAATATTTTTGAGGCTTTGCAAAATTATCTGAATCGTGAATTTTCTAAGGTCAAAAACACATAAACATCTGATAGCATTCAGGTGTTTATTTTGATTTAGAAGTGCAAAAATTCACAATCTTTTTTTCACAAGAATGCTTAAAAACTGTGCTATAATGATAACAGAATTGTGAAGTGATTAAAGTTTGTGAAAAATCGATCAGGCTTTGACCCTTTATGACTTATATTTGAAAGGAAAGTAGGCTCTGTAGTTGATGAGCCAAAAGGACTTGGTTAATGTCAGAAGGAAAGCAATTGTATGGTGCTGATTTAGTGGTTGATAGCTTGATTAACCACGATGTTAAGTATGTTTTCGGGATACCTGGAGCGAAAATTGATAGGGTTTTTGATACGCTTGAAGATAAGGGGCCGGAATTGATTGTTGCTCGTCATGAGCAAAATGCAGCTTTTATGGCTCAAGGAGTTGGTCGAATTACCGGAAAACCCGGTGTTGTCTTGGTGACATCTGGTCCCGGTGTTTCTAACTTGGCGACTGGTTTGGTTACGGCCACTGATGAAGGGGACCCTGTTCTTGCTATTGGTGGTCAGGTTAAGCGTGCAGACCTCTTGAAACGTGCCCACCAATCAATGAATAACGTTGCTATGTTAGAGCCAATCACGAAGTATGCAGCTGAAGTCCATGATGCTAATACCCTTTCTGAGATTGTAGCCAATGCTTATCGTCATGCTAAAGCAGGTAAGCCTGGTGCAAGTTTCATTTCTATTCCTCAAGACGTTACAGACGCTCCAGTCAGTGTCAAAGCTATTAAACCATTGACTGATCCAAAACTGGGGTCAGCTTCTGTCTCTGATATTAATTATTTGGCACAAGCCATTAAAAATGCGGTTTTGCCAGTTTTCCTTTTGGGGAATGGTGCTTCATCAGAGGCGGTAACTCAGTCTATCCGTCAAATTTTGGAGTATGTTAAATTGCCAGTGGTAGAAACTTTCCAAGGAGCAGGTATTGTTTCTAGAGACCTCGAAGAGGACACTTTCTTTGGCCGTGTTGGGCTTTTCCGTAATCAACCTGGTGATATGTTGCTTAAAAAAGCAGACTTGATTATAGCAATCGGTTATGACCCAATCGAGTATGAAGCACGCAACTGGAATGCTGAGATTTCAGCTCGTATCATTGTTATCGATGTAGAACCTGCTGACGTTGATACGTATTTCCAACCAGAACGTGAGTTGATTGGTAATGTTGAAGCAACTTTGGATTTGCTTTTGCCAGCAATCCAAGGATATCAATTGCCTGAAGGCTCAGTTGAATATCTTAAAGGTTTGAAAGATACTGTCGTTGATGATGTCAAATTTGACCGTCAGCCTGAAGAAGGTACGGTCCATCCACTTGATTTGATTGAAGTCTTGCAAGATCAAACTGAGGATGATATGACGGTTACAGTTGACGTTGGTAGTCACTATATCTGGATGGCACGTTATTTCAAATCTTATGAACCTCGTCATTTGCTATTCTCAAACGGTATGCAAACCTTGGGTGTTGCTCTTCCTTGGGCGATTTCTGCAGCCTTGGTTCGTCCAAAGGAAAAGGTTATCTCAATTTCTGGTGATGGTGGTTTCCTCTTCTCTGGACAAGAGTTGGAAACAGCGGTTCGTTTGAAACTGCCAATTGTTCATATCATCTGGAATGATGGGCATTATAATATGGTGGAATTTCAGGAAGAAATGAAGTATGGTCGCTCGTCAGGGGTTGACTTTGGCCCTGTTGATTTTGTAAAATATGCTGAGAGCTTTGGTGCCAAGGGCTATCGTGCGACAAGCAAAGAAGCCTTTGCGCAATTACTTCAACAAGCACTTCAAGATTCTGATAATGGACCTGTCCTTATAGATGTGCCAATAGACTACAAAGACAATATTAAACTCGGCGAAACTATCTTGCCTGATGAATTTTATTAAGAAGAAGGTGTACACATGTCTGAAGCCATAAAATTATTTCAATATAATACCTTGGGAGCCTTAATGGCTGGGCTTTACGGGGGTACGTTAACAGTTGGTGAACTTTTAGAACATGGGGACTTGGGGCTTGGAACCCTTGATTCCATTGATGGGGAGCTAATTGTCCTTGATGGTAAAGCTTATCAAGCCAAGGGGTCAGAAGGTAAGGTTGAGGTTGTTGAGGTTGCTGCTAATGAAAAAGTACCTTATGCAGCTGTAGTTCCACACCAAGCCGAAGTAATCTTCCGACAACGCTTTGAAATGACTGATAAGGAACTTGAAGAACGTATTGAATCTTACTACGATGGGGTTAATCTCTTCCGTTCCATCAAAATTAAGGGTCACTTTAAGCACATGCATGTTCGTATGATTCCTAAATCTGCCCCGGATACTAAGTTTGCAGAGGTGGCAACACATCAGCCGGAGTATGAAGCTGATAATATTTCAGGTACCATTGTTGGTATTTGGACTCCTGAGATGTTCCATGGAGTTAGTGTAGCTGGCTATCATTTACACTTTATTTCGGATGATTTGTCTTTCGGTGGGCACGTTATGGACTTCATTATTGATAATGGTATTGTTGAAGTCGGTCCAGTTGACCAACTCGATCAACGTTTCCCAGTTCAAGATCGCCAGTATCTCTTCGCTAAATTCAATGTCGATGAAATGCGTGAAGATATTACCAAGGCTGAGTAAGCTCGTTTAAAGATATTATTCGATTATAGTTAGAACTTTCCTAGATGATTAGGAAAGTTTTTTTGTTTTTATAATTATTTCTATATCGAAATAGTTGACAGATGTAATGAGTAGATTTACAATAGATTTAGAAAGTTCGATATAGAAGAAAAAGGAGACAAAATGGACAAGAAGCAAGGGGGCTACCAAGCTTTACAGATACGTTTGTTGAACGGGCGACTGTTTCAAAAACTCTTGAGCAAGGAACCAGATGCCCAATACCGAAGTGAACAGGGGAAAATTTTAACGATTTTGTGGAAGCAAGAATTGGGGTGCGCTACTGCGACCGATATCGCTCTTGCGACCGGTCTAGCCAATAATACATTGACCAGCATGGTTAAAAAATTGGCAGAACAAGGCTTGGTTACAATTCAACCTTGCACGCAGGATAAAAGAAAAAAATATATTTCTTTGACAGACCTAGGTTGGGAGCAAAAAGAAATTGGAGACCGTGTTAGTAAAGAGTTGGGTGAGATTTTCTACCAAGGTTTTTCTGATCAAGAAATCCGAGAATTTGAGGCTTATCAAGAGCGTATTATCTCAAATCTAAAAGCTAAAGAAAATGAACTGTAGAAAAAGAGGAGTACCTTATGAAAGCAGTTGTTGTGAGCAGTCCAGGTGGACCAGAGGTATTAGAAGTTGTCGAACGACAAAAACCAGTCCTGAAGCCAGGTTGGACCCTGGTGAAAATCCAAGGTTTTGGTATTAACCATAGTGAAATTTTTACTCGCAAGGGACAATCACCATCTGTGAAATTTCCTCGTGTATTAGGGATTGAGTGTGTCGGTCTTGTGGAAGAAACGACACGACCAGATTTGAAGATTGGTCAGCAAATCATTTCCATTATGGGGGAGATGGGACGTGCCTTTGATGGAGGCTATGCAGAGTATACTCTTATCCCCAATGAGCAAATTTATCCGATCAAGACAGAACTTGATTTGGAAAGTTTGATCACCCTTCCGGAAACCTATTACACGGCTTTTGGCTCTTTTCTTAACCTCAAGATTGAGGAGAAAGACAGCGTGTTAGTTCGCGGAGCAACCAGTGGTGTAGGAATTGCCTTTGCTAGACTGCTAAAAGGCAAATTTCCTAAGGTTCATCTGGCGGGAACTAGCCGAAATTTAGCTAAGGAAGACCAATTGAAGGCGGTCGGATTTGATGAGGTGATTTTGGAGAAGGATGGTGTCTTGCAAACGCAAGAGCAGTTCGATAAGGTTTTGGATCTTGTCGGTCCCAGTGCTATTCTCGATACTTTTGCGCGGACAGCAGAAGGCGGGATGATCTGTTCTTGTGGCCTTCTGGGTGGTCAGTGGACTGTTCCAGACTTTGATCCGATTGAGATGCTCTCTCGCAATCTCTACTTGACGACTTTTGCTTCTGGCAATGTGTCTCCAGACAAGCTTCAGGCTTTGGTAGATTTTGTCGAGCAGTATCATGTGGATGTACGACCTGAAAAGGTTTATAAGATTGACCAAATCCAAAAAGCGCATGCTTATCTGGAAGGAAGCCATTCTTTCGGCAAAGTGATCGTGAAAAATGAGGATGATTTATGATTGAATACAAACATGTAGCCTTGCGCTACACAGAAAAAGACATTTTAAAAGATGTCAATCTCTGTATTGAAGATGGTGAATTTATGGTGCTCGTAGGCCCCTCAGGATCTGGGAAAACCACCATGATCAAGATGATCAATCGGCTACTTGAGCCGACTGATGGCAATATCTACATGGATGGGAAACGCATCAAGGACTATGATGAACGGGAGTTACGTCTCAGTACCGGCTATGTACTTCAAGCCATTGCCCTCTTTCCTAATTTGACAGTTGCGGAAAATATTGCCCTCATTCCTGAGATGAAGGGCTGGACCAAAGAACAAATTGCCTCTAAAACCGATGAACTCTTGGATAAGGTTGGTCTGCCTGCTGCAGAGTATGCAAAGCGCAAGCCAAGTGAGTTGTCTGGTGGGGAGCAACAACGGATTGGGATTGTGCGTGCCATCATTGGGAAACCAAAGATTCTATTGATGGACGAACCATTTTCAGCCTTGGATGCAATTTCTCGCAAGCAGTTGCAGAGTCTCATAAAAGACTTGCATAAAGAATTCGGCATGACGACAATCTTCGTTACCCACGATACAGACGAGGCCTTAAAATTAGCCGACCGGATTGCAGTTTTGCAAGATGGAGAAATTCGTCAGGTTGCAGAACCTGAAACAATTTTACAAGCACCTGCGACAGACTTTGTAGCAAACTTGTTTGGAGGTAGCCCTCATGTCTAATTTAATTTCAACATTTCAAGAGCGCTTTAGCGACTGGCTTACAGCTCTCGGACAACACTTACAATTGTCTCTTTTGACCTTAATTATTGCTATTTTCATCTCAATTCCTTTGGCTATTTATCTTAGTACGCGCGATCGTGCGAGTAACTGGGTCTTGCAGATTGCTGGGATCTTTCAAACCATCCCTTCTATGGCCCTTCTGGGACTCTTTATCCCTATTATGGGGATTGGGACCTTGCCTGCTTTGACGGCACTCGTTATTTATGCCATTTTCCCCATCCTTCAAAATACTATTACAGGATTGCGTGGGATTGACCCCAGTTTAGAAGAAGCAGGGATTGCCTTTGGGATGACCAAATGGGAGCGCCTCAAGAAGTTTGAAATACCTCTTGCCATGCCTGTGGTGATGTCAGGTGTGCGAACTTCTGCAGTAATGATTATCGGGACAGCAACCTTGGCAGCACTTATCGGGGCTGGAGGACTTGGTTCCTTTATCCTTTTAGGGATTGACCGCAATAATGCCAGTTTGATTTTGATTGGTGCCCTATCTTCGGCACTCTTAGCCATCACCTTTAACCTTCTGCTCAAATGGATGGAAAAGGCCAAATTACGGACCATCTTTACAGTCTTTGCGGTCATGATTCTGGGATTGGGAGCTTCCTATGTGCCGAGTCTTATCCCCAAACCAGAAAAAGAAAACCTGATCATTGCTGGGAAGTTAGGGCCTGAACCTGAAATTCTAGCTAATATGTATAAGATCTTGATCGAGAAAAATACGGATATGACAGTGACTGTTAAACCAAATTTTGGCAAGACCACTTTCCTCTATGAAGCTCTGAAAAAAGGGGATATTGATATCTATCCAGAATTTACAGGCACCGTGACGGAAAGTCTCCTCAAGCCGGCGCCACAAGTCAATCATGATCCAGAAGCAGTCTATCAAGCTGCCCGAGATGGTATTAAAAAACAAGACGACCTGGCCTTGCTCAAACCTATGGCATATGAAAATACCTATGCTGTTGCAGTGCCTAAGAAAATTGCTCAAGAGTATGGACTCAAGACCATTTCTGACTTGAAAAAGGTGGAAGGGGAGCTTAAGGCAGGCTTCACCCTAGAGTTTAATGACCGACAGGATGGGAACAAGGGCTTGCAGAAAGTCTATGGTCTTGATCTACAAGTCTCCACCATGGAGCCAGCCCTTCGCTACCAGGCTATCCAGTCCGGTGAGATCCAGATAACAGATGCTTACTCAACGGATGCGGAGCTTGCTCGCTATGACCTTGTGGTTCTAGAGGATGACAAACAACTCTTCCCACCTTATCAAGGGGCGCCCCTTATGAAAGAAGCTCTTCTTAAGAAACATCCAGAATTGGAAGGCATTCTAAACAAGTTAGCTGGTAACATCACAGAGAAGCAAATGAGCCAGATGAACTACCAAGTGGGAGTAGAAGGTAAACCAGCTGCCCAAGTAGCGCATGACTTTTTGGTAAAAGAAGGAGTTATCAAGAAATAAAGAAAACTTTGTACAAAAAGTAACTTTTTCAAGTTGCTTTTTTTAGATACCATTTGTCTGTTTTCTATCCTATTTTCAGATATAATGAAGATAACAAATTAAGGAGCCCCAATGTTAATGAGCCAATATACCATCCCACAATTTATCGTTGATGCTTTTACAGATACCGTTTTTAAAGGGAACCCAGCTGCTGTTTGTCTTTTGGATGAATGGTTATCGGATAATACCTTGCAGAATATCGCCAGAGAAAATAATCTCTCTGAGACAGCTTTTACGGTTAAAAATGATGATTACTATGAATTACGTTGGTTTACTCCGGGTGGAGAAATCGATTTGTGTGGTCATGCTACTTTGGCAACGGCCTTTGTTCTCTTTCAATTTAAAGAAAAAGAAGCTGAAAATCTTACCTTTGAAACACAAAGTGGCGAACTTGTGGTTACTAAGAAAGCTGAGTATTATGAGCTTAATTTCCCAGTATATTCTATGCAGCAAGTTCCAGTCTCAAGTGAGATGGAAGAAGCAATCGGAGTGCGTCCGCTTGAAGCGTGGCTGGGAAGAGACCTAGTCTGTATCTTACCCCATGAAAATGATGTCATCAATGCTACTCCAGATTTTGACAGAGTCAAAGCTTTAGATGGACTCCTTTTAAATATCACTGCTAGAGGGGAAAAATACGATACTGTTACACGAAGTTTTGCTCCAAAATTATCCATTGAGGAGGATCCAGTTTGTGGGTCAGGTCATTGTCATGTCATTCCTTTATGGGCTAATAAGTTAGGACAAGAAGAATTTAGAGCTTATCAAGCCTCTGAGCGAAGTGGGAACCTTAGTTGTCATATAGAAGGAGATAGGCTTTATCTTGCAGGAAACGCTGCCCTCTATAGCCGTGGCGAGATTTATGTGACTGACTAGGGTTCGTCTTGTTAAAAATGGAAGTATAAGCAATAAGGATTAAAGTCATTATAGAAACAAAAAATGTCTAGTAGGAGCTAGGCATTTTCAGTTAACTCATTTTTTTGCAGAATTTTCAGAAAAGACTTGACAATTTCGAGAATAAGCGTATGATATGAGTAAGAACTCGAAAATAGTAATTTTACTATATTAACTTATGTCGACTACGGTTAGTACAGTGAAAATACCTAAGAGTTCAGTTAACTATACTATAGAGCGTTACGTCCGAAAGTCATTCCCGACACGGCTCTTTAAAAACAAAAGGAGAAGATTATGAAAACAGAACCGATTCATCGTACCAGTATGTGGGAATTTAAGTTAAGTGCTGCCACCATGACTTTGATTCCCGCTGCTGTGGGGATTAACTATGTTGCCAAAGCCTTGGCGGAGGGGTTAAAGTTGCCCGTTTGGCTGGGGTCTTTGGGAACCTTTCTTGCCAGCATGTTGGCTGGGCCGGTTGCCGGTGCCATCAGTGGTTTCATCAACAACGTAATCTATGGGCTGACCTTATCGCCAATTTCAACCGTGTATGCGATAACCAGTATCGGAATTGGTATTGCTGTCGGAGTTTTGCACGCCAAGGGGTGGTTCTCGTCAGCGCGACGAGTATTTGTTTCTGCTATTATTATTGCCATCGTTTCAGCTGCCATTTCAACGCCACTCAACGTCATCTTTTGGGGTGGTCAGACCGGTATCGCTTGGGGTGACTCATTGTTTGCGGTAATGGTCGCCAATCATGTACCAGTGTGGCTGGCCTCATTTACCGATGAGTTTGTCTTGGATATTTTGGATAAAGTCTGCGTGTCCTACCTGGCATTCTTCATCTATCGTCAGCTGCCGAAGCGTATGGTGCACTTCTTTAGCGGTGATAAATGATGACTGTTCAAACATTGATTTCTGGAACGCCACGGGTCAAGCTAAAGTGGTACCAGGTGATCGATCCGATTACTAAGCTCTTGTTCATCTTGGACATGACGTTGTTGAGCTTTGCCAGTATGAATTTATTGCTTCAGGCTGGATTAATCCTTGTCGCAACATTGCTATTGTTATTTTCCAAATTGAGTTCTACCATCTTTAAGGCGCTGGGATTCAGCCTGTTTCTGATTTGCACCATGCTGATCATCCAAGGGTTATTTTACAGTCGGAATCAAACTGTGCTGTTTTCTGTGCTTGGGGTGTCGTTCTACAAAGAAGGCCTGATTTACGCCACCACTCTGGGTTGTCGAGTATTGGTGATTATTTTGACCAGTGGCTTTTTTATGGTGACCACGAGTATTTCAGAAAACGCGGCCTATTTGGAACTGTCCGGATTGTCTTATAAAACCGTCTACGTTCTGATGTCGGTGTGTTATATTTTGCCGGAAATGATGCGCAATATGCGGAAAATCCAGCAGGCACAAAAAGTTCGCGGAACCAATCCGCAAAAAACGTTGATTCAGAAATTAAAGTCAGTCCTGCCGGTTCTAATTCCATTGGTGATTAAGACCTTGGATCAATCGATGGCGCGGTCGATTTCTCTCCAACTGAGAGGTTTTGATAATCCCAACCGGACTGTCAGAACCTCCCAGCGCGTGTATCGCCTGTCGCAGACGCTGCACATTGGTCTGACTGGATTGGCAATTTTATTGATTGGGTGGAAGATATGGAAGAAGATAAACGGATTGTAATTGAAAATTTGACCACCCGTTATCCGGGTACTGAGCAACCACAACTACGTCAGATTAACGCGGAGGTTCATACCGGCCAGGTGGTTGGGATTATCGGGAATAGCCACTCCGGCAAATCGACTTTGTGCCGTGTGCTGGCAGGGGTCATTCCCAAAATTGTGTCTGCTGAGATTGAGGGCGACTGGCACATGTTTGGCCAGCGAGTGTCCGACAATTGGCCCGTTTATAATGCCATGAATGGAGTTGTACTGCAAAATCCAGCTGGCCAACTAAGCGGGTTGGCAGACACGGTTGCCGATGAAATCGCCTTTGACTTGATTAATCAGGGAATGGCTGAAGAACTGATTCAAAAACGGGTTGAAGAAGTTGCCACGCAAATGGGGCTGATTGAACAGCTGAATTTGCGTCCCGAGAGCCTTTCCGGTGGTCAGATTCAGCGGTTGGCAATTGCCACGGCGATTGTGGCTAATCCGGCTGTTTTGATTATGGATGATCCGACCAGTCAGATGGATCCCCTTGGCCGCCGGCAATTTTTCCAATGGCTGGCCCAAGTCAAAGAGACGAATGTCTTCATTGTCACCAGTGAAATTGACGATTTGTGCGAAGTCGCCGACGTTGTGTGGGTGCTGCACGAGGGTCAAATGGTAGCCCAGGGCAGGCCGGGTGAGGTGTTTAATCATTTGGCAGCTGACTGGCAGATTCCAGCCCCGACAATCCAGCAACTTGCTCAAAAAATGGATTGGCACTTGGCTGATGGCCAGTATCCGGTGAATGGCGCTGATCTGAAGGAGGCTTGTTATGTCCACAATTGAACTGAACCACCTGACGTTCACTTATCCGGAACGGTCCTTTAGCTTGGATGTTGAAGACAAACACTTCGCCGATCCGATGGTGGCGATTGTCGGCCAAAATGGTGCCGGTAAATCAACGCTCTTCAAATTGTTGACGGGCTTGCTGACACCACAAACCGGTGTGATTAAGATCGATGGAGAAAATTTTAATGATCTTAAACCAGTCGAAAAGTTACTGAAAGTTGGGATTACTTTTCAGAATCCTGACGATCAGCTTTTCAACCCGACCGTTCAACGAGAGGTGGAGTGGAGTGTCGCGCAGGTCATGGATGACCACGACACGATTACGAGGCGGGCTTTAGCGGCTCTAAAAAGAGTTGGCTTGGATGATAAAGCAGCTGAAAGTCCATATGACCTGTCATTGTCGGAACGCAAGCTGTTGAGCGTTGCCACAGTTTTGGCAGTGGATCCGGCGATTTATTTATTTGATGAGCCGATGATGTCGCTTGATTGGGAAAGCCGGCGCAAGTTGACCGCAATTTTCCATCAGTTGGCTGATTCGGGCCACCAAGTTGTGACCATCACCCATGACATGGATTGGGTCGCCGCCGAGTTTGAGTCGGTGTATGTTATGGAACACGGGAAGTTTGGCTTCGCCGGCAGTCCACGGGAATTGTTCAGCGATCACGAACTTGTCCAGCGAGTGGGACTACTACCACCGCGGATTATGGACATAGCGGAGTCGCTGGGTGATTCACAGACATATTTATCGGTTAATGATTATTGCCAGAAAAATCGAGATGTATAGAAAAAGTCACCTCTGCGGGTTTTCCAGATTGAAGGATTAACTTCAGCTTCTGGCAAGAACTCACATGGGTGACTTTTGTGTTTAATAACGTTTCATGATCATCGGGTGCTTCCTCAGATCGCTCGGTTTGATTTTATCAATTAATAAGAGGATTCCGTAGGGGTCCTTTTTTGGATGTTATTTTTCTTATGTAGAAAGTATTGACAGTGATTCAAACATATGTAATAAAGATAATAACGTTTATTTTCTAAATAATAAAGAAGGGCTAGATTTAACCTCTAGGCCCTTTTGAATAATATTTGTAGCGATAAGTATCACATCATCTTAAGTATAGACTAACATATAACAAAATAGTAATAAGCATGTCAATGACAAAACGAATTAGGTGGTGTGATTTGTTGAATTTTTTATTATTTTTACCATTCATGACAGCGCCGAAGCAAATCATAGAGTTACCGAATATCCAGATATAAATTGTCAAGGTGCGACTAATCATTACAAGGAGTAGGGCTAAGATACTAACTATGGCACCAGCTATAATAAATCCGGTTCCTAAGCTTTTTTTGCCATTTAAAATAGCTGATAACGCTGCAACAAGATGAAGCAGGACAAAAGCAAGCGCTAAGAAGACTGTAATGATGCTAAAGATGGGATAAAGTGACATAGATGTTTCCTTTCCAAGATATGATTGTCTAAGTGCTATTTTTTATGACTGATTTTATTAAGAATCATAAATGATACTATAAGATTTAAAACGATAACCAGTAAAGTCAAAAAAGAGTAACCATAGAGTTTGACTGAACTTTCAATTTTTAGAAATGTGATGGAGAACAAGCTCGTTAAAATACCCGTTAACAAGCCAGGAACATATTTTAGAAGGACAATTGTCTGAATCAGGTGTCCGAAAATATGGTAGATATAAGCAATTACAATGGTTGTGTAAATAGTATAGTTGCTAAACTGATAGCTAAGAAAAAGTGATAGCAGAAGGATCAGAAACTGCTCCAAGACAATGGCATTGAAAGTTAAAGGAGTGTAATAAGAAAGGAATCGAATATCTGGAAACTGTGCGGATAGTTTTTTGACAAAGGATGGCATCCATATGATTTCCTCAAGTTCGTGAAGCATGAATAAGGCTGGAAAGAGAAAATAAAATTGAGTGAGGGTCATTAAAAAAACTTCTTTCTAGTTTGAACCAACTTTCAGTATCTCCAAATAAAACTGGACAACTTCCTGCTCGCTATAGGACTTACCTTTTTTTAGCCACCAGCTGAGGGTTTCGATAAAGTGGCTGACGACCAGGTGCTTGAGATAGGAGTGAGGAATGTTGGGGTGTGCTTGAATCAGTTCGTCTGCTAACATGGGATAGACGTCATGTTCCAGTTCTTTTTGCAGTTGGCGGAGAAAGTAGTCATTTTTTGATAAGAGAAGACTGGTAATATGGTCTTGATTTTTCTTAAAATGCAAAAAGATATGCGCCAGGTAGCCTTGTGGAGAGAGGTGTTGAGCACGCTCAAACAAATGGTGAAAGAGCTGTTGACAGAGCTCATCCAGTAGTAACTCCTTGCTCTCATAATGGCTATAAAAGGTCGAGCGCCCCACATCAGCCAGGTCAATAATCTCCTGAACGGTGATGGCTTCGTAGTCTTTTTGGTTGAGTAATTGTAAAAAAGCTTTATAGATAGCATTTCGAGTCTTGGTGATGCGACGATCTGGAACTTTCATATGGACAATTTGAACAAACTGTTCAATAACGTACACAGAGAACGGTTTGCTTCTATCCTTTCTGTTGATAGTATTGGATAATAGATAATGAAGAGAAGAGATAATAGTCTCAGTTCTCGGAATATCTATAGAGTTAAATGATTTATGCAGTAGCTGATTGGTCTCTTTTTCGCTCTTTAGCTCTTTAGCTTCAAAGAGTACCTAATCAGCCTTGCGGGGTGGGAATACGAGAGTGGGACAGAAATCGGTCATTCGTTAGAATTCGATTTCGTCGTCCCACCTCCGCACAGTTGAGTAGGGCTGTAAAAGCTGATGAAATCAGCGTAGTAGAGCCCACTCAACCACTGCGTCTTGCTCGACAATCCAAAGACAATTGAGAGGCTAGGACTTTTGTCCCACTTCCATTATAACAAAGGAAACAAGATTATGAAGACAAAATATGCAGTTTGGCTGGCTTTTTTCTTAAATCTAAGCTTTGCCATTGTTGAGTTTATAGCAGGAGGGATTTTTGGTTCCAGTGCAGTTCTTGCTGATTCGGTTCATGACTTTGGGGATGCGGTTGCTATTGGTATCTCGGCTTTCCTAGAGAGCATTTCCAATCGGAAAGAAGACAGCCATTACACCTTGGGATACAAGCGTTTTAGCCTTTTAGGGGCTATGGTGACCGCTGTGATCCTGATGACAGGGTCTGGTATGGTGATTTTGGAAAATATGGTCAAACTGTTTCACCCACATCCTGTCAATGAAGAGGGACTTTTCTGGCTTGGGATTATTGCGATCAGTGTGAATGTCTTAGCAAGTCTTGTGATTCGTAAGGGACAAACCAAGAATGAATCCATTCTCAGCCTGCACTTTTTGGAAGACATCCTGGGTTGGGTCGCCGTCATCCTGATGGCCATTGTTCTCAGATATACTGACTGGTATATCCTGGATCCGCTCTTGTCCCTTGCTATTTCCTTCTTTATTCTTTCAAAAGCCATTCCACGTTTTTGGTCTACGCTCAAGATTTTCTTAGATGCTGTGCCGGAAGGGGTGAACATCCAGAAGATCAAGACGGATCTGGCAGAGTTGGACCATGTCGCTAGTATTAATCAGCTTAATCTTTGGACCATGGACGGTTTGGAGAAAAATGCCATCGTCCATGTATGTCTGGAGCATGTCAAGCATATGGAGGTCTGTAAAGAGTCTATCCGCACCTTGCTCAAAGAGAGGGGGTTCCAAAATGTTACCATCGAAGTGGATGAAGATCTAGCAACCCACCGAGCCCACAAGCGAAATATCGAAGAGCTGGAGGCAGAAAGTGAGCAAGAGCACCATCATTAAATACAAAACGACTCCTAGAGAAGTAGATTTTCTAGGAGTTTTGTTTTATTCGTTAATTTATGCTAGAATACTAAAAAGAAAAAGTTTTTCCCATATATGCTTGATAGAGGTGCTAAATGAAGAAATTTGGAGAACTATATAGGCAGTTCCGAGAATCCAGAGGTATCCGACTGAAGGTTCTGTTGCAAAGTTTTAAATAAAGAATAAAATCCCTTACGGCATCTATGATTTAAGCTGGGATTCCCAATAATACCTTGATTTCAGTACAGACCGAAAACCCGAAGAGAGTGCCTTCTTTTCGGGTTTTCTTATATAATCCTCGGATGGCTTCCATGCCTTTAATCGTGGGTGAGGCAGTGCGTAAACTTCGATAGAATTTATTGCGTCTCTTTACTGGACGATGGTCTTGTTCAATCAAATTATTCAGGTATTTAATGGTACGATGTTCTGTCCCTTGATAAAAGCCGTATTCTTTTAGTCTCTTAAAGGCACTTGTAATAGAGGGGGCTTTATCTGTGACTACAACCTTCGGTTCATCAAACTGCTTCACTAACCGCTTAAGAAAAGCATAGGCTGCTTGTGTGTCCCGTTTTTTACGTAACCAAATATCCAAGGTTAAACCATCTGCATCGATGGCTCGATACAAATAATGCCATTTTCCTTTAATTTTGATGTATGTTTCATCCATTTTCCATGAATAAAAGGATTTTTATT
>NZ_GL698449.1:786779-790447 GCF_000187445.1 Streptococcus sp. C150 | reverse complement strand
GCCATTTTCCTTTAATTTTGATGTATGTTTCATCCATTTTCCATGAATAAAAGGATTTTTATTTTCTTTTTCCAAATTTGATAGAGTAGTTTGCCATATTCTTGCACCCAACGATAAATCGTCGTATGAGAAACGTTAATGCCACGATCATATAAGATTTCTTGAAGTTCACGATAGCTAAGGTTATAACGAAGATAGTAGCCCACGGCTACAATAATCACATCCTGCTGAAATTGCTTTCCTTTAAAATGATTCATCGTCATTCCTCCTGCTATCTTTTTCTATTATTCTACCTTATTTGATAGTAGATTAAAAACTTTGCAACAGAACCCTCCCTAAAATGTCAACCATCAAACCTCGTTTTAAATCAAAGAAAGCTCCTGTATTTTCTTCTGATAATCTGCTTAAACAAGAATTTAACCCGAACTCCCCAAATCAAGTTTGGACAACAGATTTCACTTATATCTCTATAGGACCTAAACGACATGTTTATCTCTGTGCTATTCTTGACCTCTACTCAAGGAAATGTATTGCGTGGAAAGTAAGTGATAGGATTGATGCCAAACTCGCCTGTGACACCTTAGAGATAGCTATAAATAAGAGGAAGCCTAAGGAACCAATTATCTTTCATTCGGACCAAGGAAGCCAATTTAAATCAGCTTCCTTTAGAAAGTTATTAGATGAGCATCAATTGCTTGCTTCTTACTCCAAGCCTGGATATCCTTATGATAATGCCGTCACTGAGGTCTTTTTCAAGTATCTTAAACAACGAGAAATTAATCGCAGAACTTATCACTCCATTTAAGAAGTTCAACTCTCTTGCTTTGAATACATCGAACAATTTTATAACAATTATAATCCTCATTCCGCCAACAAGGGTTTAACTCCAAATCAGAAAGAAGAAAATTATTTTAAGAAAATATAGCTCATTTTGTGTCTAAATATTTGACATTGGTCCAGTGTACAATTGATTCATTCCGATACAAATGAAATGAAGGCAAATAATATTAAATTAGGCGATGTTTATTTTTTTTTAGGTTTGCCTAATATTTTGCTTGAATTTTATAAAAAAGAGGTGTATACTTATAATATTCTTAAAGGAAGGTGGAAATATTTTGAAAGATACAACAAGTCAGTCTGGTAAAGAGCACAAACCTCGATTAATTCAGTATGCGAATGGTCCCTCTTTAGAGGAAATTAACGGAACTGTCGAGGTACCCAAAGGCAAAGGCTTTTGGAAAACCCTGTTCGCCTATTCTGGACCGGGAGCATTAGTTGCTGTGGGATATATGGATCCAGGCAACTGGTCTACTTCGATTACGGGTGGGCAAAACTTCCAGTATTTATTAATGTCGGTCATTTTAATGTCTAGTTTAATTGCAATGCTATTACAATATATGGCTGCTAAATTGGGAATTGTTAGTCAAATGGATTTAGCTCAAGCAATTCGAGCGAGAACGAGTAAAAAACTAGGAATCATTTTATGGATTTTAACGGAATTAGCGATTATGGCAACAGATATTGCGGAAGTAATTGGCGCATCAATTGCTCTTTATTTACTTTTTAATATTCCGCTTGTCGTCGCAGTCTTTATTACGGTATTTGATGTTTTATTATTATTGTTGTTAACGAAAGTTGGTTTTAGAAAAATTGAAGCAATAGTTGTCTGTTTGATTTTTGTAATTCTTTTTGTGTTTGTTTATCAAGTAGCGTTGTCTGATCCTAATTGGGGGGATGTACTTAAAGGATTGGTTCCGACTGGTGAAACGTTCTCCTCTACACATTCAATTGGTGGTCAAACGCCTTTAACTGGTGCATTAGGAATTATTGGTGCAACCGTTATGCCTCATAATTTATATCTACATTCGTCTGTGTCTCAGACTCGAAAGATAAATCGTACGGATGAAGATGAAATCGCCAATGCTGTACGATTTTCAACATGGGATTCTAACATTCAATTGACTCTTGCTTTTTTTGTTAACTCCTTATTGCTCATAATGGGAGTTGCTGTTTTTAAAACAGGGGCAGTGAAAGATCCATCATTCTTTGGGTTGTATGAGGCTTTATCAAATTCGGATACATTGAGTAACGGAATTTTAATCACCGTTGCAAAATCAGGTCTTCTTTCTACATTATTCGCAGTCGCGTTACTAGCTTCTGGACAAAATTCAACGATTACCGGAACTTTAACTGGACAAGTAATTATGGAGGGATTCATTCATATGAGAATGCCAATTTGGCTAAGACGTTTAATTACGCGTTTGATTTCAGTTATCCCAGTGTTAATCTGTGTAATTATTACAAGCAGGCAAGGAACGATTCGGGAGCACACAGCGTTAAATACACTAATGAATAATTCACAAGTCTTCTTAGCTTTTGCGTTACCATTTTCGATGGTACCATTATTAATGATGACCAATAGTGAGGTGGAAATGGGAAGCCGGTTTAAAAATTCGATAGTTATTCGGATACTAGGATGGGGTTCAGTAATTGGATTGACATATTTAAATTTGATTGGATTGCCCGGCCAAATTGAAGGTTTTTTTGGTGAAAAGGTGACATCAAGCCAACTTGTACTAGCTGATTCTATTGCCTATGTCATTATCGTCGCAGTATTACTACTGTTAGCGTGGACAATTATTGAACTGTATAAAGGAAATAAAAAATATAATCAATTAATTAATGAAAGGTAAGATGCACTATGGAAGGATTTGATGAATTTAAAAATATTTTAGTTGGGGTAGATGAATCAGAAGGAGCTCAAAAAGCCTTTCAATATGCTGTAAAGCAAGCGAGTAAAACTGGAGCCGCATTACTGATTGCCTCAATTTTAGAAATTGAAGAGCTGAATGTTTATGAAGCGTTAGACCCTGAGTACTTGAGCCAGAAACAAAGTCAATTGTCACTTAATTTGGAAAAGTACAAACAATATGCAGAAAATAGCGGTGTAAAAAACATTCAGCTGTACAGTGGAGAAGGTGATCCGGCCGAGGAAATTACTAAGACGATTTTGCCAGCAACATCTGCAGATATCTTAATCATTGGATCGCGATCAATGCATGGAATTAAAGGATATTTTGGTTCGCATGCTACTTATATGGTTAAAAATTCTCCAATCTCAATTACAGTTATTAAGTAAATATTGCAGATAATATGTATTTGGGTCAATATCTTGGACAAATTGGTTCTGTTGCGAAGTTTGAAAATCAAACGCGCCCTCTCTGAACTCCAAATATCTTAGGCTGTTATTCCCATTAATACCTTGATTTCAGTAGACACCGAAAACCCGAAGAGAGTGCCTTCTTTTCGGGTTTTCTTATATAATCCTCGGATGGCTTCCATGCCTTTAATCGTGGGTGAGGCAGTGCGTAAACTTCGATAGAATTTATTGCGTCTCTTTACTGGACGATGGTCTTGTTCAATCAAATTATTCAGGTATTTAATGGTACGATGTTCTGTCCCTTGATAAAAGCCGTATTCTTTTAGTCTCTTAAAGGCACTTGTAATAGAGGGGGCTTTATCTGTGACTACAACCTTCGGTTCATCAAACTGCTTCACTAACCGCTTAAGAAAAGCATAGGCTGCTTGTGTGTCCCGTTTTTTACGTAACCAAATATCCAAGGTTAAACCATCTGCATCGATGGCTCAATACAAATAATGCCATTTTC
>NZ_GL698449.1:694284-786502 GCF_000187445.1 Streptococcus sp. C150 | reverse complement strand
TGCATCGATGGCTCAATACAAATAATGCCATTTTCCTTTAATTTTGATGTATGTTTCATCCATTTTCCATGAATAAAAGGATTTTTTATTTTTCTTTTTTCCAAATTTGATAGAGTAGTTTGCCATATTCTTGCACCCAACGATAAATCGTCGTATGAGAAACGTTAATGCCACGATCATATAAGATTTCTTGAAGTTCACGATAGCTAAGGTTATAACGAAGATAGTAGCCCACGGCTACAATAATCACATCCTGCTGAAATTGCTTTCCTTTAAAATGATTCATCGTCATTCCTCCTGCTATCTTTTTCTATTATTCTACCTTATTTGATAGTAGATTAAAAACTTTGCAACAGAACCCGACTGAAAGATGTTGCAAAGGCAGGTATTTCAACCTCTCAACTCTCCCGCTTTGAAAAGGGGCAGACAGATTTAACCATTTCAAAGTTTATGTTGATCTTAGATGAAATCAATGTGCCGATTGATGAATTTATGTATGCTGTCCATGATTTTCACCGTGATGATCTGAATGAACTCTTGACAAAGGTCAGGCTTTTTGTATCGACTCGTGATATCGATGAAATGAAGAAACTCCTTGCTTCTCAGATGGGGTTGAAAGACAAAAGGGAAAAGTTTCATCACATCAATACTATTTTATTAAAAATTCGTTTACAGGATTTATCTGGAGAAGATTACTATACAGAAGACGACCTAAAGGATTTAACGGATTACCTATTCAGCGTAGAGCACTGGGGCTATTATGAGTTATTAATTTTTATAAATACCCTAGATGTGTTGAATCATGAGGTTTTTATGGTGCTGGCAAGGGAGATGTCTAAAAGATCGGATTTCTACAAAGAGATTCCGAATAATCGACGTATGATTTCAACCATGTTACTGAATGGGTATATTACTTGTATTGAGCGCCAAAAAATGGTAGATGCCTGCTATTTTGAGGAACAATTAAATCAGTGTTTCTTCATCGAGACGGAAATGTATGAACGTCTCGTATTTGTCTATGCTCAAAACTTTTATCGCTATCGAATGACAGGAGATACGAGTGCCATCGACGAAATGAGAAAGTGTATTGAAGCCATGAAATTGGCAGGGAGCGAGCATATTGCGACGATTTATGAAAGACATTTGAAAAAATTGATGAATGAAAATAATTAGTGAGCATATATGGGAATAAAATACCGTACAAAAGAAGAAGTGCTATAATTTTTACAATCAGTCCATAGAATCCGACTAAATGGGATAAGGAACAGTTATCAGTAATAGACTCTGTAGAAAGGATTAGCTACCATGTTAAAAAAATTCATTTCTAAAAAACATTTGCTTCTCTATTTTAGTTTCATTGCTGTGACCTGGCTGGAAGCCATTATCACGCCATCGTTGGTATCGATGATTGTGGCGAGCTTTGAGAAGAAGGCGCTGAGTGAATTATGGATGGCACTAATCGTTGGGATCGTCGGTAATTTTATTATTCTGGTTGGGTTGGCTGGGAAACGGTATTACTATGCAAGGTTAGTCGCAGATTTTACCTTGACCATGAAAGAAAAATTATTTCACCATTTTTTGTATGGTAAAAACGGTGAAAAAGAGGAGATCCTGTCTCATCTTGAAAACGATGTGAAACAACTTGAAACATCTTATCTCGAGCCAGCCGTTATTATCATTTCATCTCTTGGCTTTACAATGGTTTCCATGATCTATGCTCTAGCAACGAATTTTTGGTTGGGTTGGATTTTTATTTGTTTTTACTCTATTCCTGCTCTCTGTAGTAGTATCGGTAGTAAACAATTAGATCGTATTTCAGATGAAAAAACACTCTCAAATGAGGATTACCTCTCTCAAACTACTAATATAATTGGTGGTGTAAGAGTCATTCAAAATTATGGGGCCGGGGATTTCTTTTTTCATCGATTTAAAAAAGTTTTGGGAAAAAGAGTTGAGCAAGACATTCGGTATGAACGACAACGGACAATCAACACTATCCTTATTAATAGTATTGATGCGTTTTGTTCGGTTGTTCCCATCATTATCGGTGGGGTGATGACCTATTATGATTACTTGTCTGGTGCCAGCTTTGTTGCAATTTATCTAGTGTCCCATAATATCGGCTATCAATTTAATGAACTTTCCTATTTTATCAATACTTACAAGTCGACTGAACAACTGAGGGAACGTTACTCTTTTCTACTTCAAGATACAAGTTCACAGATGGATGACCAAGCTTCGGTTCCTCTTTTTCCTATCGTTGCAGATCATGTTTCTTTGCGGTTTGAAGATAAAGTACTCTTTAAAAAACTATCTTTAGAAATCAAAGCAGGAGAGAAAGTTGCTCTGATTGGCCCAAGTGGCTGTGGAAAGTCTACCTTGTTGAACCTTCTTTATGGTCAAGTATCTCTAGATTCAGGAAGTGTGACCTACGATGGTCAGACTTTAGCACAGGAGCAGATTGCACGATCGGTTTCCTATATTTTACAAGACTCCTATATTTTTGATGGGTTGTCACTGGAAGACAATATCACCCTTGGGAAGGCCCTAGACAAACTAAAGATGGAACAGGTTTTGGATCGAGTAAACTTAGCATTTTTAAAGGGACATCTTCTATATGGGGAGCAGCTTTCTGGTGGGGAAAAGCAACGTCTAGAAATTGCTCGTAGTTTGTACCACAATAGTGACTTGATTTTAGCAGATGAAGTCAAAGCCAATCTGGACAAAGAGAATGTTCGTCAAATTTCAAGGATCCTACTACGTCTTCCACAAGCCCTTGTGGAGGTGATTCACCATTATGATGATGAGATACTAGCTCAATACGATCAAGTGATCGATTTATCTCATGAAGATTGATAAAAAGGAGGGATACGATGTCTCGTTCCTTTGTGAAATTATTAGTTTCCCAATTGTTTGCAAATTTAGCGGATATTTTTCTTAGGGTATCCCTTATTGCAAATATCTTTGTTATAACTAAATCGGTAATTGCTACCTCAATGGTTCCGATTCTCATCGGATTGTCAGCATTCATGGCAAGTTTTTTAGTCCCCTTGGTGACCAAAATAATTCCCTTAAATCGAGTTTTATTTTTGACTCAAGGAGGAAAAACAGCTCTAGTGGCAATTCTCGTGGCACTGTTTACCAAGTTTCAATTCGTACCAGCCGTGGGGATGTATGTCTTTGTAATTGCTATTTCTATCTTAGACGGCTTTGCAGCACCGGTTTCTTATGCCATGATTCCTCGATATGCTACAAATTTGGGAAAGGCAAATGCCGCTTTGTCAATGAGTGGTGAGGGAGTTCAATTAATTGGTTGGGGACTGGGAGGACTCCTTTACGCTTTGGTTGGTCTATTTTCCACAATGTTGCTAGTCCTATTCTTTTATCTTCTCTCTACTTTTGTGATGCTCTTTCTTCCTCAGGCTAAAATAGAGCAGTTAGAAGCGGAGACCAATCTGGATACTCTTGTCAAAGGTTGGAGCTTAGTGGTGAAAAATCCTCCATTAAGGTTATTGGTACAAGCAAATTTATTGGAGAATTTTTCTAATACAATCTGGGTTTCATCTGTGATTCTTGTTTTTGTAACCGAGGTGTTGCAACAGACTGAAAGCTACTGGGGCTACTCCAATACAGCCTATTCTCTGGGAATTATTTTAGGGGGAATGATTGTTTTCAACTACTCTGAAAAGTTTTTAGCTCACAAATGGAAAAGTATTTTCTTTCCGCTTGTCGCAATAGTAGCCGTCACAGGCAGTATCCTGTTTTTCTCAACTGTAGAAACATTTTTACTTTTTTCAGCTGGAATCGGCTTCTTGTCTCAATTGAAAGAAGTCCCCGAAAGTGTCTTCCTTCAGGAAACGGTTGATGAAAATCAGTTAGTGCATGTCTATTCTGTATTTGAAGTCATTTCAACCCTTGCTTTTTCAGTTTTCGTCTTTTTGATGAGTTCTATGACAGAGTATTTCGGGATTCGGACAGTTTTCTATTTGGCAATGATCGCTACACTCTTAGAAGCAGCCTTGATATATTGTAAAAGAGATCTGTTAAACAAAGGTTGATAAGAGGGAGTAGGTGAATTAGGAAGGACTGCTACTTACAAATTAGACGATAAAAGTGTATACTAGAAGACAGTAAGCAATAGAAAGTAGGTCGTCCCTATGAAGAAAACAGTCTATACAAAAGCTGGGCAAGTGGGCCTCGTAGAAGTGGAGCGTCCACACATCGAGGCACCAGATGATGTCATTCTCCGCATCGTTCGCACCTGTGTCTGTGGCTCTGATCTATGGAGCTACCGCAATCCAGATATTGAAGAGGGACGCCAAAATAGTGGTCACGAAGCCATTGGGATTGTGGAAGAAATCGGAGAAGCTATTACAACGGTGAAACCGGGTGACTTTGTGATTGCGCCTTTCACCCATGGTTGCGGGGAGTGTGATGCCTGTCGTGCAGGCTATGATGGGACCTGTGACCGCCATATTGGCAGCAACTGGTCTGACGGGGTGCAAGCGGAGTACATGCGCTTCGAATACGCCAACTGGGCCATTGTCAAAATTCCTGGGCAACCGTCTGATTATACAGAAGCCATGCTCAAATCCTTCTTGACGCTAGCAGATGTCATGCCGACGGGCTACCATGCAGCGCGTGTGGCTGATGTGCAAAAAGGTGACAAGGTAGTTGTTATTGGTGACGGTGCTGTTGGTCAATGCGCTGTCATCGCAGCTAAGATGCGGGGTGCTTCACAAATTGTCCTTATGAGTCGTCACGAAGATCGTCAAAAAATGGCTTTGGAGTCAGGTGCAACTGCAGTTGTTGCTGAACGTGGCGAAAAAGGCATTGCCAAAGTCCGTGTAATCCTTGGTGGAGGAGCAGATGCAGCTCTTGAGTGTGTCGGTACAGAAGCAGCGGTAGATCAGGCCCTTGGAGTCCTTCACAATGGTGGTCGAATGGGATTTGTTGGTGTTCCACACTATGAAAACCGTGCCATTGGATCAACCTTTGGACAAAATACAACGATTGGTGGCGGACCAGCCTCTGTCACTACTTATGACAAGCAGTTCTTGCTCAAGGCTGTTCTTGATGACGACATCAATCCAGGCCGAGTCTTTACGACAAGTTATAAATTGGAAGATATTAATCAGGCCTATAAAGATATGGATGAACGCAAGACCATCAAGGCTATGATTGTGATAGAGTAACGAAAAGTCTAGTAGAATTGTTTCTACTAGACTTTTAACTTGGTGTACATAAAATTTTTTAAAATCCCCAATTTGTAAAATTAAGCTAGACAGAAAAAGCCATCTATGTAAGGCCAGATAAACACCACATTTGTCTGAAAGGAACTTACATAAATGACTTATACTCATCTTACCACAAACGAGTTTGTAATGATAGAGGCTTACTATCAAGAAAACTTAAAAGTTTCAGATATTGTAACTTCACTTGGATGATCAAAACAGACAATCTACAATGTCATCAACTATCTGAAAGAGGGGCACTCTGCATATAATTACTATAACCGTTATAAAGTCAATAAGAAACGTTGTGGTCGGAATAAAACAAGTCTTACGCAATCAGAAAAAGATTTTTTCCAAACTCATTTAGAACAAAATTGGAGCCTTGATGTCATTAAAGGAACTTATCCAGATAGGGTTTCTTGTTCTATGAGAACTCTCTATCGACTAGCAGACCGTGGTATTTTAAAGAAAGAGGATTTCCCTTGGAAAGGCTAAAGAAAACCAAATGGTCATAGCGAAAAACGAGGAAAACAAGCGTTTCGTAGCGATTTGCGTGAGAGAGCAGACAGTTATCCCGATTTTAAGACGGAATTCGGTTATCAAGAAGGAGATGCAATTGTGGGTGAAAAGAACAAAAGTGCAGTCATTACCTTAGTAGAACGCTGCTCAAAAGCCATCATCACACTGAAAACCAATGGACGGAAAGAAAGTGATATTGAGACTTCCATCAATCAATGGTTGTCTCAAGTCCCCAGCCACCTCTTTAAGTCGATCACTTTTGATTGCGGAAAAGAATTTTCTAATTGGAAATCTATTTCGAATGCACATGACATTGATATTTTCTTTGCGGATCCAGGATGTCCTGAGCAACGAGGTCTCAATGAACATTCTAATGGCTTATTAAGACGAAATGGACTACCTAAACAAATGGATTTTACGAATATTTCTCAAAATTATTTATCAGCTACAGCTGATAAAAGAAATAGACTTCCTAGGAAGTCTTTGAATTATCAAACACCATACCAAGTTTTTCTGAGTTACATGAAAAATCTAACTTAATTTGACAATTTAGGGAGATAAAAATAGGGAGTGGAAAAAGCCCAACCAGACAAATCTTCAAAGAAAGATTTGTTTTTTTTATAACTTTTGGTTGACAAATGTAAACCTTAGGAGTAGAATGACATTGTAAGGTTTACAAATGTAGATTTAGAAAGGAGAGGTCATGCAAATTTCTAATGCGGAATGGCGTATCATGAAGATAATCTGGATGGAAGGCAAGCAGACCAGCACGGATTTGATCGCCGTCTTGTCCGAGCGCTTTGACTGGTCGAAGTCGACCATCAAGACCCTCTTGCTCCGCTTGGTGGAAAAGGGGTGCTTGACTAGAGAAAAAACAGGCAAAGCCTTTGTTTACTCGGCATTGTTGACGCAGGACCAGAGTTTAGACTTGGTGGTTGAGGAGGTGAAAGACAAGGTTTGCTCAAAAAGAATTGTACAGGTGCTTGAAAACTTGATTCAGGCGAGTGACTTTACGCTTGCAGATCTTAATCAGCTGCAGCAGGTCCTGGAAGAAAAGAAAGCAGAGGCTGTCGAAACAGTCCCTTGCAATTGTATGTAATAGAAAGAAGGAAATTCCATGTTTGGATTGTTAATTAGTATTGTTTGTTTACTTGTGGTTGCTTTTATTGCTTGGTGGTTCTTTGCAGAGCATGAAAAGGTAAGCGGCCACGCTCGTCAGAAATCAGGTTATCAAGAAATTGAAGTCGAAGTCATGGGGGGCTATTCGCCTGAAACCATTGTCCTGAAAAAGAATGTTCCAGCCCGGATCATCTTTAATCGCAAGGATCCATCTTCATGTCTGGCTCAAGTGATCTTTCCAGATTTTGGCGTTCATGAAGATTTGCCTTTAGGTGAAAAACATGTCATTGAAATTACGCCAGAAAAAGCGGGCGAATATGGGTATTCATGTGGAATGAACATGATGCATGGTCACATGATTGTGGAATAAAGGAGTAGGTATGGTAGAAAAACAAAAAGCAGTTGTGGAAAACGGAGTGCAAAAGATCCGTATTACAGCAGAAAAAGGCTATAGTCCAAAGGAATTTCAACTTCAAAAAGGGATCCCTGCTGAAATCACCTTCCATCGGGTCAATCCTTCCGGCTGTTACAAGGAAATTTTGTTTGAAGATCAGGGGATTTTAGAGCCTTTGGAAGTCGGTGTGGATAAGGTGATATCCTTTACCCCGACAGAAACAGGGGACTTCGAGTTTTCATGTGGAATGAAGATGCAAAAGGGTTCCTACACGGTTGTGGAAAAACGCCGTCGTGTCTTAGGTTTACTGGGTCGCTTTTGGATTACTAGTATCTTTACTCTTCCCTTATTGATCTTGATGATCGGGATGATGGCAGGATTTGTCTCCCATCCAGTCAGTCGCTGGGGGACTTTTCTAGCAACAACGCCGATCATGTTGGTAGCAGGAGTTCCTTTTATCAAGAGTGCCTGGGCCTCATTTAAGAAGCACCATTCCAATATGGATACCTTGGTAGCTCTTGGAACCCTGGTAGCCTATGTCTATAGTGTATTTGCCCTTTTTACTGGTCAGCCAGTATACTTTGAGGCTGCGGGTTTTATCATCTTCTTTATCCTCTTAGGGCAAATCTTTGAAGAACGGATGCGTAACAATGCCTCCGAGGCTGTGGAAAAGTTGTTGGATTTGCAGGCAAAAACGGCTCAAGTTCTCCGTGATGGGAACTATGTCGAGGTGGCGGCAGAAGATATCCAAATTGATGACTTGATTCGGGTCCGTCCTGGGGAAAAGATTGCGGTTGATGGGACGATTGTAGAAGGAAGTACGACTATTGATGAGTCGATGGTGACAGGTGAAAGCTTGCCTGTGGAGAAATCAGTTGGTGATGCAGTTATCGGCTCCACTATCAACAGCAATGGGACCATTCTCTTTAAGGCTGAAAAAGTCGGTAGTGAGACCCTCTTATCTCAAATTGTGGACTTTGTCAAAATGGCCCAATCCAGTCGTGCTCCCATTCAAGATTTGACGGATAAGATTTCAGGTATCTTTGTTCCAGTGGTGACGATTTTGGCCATTGCGACTTTCTGGGTTTGGTCCGTGCTTCTGGGCGCGTCGCTTCAAGAGGCCATGCTCTATGCAGTCTCTGTCCTCATTATTGCCTGTCCTTGTGCCCTTGGTTTAGCAACCCCAACAGCCCTGATGGTCGGAACCGGCCGTAGTGCCAAGATGGGGGTTCTGATTAAAAATGGAACAGTTCTTCAAGAAGTGCAAAAGATTCAAACCGTTGTGTTTGATAAGACAGGTACCATTACCATTGGCCAACCACTTGTAACCGATGTTGTAGGAGATGAAGCGCGTGTCTTGACACTGGCTGCTAGTCTTGAAACTTTTTCAGAACATCCACTAGCCCAAGCGGTGTTATCCCAAGCAGAAGAAAAAGGTTTGGTGTTATCCCCTGTGGAAAACTTCCAAGCGATTGAAGGAAAAGGGGTCCAAGGTCAGATCGACCAGCAGTTGGTGACCTTGGGAAATGGCAAACTTCATGACGGGACAGCGATGGATCCGGAGCTTGAAAAACGGATGGTAGAGTTGCAAGAGCAGGCCAAAACAGTGATCAGTTTGTCTGTGGATGGGCAAGTGATTGGCTTGATTGCCATTCAAGATGCTCCGAAGGCCAGCTCAAAAGAAGCGATCAAAAAGCTCAAAGAACGGGGCTTGAAAACGGTCATGTTAACGGGGGATAATGAACGGGTGGCCCAAGCTATTGCTAAGCAAGTGGGAATTGACACCGTCATTGCTGATGTCCTTCCTCAAGAAAAAGCTAGCGCCATCCAAAAACTGCAAGAAGATAGCAAGGTCGCGTTTGTTGGAGATGGGATCAATGATGCTCCAGCTCTCTCGATCGCGGATGTGGGGATCGCTATGGGATCTGGAACGGATATTGCGATCGAGTCCGGTGGCATCGTGCTCACGCAAAATGATTTGCTTGGCGTTGTGCGTGCCTTTGACATGAGTCAAAAGACCTTCCGCAGGATTTTACTCAATCTCTTCTGGGCCTCTATCTACAATATCCTTGGGATTCCAATTGCTGCTGGAGTCTTTGTAGGACTGGGATTGACCCTTAATCCAGAACTAGCAGGTCTTGCTATGGCCCTTAGTTCTTTGTCTGTTTTGACTAGCTCGCTGCTTCTCAATGTTGCGAAAATAGATTAGACTCAATAAAAAAATGGTACAGAATTCATTTAATATTCTGTACCACTTTTTTGTCTTCTCTTACAGCCACAAGAGAAGACGGGTACATAGATTTTATAATAAAATATCCTATTATAAGATAGTTTGTGAAAATTTCTCAAATTCAGCATCTGTAATGTAATAGGGATTGAGCATCTCTGAGCAAATCCTTATACATGTGAATCTCTTTGTGCTAAATTAGTACTGTAATCGTTTTGTAAAACGTTTTCATGAGAACAGTCAGAATAAATTCATTTTCAAGACGAGCTTTAATCGCAAAGATGAAGTAGAAGCGCTATGCTTCATTTTTCAAGATCAAATTAGAAATAAAGGAGAGTTAGAATGACTCAAGGGAAAATTACTGCATCTGCAGCAATGCTCAACGTATTGAAAACATGGGGCGTAGACACGATCTACGGAATCCCATCAGGAACACTTAGCTCATTGATGGACGCTTTGGCTGAAGACAAAGATATCCGCTTCTTGCAAGTTCGCCATGAAGAAACTGGTGCACTTGCAGCGGTTATGCAAGCTAAATTTGGCGGATCTATCGGGGTTGCAGTTGGTTCAGGTGGACCTGGTGCGACTCACTTGATCAATGGTGTTTATGATGCAGCTATGGATAACACTCCATTTCTTGCTATTCTTGGATCACGTCCAAACAACGAACTCAACATGGATGCTTTCCAAGAATTGAACCAAAACCCAATGTACAATGGTATCGCTGTTTACAACAAACGTGTAGCTTATGCAGAACAATTGCCAAAAGTGATTGACGAAGCTTGCCGTGCTGCTGTTTCTAAAAAAGGTCCAGCTGTTGTTGAAATTCCAGTAAACTTTGGTTTCCAAGAAATCGACGAAAACTCATACTATGGATCAGGTTCTTACGAACGCCGCTTCATCGCTCCTGCCTTGAACGAAGCTGAAATCGACAAAGCTGTTGAAATCTTGAACAATGCTGAACGCCCAGTGATCTATGCTGGTTTCGGTGGAGTTGGTGCTGGTGATGTCATCACTGAATTGTCTCGTAAAATCAAAGCACCAATCATCACAACTGGTAAAAACTTTGAAGCTTTCGAATGGAACTACGAAGGGTTGACAGGTTCTGCATACCGTGTTGGTTGGAAACCAGCCAACGAAGTAGTCTTTGAAGCAGACACTGTTCTTTTCCTTGGTTCAAACTTCCCATTTGCTGAAGTTTACGAAGCCTTCAAGAACACTGAAAAATTCATCCAAGTCGATATCGACCCTTATAAACTTGGTAAACGTCACGCTCTTGACGCTTCTATCCTTGGTGACGCAGGTCAAGCAGCTAAAGCTATCCTCGACAAAGTGAACCCAGTTGAATCTACTCCATGGTGGCGTGCAAACGTGAAGAACAACCAAAACTGGCGTGATTACATGAACAAACTCGAAGGTAAAACTGAGGGTGAATTGCAATTGTATCAAGTTTACAATGCAATCAACAAACATGCTGATCAAGACGCTATCTACTCAATCGACGTCGGTGACACTACTCAAACATCAACTCGTCACCTTCACATGACACCTAAGAACATGTGGCGTACATCTCCACTCTTTGCGACAATGGGTATCGCCCTTCCTGGTGGTATTGCTGCTAAGAAAGACAATCCAGATCGCCAAGTATGGAACATCATGGGTGATGGAGCCTTCAACATGTGCTACCCAGACGTGATCACTAACGTTCGATACGACCTTCCAGTTATCAACGTTGTCTTCTCAAATTGTAAATATGCCTTCATCAAGGACAAATACGAAGACACAAACAAACACTTGTTTGGTTGTGACTTCCCTAATGCTGACTATGCGAAAATCGCTGAAGCGCAAGGTGCTGTAGGGTTCACTGTAAACCGTATCGAAGATATCGATGCAGTCGTTGCAGAAGCTGTGAAACTCAACAAAGAAGGTAAGACAGTTGTGATCGATGCCCGCATCACTCAACACCGTCCACTTCCAGTAGAAGTACTTGAGTTGGATCCAAAACAACACTCAGAAGAAGCAATCAAAGCCTTCAAGGAAAAATACGAAGCAGAAGAACTCGTACCATTCCGCCTCTTCTTGGAAGAAGAAGGATTGCAATCACGCGCAATCAAATAATTCCTCTCGTCGAAAATCAAAGATAAATTTGTAGACTTCTTTATTAGGTTACTGACGACGATTCCATCATTGAAACCTTAATTTTCAATGATGGAATCTAGTGCGGAGCCTAGAAAAAGTGGATAGGAGAGATTATTTCAGAGTATAGTGAATAGATTCTTAACATCAGAAGTTTTTGTCATAAACATTGGATGCTATCATCCAGTGTTTTTATTTAAAAAAATTCAAATTATCACTTGACAAGTGAGTGAACACTCACTATAATAATCTCGTATTTAAAAAGTGAGTAAACACTCACTGAGGAGGATGCATATGAAAACATTGCTACATTTACAAGATTTACAAAAATCTTTTGGTCAACAACTTGTGTTAAACCACGTTGGTTTTGAATTACATTCTGGAGAAATCATTGGTCTAATCGGTCCTTCTGGTGCTGGTAAATCAACCATGATTAAAACCATGTTAGGAATGGAAAAGGCAGATAGCGGTATTGCTTTAGTCTTAGAAAATACCATGCCAAATCGTCATATTCTAGGAGATATTGGCTACATGGCTCAGTCAGATGCCTTATATGATGCCTTATCAGGTCAGGAAAATTTGCAATTTTTCGGTAAGCTCAAAGGACTTTCTAAGAAAGACTTGTCATCTGAAATTGCTCATGTAGCTCAAGTGGTAGATTTGACAGATCACTTAAACAAGGCTGTATCTGGTTATTCAGGAGGGATGAAAAGACGTTTGTCACTAGCCATAGCACTCTTAGGAAATCCTCAACTCTTGATATTGGACGAACCGACAGTTGGGATTGACCCTTCTCTTCGAAAGAAAATTTGGAAAGAGTTGATGGCGCTAAGAGACAATGGTGTAGGAATCTTGGTTACAACCCATGTCATGGATGAAGCAGAGCTGACAGATAAGGTCGGACTACTATTAGGTGGAAAAATCATTGCCTTTGATACACCATCCAAGCTAAAAGAATCTTATGGTGTTTCAAGTATTGAAGAAGTCTTTTTGAAAGCAGAAGGAGAATGAAATGAGAACAATTGTCATTGCAAAAAAAGTCTTCAAAGAATTGCTTCGTGACAAACGGACACTGGCCCTTATGTTTGTAGCACCAGTCTTTATCATGTGGCTGATGAACCTCATGTTTTCGGCTAGTACAACTGTAAATGTCAAGTTAGCGATACAAGATGTGCCAAGTAGTTTGGTAAGTAAGATGGACGACTTAGAACATGTCAGTGTCAAAACCTACAAAGACTTGGATCAAGCTAAAGAGGCTTTAAACGATGAAAAAGTAGATGCAGTTATCTCTTATAAGGATGGGGAATATCATGTAACCTATGCCAATACAGATGCCTCTAAAACTTCGGTGACCCGACAAGTATTACGCACCAGTATTGCCAGTGAAGACACCAATCAATTATTAGCCCGTGTGAAGCAATCCCTTCCACAATTACAACTAAAGGTAAAATCTCCTGAAATTAAGGAATCTTATGAATATGGTAACGAGGACACCGGCTTCTTTGCTAAAATGATTCCTGTTTTGCTTGGGTTCGTCGTTTTCTTCTTTGTCTTTTTGATTTCAGGGATGGCACTCTTGAAAGAACGTACTAGCGGAACCCTAGATCGTTTGTTGGCAACCCCAGTCAAACGTTCGGAAATTGTTTACGGCTATATGTTGTCTTACGGCCTTATTGCCATACTGCAGACAGGAGTAGTCGTTCTAGCAGCCATCTGGTTGTTGAACATTGAAGTTGTCGGAAGCCTGTTAAATGTTATAATAGTTAATGTGGTACTGGCTCTGGTGGCACTAGCCTTCGGAATTCTCTTGTCTACCTTGGCAAAATCAGAATTCCAGATGATGCAATTTATTCCTCTTGTGATTATGCCGCAACTCTTTTTCTCAGGAATCATTCCACTTGATTCAATGGGAGACTGGGCAAAAACGCTAGGGAAATTCTTGCCTTTGACCTACTCAGGTGATGCAATGAGTCAGATCATTCTTTACGGACGTGGAATTGGAGATGTCGTACCTAATATTGGTGTTTTACTTATTTTCCTTATCGTTTTGACAATTCTCAATATTGTCGGATTGCGTCGTTATCGTAAAGTTTAAAATATAAATATACGAGGATGAAAATGAGCGAGAGTATTTTTGAGTCGTTTGAAGCTTATCTAAAAGAGGCAGACTATCCCAAAGGAAAGAAAAAAATCATGCAGGCGGCGGTCGATTTGATTTCTACTAAGAGTTACAATGGGACCTCCACCCTACAAATTGCCAAACATGCGGGACTTAGTCAGGCAACGCTTTTCAAGTATTTCAAGACCAAAGAAGATTTATTAACAGCTATTTTACGTCCTATTGTTCCAGGACTTTTCGGTCGTTTTTTTGAGGAACTTTTGGCCTTTAACACGACTGAAGAAAAGGTTCATTATCTCGTTCACAATCGCATGGCCTATCTCAAAACGAATCGCGCTTTGATGAAAATTATTCTTCAGGAAATTTTTTCAAATAAGAAACTGAGAAAAGAACAACTTTATATTTGGAATACTCTTCAGGATAAATTATTAGTACTCCATAAGGAATTGATAGCAGATTCACGAGTGAATCCTGAAATCACGGTTCCTCAAATGATTCGTATTTGTATAGGCCCCTTATTGGCCTACTTTGCCCAACTCTATATCGTTGGCGACAATAGTGACATAAGAGAAGAAGACTTAAATTTGTTGGAAAAACAGATTTTAGGTGGTTTGTGGAAATAAACACCGACTGAAATCATATTTCTTAAAATAAAACACAAAAAGGACATGTTTCTGACTAAAGCAGATTTATGTCCTTTCTTTTCAGTTATGTACATTGTTTAATTGGTTTTTCTTTGTGATTCTTGGGAAGTAGTTCCTATGAAATCATATTACAGTGGTTATTTTTTGATATAATAATTCTTAAAACTTAGGAGGCAACAGATGATACATAAACATGAAATCCCAATTTTAGAGTTTGATGACAATCCTCAGGCTGTGATAATGCCGACCCATGAGGATTTAGACTTGAACTTGCCGTCTAGGTGCGTCTACGCCTTTTTAGGAGAAGAAATCGAACGCTATGCGAATGCTATTGGCGCTGAAAAAGTTGGAGAGTTTGTCTCTGCTACTAAAACCTATCCAGTTTATGTGATGACTTACAATGGAGAGGAAATCTGCTTGGCTCAAGCTCCAGTTGGATCAGCTGCAGCTGCACAATTTCTGGATTGGTTGATTGGTTATGGCGTAAAGCAAATCTTATCAACTGGAACTTGTGGTGTCTTGGTAGACATGCCAGAGAATGTCTTTTTGATTCCGACGAGAGCATTGCGAGATGAAGGTGCAAGTTACCACTATGTTGCGCCTTCTAGGTATATAGAAGTGAATCGTCGAGCACTGACTGCCATTGAAACAGTTCTAAGACAAGCGTCCATTCCTTATCAAGAGGTCATGACTTGGTCGACTGACGGCTTTTATAGAGAAACGCCTGACAAGGTGGCCTATCGCATTGAAGAGGGCTGTAGCGTTGTCGAGATGGAATGTGCTGCCCTTGCAGCAGTAGCCCAGCTTCGTGATGCAGTTTGGGGATTACTCCTATTTACCGCAGATTCTCTTGCAGACCTGGAAAATTATGACCAGCGTGACTGGGGTTCAGAAGCTTTTGGTGAGGCCTTGGTACTCTGCTTAGATATCATTGTTCAGATGTAATCTTAATTCGATAGAAAAAAGAGCATGACTATAAAATCATGCTCTTTTCATTATCAATTATTATTTCAAAATATCCCTGATTTCTTGGGTATTATGAGCAACTAAATCAGGATTTTCTGCCAAGAGGGTTTCGTTGGTTCCGAATCCCCAGGTCACAGCCAATGTCTTAATGCCAACTGTTTTTCCACCAATCAAGTCAAACTTGGTATCACCAACAATGACAGAACTGTCCTTAGGCGCCTGATTTTCAGTAATAGCCCGTTGTAAGACATCAGCCTTGTGTAAAGCAGCAGGCGTAGACCCATAAATGCCATCAAAATAGGCTGTGAGACCCAGGTGTTGGCACATCTTTTGGGCAACAGGCTCATTTTTTGAAGTAGTGATGTAAATTCTCTTATTAGGATTCTGCTTCAGTTCCTGAAGAACCTCCTTAATGCCATCGTAGAGATGGGCTTCAAATTGACCTTTCGTCTCATAATACTCCCGATAAATTTTGACGGCTTGGGCAGCATCTTCTTCACTAATTTCTTCTTTGAATGTCACTTCTAGAGGTGGTCCCATAAAGGTGCGAATTTTTTGATTACTAGGGACAGGGAGGCCTAGTCTTTCAAAGGTTTGAACAAAACCATTGTGGATGCCCTCAGAACTATCAATAAGGGTACCATCAAGGTCGAAAAAAATGTGAGTAATTGTCATAGGATTCTCCAATATAGTATCTTTGTGTTTATTGTATAACGGTAAGACAGTAATAGTCGTTTTGCTTATGTGTCATTCTAATGTTGACATGACTTTTTTGCGTGTAATAGTGCGTTCTTGCTTGTTGCCAAGTGCCTTGATACGGGCCTCAAGTAAAATATGGCGTCCTTGAGGATTTCGTGTATAAATCAGCTCATATTTGCCAAGGGTCTTTTGCACGTGTTCGAGAAAATCGGTCGCTTCAGTTTTACGTTTTTCAAACATGCTAGGTACAGCAAAATATTCGGTCTGGTCTATAACTTTGTGGCTAGCTTTTAAGATATAACGTTGATTTTCAATCGGGGCGAAAAATTCAGTTACAGCTTGAGCAAAGATTTCTTTCTCCTTCATCGAAGCACCCTTGAGATAAATGGCATTATATAAGGCCTGCTTACTATCTCTCACTACTCTAGGGTCAGATTCTTTAGTTTCAATCTGACCTGCATCTAGCAGGGCTTGATAAATAGCTTTTCCAAATATTTCCAAACGTTTATAGGGACTTTTATAGATGGCATATCTTCCCCAAACGATAGCTAGTGCAATAGTGGAGAGCAAAAGAATCGTAAGATTAAAATTTGACAGTGTCCCACTAATCAAATATTTGCTAGCGTCAAAGATGTAATAGGTAACAACGAACGCCTGAAAGAGTAGGATAGCTTTCTTCCAATCGTTAAGGTACGCCATTGGTAGAAAGTGTTTGTCAACGGCAACCTCATTAGTCACCTCAATGTCCTCATAAAGGGGCAGGGCTTGTTGCCAACGGTCTTTTAGTTCCTGTCGATTCTGAGATTGCCGTACGGTGTTTTGATTGAGTTTCTCCAAGCTTTTTCGGTTGAATTTGAGATTATTAAACTCCAGTCGCTCTATGCCAGACTCAATCGTCTGCTCATGATAATGAAGGCCTAGAAATTGCTTCATGCGACGATTTAACAAGTCTAAGTCGGGACTTAGCTCATATAATTGAAGCTCGTTAATCTCAGCGTATTTTTCCTCAATATTTTGAGTTTCATACCAGTGTCTTGATGAAAAATTAATGGAAATCAAATGCCAGATATTACTGGTTTTTTCAGGATTGTCAGGCCAGATTCGGATGGCACGTCCACGCATCTGATTGCTTAGCATGAAACTACCAACAAAACTAGCTAGAATGAGTGAATTCACACAAGGAGCATCCCAGCCTTCACCTAGGAGAGATTTGGTTCCAATAATCACCTGAATATCCCCCTCTTGGAAAAGTTGGGTAAGGGCAGTCACTAGGTCATGGTGAGAACCAGAAACACTGACCTTTAGGTATTGATCTTGTCTTAACTGTCCAACAATCTCATACGACAAACGAGAACTAGGAATAAGTTTTTCTAAAGGTTCTTTGGCAGCAGTCGGGATAATCACCAAACTTCCTGTCAATACAGCCATGGGTACCGACCAAGACTGCTCAAGCATTTCTCTACGAATGGATTCGAAGTAGGAAAGGACACCAAGTTGTGTGAACTCTGCCTTATCATCACCTAAATGGCTTTGAAAATCTTTTCGAATAAAGTCTGTCAGCACCAACTGTCGAAGATCATTTCCCAAAGCTTGGTATTCCGCTTTAAAGATGTCTTTAGTAGCCTTTAGTTTACCTAGAGATTGATTAAGTAAAACATCTTGCTTTTTATTGCGAATGAGTTTAACTTGATTTCTTTCAATAAGGCCGTTGGCTTTTAAATCACTTTTGATTTGGTCAAAGGCTTCTTCAGTAAAAGTGAACCAATTTGGTACTTGAAAAATGATACCATTGAGCAAGGTTTCAAACCACCCAAGAGAAAAAGCAGGTAAGGCCTTGGCACCAAGTAGCTCTTGAAAATATTGCGGGAAAGGTAGACCCTTGGAACGTAAGAAAATCAATATAGCAGAAAGGTATTTGGGATTAGTCAATAAGTCGTCGTCAGTAATCTGACCTGTCAGTGCCAAGCTAGATTGAATGGTACTAGAGAAATTTTCATCCGCCGAGAGTCTATTTAAACAGTCGTGTTTCTGCTTTTCAAACTGATCTAGGTGTTTTTGTTCCTTCTTAGTCGGAAAGGCAAAGTAAACATAGTCTTGATGAGGGCAGAGTGTTCCTTCCTTAACCAGTTCAGGGACGGTGATTTCTTCGTCAATAACACCGCACATGCTGATGTAACGCTCCCAAAGGGCTGGCTCCCCTTCGTAGGGAGGTGTCGCAGTCAGGGAGACCATATTGAGGTTTGGAAATGACTTACGAAAGATCTCTAAACTCTTCCACCACTCATTTCGCAGATGGTGACACTCATCTAAACAGAGTGTCCCTAAAGCTAACTCCTTAAAGGTCTTTTTAAGGTCAAAGCCTTTAAATTCATAATGTTCTTGGTCAGCAGTATCATCCGTGTCTTCAGAAAGGGCGTCTCCCTCAAGCTGATTCATAGCACTATGAAGTGCTTGGTAGGTTGCAACGGTTATAATTTTGGGCTGTTTCAAGTCCTGCGATATGAGTTGGTCTGCTTGACTAGAATCATTTAAAAATGCCTCTTTAATACGATCAACCCATTGCTGCCTGATGGTGACGGTCGGAACAAGAATTAAGCTAGGATTTCCAAAACGCCTTATAAATTCAATTCCTAAGGTCGTCTTACCTGATCCGGGTGCAGCTACTAAGTGAATCTTGCCATCCGACATGTAAGTATCACTCTTGTCAAGAATGCGCTTTTGATACTGTCGCCATTGTCCCTTAAATGAAAGTTCATGTAACATAATTTCCCTCCAGTGTTACTTATCATTATAACATAGTTTCATGACCTAACCTGCCCCTGTTAATGCTTGCAAGGTCCTAAAACTCTCACTGTTGGATTATTTAATAGGACCGATTTAAATTCGCTTCTAAAACAAGCTGTTAGCCATTGACATTAAAGAAATTTTAAGATAACGTTAAAGGTAACTGATAGCCCTGATTACATTTAAGGAGTTTAAATGAAAAAAACAAATTTTCTTTATTTAGTAGCCATTCTTGCTATTATTTCAGGCCTTTTTTTATACTATTTGCCGAGTATGAACCTTGTCAAAAGTGCTCATGATAGTAATACTAGTCATACCTTTAAAGCTAAGACTATTGTTCATGATTTTGGAACAACGGAGTTGAAAAAAGCGCCAAAACGTATTGTTATCCTTGACAACCTATACGGTGAAATCTTAGAACCGCTTGACCTCACACCAGTGGGTGCTACAACAGGGCAGGAAGGGAGTCAAGAGTTTTCCACTCTCTTTAAGAAACACTACAAGGATGCAGATGTGGTCTCTGTCGGCTGGCAAAAATCTCCTGACCTTGAAAAAATCAAGGAGCTCAAGCCAGATCTTATCCTGATGACAGTAGATCAAGAAGGTCTCTATGACAAGCTTTCAGAGATTGCCCCAACCGTTGGTTATCGCATAAACACAGATGAAAATTGGGATTACCACGAAACATCGCTAAAGGTTGCCGAAATTTTTGACAAGCGTGATGAGATGAAAGATGCTCTTGATAGAATGGATGCCAAAGAAGCCGTTTTTGCTGAAAATGTTAAGGCTAAGTTTGGTGACCAAAAGCTCATGTATCTGCGCGTGACGGGCAATGACATTCGCTATTATGCTTATGGACATTTTGGTTATCTCTATGACACTTACAAGTTCAATCGTGCTCAAACCTTTAATCCAGAGGATATGTACCAAGTTATTGATATCGATAAACTTAAAGATCTTAATCCAGACCTCTTGATTGTTCAAGCGGATTCTCAGGAACTTCTTGATAACAAACTGAAGAATACATCTGTTTGGAGCAATCTAAAAGCTGTTCAAAATAACAATGTTATCTATGCAGATTATTCAACCTACATGCTGGGCTTTGGAATCGTCTCTCAGGAAGCTATTATGAATCAGATTTCAGACGAATGGGGACTAAAGTAACGTAAAAACGTGCGCATTGGCACGTTTTTTACTTGTTCTTAAAAAGTCGTCTAGCTAACAAATAAGCGTCGAATGTGTTTTCGTAAGGCAAAATAGAGTTGAATGGTCATGGGAATCCAAATTAAGGGCTCACATAAGATAACGCCAAGGTAACCCAAATATGGAATAACTAAAATGACAAAGAGAATTTTACCAAAAAGCTCAATGAAACTAGATGTCAAAGGCGTTAATTTTTTTCCTAGTCCCTGCAAGCAATTTCTAAAAATGAAAAGCATCCCTAAAATGGGATAAAAGAGTGAGCTGATACGCAGATAGCGACTGGCATTTTCAATAATAATAGCCTCGTTTGAGCCAGAGATAAGTTCTGCTAGAAATGGACTAGCCATATAGAGGATGGCACAAGTCATTAGGGACCAAGTTATGGAGACGAGGCAAGATTGTTTCAGCCCTGCTAGAATACGTTCAAACTGTTTGGCCCCGAAATTTTGCGAGGTAAAAGTCGTTACACCAGCAGCAAGAGAGGTCAAAGGGAGAACAGCGAAAGACATGATGCGTCTTGCTGCCACCTGAGCACTAATGATAAGAGGACCAAAGCCGTTAATGGCATATTGCAAGGTGACCGTCCCGATAGATACAATGGAATTCATCAGTCCCATTGCCATACCCTGACCAAAAAGGTCTAGATAAAGACTTGAATCAAAAACAAAATCAGACTTGCTAGGAAGTAGAAAGCCCACCCGTTTCTTGATGTAGAATAGACAGAGGATAGCTGAAAGCCCTTGTGAAATAATCGTTGCCAAACCAGCAGACTGAACACCAAGATGGAGCTGGGTGATAAAGAAGAGGTCTAAGAGAATATTGACAAAGGCTGAAAAAATCAGAAAATAAAGGGCAGCTAGACTATCACCAACAGCTCTTAAAAGCCCAGCGCAAAGATTATAGCCCATGGTAACGCCCACACCGGAAACAATCATGGAAATGTATTGATGGGATTGATTGATAATCGATTTAGGAGTTCCTAAAAAGCTCAATAAGGGGTAGAGACCAAAATGTCCTAGTAGCATAACTGAGATACTCAATCCAAGAGCAATAACAAATGTAGCCGCAACAGACTGACGAAGTTTCCTAAAGTCTTGCGCCCCATAGTAACGTGAGATAACAACACCCATACCATTACCGAGTCCAAGGGCAAATCCGATAACCAAATCAAAGATAGCAGTAGAAGCACCTACAGCCGCCAAGGCATCTGGACCAAGAAAACGCCCCACAATCATAACATCGGCTGTATTGTAGAGTTGTTGGAAAATATTGGACACTAAGATAGGCAAGACAAAGATTAAAAGAGACCTCAAAATAGGGCCTCGCAACAAGTCAACAGACGAATTTTTCATAGAACTATTATAACAAGATAGCAAGTGTGAGACAATCTAAAAAAGCCATCCTAGGATGACTTTTTCATAGCCTTTAGGAAGCGACTGAGCTTTTGTGACATATGACTATAACCCACCGCAATCATCGGAAGTTGTAAGTAAATATAAGGCAGGGTGTACTGACTCTTGGTCTCTGAAATCAGATGAAAGAGGATGCCTCCAAAGAGATAAAGGAAGGCATAAAGTCCTAGTGTTGCCCCATCTCCCATTCGTTTATAGGCAAAGGCATAATAGAACACACCGCCCAAGTAGAGCACTAAAAGGTAACCTTGCATATAGGTTACGAAAAAGAGATGTAGAGTTCCATCATGATAAATAGAAGTCGCAAAGCGATTCCACAAGGGTTGATACTTGTCTTTACTAGGCCCATTCCAGATGGATTGAAAACTCCCTTCAGTCCAGGAACTGATAAATTTAGTGCTGAAGAACCAACTCGCTTCATCTGGATGTTCTAAGAAATATTGCACCCGCTTATCAAAGAGGTGATTTGCACTTTTCTCAATCTTATCAATATTTCCCTTTTTCTTGGTATAGATTTTTCTAACATAGCCGGTGTACCAGCCTGGCATACGTTTTGAGTCTGGCTCATCCTGCAAGCCCATGGCTAACCAAGCAATTTGAGGTGTTCCAGAAATTTTTTGATGGGTAGTTATTTCATAATAGCTAGTTGTCGCCTTATGCATAGTCATTGGAAAAACGAAGAAGGCTAGTATCAACAGTAAATAAGTGTATCGTTTTTCTCTAAGTATCAACAGTATTAGAATACCAGTCAATGCAAGTATGAGAATAATATTATTACTTCGCACCCAGTAAGCCAAGGTTAGCATGATTACCGAAACTATAGCATTTCTAGCCTTACCATGCCTCAAATAGCGTAAGAAAAATAGAATAGCGAAACTTGAAAAGAACAAGCCATACATGAGCCCGTAAGCAAACATAATGTTGAAAACTAGAGGTAAAAAACCAAAACTCATGATGACAGCCAAACGACTGATATGAGCTCTGTTAAAAAGTACCTCTGTGATTTTCCAAGTAGCATAGTTCATCCCAATGACCATAGCCAGATTGAGCACATAGAAAACCGAGATAACAGGTAGAGGAATCAGGTATAGAATAAGCCTTTCAAAGCTAAGCATGCCTAACTGGTGGGGATAACGGTAGAAGTAAGCCCCAGGTTTTATCAAGGAAAAGTTGCCAGCGTTGAACTGAACTGCCCCTCGGAAAACAGTACCTGCATCGTCTCGCCCAGCAAAACTCGTCAGAAAAATCAAAAGTAGGCCAAAAATCATAAAGCAAACGGAAAAAAAGATGAAAATCTGCTTTGTTGTCAGTTCGTTTAAGATTTTGCGCCAGAGAAGTGTCAAAAGCAGGATGACCCCACCTGAAACATAAACATACCAAGGAACGCTACTAATCTCTGCCCATTCAAAATAGCCGGTCATCATAGTGGTCCGAATAATCATGGCTGTCACAAATAACACCCCGAATAAGACGAGCCCCACGTAACGACCTAACCATTCTAAAACAGAGCTCGTATATGACATAAGAGTCTTCATACTGAAAGTCTCCTTTATATAGGTAATTACCTTTATAGTTTAACATAGTCCTTAGAAAAATGTCATGAAATCAAGAAGAAATAGAGGGTGCTTACAAGAAATAAAACAGTTTTTGCTTAAGATTAGTAATAGTCAGCGCTTTAAAAATGAAAAAGACCGAAAACCGGTCTTAATTTTGAAGGCAAAACTTCGATAAATGCTGGCTCCAAATATCTTCTAGTGCTTTTAATTGATATAAACTTAGCTTTCTTTAAAAGGGATACCAGTTTTATTTAAAACAGAAACAGCACTTAAAATTTTATTCTTGTCAATGGCTGAAGCATTAGAGTTGTCTAAAGCCTCGAAGGCTTCTAAAAAATGAATACAATCTCTTGCGATCTCAAGTCCCTTGGGATTATTTTGTCGTAAGAAGTTCATGGCTTGATAAAACTTAAAATTAAATTTTTCAGTATAGAGATGGTTGTAAGAAGGGGATTTAAGGATGTTTTCTAATTCAGCGATTAATTTATTGGCATCCTTGAAATAGGCCTTTCTCGAAAAATAGCCAATCATATGTATCAAAATAGCGATATCTTCTTTTTTGGAAGATAGAAAACTTTTTTTATTGTTAGCCATAGCATCTAAAATCTTGCCAGAACGATACTTGACCATTTCATAAGGGCAATCAGCTAATATATAGCTAAGTACTGAATACTCAAAAATCCCCCATGTATCAATACGATTTAAATAGTTTAAAACAATTTCTAATTCGTCATCCGTAAGTTTGGAGGTTAGGCTCAGTGTTTGAAAATAACTTTGGTAGGATAGTTTATAGACAGTTTCGAGAATGGGATTATCTGAATAATCACCTTCAAAAGAAGATTCGACTAATTTAAAGCCATCATAATAATGACCATTGTTAATCTTGACTAAAATTTCGTCCGATAAAGACAGTTCTTTTAAGATAGACTCCCCATTGTAGTAGCGGAAGAAGTCATTCCAAGTGGCTCCTATACGAATTAGGAGACGACCAAAGTTATTAAGACTAATACCAGATTTTCCATGCTCAAAAACCCCAAGCATTTGGGGAGAAATAATATTCCCAGCAGCTTCTTTTAAACTGTATCCCCGATCTAAACGCAATTGCCTGAAGGCTTGACCATAGCAAGAACGATTTTCCATAACTTAAATTTCCTTTTAAATCTTCTAAGTCTATTATATACCAAAAATCTACAATTATTAATAAGGAAAAAATATTTTCAAAAAAATATCTATATTCTTAGAATCCAGCAATATGAAAATATTTTTGCTTTTTTACGTTTGATTCTGAGGAATTAGTTATAATAATTCTAAAAGTTTAAAAGTATATGCTATGAATTATTTGATAATATCAGTATACTCTAACGAAAGCTATTGTCACACGATATATCATAGCTTCATTTTGCTGAACAATGAGGTGAAAAAGCAATAAGATAATCTGTCTTCACCTCAATCTGGTTATTAGGAGAAATTATTATGGAAAAGCAAGAATGGTTTGAGTACTTCGAAGCTGTCAATGGTAGAAAGCCCACTCTAGAAGAATTCAGTAAAGCCAAGGCATCAGGATTTTTTGAAAAAGAGAAAGTGACAGAAAAAGAGGAAAACATAACGAGTCCTCAACAAGAGATGCCTCAATCTCCAAAACAAGTAAGAGAAAACTGGGTGAAGAATTTTGAATTAAATCATGGTCGTAAGCCTAGCTTTGAAGAGTTTTTTGAAGGAGTTGAAGCACTGAAACAGCCAGCTCCACAGCCAACTACAAATCCTGTACATCAGACTGTAAGTACTCAACCTATCAATACAGGCCTTAATCAGCAAAACTTTGGTTTTGGTTATCAAGTCGATCAGTCCATTGCTAATAACCAATCCCAAAGTGATGTCAATTCGAATCCACAAACGCATCCATTCAGCAGTGGACCAATATCACCTTCACAAGATACACCTCAATGGTCTGGGACAAGCCAGTTAGATCCTTATTTTACAAGGCCATCAAGTCCTTATTCTCAGACTAACTATACTAATACAGGACAAACAGCACCTCTAAATACTTATGCGATGACGGACTCATTCTGGTCTAATATCACCACCAAACATAAGGCTTTGTTGGCTCTTATGCTGATTGCCAATCTCTTCTTTGTCTTTTTCGGTTTGAAACCAGCAGAGGGTACAAATGCTAACGGTTATATCTACGAATCGGGAAGTGTTTTTCTACCTACAAAATACAGTACCGACTATTATGGCTCCAGCAGTTTCGACACGACTAGAGAATTCTATAAACAGATCAATAAAAATGTCGCAAATGAGCGTTATAAAAATTTATTGCCAATGGGGATTTCTGTTTTTGTTATGGGAGTCGCTGCCTTTGTGTTGCATGAGGATCAAGACTTTCAAAACAGAGTTTATGTGACTTATCTCAAGAAAGGGGAGAAATAAATGTACTACGAAACTTGGATTGGAATGATAGTGTCTTTGGTGCTTTTTCCTCTTTTCTATTTTTATGCGGTTAGACCAGCAGATACACTATTTAAGAATGCTTTGATTGAGAAGGGAGTCATTAAACAACGTGATTCACAATTATTCATGCAACAAACCCATTCTTTTTATTCAAGAAAAATCACATCCTTAAATGCAATTTCTGAGAAATTAGTTGAGAAGCCCTTTGTCCTACCCAAAACACCTGGCGGTCCCTTTCAAAACGCTACAAAAGTTGAGCAAGAATTTTATTCTGACCTTATTATTATCACCGTTAAATACATGGGTAAGAAAGCTATTTTCTCTTTTAAAAGTTTGGGTGAATATAATGGTGAATACGTCTATCAATTTTCGTTGGAAACGTTGAAGAAACAAAGCTTTAAAGAGACAGAGTTCGTTTACAATTTTATATTGACTCGTATCGAAAATATTTTAAAGCAATTAGATGATAATGTTGAGGTCGAACGTAAGGTAATCGACTATACATCTTCAAGAAAGTAGGATAACATGGAAATTTCATTTTTTTTAATTTTTGTAGCTATCGTAGTGGGTATTTATTTTGTAATACACTTGATAGAGGTTGGTGTTTTCAAAGTTAAGGATAGTATTGAAGACAGTATGATGAATGCCACTGCACATCGTAAACAAGAGGAGCAGCACACCGACAGACGTGAAAAACTTTGATGTCGCTAATGATAAGGAGTGACCTCGTCATGAAGATAGGGTAGGCTTGTTGACAGCCGACGAAGGTAAATAAACAATTAGAATAGACATGGGTATAATTGAAAATTTAGAAAGGTTATTTTAGTGTTATGAGTAAAAGAGACGATTGGATTGATTATTTTGAACTCCTTCATGGGCGAAAGCCGAATGCTGATGAGTATCTCGAAGCAAAAAATGCTGGTAAATTTGATAGTGGTCCAGATAATACAGATCAAAGCGTTCAAGGGCAAAATTCGCCTCAAGTGGCACCAGGCGTAGAGCAGTATGATGTAGCAGAGACATCTGATTTTAACGATCGGTTTGCATCAGAACACTTGCATGAGCAAACAAACATAGTAGGAGAAGGTCCTAAACAGGATTATCAGGAAGCAGCAACTCCAAACTATTATAATACGCAGACAAACATGGGAGGAGAAGGTCCTAGTCCTAAACAAGATTATCAAGGAGAAGCAATTCCTAATTATTACAATACTTCGCAAGATCAATATGCCTCCCCTTTTCTCATCGATCAACGTGGACAAGAGATTACCTTTGGGAGAGCACTTGCTGATTATTTCAGAGGTTACTGGTCTTTTAATGGCTTTACGTCTCGAAAAGGTTATTGGTCAGTCGTATTCTTTAATTTAGTGGCTTGGGGAAGTTTTTACGCTATTCTCAGCTTTTTACTCATTAATAAGACCAATATCTACTTGCTTGATTATTTGTTTTTTAATCCCTTATTAGGTCTTTCAATTTATAGTATTCTTTGGTTACCCTATTTGGTTCTAATATTGCCAGGATTGACGCTTAAAACGAGAAGATTGAGGGATGCAGGGTTGCGTGGACGAGGAATTTTTGTACTTTATCTCTTTACTTTGGTTCCTTTTGTAAATATTATTAGTTCGATTTTTTCACTCTATGCGCTTTGTCAGAAGTCAGATCATTTCCTTCAAAATGGTGAGTCATTCTTCTATAGAAATCGTGCTCAGTCACCAGCACTGCCTAATTTAGAATTCCCTCAAAGAAAATCATTGGGAGGCTTTTTTGGAGGTTGTTTAATCTTTTTAGGGATTGTTATACCTCTCATTTTGGTACTTAATGTCAATAATTTCAATAACAACAATGACTATTCTCATGGCAGCTCTTACTATGATGGTCAAACAGTTGATTTGTCTCAATACGAAGTTAGTTTGAACGTTGATGGTGAAAATGGCTCGGGGGTTGCCAGTGTACATATCGATGCGACCCCAAGTGTATCAAGTAGTAGCAGTGAGATAAAGAAATTTTTGGAAAATCCCCAAATTACCGTTTCTAAGGAAACTGGACTATCAGATGGGGACACTGTTGATGTTGAGATAACCTTAGATGAAGACAAGGCCAGTGAACTGGGCTTAACAGTTACAGGGACTTCCTATCATTATTTCGTTGTCTCAAATCTAGGCTCTGATGGTAAAGCATCTTCGAAATCCTCATCAAATAATTCTTCAAGCAACTCTTCTTCGCAAAATACTTCTAGTGAGCAAGATACCAAGAAGAATATTGAGACCTTTATGACTAACTTTAGAAGTGACATCAATCGTACCATTAAAGAATCATCAGATTATGTTTATCCATACTTTGAGTCTAAAGATAACTCTACTTATAAGAGTATTATTGATATCTACTTACAAAATCCTGACCACTATGATCACTTTGAGTCAAAGACTGATAATATCTATGACATTAAAGAAAATGGTGATCAGGTAACCTTTACCATAGATTTTACGACGACGACTTACTTTACAGACGGCAAGGCTCCGGCAACCTCATCAAAAACCCGTCATTATGTTTGTAAAAAGCACGGTTCGTCATTCTATATCATTAGCTTTGATAACCTTTAATACGAGAACATATCAGGAAATCCTATGAAAAAGAAATTGTTTAATGGGTTAGTAGCAAGTCTTATCCTTCTTTTAACAGTTCAACCACTTGCTTCCCCTTTTATATCCCCAAATGGTCTTGTTTTTGCTAATAACATCACAAAATCAGAGACCTCCTCTTCCCAAAAATCACCTAATCTAACTGCCTTATCCAATAAGAATAAGCAAATAGATAGTAAGAAAGAAAAAAATCTTAAAAAAGTTCTGACACAGCCTTTGATGTCATTAGGTTCTTCCCTATCCTCATCGGAAAAAGCGGATACCAAGCGACTGTTGGGTGATACCAATATCGCTGAAGATCAGGTGATAGACGTTGATGGTAAGACCATTGCCAAATACTTGGACGATGTTGATACCAATTCCAAGGTTTATTCAAGTGCTTATATTAAACCATTGTCCGAAGGTTCTGGTGTTCAGGTTGAGATTGTGACACCAACAAAAATTACCAAAGTTTCCTCAACAACATATCAAAATGCAGCTATTACATCTGGCGTATCCGATGTTCTTATCCGCATTGCTTCAGTCAATGAAGTAAGTGGGGAGGGAGCCTTAGCTGGTGTCTATGCTCTGCTTGACAAGGTTGGCTTTTCGGTAGACAAAAAAACTATCAAAACCAGTCAAGACGAAATTGGTCTTATTGATAAAATCAAAGAAGAATCTCATCTCTCAGACGATGATGCCAATAGATTTTTAGCCGAACTCAAGAAGCAGATTATTAAAAAGGTAACTGACAAAGAAAAGATTGACGATAGTTGGTTACAAGATATATTAAAGAAGGCCTGTGACGGCTATGGCATAACACTAAGTGATGGCTTAAAATCAGATATCATTAACTGGTTGAAAGAATTTTCTTATACAGATACCGCAAAGTCTAAACAAAGTGTGAATCAATTAGATCAAAGTTTGCTGACCTCTGATTGGTCAGAAGTCTTGTCTAAGTTGGACAAAGTCTTAAGTAGGGATGAGATTCTTGCCCTAGACAAACAGGACTATAGTGAGAAAAATGGCTATCATGAAATCATAGCTGCCCTATATAATAAACTTTTAAAAGCTATCCAGGATAAGGACTTGAAGCAAGTTAAGCTTATCTATACTAATAGTTTTGCGGTTGAACATCTCTTAGGCTCGCCATCAACTAAAGAAAAGGAAGCTTTAAACTATATTCGGATGCTTTGCTATTATTTCATCGCATCGACGGAAGATAGTAAACTCGGAGATGCCCTACAATCGGATGATAAACCAGCTTGGTTGGTCTCTGATAACACTAAAGATAATCTCTTAGCAAGTCTGAAACGTTATCAGAACATCGGTCAGAATCCTAGTCTTCAAGAATTGCTTATTCGTATCGCTATTGCCACGGGCTATTCTTATGAGGCCTTTCTCTACAAGGATATGAGACAAGAAGGACATGTCATTAAACTAACGATTGTTTGTCCTTGTTTGAAAAATGATTGCCAACTCTATGTGGTTTATAACCTCAAAACAGGTGTCTGTCTCTTGAAAGATGGAAAAGATTCAACCAGAACGAAACTTTATGATTTTAAAAAGGCTTATGATGTTGATCTTGAAGACAAACACCAGCCCCTAGTGGATGACCTTGAAAACTTTAAACTTTCTCAAAAGGATTCAAATATCTTTAAAGGAACTAACATAAACGAAACGGCTCATTCAGCTTACAAGGAAATCGTGAAGGATTATGTCTTGAAAGTCAGTGATTCCAATTACCAACAAGGTTCAGGTGTCGATTACGATCCCGTAATGGTCCTAAAAAATTTCAATAATAACAAGGTCAACTATTTGGTAACTGACCTGAATGATGATGGTGTTGATGAATTACTGATTGGTAGTCAAGATAACTCCGTCTACGTCGTCTACACATTTGACGGTAAGAAGGCTGTCAATCTCTTTGATAATAAAATTCCGTTCGGTCTCCGACCTGGCCTTACGATTTTTAAAGACGGAACCTTGCAAGTTCACTGGGGTTCCAGTGCCTATATTTCATCTGAAATGACTTACCGTATCAATTATTCACGAACGGGACTAGATAAGCTTCTTGATTATACTGTTTATTCCCCAAGCGAATCAACGAAAGTTTCTGAGGTGACATATAGTGTTGACGGTCATAGTTATGACGAAGATGAATTTTGGTCTAAGTATGAGGCTTTCAAACCATATGTGATTCAAGAGTCCGATGGAGACACGGAACCTGCTGAGAAAGCAGACTTCCAATTGATAGAGGCCCCACTTAAAGAAACCACACCTTCTTCAGATAAATAAAAGCAAGGGCTTAAGTATGTCACCTTAAGGCAATGCCTTGAAATAAATATTTGTCACTCATAAATCACAAAAATGTCCTTAATGTGTGACTGCAAACCAATAGGAGTGAGATAGAATGATTGATTCTGTCTCACTCCTTTTTATGAAGTAATGTTTAAGCAACTTCTTGCTCTTGAGACAAGAATAATAAAAAACCACCAGATAGTTGAACTGGTGGTAGTGAGACGAACAATTTACTTCATCCGCATGCTATCAATTTTTTCTTCAGTCGGTGTGACACGTAAGGTCTTTTGTCCAGTATAAGTTACAAATCCAGGTTTACCGGCCGTTGGTTTATTAAGCTTCTTTACATCAATCATATCCACTTGAACCAAGTTTGACAGACGAGCCTTAGAGTAGTAGGCAGCCAATTCAGCTGCATCCGTTTTGACCTCGTCAGTTGGGTTAAGATTATCCTTGATGACCACGTGACTACCAGGAATATCCTTGGCGTGGAACCAGAGCTCACCCTTTTTAGCCATCTTGAAGGTCAACTCTTCATTTTGCAGGTTGTTACGACCAACCATGATAATGGTCTTGCCATCAGAAGCCAGATATTGTTCAGGTTTCTTGCGTTTCTGGCGCTTGTCAGTTGAACGACGCTTCATAAAGCCAGCTTGAACAAGCTCCTCACGAATATCTCCGATTTCATCCATATTGGCTTGAGAAAGGCTGAATTCGACACTTTCCAAATAATCAATGGTCTGCTTGGTTTCCTCAATCAATCCAGTCAAGTGCTTAACAGCTTCCTTGAGTTTCTGGTATTTCTTGAAGTAACGTTGCGCATTTTGGTTAGGAGTCAGAGCCACATTTAGAGGAATAGTAATCTTTTCACCAGTGTAGTAGTTGTCCAGCTCGACACTATCCTTGTCATTTGGCACCATGCTGAGGTAGGTGGTCAACAGTTCCCCTTTTTGACGGAACTCCTCAGCATTTTCAGTCGCCGCAAGCTCTTTTTCCTGTTTAACAAGTTTCTTCTTGTTTTTTTCCAGTTCATTTTGCACACGGTGGATCAAATCACTAGCTTGTTGAGCCACACGATCACGCGCCGCCTTGTCCAAATAGTAGTAGTCCAAAAGGGCAGACAAGGTTTCAAACTCAGGTTGGTACTGACTATCAGAGAATCTTACAGCTGAAAATGCTCTTGCCGTTAAGTTTGGCTCTACTTCACGATTGAAGAAGGCACGGAAATTCTTGAGCTTATCTGTCTCAAGTAAAGCTGATACTTCATTGGCCGTGTCACGCCCCAAACCTTGGAAAAGTTTTTGAAGGTTTCTAGCCGACAAATCCTCCGTCTGCAAGATTTCAAAGAGCTTTTCATCTGGAAGGTCGAAAGGATTCTTAGCGTCTGTCTTAGGCGGTGCGATGTAGGTTGATCCTGGCAGAATAGTACGGTAACTATTTTGGGAGAAACCAACATGCTTGATAGACTCGATGATTTTGCTCTCGTTTTTATCAATCAGGATAATGTTGGAGTGTTTCCCCATGATTTCCATGACCAGAGTAACCTTGACGCTGTCACCGATTTCGTTTTTGTTTGATACGGAAATCTCCAGAACACGGTCATTTTCTAGCTGCTGGATATCCTCGATAACTGCTCCCTGAAGGTATTTCCTCATAATCATGGTATAGGTATTTGGATTCTGTGGATTTGGTAGCTCGGCCTTGGTGGTCTGAATACGACCAAAGACAGGGTGAGCCGAAAGCAGAAGCTTGTAATTCTGACGATTGTTACGAATGGTTAGGACCAACTCACGCTCAAAAGGCTGATTAACTTTCTGGATACGCCCGTAAAGCACCTGCTCACGTAGCTCAGCTGTCATATGATGAAGAAAAAAGCCGTCAAAAGACATGATGTACTTCCTTTCTTTTTAGTGATAATAATTGTTTTATTTTAAAAATAAAATACTTTGTGAGACTTTCCTTAGGTGTTGGCGGACGTCAGCGAACTTTTACAAAGTTCCATGACTAATTAAGATACAAAGGGCGTCTGCGGATAAAGTCAAAATAGGAAGTTTGACGCAGAATCTTTAGATTCTAGGTGAACTTGTCTTTTTGACACAATTCGCAGCCCGTGTTCAATTGTTTTTGAGCCCCTTCGCTTTTTCATTTTTAGGCTCAGGCTAAAACAGTTCCCCGAACTGTTTTACTCTCAAAAATTCCGAGCGCCTGAAACTAAAAGGTTTCAGGCGCTTTTAACACGGCGGAAAGTCTCGGTTAATTGCTCGCTCTGCTCTCCAAAAAAGTTATTTCGAAAATTTGCAGAGCTTATTAGCTTAGTTAGATATTTTTAAACAATTTGAATACGTTATGAGCGTAAATATTGCCTAACCATTATAGCATAAAGGGAGTAGAAATGCTTGGGGAGGGAGACGTATTAAAACTAATTATTTTAATGACGTATAAATTATCATGAAAAATTGTAGGACTGTAACAGCTAAAATTAATATCAAATTTCATCATATATACCTTTGAATTTACTTCTAACTTATGGTATCATTTAATATGCTGAAAATTAAAGGAGCATTAAATGAACGATATTAAAAAGATTAGCAATGCGACTAATTTAAAATACCTAGCTGTTGCACTTATGTTTTTGGACCAAATCTATCAGATGTTCGGGAGTATGGGGGCACCTATATGGTTGACGATGTTGGGACGCCTGGCTTTCCCGATTTTCCTCTTTCTTGCTGCTGATAGTTTTCACTATACACACGATCGTATGGCTTTTCTCAGGCGGTTGCTTTACATGAGTTGGTTTATGATCATTGGCAACGCCATCATTGGTAGTATTTTTCATAATGGTAGTATCGGTTTAACCAATAATGCCTTCTCAACTTTCTTTATTACTGGGATTTTTATTTACTCTTGGGATTTATTGTTTAAGGGCCTTCGTGACAAGTCTTATAGGGAATTGATTCAGGGAATGGGTGTCTTTCTCTTGCCAATCCTTTCAGCGATTCCAGTTGCTGTACTAGGAGGGATTTTTGAAACACCTAATGGAAATCCATTTGTGGCCCATAGTGTGGCTTTTCTCTTGTCACTGGTTCCAAGCGTTATCATGGTTGAGGGTGGCTTTGTTATGGTTATCCTTGGTTTGCTCTTCTATATTTTCCGTACCAATCGCATGGCTCAAATCATTGTCTTGGTTGTTATTTCAGTGATTGCCCATCTTTTTGACCCGACAGGCGTTCAGTGGATGATGGTTTTTGCGGCAATTCCTATGTATTTCTACAATGGTGAACGTGGTAGTGGTAATAAGAAGTTCTTCTATATTTTCTACCCAACCCATATTTATCTCTTGTGGATCCTAGCAAGTTTGTTTAGATAAAATGACAAAGACAGTCCTTGTGCTGTCTTTTTTCCTTATTTAAGCGTATTGTTATGGTTTGTTTCCTGCTTTTAAAACTGCTATAATTTAAGGTGAAATATAAGCTAGTGATAACTAAATTGGAGGTATATCATGACAAAAGTAGCAGTAGTATTTGCAGAAGGCTTTGAAGAAATTGAAGCCTTGAGCCCAGTGGATGTCTTCCGTCGAGCAGGATTTGACTGTAGCATGATTGGACTTGAAAGTTCGTCAGTAACGGGTTCACATGGGATTCAAGTAGCCATGGATGGCGTATTTGACGGTAATCTTGATGCGTATGATTTGGTGGTTCTCCCTGGAGGCATGCCTGGTTCCACTAACTTGCGTGATCACGAAGGCTTGATTGCCTCTCTCCAAGCAAGAAATAAAGTAGGAAAATATATTGCTGCTATCTGTGCCGCACCGATTGTTTTGAACCGTGCAGGCTTGCTTGAAGGTCGTAAATTCACTTGTTTTCCAGGTGTAGAGGAACAAATTACAGCTGGTGAGCATCAAACGGACTTGGTAGTTGTTGATGGCAATATCATCACTAGCCGTGGTGCTGGCACAGCATTGGCATTTGCCTATTCCTTGGTTGATTTGCTGGGTGGCGATGGTCAGCAGTTAGCTCATACCATGGTTTACGACAGATTGTTTAAATAATGTTTTTTATGGCTCTTGTTCAAGAACTCTAGCACCTCTTGTCAGGAATGTTGACAATTTATGTTCCCTATGAGATGATAGAGCACTTATCAAACAAATGCCCTAAGCATAGATTAGAGAGACCTTAGCTTAATTTTATAAGCTTTGGTTTTTTCTTTTCTCCTTTGACATCTGTTATGAAAACGGTTATAATTATCACAAAATAACCTTTAAATGAGTCCAGAGAGACTTAAAAGGTCGGACAGTTTGAAACAGCAGGGTTCTCCTGTGATTTTTTGTGCGACCTTGCCATGTGGCGAGGTTTTTTTGATGACATTTTACAGTTTAGAAAGGGTTGTCATGATTTTAGTTGAAGATTTAACCATTGTGAGTCAGCGTGAGATTGCACCTCGTATTTTCGAGATGGTGCTTAAGGGAGAGATGGTTGCGGATATGCAGATTGGACAGTTCGTCCACCTCAAGGTGCCAGACCCAAGTAAGCTCCTTCGTCGTCCGATTTCTATCTCAGAGATTGACTACGACAAGAAAGAGGCGACTATTGTCTATCGTGTGGAACGTGAGGGGACAGCCATTCTGTCTAAGATGGTAGCTGGTCAAACAATTGATACCATGGGGCCTCAGGGAAATGGTTTTGATATTTCCGTTGTCGATGTTGGGCAGAAAGCCCTCCTTGTTGGTGGTGGTATTGGTGTGCCACCTTTGGTTGAGACGGCTAAACAGTTGAAGGCTAAGGGTGTAGAAGTCGTGTCTGTGATTGGTTTTGCTAATAAGGATGCCGTCATCTTGGAGGACAAGCTCAAAGCTTGCGGTGATGTCTATGTGACAACCGATGACGGTTCATACGGTATCAAGGGTTACGTTTCGACGGTTATTGATGGTTTCGACTGGACTCCAGATGCCGTTTACAGTTGCGGAGCGCCAGGTATGCTTAAATATGTCGATAGCAAGTTTGAAAATCATCCTCATGCCTATGTTTCTATGGAAGCTCGTATGGCTTGTGGTATGGGTGCTTGCTATGCCTGTGTGGTCCACGTAAAAGGAGAATCAGATGCCAAAAATCTTCGTGTTTGCGAGGAAGGGCCAGTCTTCCCAACCGGAAAAGTCATCGTCTAGGAGGTTACCATGTCAGAGATTAAATCGGAAAATCGTTTAGCTATTAGCCTTCCAGGGCTCGACTTGAAAAATCCTATTATCCCAGCCTCAGGTTGCTTTGGTTTTGGTCAAGAGTATGCCAAGTATTATGATTTGGACAAACTTGGGTCCATCATGATTAAGGCAACGACTGCTAACCCTCGTTTTGGTAACCCAACGCCCCGTGTGGCAGAGACACCATCAGGCATGCTTAATGCCATTGGACTGCAAAATCCAGGTGTAGATGCTGTCTTGTCTGAAAAACTCCCTTGGTTGCAGGAGCATTATCCAGAGCTTCCCATCATTGCAAATGTAGCTGGATTTTCAAACGAAGAATATGCAGAAGTCTCTCACAAGATTTCCAAAGCCAGCAACGTCAAGGCTATCGAGCTCAATATCTCCTGTCCAAACGTGGACCATGGGAATAACGGACTCCTCATCGGACAAGTCCCAGAGCTTGCCTATGCGGCAGTAAAAGCCAGTGTCTCTCACTCTGATGTGCCCGTCTATGTCAAACTGACACCGAGTGTGGCTGACATCACGAGTGTCGCCAAAGCAGTCGAAGATGCCGGTGCGACTGGTTTTACCATGATTAACACCTTGGTCGGTACACGCTATGACTTGGCTACTCGCAAACCAATTATTGCCAACGGTCAAGGTGGCATGTCAGGGCCAGCTGTCTTCCCAGTAGCCCTTAAACTCATCCGTCAAGTTGCTCTAGCATCAGACCTTCCAATCATCGGTATGGGTGGCGTCGACAGTGCCGAAGCGGCTATCGAAATGTTTATCGCTGGTGCCTCAGCCATCGGTGTCGGAACAGCCAACTTCGCAGATCCATATGCCTGCCCTAAAATCATTGACCGACTCCCTGAAGTCATGGACAAGTATGGCATCACAACACTCGAAGACTTACGTAAAGAAGTTCGAACAGACTTGTTGGGGAAATAGAAGATAAATAGCATTTTTAAGGAATTTAACAAAGGTATAATTACTTTCATCCCCGTTTGACAATCCCATATAAAAGCGCTATAATAGAACAAATTAAACTGAACCTTTAATCGAGTCCAGAGAGGCGAGAAAGGTGTACTGAGATGCTACGGCATCACTAAAGGGTAGGGACTGCCCTGTTTTCGTGCAACCTTCGCTGACTGGCGGAGGTTTTTTGTGTGAAAGGATATAAGAAATGAGAGAAAATCGTCCTGTTATTGCCCTTGATTTCCCTACTTTTGAGGATGTCAAGGCATTCCTTGCTAAGTTTCCTGCTGATGAAAAGCTCTATGTGAAGATTGGTATGGAACTTTACTATGCGGCTGGTCCAGAGATTGTTCGCTATGTTAAAGAGCTTGGCCATAGTGTTTTCCTTGACCTTAAGCTGCACGATATTCCAAATACTGTCAAATCAGCCATGCGTGTTTTGTCTAATCTTGGCGTTGATATGACTAATGTGCATGCGGCTGGTGGTGTGGAAATGATGAAGGCTGCGCGTGAAGGTTTGGGAGATGGTCCAATCTTGATTGCAGTGACACAGTTGACCTCTACCTCTGAGGAACAAATGCGTGATTTCCAAAATATCCAAACGACACTTCAAGAATCAGTGATTCATTATGCTAAGAAGACGGCTGAAGCAGGTCTTGATGGTGTTGTTTGCTCAGCACACGAAGTCGCCAAAATCAAAGAAGCAACAAATGAAGATTTCGTTTGTTTGACACCTGGTATTCGCCCAGCAGGAGCAGCGGTTGGTGACCAAAAACGTGTTATGACACCTGCCGATGCTCGCCAAATTGGTTCAGATTACATTGTTGTTGGTCGTCCAATTACGCAAGCTGATGATCCAGTGGCAGCTTATCACGACATCAAGGCCCAATGGAACGGTCAATAAATTTTCAAAAAGACCTTATTTCATAGGAAAATAGATTGAATTAGGTTATAATAAAGAGTAGAAAACGCTTTACGGAGGATAATAATTATGACATTAGCATCACAAATCGCTTCAGACTTGCTAGATATCAAAGCGGTTTACCTTAAACCTGAAGAGCCATTTACATGGGCGTCTGGTATTAAATCACCAATCTATACGGATAACCGTATTACCTTGTCTTACCCTGAAACACGTACCTTGATTGAAAATGGTTTTGTGGAAAAGATTAAGGAAGAATTTCCAGAAGTAGAAGTGATTGCTGGTACTGCAACTGCTGGTATTCCTCACGGTGCTATCATCGCTGACAAGATGAACCTTCCATTTGCCTATATTCGTAGCAAACCAAAAGATCACGGTGCTGGTAACCAAATCGAAGGTCGTGTGGTTAAGGGCGAAAAGATGGTTGTTGTTGAAGATTTGATTTCAACTGGTGGCTCTGTCCTTGATGCTGTAGCAGCTGCAGAGCGTGAAGGGGCTGATGTTATCGGTGTTGTGGCTATCTTTACTTACGAATTGCCAAAAGCTGAGAAAAACTTTGCGGATGCCGGTGTTAAATTAGTTACTCTTTCAAACTACAGTGAGTTGATTAAAGTTGCTAAGGTTCAAGGATACATCACTGCAGACGGACTCAATCTTTTGAGAAAATTTAAAGAAAATCAAGAAACTTGGCAAGACTAATTCCCAGATTTCAGGCGGAACGTTTCAGGCGTTTCGCTTTTTTTAGTATAATTGATTACAGATTACCTGTAGGGAGAGTATGCGATGTTAATAAATGAATGGTCGGATGCGACAGCAATGGCTGAAGCAGTACGAAATAAGACAGTCAGTCCTCGTGAATTAGTAGAGACCACTATCCGTGAAGCAGAGATGACGAATCCCAAAATTAATGCTATCGTCAGTCAACGCTATGAGAAAGCTTTGGTAGAAGCGGATACAAAAAGTTTTTCAGATAAACCTTTTGCTGGGGTTCCAATTTTTCTCAAGGACCTAGGTCAAGATCAGGCTGGTGAACCTTCGACTGCAGGTTCTCGCTTATTTACAGACTTTCGACCTAAGGAAACGGATAACTATGTTAAGAAACTGGAGGACCTTGGCTTTCTCATCTTGGGGCGTACCAATACGCCTGAGTTTGGTTTCAAAAATATTAGTGATGCCAAGATTCATGGTTCTGTCAATCTTCCTGATGATGTAACACGCAATGCTGGGGGGTCGAGTGGTGGTGCAGCTGCACTTGTAAATTCAGGCATTTCGCCTTTGGCTCCAGCTAGTGATGGTGGAGGCTCTATCCGTATTCCAGCCTCCTTTAACGGCCTCATCGGTCTTAAGCCAACTAGAGGACGTATTCCTGTCGGTCCTGACTCTTTCCGTGGATGGCAGGGAGCTTCTGTCCAATTTGCTTTGACAAAGACTGTTCAAGATACTAAACGGTTGCTTTACCACATGCAGACTTGTCAGATGGAAAGTCCATTTATCTTACCCAAGCTAAGCAAGCAAGCTTTAGACCAGCCAATTAAGCCTTTGAAAATTGCATTCTCGACAGTCTCTCCAATTGGTGGTAAGGTTTCAGAATCTGCTATAAAGGCAACTAAAAAAGCTGTTAGAGCACTGGAAAAGCTAGGACACCAAGTCCACGAATTGACGGAACAGCCCTTAAATGGTATTGAGGCCATGCAGTCTTATTACGTTATGAATAGCGTTGAGACGGCTGCCATGTTCGATGGCATTGAAGCTGCTCTGGGCCGTCAGATGACGCTTGATGATATGGAATTGATGACTTGGGCTATTTTTCAATCTGGACAAAAGATTCCAGCTAAAGTTTACTCCCAAGTCCTCGCTCAGTGGGACCAGTATAGCCATCAGATGGCGAATTTTCATGAGTCTTACGATATTCTTCTGACTCCTACAGTTGCGGATGTGGCACCTAAGCATGGGCAGTTTGCTCTTTCAGAAAGCTTGAATACGAAACTTAAGCACATAGCTGATTACAAGTGGGAAAAGCAACAGGAGCTTATCTGGGACATGTTTGCGGATAGTCTAGATTGGACGCCTTTCACGCAACAGGCTAACCTGACCGGACAACCTTCAATTTCTTTGCCTGTTTATCGTGATGAGCAAGGACTTGCGCTTGGCGTTCAACTGACGGCTGCCAAGGGACGTGAAGACCTTTTGGTACAAATTGCTCAAGAAATGGAAGAAGCTTCGATTTTTAGTTAGAAAATTTTTTCTCAGTTCAATTTTTTGTAAAACCCTTTCAAATAGTGTAGGCTTGTATTATAAGTTTTTAACTTACCTCAATTTTTATTTTTAAGGAGAAAGATATAGATGAAAAAGAAATTTTTCGCCGTTATTAGCCTAGCATTGGCTGCGGTCTTTTTGGTCGCTTGTTCGTCACAAAGTTCAGGCGAGAAGAACTGGGAAAAGATTGAAAAACGTGGGACTATCAAGGTTGCGACTGCAGGAACCCTCTACCCACAAACTTACCATGATGACAAGAATAATTTGACTGGTTACGATGTTGAGATTCTTAAGGAAGTTGGAAAACGCCTCAAGTTGAAGATTGATTTCACTGAAATGGGTGTAGACGGAATGCTTACAGCTGTAAATAGTGGTCAAGTAGACATTGCCAACTACTCACTTGAAGATGACAATAAGAACGTTAAAAAATTCTTGCGTTCTGAACCATACAAGTATTCCTTTACTTCAATGGTAGTCCGTGACTCTGATAACTCAGGCATCTCTTCATGGAAAGATCTCAAAGGTAAAAAAGCAGCTGGTGCCGCAAGTACCAAATACATGAAGATTGCTAAGAAGATGGGGGCTGAACTCGTTGTTTATGACAATGTTACTAACGATGTTTACATGCAAGACTTGGTAAATGGTCGTACAGACGTTATTGTCAACGATTACTACTTGCAAAAGATGGCCGTAGCTGCGGTTAAAGATAAATACCCTGTAAAAATCAACGATGGCATTTACAGTAACCCATATTCAACTAGCTTTACTTTCTCTTTGAAGAATAAAGTCCTTCAAGAAAAAGTTAATAAAGCCATTAAAGACATGAAAAAAGACGGTACTCTTACCAAGATTTCAAAGAAATTCTTTGCTGGTCAAGATGTTACAAAGAAAACTAAAGTAAACTACACTAATATTGATATCTCTGATGTCGAATAATATAAGCGATCCATTAGGGTCGCTTATTTGCTAAAGAAATGTTTAGAAAGATAGACTTATGATTATTGATTTTCAGCTGATTTTTAAAAGTATTCCCTACGTTCTATCAGGATTGCCCTACACTTTAGGAATTTCCATTTTGAGTTTTATCGTTGGGAACTTATTTGCGATTCTCCTTGCCTTTATGCGGATGTCGCAAAAGTCATGGTTAAGATACCCTGCCCGGATTTACATTTCCATCATGCGTGGTGTCCCCATGTTGGTGTCCAGTTGCCCGCTCTGCTTTGTGCCTTTATCGGTTTCTCCAGTGTAAGTGCTGCCTATATGGCTGAGATTCTCCGTTCATCTATTTCTGCTGTAGATAAGGGACAATGGGAAGCTGCTCGCTCCTTGGGACTGCCAAAGAAGTCTATTATTCGTCACATCATCTTACCTCAGGCCATGCGTATTGCAGTAGCACCACTTGGAAATGTCATCATAGATATGGTTAAAAGTTCTTCATTGGCTGCTATGATTACAGTACCAGACATTTTCCAAAATGCTAAGATTATCGGGGGTCGTGAGTATGACTACATGTCTATGTATATCCTGATTGCCTTCATTTATTGGACCTTGAGCTTCACATTGGAATTGCTTCAAAATCATCTTGAAAAACGCTTGGCAACTTACTAATTATTGAGACATAACGATTGAATTTCTAATCAAATAGTGAAAAATATTTAATTCTAATCTTATAATATGTGGTATAATAAAAACGATTTAACATCAGAAAGGTATTTTGGAATGAAGAAGAAAACTGTCGTTGCAACGACTCTCTCAACCTTACTCGTCTCAACTGCAATCTTGGCAAATGCTGTCCAAGCTGACGAGGTAGAAACGAATGCAAATGCTACAACTCCAAGCACAGAAGTAGTAGCTACACCAGCCACTACAAATGCAGCATCGACAGCAGACTCAACTGCATCAAGTGAGTCTGCCGCTCCACTTGTTAGCGCAACATCGACACTTGCAACTCCAACAAGTGAACCTAGTGTATCAGCAGTTCCTAGTGCAAGTGAAACAGCGACATCAACTGCAGCTGCTACACCAGCAACAGAAACAGTGACAAATGCTAGCACAAGTACTAATAATGATACGGTCACAGTCCTTCACACCAACGATGTCCATGGTCGTATGGTGGAGGATGACCGAAATGGTGTTATTGGTGATGCGCTCTTGTCTGGCATCGTCAATGATTATCGCTCAAAAGGAACAACACTTGTCTTTGATTCTGGAGACTCTTTCCAAGGTCTTCCTATTTCAAATAGTTCTAAGGGTGAGGATATGGCTACAGTCATGAATGCGGTCGGCTATGACGCTATGACCGTTGGTAACCATGAATTTGACTTTGGACTTGACCAATTGCGCCGTTTGAGCAAACAGATTAATTTCCCAATCATCACATCTAACGTCTATGTCAATGGTGTTCGTCTTTTCCAACCATCTACAATCGTTGATAAAACACCTGGTGTTGATGGTGATGAAGTCGTTGTTATTGGTGTCACTACCCCTGAAACAGCCACTAAAACACACCCTCGAAACATTGTTGGTGTGACTTTTAAAGATCCTATTTCAGAAGTCGAAGCTGTTATTGATCAAGTCGAATCAAATGCTCGTGCCGAAGGTAAGGATTACAAAACTTACATTGTTCTTGCTCACTTAGGTATTGATACAACAACTCCTGTTGAGTGGCGTGGTTCAACTTTGGCGGAAGCACTTTCAAATTATGCACCACTTAAGGGTAAACGTGTACTTGTTCTCGATGGGCACTCACACACCCTTCATACAGCAACTTACGGCGATAACGTCACTTACAATCAAACAGGTAGCTACCTTAATAATGTCGGCCGTGTTGTCTATAATTCTGACCGTATTTTGTCACATGGAGTGATTACACATGACGAAGCCAAGAAGAATTATCAAGTTAACCCTAAGATTAAAGCAATGCTTGATGATATCCAAGATAAATACAAAGCTGATTCGTCAAAAGTTGTTATTGAAAACAGCCCTGTCAAACTGAGTGGTGACCGAATGGATGTCCGTGTTCGTGAAACCAATCTTGGTAATGTTGTCGCAGATGCTCTCTTGGATTACGGTCAATCTGGTTTTAGCCACAAATCTAATCTTGCAGTGACTAACGGCGGTGGTCTTCGTGAAACGATTGCCAAAGATAAACCTGTGACAAAGGGCGATATTATTGCTGTTCTGCCATTTGGTAACTCTGTTGCTCAAATTCAGGTTACTGGTCAAAACATCTATGATATGTTCGTCAAGTCTCTTGGTTCTATTCTTCAAGTTGATGAAAGTGGTAAAAATGTTCTTGATGAAAATGGTCAACCTTTACTTGAACCTTCAGGTGGTTTCCTTCAAGTAGCAGGAGCTCGTGTTTATTATGACACTACACTTCCTACAGAAAAACGTATCCTTTCTATTGACATTTTAGATCCAGAAACTAAAGCCTACAAACCTCTCGACAAAACTGAAACCTACTATCTTGTAACCAATGATTTCTTGGCTGCCGGTGGTGATGGCTACACAATGCTAGGTGGGCCACGTGAAGAAGGGCCTTCAATGGATTCTATCTTTGCTGATTATTTGGCAACTGCAGACCTTTCTAAATATGCTGTCATTAATCCAAATTCACGTACCATTTCAATTTCAAGCGCTAATTATGCTGCATTGACTAAGAAAGATGAAGCAGAGCAACCTACGCTTAATCCATTAAGTCCAGTTACTCCATCGGATGTTGCTAAAGAACTAACAACAACTAAACCTGTGGTTTCTAAAGTAGTAACGACACCAAACGGTAAAGTCTTCTTTGTGTCAACAACAAATGATGCCCTTAAAGAAACAGAAAAAGTAACCGAAGCTTCAGCTCAAGGCGAAGTTCTTCCTACAACAGGTGACAAGAGCTCACATGCTGGTCTCCTTGGCCTTGGTATGTTACTTACTATCTTTGGACTAAGTGGTAAACACAGAGGTAAAGCGAAAAACTAAGCCAGTAAACATGACAAGAAAAGTAATGGGCTAATTACAGTTGTGAACTTGTCTTTCTTAACACTGTCAAACACCTGAAACCAAGTGTTTCAGGTGTTTTTATATGGTCGAAAACTATTCCAACAATCATAACACCCTATTATAAATGGAATAGTTTGGTTTTATATTAACGTAACTAAAATTATGTAAAACTTCACCATAAAAAGAAAAAGATAACGGAGTATCTTTTTACATAAATTTAGTTATGTCTATTTTCCTAAACAGAATTGACTAAAGAGTTGCGTAATGAGTTCATCTGGAGCAGCATCACCAGTAATTTCACCAAGAATTTCCCAAGTACGTGTCATATCAACCTGTAGTAGGTCAACCGGCATTCCTAATTCAAGACCTTGATTAACGGCTTCAAGACTCTCAAGAGCTTTTTCAATGAGTGAAATGTGACGGGCATTTGAAAGATAGGTAGCATCTTTCTCAACCAAACCAGCATTATCAAAGAAGAGTTGATTGATGCGTTCTTCAATCTTATCAATGTTTTCATTTTTCAAGACTGAAATTGGAATGACATCTTCGGGAAGTTCTTCAAGTTGGATAGCTTGAGGAAGGTCAGTCTTATTTAGGAGAATAATGCGATTGCTATTTTGGCTGATGTCAAGGAGGGTACGGTCTTGCTCAGTTAATGGCTCGGAGTTATTAAGGACAAGAAGAACCAAATCAGCTTCTTCTAGGGCCTTTTTAGAACGTTCTACACCGATTTTTTCGACAACATCGTCAGTATCTCGAATACCAGCCGTATCGATTAACTTAAGTGGAACACCCTTGATATTAACGTATTCTTCAATAACATCACGAGTGGTCCCTTCAATGTCTGTCACGATAGCTTTTTCCTCACGTAGGAGGTTGTTGAGAAGACTTGATTTTCCGACATTTGGACGACCAATAATTGCCGTTGAAAGACCTTCTCGTAGGATTTTTCCTCGTTTGGCAGTGGCAAGAAGATTTTCTAAAAGTACTTGGAACTCTTGCGTTTTTTCGCGGACAAGATTTGTGGTAACCTCTTCAACATCATCATACTCAGGATAATCAATATTAACTTCCACCTGAGCTAAAGTATTAAGGATTTCTTGGCGGGTATTGTTAATGAGATTCTTGAGTGAGCCATCAAGTTGCGAGACAGCAACTGCCATAGCCTTATCAGTCTTGGCGCGAATCAAATCCATTACAGCTTCAGCCTGAGTTAAGTCCACACGGCCATTTAGGAAGGCACGCTTGGTAAATTCACCAGGTTCAGCCATACGAGCTCCAGAACGGATAAGGAGTTGCAGAATTTCATTAGTTACCGCAACTCCGCCGTGTGTGTTGATTTCTACCACATCCTCACGGGTAAAGGTTTTGGGAGCACGCATGACACTGACCATGACTTCATCAATGATGTCATCATTTTCCACGATATGACCATAGTTGATGGTATGAGAATCAACGGTTTCAAGATTCTTCCCTTTGAAAACCTTATTAGCAATGGCAATAGCATCTGTTCCTGATAAGCGAACAATACCGATAGCCCCTTCGCCTAAAGGGGTTGAAATAGCTGTAATAGTATCAAATTCTTTGGTAATTGACATGTTTTATCCTTTGAATATTTCTTTATTTGTGTTAAAACGAATTTATTTCATTGTAACGCAAATAAGCAGTAGTCGCAAGAATTGGCGCTGATAAAGACAAGAAAAAAGAGCCTGAGCTCTTTTCATTATTTATGACGTTCAAAATATGATTTGGTCTCTTTGATAATGATTGGTGAGAGGACCAGAAGGGCAATCAAGTTAGGTAATGCCATCAAGCCGTTTACGATGTCCGCAATTTTCCAAACAACATCGAGTGTTAGGTAGCCACCAAGAGCAACCATGATTACAAAGACAAGACGATAGAATGAGAGGAATTTGGTAGATTTGAAGATAAATTCGAAACAACGTTCCCCATAGTAAGACCAACCTAGAACTGTCGTAAAGGCAAACAAGACTAAAGAAAGTGTTAGGGCAATTTCTCCAAAAGTTCCGAAAACAGAAGAGAAGGCCGCTTGTGTCATTGGTGCACCTTCTAAGCTACCAGACCATTGTCCAGTTACGAGAATAGCAAGTCCGGTAAGGGTACAAATGATGATAGTATCGATGAAGGTACCTGTCATAGAAATCAAACCTTGTTCAACAGGTTCCTCAGTCTTGGCAGCAGCAGCGGCGATAGGGGCAGAACCAAGACCTGATTCATTAGAAAATACCCCACGCGCAATACCAAGTCGCATTGCGACCATAACAGTTGCTCCAGCAAAACCTCCGACAGCAGCTTTACCAGTAAAGGCTGATTGGAAAACCATTTCAAGCACAGGGAACAGCTGATTGAAGTTAGCAAAGATGACAATAAGTGCAGCAATGATGTAAAGACCAGCCATAAATGGCACAACTTTTTCAGATACTTTTGAAATAGATTGAATACCACCGAAAATAATAGCAGCAGTGATAAGGGCTAAGATCACACTGACAATTTTTGGTGACCAATCAAAGCTGTTTTGAAGAGATGCTGTGATTGAGTTAACTTGTGAGAAGGTACCAATACCCAACCATGCGACAAGCACACCGGCAAAGGCAAAGAAGTAGGCCAAAGGCTTAGCGATTGTTTGCCATTTCCCTTTAAAGCCATTGGTAATATAGTACATTGGACCTCCAGAGACATTCCCCTGATCGTCAAGTGTACGGAATTTGATAGCTAAAAGTCCTTCGGCATATTTAGTTGCCATACCGAAGAAGGCAGCAATCCACATCCAGAAAAGGGCACCAGGTCCACCAGTCTTAATGGCTGTTGCAACCCCGACAATATTACCAGTACCGACAGTTGCGGCAAGAGCTGTCGCAAGGGCTGCAAAACTAGAAATATCACCTTCCCCTTTATCTTCAGCAAAGATAAGTTTAAAGGCTTTAGGCAGACGAATGATTTGCAAAAGTCCTAGACGGATTGTAAGGTAGATACCAGTTCCTACAAGAAGGACAAGAAGGGGAGGTCCCCATACAAAGTCATCAATGGAAGTGAAAAAGTCTAACATAAGTTTAGAATCTCCTTAAACCGAGACGCCAAAAAAGAGGTTTGGCTTAACCAGACCTCTGAAAATACAAAGCTATTCATACAAGTTAAAAACTTGCAATGCTTTCTGTCCTTTTACCTGAGAGTTTCGGGTGTTATCCCTTGCCCCTTCGGTGTCTTGTAAACAGCAGTAGCTGCTTCAAGCTCTCTCCAGAAGTCCGTCAATCACCAGTCATCCTGATGATGTCATTCGGTTAATATTTTATTGTGACTATATCTTACCGAAAAAACCGAACACTGTCAATACCTATTTTCTTAATTAGCCCAAAGAATCCGAATATTACGTTTTCATTATTGCACAAGAACAAGTAAATCTCACATAGCTTAGCTATCATATCAAGAATGTCTAGCAAATATCCTAGTTTGAAACAAGCAACTCAAGTTTAGAGAATTTGATGACAATCATGACTACAGTCTGCATTTTCATCGGAAAAATGATAAAATAGTAGAGCTTATTTTTGAGAATGGAGAACATGATGAACCCATTATTAAACGGTATGAATGATAAACAATCAGAAGCAGTTCAAACGACTGAAGGACCTCTTTTGATTATGGCTGGTGCAGGTTCCGGTAAGACACGAGTGCTTACCCACCGCATTGCTTACCTAATTGACGAAAAAATGGTCAATCCTTGGAATATTTTGGCCATCACCTTTACCAATAAAGCAGCTCGTGAGATGCGTGAACGTGCTATGGCTTTAAATCCAGCAACTTCAGAAACTTTGATTGCGACCTTCCATAGTATGTGCGTGCGAATTCTTCGTCGTGAAGCGGACCATATTGGCTATAACCGAAACTTCACTATCGTGGATCCTGGAGAACAACGCACTCTGATGAAGCGTATTCTCAAGAATCTTAATCTTGATCCTAAAAAATGGAATGAGCGTGCTATTTTAGGGACGATTTCCAACGCTAAAAACGACCTTTTAGATGAAGTGGCATATGAACATCAGGCTGGCGACATGTACACCCAAATCGTTGCTAAATGTTACAAAGCCTATCAAGAAGAGCTTCGTCGTAGTGAGGCCATGGATTTCGACGATTTGATTATGATGACTTTGCGTCTCTTTGATAAAAATCCAGATGTTCTTGCTTATTATCAGCAACGTTATCAGTACATTCATGTGGATGAGTACCAAGATACTAACCATGCTCAATATCAGTTAGTGAAACTCTTGGCTTCTCGCTTTAAGAATATCTGTGTCGTGGGTGATGCAGACCAATCAATCTACGGTTGGCGTGGGGCTGATATGCAAAATATTCTTGATTTTGAGAAAGACTATCCCGAAGCCAAGGTAGTTCTCCTGGAAGAAAACTACCGTTCGACTAAGAAAATTCTCCAAGCGGCCAACGAGGTGATTAAGAACAACCGCAACCGCCGTCCTAAAAAACTTTGGACTCAAAATGATGACGGAGAACAAATCGTTTATTACCGTGCTAATGACGAGCGGGATGAAGCTGTTTTCGTAGCTTCAACGATTAATAACGTCGTTCGTGAAGAAGGTAAGAACTTTAAAGACTTTGCAGTCCTCTACCGTACCAACGCCCAATCTCGTACCATTGAAGAAGCCTTGCTCAAGTCTAATATTCCTTATACCATGGTTGGAGGTACCAAGTTCTACAGTCGTAAAGAAATTCGTGACGTCATTTCTTATCTGAACTTGATTGCCAATCCTGCGGATAATATTAGCTTTGAACGTGTCGTGAATGAACCGAAACGTGGGGTCGGTCCTGGTACTCTTGAAAAGATTCGTACCTTTGCCTACGAGCAGGATATGAGTCTTCTAGATGCTTCCGCTAATATTATGTTGTCACCGATTAAAGGGAAAGCAGCTCAAGGCGTTTATGACTTTGCTAATGTTATTCTGAATCTACGTGACCAGCTAGATGACTTAAGTATTACCGAAGTTGTTGAAGCCGTCTTGGACCAATCTGGTTACCTAGACGCTCTTTCTATGCAACAAACGCTTGAAAGTCAGGCACGTATTGAAAATATCGAAGAATTCATGTCTGTAACCAAGAATTTCGACGAAACCAATACAGATGAGACCGAAGACGAGACGGGTATTGACCGTTTAGGACGTTTCTTGAACGATCTGGCTTTGATTGCTGACACGGACGATGGTGATGTCGAAGCAGCAGAAGTAACCTTAATGACCCTCCACGCTGCCAAAGGGCTTGAATTTCCAGTTGTCTTCTTGATTGGTATGGAAGAAGGTGTCTTCCCCTTATCACGTGCTTCAGAAGAGCCAGATGAGCTTGAAGAAGAGCGTCGCTTGGCTTACGTAGGAATTACTCGTGCTGAAGAGATTCTTTTCTTAACTAATGCTAATACTCGAACCCTTTTTGGTAAGACTAATTACAATCGTCCTAGTCGTTTCCTGCGAGAAATTTCAGATGATTTATTACAATATCAAGGTCTTGCACGTCCTGCTAATTCATCTTTTGGCGTTCGTTTTACGAAGGATGAACCGACACAATTTGGTCAAGGAATGAGCTTACAACAAGCGCTTCAGACCAGAAAAGCCAATGCACAACCGCAAAGACGTACTGGCGCTCAGCCATTTTCAAAAGCTACCGGAGGGCTACCATTTGGAAAAACGTCTGACTCAAGCAAGACAGCAACAGACTGGGAAATTGGCGACATCGCCCATCACAAGAAGTGGGGAGACGGAACTGTTCTAGAAGTGACTGGTAGTGGTAAAACCCAAGAACTTAAGATTAAATTCCCAGAGGTGGGACTTAAAAAAGTTCTAGCAAGTGTTGCACCCATTGAAAAGAAATAAAAGGACCGAATGGTTCTTTTTATAAACCCTATCTATCACTCTGATAAGAAATTTCTATTAGACAGCTTGACTTGCTAGGTGTAGAATGAAGGCAACTTTTGTTTTGGAGGAAACACATATGACACGAGAATTTTCATTTGAAACCCTACAATTGCATGCTGGACAAGCCCCTGATAAGGAAGCTAAATCACGTGCGGTTCCTATTTACCAAACAACTTCATACGTTTTTGATAATGCTCAAGAAGGTGAAGATCTCTTTGCCCTTAGAAAACCTGGTAACATTTACACTCGTATTACCAACCCTACTGTAGCAGTCCTTGAAGACCGTATTGCTGCACTAGAAGGTGGTGTTGGTGCCTTGGCAACTGCTTCAGGTATGGCTGCTATCACTTATGTAGTACTTGGTTTGGCACACGCCGGAGATCATGTTGTTGCTGCAACAACGCTTTATGGTGGAACTTTTAACCTCTTGAAAGAAACACTCCCACGTTATGGTGTCACAACAACTTTTGTTGACGTCAACAATCCTGAAGAAGTAGAAGCTGCAATCAAAGACAATACAAAACTTGTCTTGATTGAGTCTTTGGGTAACCCACTTATCAACATTCCAGATTTTGAAAAGATTGCTGACATCGCTCACAGTCATAAGATTCCATTGGTGGCTGACAATACATTCGGTACACCTTGTCTTATTAACGTTATTTCTCATGGTGTAGATATCGTGGTTCACTCTGCGACTAAATTTATCGGTGGACATGGGACAACTATCGGAGGCCTTATCGTCGATTCTGGTAAATTTGATTGGGAAGCTTCAGGTAAATTCCCACAATTGGTGGATGAAGATCCTTCTTACCACAATATCAGTTATACACGTGATGTCGGTGCAGCAGCGTTTATTACTGCCCTCCGTACACAACTTTTGCGTGATACAGGTGCAGCCTTGGCACCTTTCAATGCCTTCTTGCTCTTGCAAGGCCTTGAAACCCTCTCACTTCGTGTAGAACGCCACGTCGAAAATACGAAAAAAATCGTAGATTTCTTGGAAAACCATCCAAAAGTTGAGAAAGTAAACTATCCTGGATTGCCATCAAGTCCTTACTATGACTTGGCACAAAAATACTTCCCTAAAGGACCAGGTTCTATTTTCACTTTCCATGTTAAGGGCGGACAAGATGAAGCTCGTACAGTCATTGATAACCTTGAAATCTTCTCAGACCTTGCCAACGTTGCCGATGCAAAATCATTGGTTGTTCACCCTGCAACAACAACCCATCAACAATTGGCAGAAGAAGATTTGCTTGCCTGCGGTGTCACTCCAAATCAAATTCGAATATCTGTCGGTTTGGAAAATGCAGATGATTTGATTGAAGATTTGAAACTTGCCTTGGAAAAAATCTAAAAGTATTATAATACGAATGGACTCGGCATTTAGCTGGGTCTTTTTCAGATAGCTTGAATCGCATTTTAAATTAGTCTATAACATCGCATTCTTAAAGGATTTAAGCAGCAAACATCTCAACATTTTTAAAATCAAACTATCGATAAATGGTGGTATTATAGTACAACACTTCTATGATAAAGCTCCTCAAAAGTAATTAAATACATGCTTATTATGAAAGCAAGTTAGCAGATAGATATATCTTCTGTGATTATGAAATGTTCTTTGTTAAAAATTTATAAGCAAATGGCTAGTCATGTTCTAGCATTTAAAGTACAATAAAGAAAAACTATTGGAGGAATATTATGCCAACATTTATCGGAAAACCAGTTACAGTAGCTGAAGACAAACAACTTCAAGTAGGAGATACTTTGCGTGATTTTACATTGACTACAACAGATTTAAGTCAAAAATCACTATCAGATTTCGATGGAAAGAAAAAAGTTATCTCTATTGTTCCATCTATTGATACAGGTATCTGCTCAACGCAAACACGTACTTTTAACAAAGAGTTATCAGAACTAGATGATACTGTGGTAATTACTATCTCTGTAGACTTACCATTTGCACAAGCTCGTTGGTGCGGTGCTGAGGGACTTGAAAATGCTATTATGCTTTCTGACTACTACGATAATCACTTCGGAAGAGCGTATGGTGTTCTTATTGAAGAATGGCACCTATTAGCGCGTGCTGTTTTAGTAGCTGATGCTGATAACAAGATTACTTACGTGGAATACCTGGAAAATATTAATACAGATCCAAACTATGAAGCAGCAGTAGCAGCTGTTAAGAGCTTGTAATTAAGAGACCTAGTCTCTTTTTTTATTTTACATTTATTGCAGTTTTTACTTGCAAAAGTATTAGCTTCTTGCTATTATTGTATAACAATACTCATTAAGGATACTCGAATATAAGAAAGGAGATTCAATGACTGAAAAAGAAAGACCTCAATTGATTGTCAATTATGAAGCTAATACTGATAAGCTTATTCGTTTAGGTGATGTTGTTGACCAGTTCAAAGGCAAAGCTGTCCCTGCTAAAGCTGAACCAGGAGAATTTGCTGTTATTAATTTATCCGATATGACACCAAGCGGTATTTCATATAAAGACCTTAAAACTTTTTCTGAAGAACGTCGTAAGCTCTTACGGTTTTTGCTAGAGGATGGTGATGTCCTCATTGCTTCAAAAGGGACAGTGCAAAAAGTAGCTGTTTTTGAGGATCAAGGTAAACGTGAGGTGGTTGCCTCGTCAAATATTACAGTTCTTCGTCCTAAAGAAAAACTTCGTGGGTTCTACATCAAATTTTTCCTTGAGACTGAGATTGGATGTACTTATTTAGATTATGCTGATAAGGGTAAGGCCGTCCTTAACTTATCGACTGCTGACCTCTTGGATATTAAAATCCCTGAGATACCAATTGTTAAGCAAGATTATCAGATTGCCGCTTATTTACGTGGCCGCGCTGATTTCCATCGTAAGATGGTTCGTGCAGAGCAAGAGTGGGAGAATATCCAACATAATGTTACGGAAGCTCTATTTGGAAACTAATTAAAGGCACAGACTCAGGTTTGTTGGCCTTTTTTCATTATTCTCGTGTATAATGGTAGTAGTAAATATGTTATTAGGAGGTCACTATGACAACCAACACTATAGATTTATCACAACCAGTCGCAACCATCATTAAAGAGCATCCAGAGGTTAAGGAGTTACTGATTGATCTCGGTTTCAAGCCCTTGTCCAACCCTGCTATGTTAAATACTGTCGGTAAGGTAACCAGTCTAAAAGCTGGCTCTAAGTTAGCTAATATTCCCCTAGATAAAATTAAGCAAACCTTACTATTCAATGGATATGATGTCATCGGAGACTGATATGGAAAACAATCGTATTCAAATACTCAAAGAAATTCTACTAGATTTGCACCATGGAGCCAGTCCTGAAAGTGTTCAAGAGCGCTTCAATCAACACTTCAAGGGAGTTTCTGCCCTTGAAATCTCTATGATGGAACATGAACTGATGGCATCTGAAGAAGGAGTTACCTTTGAAGATGTCATGAGCCTCTGTAATGTACATGCTAACCTCTTTAAAGGAGCCATTGCAGATGTGGAGGTAGCAGACGCTGATCAAGAAGGCCACCCAGTTTATGTGTTTAAACAAGAGAATTTAGCCCTACGTTCAGCTATTCTCCGTATTCGACGTATCATAGAAAATATCAGTAAGCCTGAAAATGAAGAGTTTAAATCTGACCTAGTAAATGGGCTTAAGCATCAGATGTCATTACTTGGTCAATTCCATAATCATTACACACGTAAAGAAAAGCTCTTCTTTCCAATTATGGAGCGTTACGGTCATGACTCCCCGCCAAAAGTGATGTGGGGTGTAGACGATGACATCCGAAAACTTTTTAGAGTAGCAGAAGCTAAACTCAAAGCACTTCCAGAAAGTACTTTAGAAGAGTTTTCAAAAGCATTTGAAGCCTTTTCGGAAGAGTTTGAAGCTATGATTTTCAAGGAAGAAGCCATCCTACTTATGATTCTGCTAGAAACCTTCACGCAGGATGATTGGCTTTCCATTGCTGAGGAGAGCGATGCCTATGGCTATGCTATTATAAAGCCTACAGCTATCTGGAAGCCTAAGCGAGAGCGTTTTGATGATACTGTACTAGAAGAAAAGTCTAGTCCGAAAGCTGATGAGAATATCGGCAATACTCGTGTCATAGATACCCCTGAAGGGCAATTCACCATCAGCTTCACATCGAAACCAAAGGCTGAAACTGTCGTAGATAGAGAAACCACACAGCCTTTTGGCAATGGTTATCTCTCTGTTGAACAGGCCAATCTCATCCTCAATCATCTCCCTTTGGAAATCACTTTCGTTAATAAAGATGATATTTTCCAATACTATAACGACAATGTTCCAGCCAATGAAATGGTCTTTAAACGAACACCTAGTCAAATTGGACGGAATGTTGAACTTTGTCATCCGCCAAAAGTCCTTGACAAGGTCAAGAAAATCTTTGACTTACTCAGAAGTGGTGAGCGTGACCAAGTACCAATGTGGTTCAAATCTGAACGTCTAGGAAAATTCGTCTACGTCACCTATGCTGCTGTACGAGACGATAAAGGAGACTTTCAGGGCGTCCTAGAGTATGTCCAAGATATCCAGCCTTTCTTTGAGCTAGATAGCGACCTCAAAAGGGATATTGATTAAAAAGAAGAAGTAAATGTGACGTTATAAACATCTGAAGAGGCTAGAGAATTTACTCTTGGCCTCTTTATGTTTCTACCTAGCTCTTTAGGCTTGCTTTTGATATAATTAAAAGTATGATTTCGGGAATTATTAATCTAAAAAAAGAAGCTGGAATGACCAGTCACGATGCAGTATTTAAACTGCGCAAAATTTTACATGAAAAGAAAATCGGACACGGTGGAACCCTAGATCCTGATGTTACTGGTGTTTTACCTATAGCAGTTGGAAAGGCTACTCGTGTCATTGAATACATGACTGAAGCTGGCAAGGTCTATGAGGGTGAAATTACCATTGGCTTTTCGACAACGACCGAAGATGCTAGCGGTGACGTCGTCCAAACAACACCTTTAACAGAGCTGGATGAAGAATCTGTTGATAAAGCCATGTCTAGTTTTGAGGGCCAAATCACACAAACCCCACCGATGTACTCAGCAGTTAAAGTCAATGGGAAAAAACTTTATGAATATGCACGCGCCGGCCAAGAAGTCGAACGTCCACAACGCCAAGTGACAATTACCGAGTTTGTTCGTACCTCACCTATTAAACTTGAAAACGGCACTGCAAGATTTACCTTCCGTGTTGCTTGTAGCAAAGGAACTTATGTCCGTACCTTATCTGTCGACTTAGGTGCTAAACTTGGTTATGCTAGCCACATGTCTGCTTTGCGTCGAACAGCTTCAGCAGGGTTAACGTTAGATTTAGCCCTAACCCTCTCACAAATTTCAGAAATGGTAGAAGCAGGGGATGAGTCTTTCTTACTCCCTATCGAATTTGGTGTTCAGGACCTACCGGCTGTGCAAGTCACTGAAGAAGATGCCAAAGAAATCTCATTTGGTCGCTTTATTTCCTTAGAGAGCCAAGAACCTCTGGTAGCTGCCTTTTTGGGTGACAAGGTTCTAGCCATCATGGAAAAGCGACATCACGTCTATAAACCTAGAAAAGTATTAATCCAATGAAAGTAACGTCTATTAATGATTATAAAGATATCCATCAGGAGAAGGAAACAGTCCTTGTCTTAGGCTATTTCGATGCGCTTCACCGTGGTCATAAAGTCCTGTTTGATAAGGCACGTCAGATTGCTGATGAGAAACAGCTTGAAGTAGCTGTCCTTACCTTTAACGAGAGTCCGCAACTGACATTCCAACGCTATACAGATGACCTCCTTCTTCATATCACTGCACCTCAAAGACGTTGTAATCTTTTTGAAGCTTACGGAACAGATCAACTTTATTTAACAGATTTCAATAGTGATTTCGCCCGAACCAGTTCTGATGACTTCATTGATCGTTATATTAAGCGTTTGAAGGCTCAAGAGATTGTTGTGGGATTTGATTACAAGTTTGGACACCATCGAACGGATGCAGACTATTTAGCTCGAAATTTTTCCGGAAGGGTACATGTCATTGAAGAGCAACAAAGTGATGGTGAAAAAATTTCATCAACTCGTGTTCGCCAGTTGATTAGAGAAGGTAAGGTTAAAGAGGCAAATGACCTCTTGGGACATGAATTCTCTACACGAGGTATTGTGGTCCACGGAGATGCGCGTGGACGCACTATTGGTTTTCCAACGGCCAATCTAGCACCAATTGATAGAACCTTTCTACCAGCTGATGGGGTTTACGTTGCTGACGTCGTCATTGATGGAAAACGCTATCGTTCTATGACCAGCTTGGGTAAAAATGTCACCTTTGGAGGGACAGAACTGCGTCTTGAAGCCAACATCTTTGATTTTGAAGGCGACATCTATGGGAAAACGATTGAAGTCTTCTGGCTAGAATATATCCGTGATATGGTTAAGTTTAATAGCATAGATGAACTTTGTGGACAATTGAATGCAGACAAAAAAAATCGCAGAAAATTTTAAGAAAGCGTAGCCAAAACTATACAAATATTGTATAATAATTAGGAATGTTAAAGTGAAAGGGGCGTTTGCATGGTAACTTTATTTTTATCACCTAGCTGCACCAGCTGTAGGAAAGCAAGAGCCTGGTTGACCAATCATGAAGTTGCTTTTAACGAACACAATATTATCACAAGCCCATTAACCCACGATGAGTTGATGAGGATTTTGTCTTATACAGAAAATGGTACAGAGGATATCATTTCAACCCGTTCAAAAGTCTTTCAAAAATTAAACATCGATGTAGATGATTTAACTATCAAGGAACTTATTCAATTGATTTCTGAATATCCAAATCTTCTTCGTCGACCTATCATTATGGATAACAAACGCATGCAAATTGGGTTTAATGAAGATGAAATTCGTGCTTTTTTGCCTCGTGACTATAGAAAGCAAGAACTACGTCAAGCGACCATTCGTGCTGAAATTGAGGGTAACAATGACTAAAGGAAATTATTCCTACCCACTCGATCCATCGTGGAGCACTGAGGAAATTACCACAGTGCTTCATTTTTTGAGTCAGGTAGAAAAAGCATACGAAAGCAAGGTTGATCGTGATCAACTCTTGCAAGCCTATAAAGCATTTAAGATTGTTGTCCCCGGAAAGGCACCTGAAAAGCAACTCGACAAGGCTTTTGAAGAAGCTAGCGGTTTTTCAACCTACCAAGCTATCAAAGCCGCCAAAGCACAAGATAAAGGATTAATCTCACTTGGAAAATAAATTGAGTTTCGCAAAAGAAATCATAAAAGAAGCTGGAGATTTTATTAAAGACAGTTTGTCAAAAACGATAACAGTCGAAGAAAAGACAGCTTTTGATGATTTAGTAACTAATATTGATAAGCAAACACAAGATTTACTCGTTGCTAGGATTCAATCTGCTTTCCCTACGGATCATATTTTTGCAGAAGAAAATGGCCTAGTTCATGATATAAAAGATGGTAATGTCTGGGTCTTGGATCCTATTGATGGAACAGTCAATTTTATTGTTCAACAAGAAAATTTTTGTGTCATGATTGCTTACTACGAAGAGGGCCAAGGAAAATTCGGCCTCATTTATAACGTCATGGCTGATGAGCTTTTCTATGGTGGTGGCCAATTCGATGTTTATTGTAATGATAAGTTACTTCCAGTATATCAAGATCGTCCTTTAAATCGATGTCTAGTTGCTAGTAATGCAGCCATGTTTGCTAAAAATTTTCATGGCCTCCAAAGCTTTATTAATAAAACCTTGGGCGTACGTGTTTATGGTGGTGCCGGTTTAAGTATGTCAAAAGTCCTATCTGGTCAAATTTTAGCCTATTTTTCTATCATTTACCCGTGGGACTATGCTGCAGCAAGTATTATGGGTGAAAAATTAGGTTATCAGCTTGAGACCATTAACGGAGAAGCTCTTGATTACTCTAGTCGTCAAGCGGTAATGCTTGTTCCTAAAGCAAAGCTCAATGACATTAAAACCATTATGAGCTCTAAAGATTAATTGAATAAGTATACTGGACAAATCAGGACCATAAGTCCTCTTGGTTGGTCCAGTTTTTTAATAGAAAGGAAACTATGGAATTTCCATTAGATTTTGTAGAAAAATACACTAACTTATTAGGTAAAGAAGCAGATAACTTCTTCGCATCTTTTGACCAGGAAGCCGTATCTGCCTATCGCACAAATCCTCTTAAAAAGCAGCAGAAAAACTATCCTGATGCTATTCCTGAAACACCTTGGGGTCATTACGGGAAAATTTCTGGGAAATCTTCTGACCATGCGACTGGTTTAGTCTATTCTCAGGAACCTGCAGCTCAAATGGTCGCTCAAGTTGCAGCTCCAACTAAGGGAAGTCGTGTCTTAGATTTAGCAGCTGCTCCAGGCGGAAAATCTACCCATCTTCTAAGCTATCTAGACAATACAGGACTGCTCGTTAGCAATGAAATCAATCCCAAACGTAGCAAGATTTTAGTTGAAAATATTGAACGTTTTGGTGCTAGAAATGTCGTGGTGACTAATACGTCAGCCGATAAACTAGCTAAAGTTTTCAAAAATTACTTTGATACGATTGTCTTTGATGGACCATGTTCTGGTGAAGGGATGTTCCGCAAAGACCCTGATGCAATCCAATATTGGCACAAGGACTATCCGAGTGAGCTAGCACAATTGCAGAAGGACATCTTAACAGATGGTTTGAAGATGCTTGCCCCAGGTGGCCAATTAATCTACTCAACCTGCACCTGGTCCCCTGAGGAGAATGAAGGTGTGGTCTCTTGGATTTTAGAGAATTACCCTGACCTTGAATTGGTAGACATTCCGAAACAAAATGGTATGTGTCATGGAATCAATTTTCCAGAAACAGCTCGTATGTATCCGCATCATTTTAAGGGTGAGGGGCAATTTGTGGCAAAATTTCAAGATCAGCGCCTAACCGAGCAAAAGCGTATCAAAGAAGGGAAATCTAACCTCAATAAGGAGCAGAAGCAACTTTGGGAAGCCTTCGATAAAAAGCACCTTAAAACACATCTAGATGGTTTACTTCAGGTTTTTGGAGATAATCTTTACTTACTTCCTAATGGTCTTCCAGATCTTTCCAAAGTGAAAATCGCTCGTAATGGGTTGCATCTAGGAATCTTCAAGAAGAAACGTTTCGAACCAAGTTTTGCACTCGGAATGGCACTAACCTCTGATGAAGTTGTTTCAAGTCTATCCCTCAATCAAGAGCAGTTTGCCCAGTATGTTTCAGGCAATGTGGTTACTTTAGACCAAGCCCTTCCTAACGGTTGGTATCAATTATTGGTTGATGGCAATGGGTTTGGATTTGCCAAAGTCGTTGGAAATACCGTAAAAAATTACTATCCAAAGGGGTTGAGATACCATATCTGACAGCCTGTAATCAAAGTTTAATGTGACTTAATCATCCTATCCTTGGTATAATTAAAGAGATGTCTTTTAGAAGCCTATATATTACGCTATTTTGTTACAAAAATCTCGGAGGACAAAAATGAAAAAAACAAAAGTCCTTGCAGTGATTTTATCACTAGCAATGGCCACACTAGTCTTAACTGGCTGTGCCTCTTGGATTGACCGTGGTCAGTCCATTACAGCAGTTGGGTCTACGGCTCTTCAACCTTTAGTGGAAGCAGCAGCAGATGGTTTCGCTGAAAAGAGCCCTGAAAAAATTGTTAATGTCCAAGGGGGTGGTTCCGGTACAGGGCTTTCACAAGTTCAATCTGGAGCTGTCCAAATCGGTAACAGCGATCTCTTTGCTGAGGAAAAATCTGGAATAGATGCTAGTAAGCTTGTTGACTTTCAAGTTGCTGTTGCTGGCATTGCCGTTATTACCAATAAAGAAGTTTCTGTTGACAACCTAACAACAGAGCAACTTCGCAAAATTTTCACAGGCGAAATTACAAATTGGAAACAACTCGGTGGACAGGATTTGGATATTACCATCATCAACCGTGCAGCAAGTTCAGGATCACGTGCCACTTTTGATGCTGTCATTATGGACGGAAAATCCCCTATTCGCACGCAAGAGCAAGACTCTAACGGAATGGTTAAGTCAATTGTCGCTCAAACGCCTGGAGCGATTTCATACCTATCATTTGCTTACCTTGATGACTCTGTTAAAACATTGAAGCTTAATGGCTTTGAACCAAAGGCTGAAAATGTTGCAACTAATGATTGGCCAATCTGGTCTTACGAACATATGTATACTAAAGGTAAGCCCGATGGTTATACAAAACAATTCCTAGACTATATGATGAGCGACGAGGTTCAAGAGAACGTCGTTTCAAAAATGGGTTACATTTCCATCCATAGTATGAAAGTAACAAAGGATGCTGATGGTAAAGTCACAAAGAAGAGTGAGGAGTAAGCATGAAAAATGAAGATTTGGTGAAGCAGTTAACATCACCCTCTAAAAATTCACGCCTCGAAAAGTTTGGTAAAACAATCACTTTTCTTTGCCTAGCTTTGATTGTTTTCATTGTAGCAATGATTTTACTATTCGTAGCCCAAAAAGGACTAGCTACTTTCTTTGTCAATAAGGTTAGTTTGATTGAGTTCCTCTTTAGTGGGAATTGGTCACCATCTGAAGGCAAATTCGGGGCGCTGCCAATGATTTTGGGCTCATTCGTGGTTACCCTACTTTCAGCCTTAGTAGCAACGCCATTTGCTATTGGGGCAGCCATCTTTATGACTGAAATTTCTCCTAAGGGGGCTAAATTCCTGCAACCTGCTATTGAACTTTTGGTTGGGATTCCATCTGTTGTATATGGATTCATTGGTCTCCAAGTCGTGGTCCCATTTGTTCGTTTCATTTTTGGTGGTACAGGATTTGGTATCCTTTCAGGTACCTTTGTCTTGTTCGTCATGATTTTACCAACCGTAACCTTTATGACGACAGACACGCTTCGTGCGGTACCACGTCACTATCGTGAAGCCAGTCTTGCCATGGGGGCTACTCGCTGGCAAACCATTTGGCGAGTGACGCTTAATGCGGCTAAACCAGGTATCTTCACGGCCGTTATCTTTGGTATGGCCCGTGCCTTCGGTGAGGCTCTTGCCATCCAGATGGTCGTCGGAAATTCTGCTGTGGTTCCAACTTCTTTAACTACACCGGCAGCAACCTTGACATCTGTATTGACTATGGGAATCGGAAATACCGTCATGGGCACAGTTTCAAACAATGTCCTCTGGTCACTTGCCCTGGTACTCTTATTAATGAGCCTCGGTTTCAATATGTTGGTTAAATTCATTACCCGTGAAAGAAAGAGAAATTATGAACGCTAAAAAAATTGATAAAATTGCCATCGGCACACTCTATGTGATTGCTGGCATTATTGTAACAATACTAGCAGCCTTGATTCTCTATATCTTGGTTCGTGGGTTACCACACATTAGCTGGTCTTTCTTGACAAGTCGATCATCGTCCTACAAAGCCGGAGGAGGAATTGGTGTTCAACTCTACAATTCATTCTTTCTTTTAGTGATTACCTTGATTATTTCTGTCCCTCTTTCAATGGGAGCAGGTATTTATCTTTCCGAATACGCTAAAAAAGGAAGAGTCACAAACTTTGTAAGGACTTGTATTGAGATTCTTTCATCACTACCATCAGTAGTAGTTGGACTTTTTGGTTATTTGATTTTCGTTGTTCAATTTCAGTATGGTTTTTCAATTCTATCAGGTGCCTTGGCACTTACCGTTTTTAACCTACCACAAATGACACGTACTGTTGAAGATAGTCTAAGAACGGTTCACCATACCCAGCGTGAAGCAGGTCTTGCTTTAGGCTTGTCTCGCTGGGAAACCATCTGTTATGTTGTCGTACCAGAGGCCTTACCAGGAATTGTAACTGGGATTGTACTTGCATCTGGCCGTATTTTTGGAGAAGCAGCAGCACTTATTTACACAGCTGGTCAATCAGCACCGGCCCTTAACTGGGGTGACTGGAATCCACTTTCTATCTCTAGTCCGATTTCGATCTTCCGCCAAGCTGAGACGCTTGCTGTTCACATCTGGAAAGTCAATTCTGAAGGGACGACACCTGACGCTACAGCTGTATCAGCTGGTTCAGCAGCAGTACTCTTGATTTTCATTTTGATTTTCAACTTTGGTGCACGTCGTTTAGGGGCCTACCTCCACAAGAAATTAACATCCGCTTAAAGGAGTTACCATGACTAAATACAATTGGGATGAGCGTCATATTATCACCTTCCCAGAGAAGGAGCTCGCTCTTGAAACCAAGGACTTACATGTCTACTATGGCCAAAAAGAAGCCATCAAAGGTATTGATATGAAGTTCGAAAAAAATAAAATTACGGCTCTGATTGGGCCTTCGGGATGTGGAAAATCAACCTTCCTTCGTAGTTTAAACCGTATGAATGATACTATTGATATTGCCAAGGTCACTGGACAAATTCTATATGAAGGCGTCAATGTTAATGCTAATAATATCAATGTTTATGAAATGCGCAAACATATTGGCATGGTCTTTCAGCGTCCTAATCCTTTTGCCAAGTCTATTTATAAAAATATTACCTTTGCCCACGAACGTAAAGGGGTGAGAGACAAACAAACCTTGGATGAAATTGTTGAAACCTCACTTAAGCAGGCTGGACTTTGGGATCAGGTGAAAGATGATCTTCATAAATCAGCCTTTACCCTATCAGGCGGTCAGCAGCAACGGCTTTGTATAGCAAGGGCCATTGCTGTTAAACCACGTATCCTTCTCATGGATGAACCTGCCGCCTCACTGGACCCTCTTGCCACGATGCAACTAGAAGAAACCATGTTCGAACTCAAAGAAAACTACTCTATTATCATCGTAACGCACAATATGCAACAAGCAGCGCGTGCTAGTGATTATACAGCTTTCTTCTACCTTGGTGACCTCATCGAATACGACAAAACTAAGAAAATCTTCCAAGATGCTGCCCTACAGTCAACCAGTGACTATGTCTCAGGACGCTTTGGATAGAAAGGAGCATCTATGACTGAACCAATCATTTCCATCAATGATTTATCGGTGTATTTCAATAAGAAAAAAGCCCTTAATAACGTGACCATGGATTTCTATCCAAATGAAATCACAGCCCTTATCGGACCTTCAGGATCAGGAAAATCAACCTTGCTCCGTTCTATCAACCGAATGGGAGATTTAAACCCTGAGTGGACGCTTACTGGAGCAGTATCTTACAATGGTCATAATGTCTATAGTCCTCGAACGGACACTGTTGAGCTACGAAAGCAAATCGGTATGGTCTTTCAACAACCTAATCCCTTCCCCATGTCTATCTATGAAAACGTGGTTTATGGACTTCGTATCAATGGTATCAAAGACAAAGCAGTCCTTGATAAAGCAGTCGAAGAATCTCTAAAAGGTGCTTCAATATGGGAAGAAGTAAAAGACCGTCTCCATGAATCAGCTCTCGGCCTTTCGGGAGGACAACAACAACGTATCTGTATCGCAAGGGTTCTTGCAACATCACCAAAGGTTATCCTACTTGACGAGCCAACATCAGCTTTGGACCCTATCTCGGCAGGAAAAATCGAAGAAACCCTCTACAACCTAAAAGACCAGTACACTTTGTTGCTTGTTACTCGTTCTATGCAACAAGCTAGTCGTATCTCCCAACGAACAGGCTTTTTCCTTGATGGACAACTCATTGAATATTCATCGACTAAGCATATGTTCCTTAATCCACAACACAAAGAAACAGAAGATTACATTACCGGTAAGTTCGGTTAAGAAAGGACGGATTCATTACCAATTATGATGTTACGAACACCCTTCGAAGAAGAATTAGCAAAACTCCACAATCAATTTTATGCCATGGGTACCGAAGTTGCTGCTCAGCTCAAAAAAGCAGTACGTGCCTTCATCAGCCATGACCGTGAATTGGCTAAAGAAGTTATTGAAAACGATGAAATTGTCAATAACTACGAAACCAAACTTGAGAAAAAATCGCTTGAAATTATTGCCCTTCAGCAACCTGTATCAAGTGATTTACGTACTGTTATCACTGCACTAAAAGCATCTAGTGATGTCGAGCGTATGGGTGACCATGCCGTTGCCATCGCAAAGGCGACCATCCGTATTAAGGGTGAAAACCGAATGACTGATATTGAAGCTGAGATCAAGAAAATGGGGAAAGCAGTCCGCCATATGGTTGAAGAAGCTCTTGAAGTTTACTTGAATGCTGACGAAAAGCGTGCTTATGAAATCGCAGCTTCAGATGAAATCATTGACAACTTTTTCCGTGATATCCAATCCATGACGGTAGAAGGTGTCCGGAAAAATCCAGATGCAGCCTTCGCTGCTAAAGAATATTTCCAAGTACTCATGTATTTGGAACGCATTGGTGACTACGCCCGTAATTTATGCGAATGGGTCGTCTATCTCAAATCTGGTAAAATCATTGAACTGTAGGCAAAGCTTGCAATCTATGTTATAATGGGTCTGTATTGAATAAATTCAGGTACTTTTCTTTTAAAGTAAAGTACCTAATATCGAAACATTTGTCAGTCTGTTTCGATACGAAAAGCTAGTTAGGAGTATATACGTATGACAGCATCTGTTGCTCGTTTTATCGAAAGTTTCATCCCTGAAAATTATAATCTTTTCTTGGATATTAATCGTTCTGAAAAGACCTTTACAGGGAATGTTGCCATTACAGGTGAAGCCCTTGATAACCATATCTCCCTTCACCAAAAAGACCTTACCATCCATTCTATTCTCTTGGATAATGAATCACTAAACTTTCAAATGGATGATGCCAATGAGGCTTTCCATATTGAACTTCCAGAGACTGGGGTTTTAACGCTTGTCATTGAATTTTCAGGTCGTATTACAGACAATATGACCGGGATCTACCCATCATATTACACCCACAATGGTGAGAAGAAGGAAATCATTTCAACACAGTTTGAATCTCATTTTGCGCGTGAAGCTTTCCCATCTATTGATGAACCAGAAGCTAAAGCGACCTTTGATTTCTCATTGAAATTTGACGCTGAAGAAGGCGATATTGCCTTGTCAAATATGCCTGAAATCAATAGTCATCTCCGTGAAGAAACTGGCGTTTGGACCTTTGAGACAACACCACGTATGTCAACTTATCTCCTAGCCTTTGGGTTTGGAGCTCTCCAAGGTAAAACCGCTAAAACTCAAAACGGTACAGAAGTCGGCGTCTTCGCTACAGTTGCACAAGCAGCAAACAGTGTTGACTTTGCGCTTGACATTGCCGTTCGTGTCATTGATTTCTACGAAGATTATTTCCAAGTAAAATATCCTATTCCATTGTCTTACCACCTTGCCCTTCCTGATTTCTCAGCAGGTGCTATGGAAAACTGGGGACTTGTTACTTACCGTGAGGTTTACCTTCTTGTAGATGAAAATAGCTCTGTTGTAAGCCGTCAACAGGTAGCCCTTGTTGTTGCCCACGAATTAGCTCACCAATGGTTCGGTAACCTTGTAACGATGAAATGGTGGGATGACCTCTGGCTTAACGAAAGTTTTGCCAACATGATGGAATATGTTTCAGTAGATGCTATTGAACCAAGTTGGAACATCTTTGAAGATTTCCAAACAACTGGTGTTCCACATGCCCTCCAACGTGATGCTACAGATGGTGTCCAGTCTGTCCATATGGAAGTCAATCATCCTGATGAGATTAATACCCTCTTTGACAGTGCCATCGTTTATGCTAAGGGTAGCCGTCTCATGCACATGTTGCGTCGTTGGCTAGGTGATGAAGCCTTTGCTAAAGGACTTAAAGCTTATTTTGAAAAGCACCAATATAATAACACTGTTGGACGTGATCTTTGGGATGCCCTTTCAGATGCTTCAGGAAAAGATGTCTCTAGCTTTATGGATACTTGGTTGGAACAACCAGGTTACCCAGTAGTTAATGCAGAAGTTGTTGATGACACGCTTGTCCTTAGTCAAAAACAGTTCTTCATTGGTGAACACGAGGATAAAGGTCGACTTTGGGAAATCCCATTGAACTCAAATTGGAAGGGTCTACCAGATACACTTTCAGTAGAACGAATTGAGATTCCAAATTATGGTCAACTTGAAGCCCAAAATGAGGGGGCTCTCCGTCTCAACACAGCAAATACAGCTCACTACATCACAGATTACCAAGGACAGCTCTTGGACAATATCCTTGATGAATTTGCACTCCTTGATACTGTAAGTAAACTTCAAATCTTGCAAGAACGTCGTCTCTTAGCTGAAAGTGGACGTATTTCTTACGCAAGCCTAATCACCTTGCTTGATTTGGTTGAAAAAGAAGAAAGCTTCTTGATTGCTCAAGCTAAATCACAAATTCTTAGCGGTTTGAAGCGTTTTATTGATGAAGATACAGAAGCAGAAGTTCATTATAACGCCTTGGTACGTCGTCAATTCCAAAATGACTTTGAGCGTCTTGGTTTTGAAGCCAAAGAAGGCGAGTCAGATGAAGACGAGATGGTACGTCAGACAATGCTTGGCTATTTGATTCAGGCAGACTATCAACCGGCCGTTTTAGCAGCAGCAAGTGTTTTCCAAGCACATAAAGAAAACTTCGAAAGCATTCCAGCAAGTGTCCGAGGTCTTGTCCTTATCAACCAAATGAAACAAGAAAACAGTCTTGAGCTTGTTGAAGAATATGTGAATGCTTACGTTGCAACCAACGATAGTAACTTCCGTCGTCAATTGACTCAAGCAGTCGCTTACCTTAAAAATCAAGAAGGTCTTGACTACGTTTTAGGTCATTTGAAGGATAAAAATGTTGTTAAACCTCAAGATTTGTACCTTTGGTACCTAAGCTTCCTTAATAAATCTTATGCTCAAGAAACCATTTGGAACTGGGCTAAAGAGAATTGGGAATGGATTAAGGCTGCCCTTGGTGGAGATATGAGCTTTGATACCTTTGTTAATATCCCAGCATCGGTCTTTAAAACTCAAGAACGTCTTGATCAGTATATTGCCTTCTTTGAGCCACAAACAAGCGATAAAGGCCTAGAACGTAATATCTTGATGGGAATTAAGACAATTGCCGCACGAGTAAACTTGATTGACAAAGAAAAAGCAGCCGTTGAATCTACACTTAAAGATTATTAGTGAAAACAAACAAGCTTTCCAAAATGGAGAGCTTGTTTTTGCGTGAACTATTTTACATAAATAAAGTTATGTTATTATAAACCACTTTATTGCATAATTAAATTTATGCAAATTACAAAACCATTCCGAGTTGGAATGGCTAGTAGTAAACTTATCATAGATTGTCTAGGGCGTTTTTTTGCTCATCATTAACAATATGCGTGTATAGATCAGTGACCTGAGTAGAAGCATGGCCAAGTTGGTGACTAACTAAAACTTGAGACTTGGTAGCATCATAAAGACGTGTAGCCAAGGTGTGTCGTAATTTGTGGGGAGTCACACGTATCTTGAAGTCCTGAGAATATTTAGCAACCATTTTTTCGATACTTGAAGCATCAATACGGTTAGGTACACCTCGATATTCCGTTAAAAATAGGGCAAGGTCTTGCTTTTCAGCCTTATAGCGTTTATCACGTATACTAAGGTAAGACTCAAGATAAGGTTTTGCAAAACTTGCTACATTAACTGAGTCTCGTTTGCCACCTTTTCGAGTAACATCAATGACCATCATTTTCAGATTGATATCTTTAAGGTCCAGGTTAACAGCCTCAGAAAGTCGAACCCCTGAAGCCAGTAGCAAGGCAATAATTGCTAGATCTCGCTCTTTATTCTTATAAAACGACGATTTTGCGCGATTTGATAGTTTGACTTCGTATTCTTTTTCTACATAATCAAGGAACTCCATGGTTTCATCGCCTAGAAAGAGTTTCTGTTTGATATTCTCAGCTCGAGCAGCTAAAGTTTCTTTCTTTTTCTTAGTAGAAACTTTTTTCATGACGTTACGATAGAAATATGGCTCACCATCAGGACCCTCGACCTCCTCGGTTAAATACTTATAGAGACTAGATAGAGCTGAAAGTGTCCGGTTAATGGTCGTTTGAGAGACACCTTGTTTTGTAGAATAGGTATTTAAAGAGGGACGTTCACGGAGATAAAGGACAAACGATTCCATATCTTTTTTTGTAAGATTTTCTAGGGTTTTGATGTCAATTGAGGCAATCTCATCAGCATCTGAAATGCCTGAGTCAATCAACCAGTCAAAAAAGCGTTTATATTCCTTGAGATATTCATATAAGGTCGTAAAAGAATACGGTACCGATAGTTTCGATTGGTAATATTCCAAGACGAACCACGGCATGAGAGCTTTGTATTCTTCAATTTTTTCCAGTAAAAGTTCACGTTTCATTGGTTTATTTCTCCATAATTACTTAATAGAAGTATATCACACCTATATCTTTCTTTCAAGAAAATTACAGTTTTTCGGAAAGATGTTATAAGGTATTTTTTCTTAGAGGGTTTATAGATTTACCGGTCAGCCTATCTAGAGACTCACTTAGTCAATCAAAAAAGAAAAAACAACCTGGAATTTTCCAGATTGTTAATACAATGATTAAGCTACGATAGCTTTTGCAACCTCCTCGGTTGTCATACGTGAGAAATAATGTGTTGTATCAATAGTTTCAAGTTTAGCCAAGACATCGTCGTACTCGTAAGGTATTCCGACCAACAAGTCTTCAATATCTGATACATCTCCGATACCAAAGAAATCTCCGTAAATCTTAACAGATTTAATGATTGAATTTTCAACATTGGCATAGGTTGAAATTTTACCAGCTGGGTAACGAACATTACGTTCTACTGTGTATTCTGGTGACTGTCCGTAAGTCCAATCCCAAGTATTAAATTGTTTCTCGTAAGACTCTTGAATCTTTGCTAATTCATCTTCAGAAAGGACGTATTCTTCCATGTCAGGATAAAATTCCTTCATTTTTTCCAAGATTTTATCTGAGAATTCGTTTACGGTAATCTTTTCTGGCAATTCGTCTACAATGTTTGTCACACGGGCACGTACAGACTTAACGCCTTTAGATTCAATCTTGTCTTTGCTGACTTTGAGGGCTTGGCCAAGAACGGACATATCAACGTCAAAGAGCAAGCAACCATGGTGCATCATACGACCTTTATAGTAAGCTTGAGCATTTCCACAGAACTTTTTACCATCGATTTCAAGGTCATTACGGCCAGTAAATTCAGCCTTAACACCCAAATCAGCAAGTGTTGCGATTACCGGTTGAGAAAAGGTCTTAAAGTCAAATGCGCCTTCATCTGCCTTATTAGAGATGATGGTATAATTAAGGTTGTTCAAATCGTGATAAACAGCGCCACCACCAGACAAACGACGAACGACCTTAATATTATGAGCATCTGTATATTCTTTGTTAATCTCTTGAATGGTATTTTGGTGTTTCCCAACAATGATAGCTGGACGGTTAATCCAGAGAATGAATAATTCATCTTCATTTACCAATTCACGAAAGGCATAGGCTTCCAAAGCAATATTATAGGCAGGATCATTTGATGTGTTTACAATGTATTTCATGAGGTCTCCTCTTGTAATGTGATACTTATATTATAAAGGAAAACGGTGACAAAGTACACGAAGATGGCTTGGGAGATAACACGTTAACTTGTTACTTTAGTAAATTAAATAGGAATCCATTTTTTAACATTTCTAAATTAAAGACATTGACAATGTGTCCGAAAGCTTCAGCTAGTGGAAGATGAGCGGTTTTCCAGCCTATTCCATCTGTCACCCAAACAAATTCCACATTATCTTCTGATGTGACTACAAACTGGCTTAGTTCTGTAAATTCCCCAGCCACAGCTTTAAGCTTGCTTCCACCTCCACCATAGTAATTTGTTTCAATTAACCACACTTTATGTTTTTCTTCAGAATAGACTGCAACATCGAATCTACGTTGAGATTTATCAACTGGTACATCAATATTCCAGGTATCCTTGATAAAACTTGCAGTTGCTTGAGCTTTATAGGATAGACCGTATGCTTTGCATACTTTTGAGACATTTCTTTCAAGTATACCTTCCATCGTTGTACCACTACGATTTTTACGGCCATTACTATCTAATCCTGTTTCAACTCCATAGACATAGTCAACTAGAGACCGATTGGCTTCATTTTGAAGAAAATTTAAAAGACCAGATCTCTCAATAAAATCGATATAACCTTTGATATTATGTGTATCAATATTTTTAAAATCTAACTGATAAAAACTCATATTATCAGTTTCATCCAGTGATAACACATCAATAACCTTATCACGGCATGCAATTAAACTAGGAATGGCCTTTAATAGTTCTGGTTGTTTTTCAAACAACTCTAGAGCAACGTTATAAATATTTTTCTTACCAATTAAATAATTTAGTGTATTTAATTCAATCTCATACTTTTTAGTTTCTCGATTTACTTTTTCCCAATTCACATAATATTCAGGTGTGCGATTTGTGACAGAAAGAGTCGATAAAAAAATATTAAGACGGTCTGATGGTAAAGATGAAATATATTTGTAGTAATCCATTATTGTAATCTCCTTGAACTATTATTAATTATATGGTCATTTCATTAGTTAAAATGAAGATAATAAATGTTCTTATTCAGTAAAAGTTCTTATATTCATTGGATAGTATTAGAAGTAACTTTATTGTCAAACTTTAGGTACAGGTAATCCAAACTCCTTTAATGGAATATAATTAAACCGATAATAACATCCGACACTATTTACATAATCTAGAACATCTTTATATTTCTTCTTCAAGAACCATTCATCTAGAAGATAATAATACTTTACTTCCTTATTTAATGGAGAAAAAAGCTTCTTATACTGCTTTAGCTTAAAATCACAAGTCTGCAATTTTTCATCTACACTTCCATTAGTATTTTGAGTCTTTTTTTCAATTATGAAAACTGTATTATTATCCATTACAAAAATCGAATCATCTGGCAAAAGTTTTTTTGAAAGAATTTCATTGTATTTTAAATCTACTTCATCAAAATAACGGTATAATCCATGCTTTTGAAATATTTCTGTAACGTACTCTCCTTTATAGGTTACACTCCATCGAGAAACTTTTTTTCGTTTCTTTTTTGTAACTTTGCCATCTTTTCGCTCGATATCAAAATCATTTTCAAAAATTTCATATCCATTTTGCTTTGCGATGAACGTTGGCAAATCCGTTTTTAACTCAAAAGCTAATCCTGTTTTAGTAATTGCACCACCGACTCCACCTTTTATCAATTATTTTCCTCCTTTAAAAAAGATTTATCAGAACATATCATCGAAGCATATTTTTCTCTCTCTAATCTTGCTTGTGCTATTTTTAAATAATCCTTCTCAGAATCTATTCCAATAAAGTACCGTCCTAGCCTCTTAGCCACCACTCCAGTTGTACCACTACCTACAAAAGGATCAAGAATATAATCATTAGGTTTGGTAGATGCTAAAATGATGCGCTCTAAAAGGTACTCCGGCTTTTGTGTTGGATGCTTACCTGCCCATTTTTCAGCTTTCTTAGTTAATGCACCAGTCCAGACATCTTTCATCTGTTTTCCACCATTAAGTTCTTTCATCAATTCATAATTATAATAATGCTTTGCTTTTTTATCATTTTTTCGAGCCCATAATACAGTCTCTGTGGAATGTGTGAAATAACGACAAGATAGATTCGGTGCAGGATTAGTTTTTTGCCATGTTATATTATTTAAAATTTTAAAACCTTCTTGTTCTAAGGCCATCCCAACAGAATATATATTATGAAAACTACCTGAAACCCAAATTGTTCCATTGGGTTTCAAAACTTTTTTTGCTAATCTAATCCAATTTCTATTAAAATCATGCTTTTCTTCAAGAGTATCAATTTTATCCCAGTCTCCTTTGTTTACTGAAACGACTTTACCTCCTGAATTTGAGAAACCTCCATTACTTAAAAAATATGGTGGATCCGCAAAAATCATATCCATACTTTCAGGTTTTATCTTTTTTAAAAACTCAAATGTATCTGCATGTACCAAGATTGCTTTATCTTTATAATAGTATGGTTTGTCCATTACAACACCTCCATACTCATATTCGTAATTATTCATAATTTGTAACGATAATTTCCTTAATTTTCCCACGACTTGTTGGCTTTGCACCATTTGTACGCGAAGCATCCACATAATGGAGATTAAACTCTTGATAAAGATCCTCGACTAATGGACTTGAAGAATTTGATAAAATAACATTAACACCACGGCGTGTTAAATCCCTAACGGTATTTCTTAACCTTACTTGATCTTCATAAGAAAAACCCTCATGAGTATAAGAAGTGAAAGAACTCGTTTCAGACAAAGGAATATAAGGTGGGTCAAAATATACTAAATCACCATCAATGGCATCAGCAACAGCGTTAGCAAAGTCTCCTTGTAAAATTTGAATATTATTAGCGTTTAGATACCCAGATACTTCATAAATCAAATCTTTGTCTAGAATTTTCGGATTTTTATATCGGCCGTACGGGACATTGAATTGATTTTTTGAATTCACACGATAAAGACCATTAAAATCGACTCGTAACATATAAAGAATTCTTGCAGCTCTTTCAACATCAGTCATACTCTCAATACGTCCATCTCTGTCGGCGGAACGAATATTAAGATAATAATCTTTCGAATTTTTATCTCTATGTTCTGCTAATAGATCTATTAACTCATTCGGATTGTCTCGTATCTGTAAATACGAATTTATCAATTCCTCATTAAAGTCATTTATAACTGCATCATGTGGTAAGAGCTTAAAAAGTAGTGCTCCACCACCTATAAAAGGCTCATAATACCTATTAAAATCATCAGGTAATAACTCTGTCAAAATAGGTAATAACTTACGTTTACCACCGGTCCACTTTGTAAAAGGTTTCATTCTTTTATTATAACAAAACATAGATATTGATTACACACTTTTTTAGTTTTTTTTACACATACATAAAAAACAAGACCATTTCTGATCTCGTTTTCCTTCTATGCAACTAGAATATTATTTTGTGTGCCAGATGTCTTTGTCATACTGTTCGATTGTACGGTCAGATGAGAAGAATCCTGCTTCAGCGATGTTGTAAACGACTTTCTTGTTCCATGCATCTTGATCTTCGTAAGCTGCATATACTTCTTCTTTCTTGTCGATGTATTCAGCCAAGTCAATCAATGTCATGAACCAGTCTTTAGAGATAAGTTCTTTGTGGAGACGTTCCAAGCGTTCTTTATCACCAAGTTTAACAAGATCTTTGCTTACGATAAAGTCAACAGCTGCTTTGATGTTAGCATCTTTTTCGTAGTAATCACGTGATACATAACCACCTTTATCGTAAAGGTCGATGATTGTATCAGAGTCTTTACCGAACGTGAAGATGTTTTCTGGTCCTACCAATTCAGCAATCTCAACGTTGGCACCATCCATTGTACCAAGTGTAAGGGCACCGTTAAGCATGAATTTCATGTTACCTGTACCTGAAGCTTCTTTAGAAGCCAATGAGATTTGTTCTGAAATATCTGTCGCTGGGATAAGGTGTTCAGCAACTGTTACGTTGTAGTTCTCAACCAAGTGAACGTTGAGGTATTTGCTTACTTCTGGGTCATTATTAATGAGTTCAGAAAGTGACAAGATCAAGTGGATGATGTCTTGAGCAATAACGTAGGCAGGAGCTGCTTTACCACCAAAGATGATAGTGATTTTACGTTTTGGAAGGTTTCCTTTTTTGATTTCCAAGTATTTGTGGATGACATACAAAGCGTTCATTTGTTGACGTTTGTATTCGTGGAAACGTTTGATTTGAGTATCAATGATTGAGTTTTCATCAAGATCAATACCTTTATTGGCTTTAAGGTAACGTTTAAGAGCCAATTTGTTATCGTATTTGATTTGGGACAAACGTTTGTGTACTGCAGGATCATCCGCAAAAGCAGCCAATTTTTCCAATTGAGTGGCATCAGTAAGGTAATCATCACCAATCAATTCTTTAATGTAATCAGCAAGTTCTTGGTTTGAGAACTCTAACCAACGACGGAATGTAATACCGTTAGTCTTGTTGTTGAAACGGTCTGGATAAAGGTCGTAGAATGGTTTCAACTCAGATGCTTTAAGGATTTCTGTGTGAAGTGCTGCAACACCATTTACGCTTGTAGAGAAGTGGATATCCATGTGTGCCATGTGAACACGGTTGTGTTCGTCAATGATTTGAACGCGTGGATCTTCGAATTTTTCACGAATGATAGCATCCAATTTTTTGATGATAACAACAAGGTGTGGAACAACTTCTTCAAGGTAGTCAAGAGGCCATTTTTCAAGGGCTTCAGCCAAGATAGTGTGGTTTGTGTAACCAACCATTTTGCTTACGATTGCCACTGCTTCATCAAATTCAAATCCATGTTTTTCTGTCAAAAGACGGATCAATTCAGGAATAACCATTGATGGGTGAGTATCATTGATTTGTACGTAAGCGTAATCTGGAAGATCGTGAAGGTTAGATCCACGTTCGATAGCTTCGTCAATCAAAAGTTGAGCAGCATTTGATACCATAAAGTATTGTTGGTAGATACGCAAGAGCTCACCTTTACGAGTTGAATCATCTGGGTAAAGGAAAAGTGTCAAGTTCTTTTGGATTTCGTCTTGATCAAAAGTAATTCCTTTTTCAATCAAACCATAGTCCAAACCATTAATATCAAAGAGGTTAAGATAGTTCTTAGTTTCTTTCTTGTAACCCAAGATGTCCAAACGGTCCAAGCGAGATTTCAAAGTGAAGTTTTTGAATGGAACATCGTAAGAAATGTCTGTTGGTACCAACCATGATTGGTCTTCAATCCAGTAGTTTGGTTCTGCTTCTTGTTTGTTATCTTTAAAGACTTGTTTGAAAAGACCACAGTGGTAGTTAAGACCGACACCTTCACCGTTGATGCCAAGTGTTGACATAGAATCGATGAAACATGAAGCCAAACGTCCCAAACCACCATTACCAAGAGATGGTTCTGGTTCAACGTCTTCAATTTCGCTGATTGATTTACCAGCAGCAGCCAATTCAGCTTTAACATCTTTGTAGATGCCCAAGTTGATCAAGTTGTTAGACAAAAGTTTACCAATCAAGAATTCAGCTGAGATATAGTAAACTTTACGTTTGCTATCGTTTTTAGATTTTGGAGCAGCTGCTTCTTTTACGAATTCCAACAAAAGATAGTAGATTTCTTCGTTTGAAAGGTCCTTAAGATTTTTGTTTTTTGCTTCAACATATTGTGTAAATGTAGCCATTTTAGTTATTACCTCGATTATATCTTTCTGTAATGTCTGTCAAAAATTCTTTCTTATCGACAGTAATTTCACCTGGAAGCATACGCCATTTCCAGTTTTCACCAACTGTGTTAGGGAAGTTGGTACGGCTATTTTCAGGTTTATCAAGGATATCCTGCATAGTCGCAATAGCAGTGTCGCTTACTGTTGCAAAGAGTGTGCGAAGAAGGGCACGTGTGATAGGTTCACCTTGACGGCGGTTGATGTAAGCATCTGTGTAATCACGTTGCTCTTGTGTTAAATTATCGTACCAGCCGTTAACCACTTCGTTATCGTGTGTACCTGTATAGGCAACTGAGTGTTGTGTGTAGACGTGTGGAATGTCAATACTGTTTCCAGTTGTATCATAGAAACCAAATTGTACAATCTTCATTCCAGGATAGCCACAGTCTGCAAGAAGTTGACGTGTCTTATCATCAATATTTCCAAGGTCTTCGGCGATGATGTTAAGGTCACCCAATTCTTTTTTAACCACTTTGAAAAGATCGTAACCAGGTCCTGGAACCCATTCACCATTTTCAGCAGTTTCATCTCCACCAGGAATTTCCCAGAAGTCAGAGAAACCTTTGAAGTGGTCAATACGCAAGTAATCATAAAGTTTGAATGATTCTTGGATACGGAATACCCACCAAGCATAATTTTCAGCTTTGTGTTTATCCCAAGCGTAGATTGGGTTACCCCAAAGCTGACCAGTAGCTGAGAAGTTATCTGGTGGAACTCCGGCAATGTAACGTGGTTTACACTCTGCATCTAGTTTGAAGAGATGTGGTTGCGTCCAAACTTCAACACTATCAGCTGAGATGTAAATTGGCATGTCACCAATGATTTGAATACCATTCTCATTGGCATAAGCTTTAAGTTCAGCCCATTGACTGAAGAATAGGTATTGAACTACTTCGTGATAAGTAATCACTTCAGCAAGTTCCTTACGAAGTTTAGCAAGAGTAGCTTTATCACGTTTAACAGCTTTTTTATCATCCCAATCTTGAAGAGCTTTGTTATTAAAGTGTTCTTTAATAGCCATAAATTCAGCATAATCAGCTAACCAGTTAGCATTTTTAGTTTTAAAAGCTTGGAATTTTTTAGCTTCTTTTTTATCTGCCAAGATAGCTTTTACTGCTTTTTCAAGGATTGGACGACGTGCTTCGTACACTTTAGCATAGTCAATAAACTCAGGATCTGACCCAAAGTCAGCATCTTTAACATCAGCTTTAGTTAAAAATTTGTCACGAATAAGGAAATCCAAATCGATAAAGTGTGTATTTCCCGCTACCGCTGAGAATGATTGGTAAGGTGAGTCCCCATAACTTGTTGTAGTAAGTGGCAAAATCTGCCAGTAAGTTTGTTTTGTCTCTTTTAAGAAATCAACAAAGTCATAGGCTGCTTGACCGAAAGAACCGATCCCGTAGTCACCTGGTAGTGATGTGATGTGCATCAAAACACCGCTTGCTCGTTTGTTCATAAAGTTTACCTCAAATTATTTTTTACACTTATGATTATAATGCAAACGCTTGCATAAGTCAAGAGTTTTTAACAAAAAAATGGGATTTTTTTATATTTTTTTGAATGAATGTTCGTGAAATAAACGCTTTCATATCTAAATTATAGCTTTTTTAGATACACAGGCTCTTAGTTTTCTGAAAAATACGTCAACTTCGAATATAAAAAATAGTCGGAACTAGTTCTGTCTAACCATTTTTTTATGATCCTTTTATATAGATGTTACACTTTCTCTTTCAATGAGATGGAAGGGAATAGTTACTTTCTGAGGCTTAGTATTTTCATCTTTCAGGATAGCAACTAATTTGCGAACACTTTCTTTTCCCAGTTCCTGAATGTTAATGTCATAGGTTGTTAAGAAAGGATGCATGATTTCTGCAAACGAAGAATTGTTAATGGAGATAATAGAATAATCTTTCGGAATCTTTATTCCTTGATTGTTTACCCATTGGATAAGCCGAAGGGCAACAAGATCATCTTTAACAACCAATGCTGTAGGTAGAAAAGTTCGCAAGTGCTTTTTAAACGAATCAATCGTCTGAGATGAGAAAACAAGTTCAGGTAAGCTTTCTATATGCAACTCACTAACAGCATCTTTATAACCTTGATAACGCTCTTGGCCTACCTGACCAAAAAGATCATCTGTGACAAAGCCGATGGTTTGGTGACCTCTGGAATTAAGATACGAAACTGCTTCTTGCCCTATTGCCTTGTTATCATTATCGATATAAGTAACTTTATTAACATTGTCCACTGCTGCTCCAATTACTACAAAAGGTACTTTTTCTTTTAAGAGATAATCTTTAACAGGATCTTTTGTTTCTGAATAGAGGATGATAAATCCATCTGCACGTTTTTGACGATGCATCAGTTTAACTTGCTTAACCAATTCATCTAAAGTTGCTCCTGTAGCGATGCTGACAACCTGAGAATTACAACTAGCTTCTTCGTTAATCGCTGTTAGAATTTCCATATAGAAGGGTTGGCTAATATTTTCACGATTTGTTAAAGGCGGGAGTATAACACCTAAACTGTGTGTTAATCCAGTCGCTAATACTTGCGCAGCTATGTTAGGAACATACCCTAATTCATCCATAGCCGCTCTGACTTTAATCTTGGTTTCTTCTGAAATAGCCGGATTATCTTTTAACGTTCGACTCACTGTCGACGGGCTGACACCAGCCTTCTTGGCAACATCCTTAATTGTAGCCATGTATATCCCTCTCGTTTCTATTCATAATCTAATTTGCTGAAGTGTGAGAATTACCCAATATAATTACTATCAAGGTAATATTATAGCATTTAAGCAAAGAACTTCAAGTATTTTTGCAAGCGATTGCAAAAAATTAATTTTTTAAAACAAATCACTTGACAGAAAGTGAAAACGGTTGCATAATGTATCAGTAAACTAATTTTTTGGAGGAATTCGAAATGAAAAAATGGCAAAAAGTGCTACTTGGTAGTGCAGGATTACTAGTTGCTGGATCGCTCTTGGTAGCTTGTGGGTCTAACTCAAGCAAGAGTTCAAGCTCAGATAGTAAGACTTTGAAACTTTGGGTACCAACAGGTGCTAAGAAGTCATACAAAGACACAGTCGCACAATTTGAAAAGAAATCTGGCTATAAAGTTGACATGGTTGAAATGGAAGATCCAAATGCTCAAGAAAACTTGACTAAGGATGCTTCTACTGCTGCAGATGTCTTCTCACTTCCACATGACCAACTCGGTAAATTGGTAGACGCTGGAGCTATCCAAGAAATCCCAGAGCAATATTCAAAAGAAATTTCTGAACAAGATACTGAACAAGCTGCTGTAGGCGCTCAATACAAGGGTAAAACTTACGCCTTCCCATACGGTATCGAAACACAAGTTACATACTACAATAAGTCTAAACTTAACGAAGAAGATGTCAAATCATATGAAACAATCACTTCTAAAGCAAAATTTGGTAGCAACTTGAAAGAAGTTAATGCTTATGTAACTGGTCCTCTCTTCCTTTCAGTTGGTGACACACTCTTTGGTCAAAATGGTGAAGATGTGAAAGGGACAAACTGGGGTAACGAAGCTGGTGTGAACGTTCTTAAATTCATCGCAGCTCAAAAAGACAACAAAGGATTTGTTAATGTTGATTCAGCTAACATGATGGCTAAATTCGAAGATGGTTCTGTTGATGCCTTCCAATCAGGACCATGGGACTACGCTGCAGCTGCTAAAGCTGTCGGTAAAGACAATCTTGGTGTTGCTGTTTACCCAACAGTTAATATCGGTGGGCAAGACGTTCAACAAAAAGCCTTCATGGGTGTAAAACTTTACGCAGTTAACCAAACACCATCTAAAGGTAACGCTGAACGTATTGCTGCTTCTTACCAACTGGCACAAGCTTTGACAAGCAAAGACAGTCAAAATAACCAATTCACTACTGAATCACGTCATATCATCCCAGCCAACAAAGAAGTTCAAGCTTCTGAAGCCGTTCAAAAGGATGCTCTTGCACAAGCTGTCATTACGATGGGTTCATCTGACCAATACACAACTGTTATGCCTAAACTCAGTCAAATGTCAGTCTTCTGGACTGAAAGTGCTGCTCTTATGAGTGATGCCTATAACGGTAAAATCAAGGAAGATCAATTCCTTACTAAATTACAACAGTTTGATAAAGATTTGGCAGCAGCTAAATAAGAAACCTACAAATGAGATGGTAAAGAGGCAGGTGAAGGTCCTAGCCTCTTTATCTATGACTTATAGACAAAATAAAACCATCACTAATCACACATTTATCTGAGGAGATATCTATGTCACAAACAATTTACGACACAACTCCTATGCGCCAAGTCTTCAAAGAAGGTACATGGGATGTCAAATTATCCTTTCTGGTAATGGGATTGGCAAACTTGGTCAACAAACAGTTTACCAAGGGATTGCTCTTCCTCCTCTCTGAGATTGCCTTTTTAGCAGCATTCGTCATCCAAATTGTCCCTGCTCTCCAAGGCATGATAACTTTGGGTACTCAAGAACAGGGTGAAGCTATTAAAGAAGTTAATGGTATCAAGCTAACTGTGCAAGTTGCTGGAGATAACTCGATGCTCATGTTGATTTTTGGTCTTGCTTCAGTAATCTTCTGTGCAGTATTTGCTTATATTTACTGGTGTAACCTTAAAAGTGCTCGCCATCTCATGGCTCTTAAGCAATCAGGTCGTAAGGTACCTAACTTTATTGAAGACTTTAAGACCTTGGCCGATGGTCGCTTCCATATGGGGCTAATGTCTATCCCATTGATTGGTGTTTTGCTCTTCACCATCTTGCCTTTGATCTACATGATTTGTTTGGCCTTTACAAACTTTGACCACAATCACCCAGCTCCTAAATCACTTTTCGACTGGGTTGGCTTTGCAAGTTTTGGTGAAGTCCTACAAGGTCGTATGGCTGGTACTTTCTTTCCACTTTTGACTTGGACCTTGATTTGGGCGGTTGCCGCAACAGCAACTACTTTCTTCTTCGGTATTGTCCTTGCCCTCTTGCTTAACACTAAGGGGCTAAAATTCAAGAAAGTTTGGCGTACGCTCTTCGTTATTACTATCGCTGTTCCTCAGTTCGTATCACTTCTTTTGATGCGTAACTTCCTTAATGACCACGGTCCTTTGAATGGTTTGCTTCAAACCTTGCATCTTACAAGTGGTCCGATTCCATTCTTGACTGATCCAGTTTGGGCTAAGTTCTCTATTATCTTGGTTAATATGTGGATTGGTATTCCATTCACAATGTTGGTCGCAACTGGTATCATCATGAACTTGCCAACTGAGCAGATTGAAGCAGCTGAAATTGATGGAGCAAGTAAATTCCAAATTTTCAAGAGCATTACTTTCCCACAAATTCTTTTGATTATGGCGCCATCTTTGATTCAACAATTCATCGGTAATATCAATAACTTCAACGTTATCTACTTCCTTACTGGTGGTGGACCTACTAATTCTGAATACTATCAAGCGGGTTCAACTGACCTCTTGGTAACTTGGCTCTACAAACTGACTGTTAGCGCTAAAGACTACAACTTGGCATCTGTTATCGGTATCTTGATTTTCGCCATCTCTGCAACATTCAGTCTCTTAGCCTACACAAGATCATCTTCATTCAAGGAAGGGGCTGCTAAATAATGAAACGTAAGAAAAATCTTTACCTAACTGGTACTTATATTCTATTGACAGTTCTAGCTGTTATCTGGTTGATTCCTATTATCTGGATCTTCCTTACAAGTTTCCGTGGTGAAGGAGCTAATGCGGTACCATACTTCTTCCCTAAGACTTATACTCTTAATAACTACATCAAACTCTTTACCAGCGATGCTTATCCATTTGGAAAATGGTTCATCAATACCTTCATCGTTGCCACATGTACATGTATCCTCTCAACTTTGATTACCGTTGGGATGGCCTATTCACTTAGCCGTATTAAATTCAAACACAGAAATGGCTTCTTGAAATTGGCACTTGTGCTTAACATGTTCCCTGGTTTCATGTCAATGATTGCGGTCTACTACATTTTGAAAGCCCTCAATTTGACACAAACCTTGACATCTTTGGTTTTGGTTTATTCTGCTGGGGCAGCACTTGGTTTCTACATTGCCAAAGGTTTCTTTGATACCATTCCTTACTCATTGGATGAATCAGCAATGATTGACGGTGCAACTCGTCTTCAAATCTTCACTAAGATTACCTTGCCACTGTCTAAACCAATTATCGTCTATACTGCTCTCATGGCCTTCATGGGACCTTGGGTAGACTTCATCTTTGCATCTGTTATCCTCGGTGACGTTAAAGATAAATATACTGTTGCCCTTGGACTCTATCAAATGCTTAACCAAGACGCTATCAATGAATGGTTCCTTCCATTTACCGCAGGTGCTATTATCATCGCCATCCCAATCACCCTTCTCTTTATCTTCATGCAGAAATACTATGTTGAAGGTGTAACCGGCGGATCAGTTAAATAATAAAGGATTAATGATATGACAACTCTTAAACTGGATAAAATTTACAAAAAATACCCAAATGCAACTCACTACTCTGTCGAAGATTTTAGTATCGACATTAAAGACAAGGAATTCATCGTTTTCGTAGGGCCTTCAGGATGTGGTAAATCTACAACTCTCCGTATGGTTGCTGGACTTGAAGAAATCACAGAAGGTAAACTCTATATTGATGGTGAAGTGGTTAATGACAAATCACCAAAAGACCGTGATATTGCCATGGTATTCCAAAACTACGCCCTTTACCCACACATGACTGTTTATGAAAATATGGCCTTTGGTCTTAAACTTCGTAAATACAAAAAAGATGATATCGACAAACGTGTGCGTGAAGCTGCTGCTAGCCTTGGTTTGACTGAGTTCTTGGATCGTAAACCGGCCGACCTCTCTGGTGGTCAACGTCAGCGTGTAGCTATGGGACGTGCCATCGTTCGTGATGCTAAAGTCTTCCTCATGGATGAACCTCTCTCAAACTTGGATGCTAAACTTCGTGTCACTATGCGTGCCGAAATTGCTAAAATCACTCGTAATATTGGGGCAACTACCATCTACGTAACCCACGACCAAACAGAAGCCATGACTCTTGCTGACCGTATCGTTATCATGAGTTCTACTAAGAACCCTGATGGTTCTGGTACTATCGGTCGTATCGAGCAAATTGGTACACCTCAAGAACTTTATAATGAGCCAGCCAATAAATTTGTTGCAGGATTTATCGGAAGTCCTGCTATGAACTTCTTCAATGTCAAAGTTGATGGCAACCGTATCACTAACTCTGAAGGCTTGGATATTGCAATTTCTGAAGGTCAAGCTAAAATCTTGAAAGAAACTGGTTATCAAGGTAAAGAAGTTATCTTTGGTATCCGTCCTGAAGATGTTTCAAGCCGTCCAATCGTTCAAGAAGTATATCCAGATGCCAATGTAGATGCTGAAGTCGTCGTTTCAGAGCTCCTCGGTGCAGAAACAATGCTTTACCTAAAACTTGGAGAAACTGAATTTGCCGCTCGTGTTGATGCGCGTGACTTCCACAATCCAGGTGAAAAAGTTAACCTTACTTTCAACGTTGCTAAAGGTCACTTCTTCGACGCAGAAACAGAAAAACGTATCAGCTTGTAAGATAAAAAAATCAGCTCAAGAGGGCTGATTTTTTGTTTGGCATGATTAAATCACATTCTAACTTTTGCTTCCTGATACTCACTAACCATATCTCTATCAATCTATGATATAATAGCCCTTGGCACCTCGACACCGCCTACGAAGGGAGGTGAATTTGCCTATGATGGATTTACTATTCAAAACTATCATCGGACCTATTGTGGTCGGTGTTATCCTTCGTCTAATCGACAAGTGATTAAACAAGGATAGATAGTGCTAAAAAAGACCCCGAGCTTATGTGGAAGTTAGCTTGGGGTCTTTTCTTGCCTATGATATAGACTTACTATTCAATACAAGAGTATTATGTCATAAAAGCTTATAATTGTCAAGAAACTTGAAGATATTCACTAAGTAGAGATCCTAGTCTTTAGTCTTGTCTTCTTCGTCTTTTTTATCATCATCGGTCTTATTTACAGCCGCTTTAAATTCGGATAGCATTTTACCAATAGATTGACCAAGTTCTGGCAAGCGTTTAGGACCAAAGATGAGGAGGGCTCCTAGGACAATGATGATAAGTCCTGGGGCTCCGATATCACGTAGAATTCCCATGAGATTTCCTTTCTATTTATCTTTATATTTTCTTTGTTTACGTTTATAAATGAGCTTACTAAGCGTTACGCTAACTTCATAAAGTAAGATTAAGGGAGCAGTCATGGCCAAGTCGCTAATAAAGTCAGCTGGTGTCAGAATGACCGCCAAAACCAAGAGAATAAAGTAAGCATAGCGTCTATAGTGTGTCAGAAAAACTGGTGTTATTATGCCGATAGATGTCAAAAAACTCACAACTACGGGAAGTTCAAAGAGAACAGCCAAAGGCACTGTCGTATGCAGTAAAAAACTAAGGTAGTTCTGTGCTGTAATTTGTGTATTAAAGAGCCCTTCGCCTAGTTTTAAAATCACTTCTAAGATAGCTGGACTCACAAAATAATAGCCAAAAGCCAAACCCAATACAAAACAGACAAAGGTTGCTGGGATGTAAGCAAAGATTGCACGCGCTTCATTATCCTTCAAACCAGGTTTCACGAACTGCCATATCTGGTAGGTGGTGAAAGGCAGCGTCACCGAAAAAGCCATGAGACTTGCTAGATTAATGTAAATCCAAAGAATATCGTTAGGTCCTAGAACTAACAAAGGCTTGTCAAATCCTCTTGTCAAATAAGCATAGAGCTCCCCAGCGAACAACAAGGTGATACAAAAAACTAGGAAAAAGCAAATGACTACTGCAATGAAGCGTCTCCGAAATTCCACCAGATGCTCAACAATTGTCATCTCATCCTTATTTCTTACCATGCTGTTTCACCGTCACAAAGACAATAATAACAATAAAGATCAGTTGTGGAATCAAGACTTCCAAGCTTGGATAGATACCAGCCCAATCAATGGTTGGGAAACCACTAAGCAAATGATTAGACATCATATTAGTCAACTGAAGGGCATGAATGCTGACACCGAGCATCTTAAAGGCCAGGACATAAATCAACCAAGTTAAAATAAAGAAGATACGATGTGGTTTAATATAGTGACTCGCTTTAGTCATAGCTACAGCAATGATAACAAGAACTGCAATGGCTAAACCAATACCAACCAAGAAATTAGCTGTCGTGATACGTGGGATAATACCAACATAGAAAAGGATTGTCTCGGCACCTTCACGGAAGACAGCCAAAAAACTGAGGGCAAACATGGACACAAAGCTTCCAGTAGCCGTCACCGTCTTCATCTGGCGGTCCATAAAGTCATTCCACTGTTTAACTGAAGACTTGCTGTGGAGCCATATTCCGATAAGAATCATCATCGCAACTGCAAAGATACCAACGCCACCTTCAATAATTTCACGGTTAGCCCCAGAGGTCACAGCTGGAAAGACAACTTGCAAGATAACAGCTATAACTGCGCTGGCAAGAACACCAGCAAGGGCTCCGCCATAAACCCATTTGAGTCCCTTACGCATCTTGGCTGCCTTAAGAGTTGTCACAAGGGCCATAACGATGAGGAGGGCTTCTACTCCTTCACGCAAGAGAATCAACATGGCATCAAAGGCATTATAAGAAGCGCTTGTATCGATAGCAGATAAATCTGTAATTAAGGCTTGGAGTTTATCTTGATAAGCCTTTTCTTTCCCCTTAACCATGATAACAGGCGTTTCACTCTCCACACGTGTATAGAGGCTAGGATTAGTTGTGCTTACATCTCCTTCAATGGTTGACCAGATAGTGATGAACTTCTTCATCGTTGCCGCAGCTGTTTTATCATCACCTGCTTGGAATTGACCTAAAGCCTTTTTCAAGAGTTTAATACCATCATTAAGGGTTAAACTTGAGTTTGTACTATCAAGAGGAACTCCCTTGATGAAGTCATCAATTCCACCCTTGAGATCATCATAAGATGACTGGATGCTGGTGAAATCAGTAGGCTCCGTCTCAATACTGCTTCGTAAAAGTGAAATGGCCGTCTCAATCTTACCGTAGTAAGCAGTACTATGGTCACGGACAACAGCTTCATTTCGTGTCCAAGCATTATTTAATTCACCGTAAGTTTTGCGGGTTGCAGCCAGGTCTTTAGCCGTAATGGCATCCTGTAAGTTCTTGAAATATGGCTCAAGGCGAGTATTTAGTTTTTCCTTCTCTGCGTCTAAGTCAACAGGATTTTGCTCTTTTTCAAATTTAAGAAGGGCTGACGAGATAGTGGTTAAATCTTCTTCTGTTACATCGCCTTTAATATCAAGAGCCTTGCTGACTTCTTTACCAGCCTTGGAATCGTGATTTTCTTTAGTTTCGAAATCGGACTTAATCTCACCAACCAATTCCTTAGCTTTAGCTTGATCTTTATTTTGAACAGCTGTTGTTGCATCTGTGATTTTGATATAGAGATCACTATAGGATTCAGCAGCTACTGGATAAGTCCAGAATAAGGCCAGTAGCCCCACCAAAACGAGGAGTTTATTCAAAGAGTGCTTGACCAAGGTAGCCTCCTTTCTCCACCCCAGCAAAGCAAGCAAAGAGCCCGCTACCGATATGGGTGATGTACTCGTTCATCTTGTCTACAGCACCAAGATTGGTCTGTATTTTGACAAAACGGTCGGGGTCCTTCTGGTAGGCAATGAAAATCAAACCTGAATCAAACTGGCCAGTTCTCTCATCAATGCCATCTGAATAGGAATAGGAACGACGTAAGATAGGAAGGTTCACTTCTTTAGCCAAACGGACATGCGAATCGACTGGTAGTTTAGATAAATCTACTTCATCAAATTCGTTGGTTTTCCCAAATGGAGCACCCGATTCCTTATAGCGACCAAAAGTGTTTTCCTGCTCCTGCAAGTTGGTACGATCCCAAGTCTCCAAATGCATCTGTACCAGACGAAGAGCCATATAAGAGCCACCCTTCATCCAATCTTTACTATCAGTCCAGACAACCTTGTCAAATTCCTTTTCTGTCGTAACATTAGCAGTTCCGTCCTTGAAACCAAAGAGATTTCGAGGCGTTTCTTTTCGGTCACCAATCGCCGCAAAACCGGACTTGCTCCACTTCATAGTGATGCTATTACGACCTTTGCGGATGAGATTTCGGACCGCATGAAAGGCTACTTGCTCGTCGTCGGCACAGGCTTGAATGACGATATCGCCACCAGTGTATTTGTCCTGCAACTGCTCCTTTGGAAAAGGAGGCAAATCACGAAAGAGCTTGGGACGTTTAGATTCCAAACCTAATTTCTTGAGAAAGCTAGCAGAGACACCAAACGTCAGGCTCAAGCGATAGGGGTTCAGTCCGACCGTTTCCCCTGTATCTTTTGGTGGTAAGAACCCATTGGCACTATTTTTTTGAACCAACTGCCCTTCGACTAATTTACTACTATAATCGGTCCAGTCTTTAAAGAGCTGGATGACTTCTTTTTTGTCCGTCGTGTGAAGATCTAATACCACCAAATAGCAAGCCTTCTGCATAGGAGTCGTAATCCCAGCCTGGTGCTTACCATAAAAAGTGATATCTTCATCACCATCATAAGCCTTTTTACTTGAACTATCCTGATTAGCGAAAAAAGCAGATGCACCAGAAAGACCAAGTGCAAGACCAGCCCCTCCAATACCTGCTTTTTTAAGAAATTCACGACGGTCCATTTTTCGATTTAAAAATTTTTCGTCAGTCATTTTTCTTATTTCCCATCTAGGATAACACCCATTTGTGATAATGGTTCACCAAGTTTCGTTACAGCTTCGGCCAATTCCTTAGTATCTGTTTCACTCAAATCAGTATAAGACTTATAGTTTTTATCATCAATCATGTGTTTGTCCAAAAGTCCATTCACATTCTTGAACTCTGTTTCCAAAGTCTTCACAAGCTTAGCATCTTTCTTCTCAATCAATGGTTTGAAGAGTTCAAAGATTTTTTCAGCCCCTTGAATATTGGCACGGAAGTCGTAGAGATCAGTGTGTGAGAAGACTTCTTCTTCACCTGTAATCTTTTGAGTGGCTACTTCGTTAAGAAGGTCTACAGCTCCTGTCAACATAATATCTGGAGTAACTTTAACAGTTGCAATTTTAGCCTTGAGTTCCTTGATATCCTTAACCAATTGATCTGCATAAGTCGCAGTCCCATCCGTCGTGTTGTCCTGCCACATGATGCGTTCAATACGGTGGAAACCTGACCAGCCGTCTTCTGATTTATTTTCATCCATGTAATCTACCAAACGGTAATCGATTTTCACATCAGACTCACCAAAGCTTTCTGCAATTGGTTCTGAACGTTCGTAAGCCATACGAACTAATGGGTATTGTTTCTTAGCTTCTTCAAGATTTCCTGACTTGAGGGTTTCACTGAATCCCTCAGTATCTTTCAAAAGCTGATCAATTTCGCCTTCTATGAAAGTCTTGTAATCACTTGTAGCCTGCTTCAATTGCTTTTGCTCACTGGCTGTGAGTTTTGAGCTAGTTGAGCTTGAATTACTTGAATTACCAGATTTGGCACAAGCCGTTAACAAAAGACCCGATGCTAAAAGAACAACACCAAGTTTATTTAATTTTTTCATGAATGCCTCCTATTTTCAAGATAGTGTGCGACATCTGTCGATATATATGTGAATCGCCGCTTTCATGTTTATGAAAAACGAACGATGATAAGTCAATAATGATCTCTCGTATGTAAGAGAACATAATTCTAAACTAACAGAAGAAACCTGCACTGTCAACGGTTTTAGCCTATTTAAGAACTATTCTAAAGAGCAGATAAGAATGATTCTAAATAAAAGAAAAACAACAGGAAATAACCTGTTGCTACTTATTATTTTGTACGACGTTTTCTAAGGAATCCTAGGCTAAGAATGCTTAGAAGACCTGCTAAAAAGAGGCCACGATTTGTCTTTTCACCAGTGGATGGCAGTTGCTTATCAGTTTGACGACTAGCTTCAGTCTTAGCCTGACCATTGCCATGATTAACAAGTTCAGCATCTCCAACAAGGTCCTCTTGACTTGAGGTTTTAACAGTTATTTTTGTTAACTCAGTATCTCTATCAGCAAATGACCCGTTCTTTTCAAAAGGCTGATCTACTTCTTCAGTTGGCGTCTGAGCATTAGTCAAACGAATAATAGTCGCTGTTAGTGGATCCAAGGTCAAGATGTGATTGTTGATTGTCACACCTGATAACTCACTAATTCCGGATAAATTGACTTGACTGCCATCTGCCAAAACCAGATAGGATAGGCCATTTGTAATCTTGCTCAAATCAAACTGACGAGCCTTGCTATCAGCATTGACATAGACCAGGTAACGATCACCATTGGAAGCAACAGTTTGGTATCCTAATACCAAATCTTCTTGAGCCACATTGCCCTGACCAGGAACTGTCAATAGTGTCACACGAGTATCCACATCTGCTTTTGATTTGAAATTGAAGGCATCTGTCGACTTACGTAAGGCAATCAAACCTTTGGTAAAGGCGCGAGTTTTCGTATTTTCTGGGAATGCCTGACTATCAGTTGCTTTAGTCCAGTCAAAATGATTGACGGCATCACTAGAATCATAAGAATCATGGATAAAGTACGGATAATCAAATGGATTGCCCTTTTCATCCACTAAGAGATGGGACTTATTCGGCACCTTGTCCTCAGACACAGGATAACGGTAGGCAGGATCACGGAACTGTTTGGTGCGGCCGTATTCCTGACCAGAGTGAATAAATGGTGTTCCTTGAGCAGTCAAGACCATGAGGTTTCCTAGACGCAAGCGACGATGAATTTCAGCATTATTCTCAGGCTTGCTTGGATCCTTCTTGATTGATTGGGCGATGATATCAAAAAGGGTCAAATTATCGTGAGCAGCAATATATTGAATCACATCACCTGGAGAATCAGCCTCGAAGTTAGTTGGTTGTGCCTTGATATTGTCAAAAACCTTATTAATATCACGTTTACCACCTGTAATGAAGGCTGGTGTCCCCTCGTTTGGATAACCTGATTTGAGGGTGTTTCGAATATCATCTGAAAATACAGCTACGGTATCTGTGTCTTTCATCCAAGACTGATCGGCAGGCTGAACAGGGCTATTTTCATCGCCAGTATAAGTCACCCAGCCCTCACCAAGCATAATAAGGTTTGGATTAAGGGCACGTGCTGTATGATAAGCTTGCTCGATACTTTCAGCATCATGGTCACCCATCATATCAAAACGGAAACCATCCACCTTGTATTCCTTCGTCAAATAAGCAATCGAATCAACCAAGACACGACGGCTCATATAGTGAGTTGTTCCAAGACGCCCTCCACCAAAACTCGAACGAGGAGTACCATCAGCATCCATAAAGTGATAATAATTTGGCTCAAGGTCTTCAAAAATAGCTGTCTTTGCTGTGTGATTGTAGACCACATCCAAGATAACACCCATACCGTGGGCATGAATAGCTGCAACTAAATTCTTGAATTCTTCAATACGTTTTGTCGGATCACTAGGGTTTTCAGAATACATACCCGTCAAAGAGAAATAGTTTTGTGGATCATAGCCCCAGTTGTAGTTACTATCGCTTGAGGCATAGGCATCCAAACGCTTGCCATTTTGCAATTCATTAACAAAATAGTAGCTTAATACTGGTAAAAGCTGAATATGGGTGACACCAAGATCTTTAAGATAATCCAAACGCTCTGCAAAGGCTGCGAAGGTACCAAATTGGTGTTTCAATTCAGCTGAGATTGCTTTATCAGAGGTAAAATCACGGACATGAGCCTCATAAATGATGGCATCTTCTCGAGATTTAAAGTTTGGAATCTTAGCGTAGTCAAGATCTTTTGGTCCATAATTAGCAGGATCTACAAAGGCAGCCTTGGCAATCTTATGGTCAGGAACCTTGCTAGCATCGTCACTATTCCAAGCAGCCAAAGACTTAGCATAAGGATCCAAAACGATTACTGACTGATCACCACGTTTAATGCGGTATTGATAGAAATAACCTGTTAAGTTTTCAAGACCAAGGTCAGTCGCAAACAAGTCAGCTTGCCAAGTACCCCGAGGTCCTTTGCTTAGTTTATGTTCAGCAAGAACCATGTCTTGATTATTCTTATCATAGACAATGATATCTACTTGATCTGCACTTGGTGACCAAAGGGTCACATGTGCCTTACTACCATTCTCCTCTAGACGAGCACCCAATTCACCATCGTAACTGTAGAGCGCATCCTTCAATTGCCAACTTTCAGATGTTTTAAAACTATCATTGCCTAGAGTGACCTTGTAAGGTAGATTTTCTGCAGCAAAATCACCTATTAGTTTGGCTTTTTTAAGTTTAGCATCCAAGTCAAGTTGTTTAAGAGTGACGCTATTACCATCCTTATCTGTCACCTTGAGGTCTTTGAGAATGTCTTCAGATGAAACCTCTTCTAGATTGGTGAAGCTAAGTTCGATTTGGCTTGGACTAAGCTGCTGAGCTCCAGTCAAACGCACATCCTTGACAAAGTAAGGGTTGGTGTAGACTGTCGTATCAGTATCTCGTACGAAAAGCTGACGAGTTTTTTTCAAGTCACTAAATTTATAATCATTTGGTTGAATTTTCACATCATCTCCTGTTTTGCTCTCATCTAAGAGTAAAAATCCGATAGATTTAGCAGCCTCGGTTAGCGGAATGTCTAAATAGGCACCATACTTACCATCTAGTTGGAAATTGACACCATCAGGCCAATTACTTGGAGCGTCCTTAACATCACCCCAATACCAGACAGACTTATTACTATAGTCGCCATCCGTACGGAAATAATTGATACGAACGTGGTCCTGAGGGATAGGTTGATAACTGTAAACTTGAAAATCCTTGTCAATCCAGGCCTCATTCATTTGAGGACTTAGAATTTCAACAGTTTTATCTCCTGAAAGGTTCGTTCCAGCGGCATTATTAATCAAGAAGCTAAGCTTTTTGGGAGAAGCAGACAACTTCACATCTAAATAGACGCCATAATCATCCTGTTTGGCTTCTGCAAATGAGGTTGCTCCTGTTGGCCAAGCACCCTTCTGAGATGATGGCGTCTCCACATCATCCCAAGTCCAAAGCCCAAGTGAAGCCTTGTCTGGACTTGGCAACTCTTGGAAATGCAAGCGAATAGTCCCTTCAGCAATAGGGTCCTCAGACGCATTAGTAAGAGGTTGACTATTGTTAGCACTTCCTGTTTTTGGTATGTTTTCAGTTGTTTCATTTAGCTTGTTAGCCACAGTAGGGCTAGTATTTTCTTCTGAAAGAGAAACTGGCTCATTTTCCTTGGACACTGTGGTATTATCAGCTGTTACAGGAGCTGTTGGCGTTTCAATTACTAGACCACTGCTGGTAAGACTAGAATCAGATGGTTCTACCTGTGTACTTGATACAGGTGTTGAAACTTCTTCTGCCTTTACCCCTTGAACCGCAGTAAAGCTCAAAAAAACAGCTCCAATTGTTACAGAAGCCAAACCTAACTTGTACTTACGAAGACTATAACGAAGGACTTTTTCGTTATTAGATTGAGTATTTCTTTTCATTATAACTCCTTTTGATAGCGTTTTCGCATTTTCTAATATACCATTTAGATTACATTTATGCAAGCGTTTTCGCTCTTTGAAAATTAAAAGAGAACCATTAGATTCTCTCAATTTCTTAATTATAAACAGAATAATAACGCTTAATCCCTGCTACAATCGCATTAGCCAAAGTTTCTTGGTAAGCAGACGTCGTTAAGCGAGCTGCTTCCTGTGGATTTGACAAGAAACCTAGTTCTAGAAGGACTGCCGGCGCTGTTGTTTCTCGCAAGACCGCAAAGGTGCGACGCTTAACGCCCTGATTCTGAGCTCCAGTTGCGTTAATAAGGCTAGACTGAATAGCATTTGCCAGGGTATCACTCATGCTCAAACGAGTCGGATTGGCATGATAAGCCGCATTAATACGTGAAGGATATTCCGCAAAAGGTTGGTAATAATAAGTCTCGATACCTTGTGCTGCTGAACTTCCTGAAGCATTGATATGGATACTGACGAAAATATCTGACTCAGAGGCATTGGCAGCACGTGAACGATCTGTTAGGTCGACAAAGGTATCACTTGTGCGTGTGGTCACAACTT
>NZ_GL698449.1:659540-694160 GCF_000187445.1 Streptococcus sp. C150 | reverse complement strand
TTGTTTCTCGCAAGACCGCAAAGGTGCGACGCTTAACGCCCTGATTCTGAGCTCCAGTTGCGTTAATAAGGCTAGACTGAATAGCATTTGCCAGGGTATCACTCATGCTCAAACGAGTCGGATTGGCATGATAAGCCGCATTAATACGTGAAGGATATTCCGCAAAAGGTTGGTAATAATAAGTCTCGATACCTTGTGCTGCTGAACTTCCTGAAGCATTGATATGGATACTGACGAAAATATCTGACTCAGAGGCATTGGCAGCACGTGAACGATCTGTTAGGTCGACAAAGGTATCACTTGTGCGTGTGGTCACAACTTGATAACCCTCTGCTTCTAGTTTAGCTTTCACCCGACTTTGGATAGCCAAGGTCAAGCTCTTTTCAGAAATGCCAAAATAAGAAGCCCCTGGATCATAGCCACCATGGCCCGCATCTAGATAAACAATCTTATTAAAGACATCATAGTTTCCTCGAGAAGCTGAACCGATTTTCTTAGGAGCTACCACGTCAACAGAAGTTGCACCAAAGCCAATATTCTTACCCGATGCATCTGTCAAATATCCGTGAACGATGTACTTGCCTGAATTCCACTTGTGCTGACTAGCTGAAACGGTCACCTTGTAAGAACCATCCTCCTGTTTTGTAGCATTATGCCAAACAAGATCGTCTTGGCCATTTTGGTCAGACCAAACAGGGATAACGACACCTGTAATCCCACCTGGATTGGTGAGATTGGTGATAACAACATCAAAAGTACCTCGATTTTTGTCGTTGTTGGCAATAGTTAAGGTTCCTTGAGTCTTGGTAATATCAAGGGTCACTTGTTTGCCTCCAAGGCCGATGAATTTACCATCATTATCAACCAAGTAGACATGAGAGTTATAGAGACCGCTATCACCTTGATGGTTGCTTGAACGAACGGTTACCTTATAGTCTCCATTAGCTTGTTTAGCTGCCTTGTACCAGATGATATCATCTTGACCATTCTTTTCTGACCAGGTTGGAACTAGAACTTCTTTAAAGCCGTATGGTGCAACCAAATTTGAAATGACAACATCATAGCTACCAGTAGCATTGTTGAGACCAGTGATGGCAAGGTCTGCTTTGGGTTCCGATAAGGTCACTTTTGTTTGAGTCGCCCCAACTCCAACTTGTGAGCCATCTTTTTGAATATAGTAAAGATGGACATTGTAAGTACCTGTCGAGTATTTGTGATTAGCCACTTGGACATTAACTTTGTAATTGCCATCTGTTTGACGTGTGGCTTCATACCAGCGAATATCATCTTGCCCATCTTTTTCGGACCAGATAGGCACTTGAACCGTACGCACACCCTTAGGGCTATAGACATCACTGATAAGCACATCAAAACTACCAGCACCATTGTTATTTAAGATAGAAATACTACCACTTGGCTTAGTTTCATTGACTTCAACCACAGTCTCAGTCAAATACTGACGGTTACCAGCATTATCTATGAGATAAGCATCCGCTCTGTATTTACCCGTTGAATGTTTGTGGTCCGACGCTTTAATGGTGACACGATAGCTACCGTCTGCTTGGCGAGTCGCTTTGTGCCACACCAAATCATCCTGTCCATTAACAAGACTCCATGACGGTACCAAGATTTCCTTCAAGCCATTTGGTGCAACAATATTTCGAACCACAGCATCAAAAGTGCCTGTAGCTACATTATTATTTTCAATCGTTAGGCTTGCGCTGGGACGAGATTGACTAACTTCCACCACTTTTTCAGTCAAGTAGAAACGCTTGTTAAAGTTATCTACAATATAGGCATCGGCACGATAGTTACCAGTTGAATGCTTGTGGTCGCTTGCCTTAATAGTCGCACGGTACGAACCGTCCGCTTGTTTCGTAGCCTTGTGCCAAATTAAATCATCTTGACCACCGACTAAACTCCATGACGGTACAAGGATTTCTTTTAAACCTGTAGGAGCAATGATGTTTTTCACTACAGCATCAAAGGTACCTGTAACCGCATTATTGTTTTCAATAACGAGACTTGCACTTGGACGAGAGTAATTAACGGAGACTACTTTCTCAGCAATATAATGACTCTTATTTGTTAAATCAACAACATAGGCATCAGCACGATAATTACCAGCCTCTCCCTTGTGATCTACTGCTTTAATGGTCACACGGTAAGAGCCGTCCATTTGCTTAGCTGCCTTATGCCAAATCAGGTCATCTTGGCCATTAGCTAAACTCCAAGATGGTACGAGAACTTCTTTGACACCCAAAGGAGCGACAATATCACGAACAACTGCATCAAAGGTACCAGTCGTCTGATTGTTATTCTCAATTGAAAAATTTGCTTTAGGTTGCAAGGCATCTGCAGTTTGACCTGATACCGAATGAGTCAATCTTTCTGGCTCAGTCGAAGCTGCACTTGATACCTCTGAAACACTTGAAGTAGATGTATTTTCTGAACTTGCTACCGAACTTACTTTAGCTACTGATTCGGAAGCGACTGTCCTTGATTCAGAAGTTTCAGTTGAAACTACCACTGATTGACTGACTTGTGGAGTACTTGAGTTTGCTACTTCACTTGTAGCGGTTGACGGAGTTGCCACAGTGGATGCTGCTGATGATGACGGTGCGTCCTTAACCAGAACTCCTTCACCTCCAAAAATATCAGCTGCCGTTGCAGCTTGATAATGACTACCTTCAGCAACGGTAGGTATTTGAGTGGCTACCTCATCGGCACTAGCCACTTGAGTGGTTACTGCCATAAGAACAGTAGCACTGGCATAGTAGATAAAATCTTTAGTTCGCATTTAACTTTCCTTTAACACTTTTTATACGTCAATCATTTTACCACAGAAACTGTCTTACGAATAGAGGAAAAGTGATAATTCTCTAAAAAAATAACAAAAATGAAAAAATAATAAGTGTTTTTCAAATAAAAGACTACTCAATTCAGGTTAATTAATCTAATATTCATCATAATAACAAGGAATTAAATACAAAATAAAAGATTTTGACAATTGATTGATATAGTTCCAAGAATATACAATAGGAACGATAAAAAGCCCACAGAAATTCACTTCTGAAGACTTTTCATTTAATAAACTAAGCAAAGATTGAGAAGAATGGTGCACCAAGTTTAGTGTCCATTGGATCTGTACTCTTAACACCATGAATGTAATCCAAAGAATACCAGCCATTATTTGCAGCATTAAATGGATCACGTACATAAGTTTTACCATTATCATAGCCATGAAGAACAATTTCATGAGTATATGGATAGTTGATAAACTGACTTGCTCCTACCGCAGCAAGAACGTGTTGACCGGATAACAAAGCAGAAGCAATACTAGAGATGCTTGAAAGCATGTTACTCTTAAGCCCCCAGTTTTTACTTGCTGAGACAATACCTTCCGCATCAGTACCAGCAACTGATGTTTTATTGAATGAATTTGTATTGTAATACAAGTAATCTGCTACAGTTGTTGGTGCTACAGTTGTTCCCAAGATATCTGTAAAAGTCATCGCCAATGATGTTGGAACACAACCAGATTGATCCATATTGCTGACACCATACCACTTAGAAGCCCAGCGAGGGTCACGTTGAGAATAATAAGTCGTTTGTGGCTCAACACGACGATTACGTGGAGAAAGTGACGTTTGACCAAGGTTAAAACCTTCTACTGTATTATCTGTATAATCAACATAAACATGAGTCGTGTAATTTCCAGCAAGATTCTTATGATTGACTGTAGAAACATTGACCTCAGTATGTGTGCTAGTCGGTGTAGCATCGTACCAAGAAAGGTTTCCTTGGTTGCTCTCAGACCAAACCGCCACTCGAATTTTCTGAATTTGACGCCCTTGAGGTGCCTGATCTACCACTACAGTGAAGCTACCAGCTTCTGAATTAACATTAGTGATATAGGTTTGCGTTTTAGTCTTAGCATTACGGAATTCAACTGTTGTCGTTGTCCCTCCTACACCAACTTGTGACCCATCGTTTAAAATGTAGTACAAATGAATATTGTACAAACCTGTTGAATTTTTGTGGTTAGTAGCTTGAACATTTACCGTATAAGTGCCATTAGCTTGACGAGTCGCTTCATACCAGCGAATGTCATCTTGTCCATCTTTTTCAGACCAGATAGGCACTTGAACAGTACGGATACCTTTAGGGCTATAGACATCACTGATAATGACATCAAATGTTCCAGTATCCTTATTATTGTTGACTACTGAAATCGTACCAACTGGTTTGTTATGTTTAACGTCTACCACCGTTTCAGTGACATAGTAGCGTTTGTTAGTGTTATCTACGATATAAAGGTCAGCACGATAATTGCCAAGCGAATTCTTGTGTTCATTAGACTTGATAGTGACACGATAACTACCATCTGATTGGCGAGTCGCTTTGTGCCAGATAAGGTCATCTTGACCGTTCACAAGACTCCATGATGGCACTAAGACTTCCTTAACACCATTTGGAGCAGAAATATTACGAACAACTGCATCAAAAGTTCCCAATTCAACATTATTGTTTTCAATAATGAGACTTGCAGTAGGACGAGTTTGAGTAACTTCTACCACTTTTTCAGTAAGGTAGAAGCGATTGTTTGAGTCATCTACAATATAAGCATCGGCACGGTATTTACCAGTTGAATTCTTATGGTCTGTTGCCTTAATCGTCACACGGTAAGAGCCGTCAGCTTGACGAGTTGCCTTATGCCAGATAAGGTCGTCCTGACCACCAGCTAAACTCCATGAAGGAACAAGAACTTCTTTTAAACCTGTAGGAGCAACAATGTTACGAACAACTGCATCAAAAGTACCTGCTGCTGTATTGTTGTTTTCAATCGAAAGGACACCACTTGGACGTGCATAGTCAACCGATACTACTTTTTCTGAAATATAGTGACGATTGTTAGAGTTATCTACAATATAAGCATCCGCACGATAATTACCTTTATTGCCCTTATGCTCACTTGCCTTAATGGTTACACGATAGCTACCATCGCTTTGTTTAGTTGCCTTATGCCAAATAAGGTCGTCTTGACCGTTTTCAAGGCTCCATGATGGCACCAAAACATCCTTAACACCCAAAGGTGCTGTGATATTAGTGATGACAGCATCAAATGTACCATTTTGGGCATTGTTATTCTCAATAGCAAAACTTGCTTTAGGTTTCAACTGCTCAGGTGTCTTACCAATGAAGACTTGCGTTGTCGTTCCCCCCACACCAGTCAATTGTCCGTCTTTCTGAACATAGTAAAGATGAACATTATAGAGACCTGTTGTGTTTTTATGAGCTGAAGCTTTTACATTGACAGTATAAGCTCCATTGCTTTGACGGTCAGCCGTATACCAAATAATATCATCCTGACCATCAACTTCTGACCAGATAGGCACTTTTACAGTCTCAACACCATTTGGTGCCTTGACATTAGAAATGACAACATCAAAGCTACCTAGAATTGGGTTGTTATTGACAATCGAGATAACACCACTCAAATCACCTTGAGTTGGATCTGCCTCAACACCGACATTAGCTGTAAATCGCCCAGTATAATCAACACTTTGGTCAAAGACATGTTTTCCTGGCAAAAGATTAGCCGTCGCTGAGAACTGCCATGCACCAGTTTTACCGTTATAGCGCATATTCTTAGCACTTGTAGCTGTAAGTGTTGTTGATGGATATTGAGCAACCCAGAAGTTTTCAAGACCAAATTGAGAGGTTGAAACTGGACCTCTATAACCTAGATTGTTTTCATCCAACCAGCTGGCACTCGTGTAGAACATCAAGTTGTTATAGCCATACTTACGCATTTCATTAACCCAGGCTTGGGTATTACGGTTGATGTTTGGAAGCATGTTGGAATCTTCAAAGTCATTAACCATAACAGTGCTCTTTGGAAGGTTAAGTCTTTGTGCTGCTTCGATATAGAAGCGAGCCTCTGCACGTGCTTCTTCCTCAGTAGTGTATCGAGAAAAATGATAAGTCGATACTTGGAGGCCTACGATTTGAGCATTGCGAACCTGTGATGGAGCTTTGGGATTATTGTACCAAGTGTCTTCAGTCAATTTAACGACGACACCACCCACACCTTGGCGGGCAAGAGCACGGTAATCTTCTACACTGATATCACCGTTATGGCTGCTAACATCAATAAAAGTCTTAGGCTGAACCCTAAGATTTGTCGAAGAGACATCCGAAGAATTCGTTAATTTAGCAGGTGTGGCAACAGCGTTGTTAGGGGCCTCAGAAGCTGTTGAATGTGCAGAAGCAGTCACACTCTCAGAGCTAGCGTTTGAAATCTCTGTTGATGTAGACGTAACAATCGTTGTTGAGTTAGCTAAAGATGTTGATGCAGTTGAGGTTACAGCCACACTAGACACTTCCGAACTTTGTTTAGCAATAGCTGTAGAGACTGCTGGAGTGTTAGCTTTTGGCACTTCACTTGTTGCTACAGAGGCAGGGGCTGAAACAGTTGAGCTTGGTGTTTCAGTAAGTGACGCTTCACCACCAAAAATTTCTGCTGCAGTCGCAGGTTGATAGTGGTTTCCTTCAGTAATAGAAGGCGTTTGTGTTGCCACTTCATCAGCTTGAGCAACCTGAGTAGTGACAGCCAAGAGAACAGCCGCACTGGCATAGTAGATAAAATCTTTCGTTCGCATTTAACTTTCCTTTTGCATTTGTAATACTTGAACCATTTTACCACATAAAAACTCTCGTGGAAAGGTTATTATTAAAAATTTTCTAAATAAAATAGAAATATTATAAAATTATAAACAAACTTTCTCTCTTGATAGAAAACTCTTTAACTTATTATTCGTATTTTTCTTCAAAACTATTGAAAATCCGTGACGATTTTTTCAAATAAATACAAATAAAAATGCATGAAAAAATTCTCGAACCTTTGTCCGAGAATTTAATTCATTTATCTTATTTACGTTTTGGTGGGTTATGGATAGCTTCTCCAAGTACGTCAGCAAAAGCTTCGTACATATTTTCAGAGAAGGTTGGGTGACCATGAATAGATTGCAAGAGTTCATCTACAGTCAATTCATTTTCCATAATTGTTGATGCTTCGTTAATCAATTCGGCTGCAGCCGGACCAATAATGTGAACACCAAGGATTTCATGGTACTTCGCATCTGCAACGACTTTAACAAAACCTTGAGCTTCGTTGGAAGCAATGGCACGTCCGTTACCAGCAAAGCTTGATTTACCAATCAGAACATCACCGTATTTAGCGCGTGCTTCTTCTTCAGTAATACCACACATCGCAACTTCTGGGTGTGTGTATACAGCAGCTGGTGTGTAGTCAAGGTGAGCCTTACGAACATTACCATGCATAGCATTTTCAGCCGCAACTTCACCCATACGGTAGGCAGCGTGAGCGAGCATCTTGGTTCCATTGACATCACCTGGAGCATAGATTCCTGGAATAGATGTTTCTTGGTAAGCATTAACTTTGATACGACCACGGTCGAGTTCAAGGTTAAGATTTTCAAGACCATCCAACTGAGGAACACGTCCGATAGAAAGAAGGGCACGGTCAGCTACAATCTCTTCACCATTATTAAGTTTAAGGGTCAATTGGTTGTTAGCTTCTACAATCTCAGAAACTCCGACAGATGTCATAATCTTCATACCCTTCTTAGCAAGGATTTTTTGAAGTTCAAGTGATACTTCTTTATCCATAGCAGGGATAATGCGGTCAGCCATCTCAACAACGGTTACATCCACACCGTATGAAGCATAAACAAGACCAAGCTCGATACCAACGACACCACCACCCATAACAGCGAGTGATTTAGGCAACTCCCGCAAGTCAAGAATATCGTCAGATGTCATCACAAGTTGTGAATCAATGCCAGGGATATTGATACGTGAAACTTTTGATCCAGTCGCAAGGATGATATTACGTCCCTTGATTGTTTCTGAACCGACTGTAACCGTCTTATCTGGGTTAACTTGACCAAGACCGTTGAAAATAGTCACTTTGTTAGCCTTCAAAAGACCTTGAACACCACCAGTAAGTGTCTTAACGACAGAGTTCTTAAAGTCAACAGTCTTATCCATATCGATAGTGTAGTTTGTTGACGCTAGGTTGATACCACGACCTGCAGCAATCTTAAGTCCATTAAGAATTTCTGCATTTTTAAGGTAGGTCTTAGTTGGGATACATCCTTTATTCAAACATGTTCCACCAAATTCAGACTTTTCAATGATAGCAACCTTACCACCAAGTTGTGCCCCACGAATAGCAGAATAATATCCTGCAGGACCACCACCAACAACGATAATATCGTATTCATTGTCAGCAAGTGGTGCTTTTTCTGCAGTAGCTACTGGAGCAGCTTGGGCAGGTGCTTTAGGAACTTCAAGTCCAGCTGATTCCAATTGAGCAGTTGCTTCTGCAGCTGGTGCGCTCGCAGCATTATCAGCCACAACTTCACCTTCTGCTCCGATATAACCAATTACCTCAGTTACTGGAACTGTTTCACCAGCCTGACGAGTAATCTTCAAAAGGACACCTGAATCTTCCGCTTCAAGTTCCATGTTCGTCTTATCTGACATGATTTCAAGAAGGATATCTCCCTCATTAACCACATCACCCTCTTGTTTTTTCCACTCGATGATCTCGCCTTCCTGCATATCAACACCAAGCTTAGGCATAATAATCTCAAAAGCCATTTATAAGATACCAAGAGCGACCAGAAAGCGACTGAAAATTAGATGTCCGACACGTCAGCTTGCTGACGTAGACGGACGGTCTATTTTCCAAGCTTTCCGCTCGGGTTCAGTTGAGCCCTCTGGTTCGCCCTCTCCTTTCTATTTCAAAACTTCAGTTTTCAGATATTTTATTTCACTTAAATCAACAATTCCATTGGATTTTCAATCAAATGCTTCAAATCAACCATGAATTTGGCACCATTCATACCATCAACAATACGGTGGTCAATAGTTAAGCAAAGTCCCATAATTGGACGCACGACAACTTCACCATCAACAACAACAGGTGTCTGAATAGTTGCTGAAACACCAAGGATAGCTGAGTTTGGTTGGTTGATTATTGGATTAAATGATTTAGTTCCAAACATTCCCAAGTTAGTAATTGAGAAGGTAGAACCTGACATTTCGGCAGCCTTCAATTTACCAGCTTGAGCTTTTTTAATGACATCCTTAGAGGCCACAACAAACTCGGACAAACTCATCTTATCTGCACCATGAACAACTGGCACAATCAAACCATCATCAAGACCAACGGCAATACCGATATTAACAAATTTATGTAATTCGATATTTTGCGCATCATCAATCAAGGATGCATTGAGGTAACGATGTTCCTCCTTCATAAGGGTACGAACGACTGCTAAACCAATCAAATCAGTGAAAGTCACCTTCATACCAGTCTTGTTCATGATTGGATCAAGGACTTGCTTACGAAGAGCCATAAGGTTAGTCATGTCCACATCATAGTTAAGAGTAAATGTTGGTGCAGTCAAGTATGAATGCGTCATTCCCTTAGAAATCGCCTTACGCATAGCAGACATTGGAATGACTTCCACACCTTCTGGCAAGACTTTTTCAGGTTTAACTTCAACCGCAGGTGCAGCAGCAGCTTCCTTAACTTGTGCTGGAGCACTGATTGCAAGGACATCTTCCTTAGTAATCTTACCACCAAAGCCTGTTCCAGAAACGGTCGCTAAATCAATACCGAGATCTGCAGCAATCTTACGTGCTAATGGTGTTACCTTAGGTTGAGCACCTTTGAAGTTCTCAACGTCATCTGCATGCACCCGACCTTTTGGTCCAGTTCCCGGAACCTGAGCAAGGTCAATGCCCAACTCACGCGCCACCTTACGAGCCTTAGGCGTTGCACGAACCTTACCACCTTCATGAACCACAGCTACTTGTGGTTGAGGCGTAGCGGCAGGCGTTTCCACAACAGGAACTTCTTCAACTTGCGGTGCAGCTGCTGCAACTGGTGCGCTCGCAGCATTATCAGACACAACTTCACCTTCTGCTCCGATATAACCAATAACCTCAGTTACTGGAACTGTTTCACCAGCCTGACGGGTAATCTTCAAAAGGACACCTGAATCTTCCGCTTCAAGTTCCATGTTCGTTTTATCTGACATGATTTCAAGAAGGATATCTCCCTCATTAACCACATCACCCTCTTGTTTTTTCCACTCGATGATCTCGCCTTCCTGCATATCAACACCAAGCTTAGGCATAATAATCTCAAAAGCCATATTTTATGATACTAAGAACGCTAAAATGCGACAGAATTTTAGGAGTTTTACGTTAGTGTGCTTGCACACAAGTAAAACTATCTAAATTCCGAAGCATTTCGTTCGAGTTCAAATCAACTCAAACGCTTTAACGTCCTCTCCTTTCTACTTTAAATTATATTTTCCGATACTCTCACAGTTAAAACAAGAAACACATTTTACTAGCGAGACATATCACTTAACCGTCGCTAGAAAGTTAGTTTCCTTTATTGGCCATCTTGATAATAGCAGCCTTAATCTTTTCAACATCTGGAAGAACCGCTTGTTCCAAGACACGCGCATAAGGTACAGGCACATCTTCACTTGCCAAACGTACAATTGGGTGGTCAAGGTAATCAAATGCTTCACTTTCAGTAACCATAGCAGCAATTTCGCCGATAAAGCCACCAGTCTTATAAGCATCATTTACCAACATCAATTTTCCAGTTTTCTTAACTGAGTCGAAAATCAATTCCTTATCAAGTGGAACGAGGGTACGAGGGTCAACGACCTCAACATTAATACCTTGTTCAGCCACTTCTTCAGCCGCCTTAAGAACACGTTCCAACATACGACCATATGATACGATTGTCAAATCAGTACCTTCACGTTTAATCTCACCTTTTCCAAGTGGGATGTAGAAATCAGGATCTTGTGTTACTTCTTCTTTCTTACCGTAAAGTGCCTTAGGTTCCATGAAGATAACAATGTTATTATCTTGAATAGCAGATTTCAAAAGGCCTTTAGCATCATTAGCATTCCCTGGTGCAACCACTTTAATTCCTGGAATGTGGGTCAACCATGACTCAAGAGATTGTGAGTGCTGTGCTGCAGAACCAATCCCTGAACCAGATGCCACACGGAAGGTTACAGGTGTCTTCAATCCACCACCAAACATGTAGTTGTTCTTTGCACCGTTATTAACGATAGCGTCAAGGGCAATTGTGATGAAGTCCATGAAAGTCAAGTCAACAATCGGACGAAGACCTGTGATGGCAGATCCAACAGCAGCACCAGCGATAGCTGCTTCTGAAATTGGCGTATCTCTAATACGTTTTTCACCAAATTCAGCCAACATACCCACTGAAGTACCAAAGTCACCGCCGTAGATACCAACATCTTCACCCATAAGGAAGATGTTTTCATCTTTACGCATTTCCTCGCTCATGGCAAGGTTTACTGCCTCACGTAAAGCCATCAATTTTGTTTCACTCATACTTGTTATTCCTCAACCTTTCTCTTTAGTCTACCCATACATCTTCAAAGGCAATTGAAAGTTCTGGATCTGGGCTATTTTGAGCAAACTCATACGCTGCATCGATTTGTGCCTTAACTTGGCTTTGAATAGCATCTAGTTCCTCATCACTTGCGATTTTTTCAGAAACCAAATAGTTACGGTATTTAATGATTGGATCGTTATGGTTCTTCCACTCATCAACCTCTTCCTTGGTACGATAAACTCCAGCATCGGCAGTGGAGTGACCAAACCAACGGTAAGACTCTACCTCAACGATAGCAGGACCATTTCCACCACGAACATGTTCCACAGCCTTGCCCATTGTTTCGTAGACTGCCATGACATCATTACCATCCTGACAGTAGAAACCTGGAATACCATAGGCTTCCGCACGTGTATACAAATGAGGAGTGTTGGTAGCTCTATGAATATCCATTGAGATACCATAACGGTTGTTAATGATGAAGAAAATTACTGGCAATTTCCAAGCAGAAGCCATATTGACTGACTCGTGGAAAGAGCCTTCATTAGTAGCACCATCTCCTGAAAAGGCAACAACGATATTTCCAGTTTCTTTATATTGTTGTGTGAGGGCTGCGCCTACGGCAAGGGCATAGCCACCACCAACGATACCATTGGTACCATAGTTACCTTTTTCGAAGTCAGCCAAGTGCATTGAGCCACCACGGCCCTTTGAAACACCCGTTGCCTTACCAGCTAGTTCGGCCATCATTTTGTTCAAGTCCATGTCTTGAGCAATAGATTGTCCATGACCACGGTGGTTTGAAAAGAAAATATCATCGTAGCTCAAGTGTTGAACAGCCCCAACGTTAGCGGCTTCTTCACCAACTGAAAAGTGAGTCATCCCTTGAACAAACCCACGACGAACCAATTTATTAATACGTGAATCAAATTCACGGATACGTTCCATTTTAGTGAACATCTCAAGATGTGTCTCTTTAGAAAGTTTTATCATATCGATCTCCTCTATCGAATTTTTTCTATACATCTAGAATAGGGGAAAAAAACTTTATGGGCAAGAAATATGCTTGAAAAATGAAAAGCCTTACATAACTGTCACTAATAGGCAATTCGTATGCTATTTTTCCAAGGGGTATGATATAACTGAATAGATTTTACCCGAATAGGAGTTTATATTATATTGAGTGATGCCATTGTTCACGGGCTTACGGCATGTACAGCTTTTATATTACAAATTGTTATCTTCAAATTAACCACGCATAGACCCGTAAGATACTGGGTTCTCTTTTTAGCTGGAGTGGCGATTATGACTTTCAGCTTTTTAGGTATTCTCTTCCCAAAATCAGGTTTTATAGCGCTTGTATTCCTTCATTCTGTCAAATCCTTCAAAAATCTTAGACATACCATCTTGGAATCCTTCTTTATACCATTTACCTTTGCCCTAATGGTAAGGCTTGTGATTTCCCTCATTATTCCAATCTTTTTTCCTTTTGTCTTAGATTACAATTTCGCTGGCTTCTTAATCCTTTTCTTAGCCTTCTTACTTTGGTTTGCTCAGAATGCTCTTCTACAAGTCGATTATAATCGCTTAAAGCAAATTGATTCTGCCAGACCATGGTACAGATCTACGTCAGTCGCACTTTATAGTCTAGCAGTCATTTACTTTATCTCGGAATTGATTACGAATAATATCCAACTCACTCTTTTCTTTCTTATTGCTACGGCTTTAATTCTATCTAAACAAGTTACCCTCTATAGAAAAGAATTAAAAGCCCAAACAAGGGCTGCTCAAGAGGTGCATATAGACCTTCTGCAAAAATCAAGTCAAAACATCAATATTTGGTATCAAAAAAAGACTAGCCAAGAACTTTTTATCAAGGATGAAGCTGAAAATCTCTATGACCTCATTCGCTTCCAACAAAACGACGAAGCTGAGGAACTTATAGATTATTTGCTAACACCAAACCCTTTAGATAAAAAGATTGACCGATTCTACAGAAATAAGCTTGAAAACATAAAATTAGCTGACTTGCAGGCGCTTTTTGAAGCTAAATTTTTAAAGGCTAAAGAACTAGATGTCTGGGTTAGTATGGAAATTCCCGAACCAATCACTGTCTATCCTATTTATCCCTTAGACTGGGTTTATATCTTATCGACTATCTTAGATCATGTCATTGACCAAGCAAGAGACAGTAGACAAAAATACCTTAGCTTTGCCTATTTTAAAGACGAGGACAGCCAGCACTTTGTCGTGGAAAGCTCAAGCACAAAAGAAGATTCACCGATTACTTCTGATTTTAGCGACCCAGAATTAAAACGTGTCACCCACATTCTGGTCAATTATCCAAATGTTAACATTATTTCAAATACACGTGCTGGCATTTATCGTCTACAAATTGAAATTGACATGACCAAAGGAGGTTATCATGATTACTAATATTATCAATCCTCTCCTGCAGGCCATTAGTTTTATTTCTATCTGGTACCTTTATCAAATCATGTCTAAGGTTAAACCATTACCTGGACACCTCTTTCTCATTTTCCTCTCTTACGTTGCTGGGGCATCTTACTTCAACCTTGTCAAAATCATTGTAGACCCTCTTTTCTTTCTAGTTGTTGACTTGGCTCTTGTTAGAGAACGCTCCTTTTATCATCGACTTCTTTTTGCTTTTTATCCAACTATTCTCTTTGATGTTGCCACGCGATTGCTTTCAATCGTCATATTGCCTCATGTCCTACATATCAAGGGAGATGTGAGTCTTGATAATAACCTACATATTCTGACTTACTTTTTAGCTCCTCTTATCATCTTTCTGATCCTTAAGATTTTCGCTATTGATTTAGATCAGATGAGTAAACTTGATGAATACTGGGCGAGACGTAATTGGTTGCGTAGTACCACATTTCTCGCTGTTTATTACGTCTTTTTCACAGTCATCCATGGTCTTAATAGCGTTCTTCCAACTACGAATGACCCCCAGAACTTATTTGAAATGGTATTTAGAGTGAGTTCAAATAGTATCATCGTTTTGATGCTTTACCTCGCCCTTCTCCTGTGGGATTTTTACAATTGGAACGAAGCCGTCCACTCACAGTTCATCAAAAGATTGGACAGAGAACGTTTTAAATTGCTAGGGACTATGACTAACTACAACAAAGCCCTAATCCAAATTATCACCCAAAAACAAAAATTTTCAGAGCTTTACAAAAAAAATCTGAAGGATGTCTCAGTAGCTTTAAAGGCTGATGATGCCACAAAAGCTAAAGATTTACTTGAGATTTATAAAACGAGTAATTCCATCATTAGTAGCCCAGAAACTCAAGAAAAATTGAATCAGCTGACTAATCCTATCTTAGCTAGTTTTCTTTCTAATCGTATTGTAGGGACGAGGTCATCTCATATTGATATCACGATCAATATTAGTCCAAAATTTGGAGAAGTTCCTTTATCAGACTTAGATTTGTACCAACTTCTTCAGGCCTCAGACAAAGCTGTTCTCAAACATCTCCGTCCTGATACCAAGATACATAGTAGCTATCTACAAATGGATCATTCCCAACTTTTTGTTGTTGAACTACCAGTCCTAACTGATTCCGTTAGCAAGGACAAGGAACTTAATGATTTGGTTAAAACGCTGCCAAACGTCGATTACCGAGTCGGTTTCCATGAAGGCTACCTTATTCAAATTATTGAAGTCTTTGAGCCTGGATATTAAAACGATAATAAAAAGAGCCAATGGCTCTTTTTTGGTGTGCATATAAAGAAAAAGCGCTTGTTTTGGAACCTTTAGAAACAACACAGTTCTAAAACAATAAGGAGTAGTCTATGACAAGGTATGACAGCATTTCTACCTATAAGATATGCTGCTTACAACGGCAATACTTAAAAAGTAATCAACTAATTAGCGGATCTAAAAAGAGACCTCAACCAATCGATTTATATTGTCATATCATCATTTGACTAAAATTTGTAGGATCACCCCCGCGTGTGCGGGAAAAACAAGGACAGCTGCCCAGCGATTCAACCCTCGACCAGGATCACCCCCGCGTGTGCGGGAAAAACGCTATGTTCTCTCATGTCTGTAATTGAGTAGTGGGATCACCCCCGCGTGTGCGGGAAAAACTCATTACATAATTGACGGTAGATATCTGAAACAGGATCACCCCCGCGTGTGCGGGAAAAACTCTTAATACTCCTCTAATAGCCCACTATCTGGGGGATCACCCCCGCGTGTGCGGGAAAAACTAGTACGTAGTAAATCTGGAAATCAAGGATATGGGATCACCCCCGCGTGTGCGGGAAAAACCCATACGTTGACGATTACCGTATCAGAGTTTCAGGATCACCCCCGCGTGTGCGGGAAAAACCGTGATAAATCCAACCTTTATGATTGAGTACCAGGATCACCCCCGCGTGTGCGGGAAAAACCGATATTCTAGTATGTGAGCAAAATGTTCCCCGGGATCACCCCCGCGTGTGCGGGAAAAACGCTTTTATCGTAAGACCTTGAAAAACGAGATTGGGATCACCCCCGCGTGTGCGGGAAAAACGACTACGTATTCAACCCAACACACAAACTGGTAGGATCACCCCCGCGTGTGCGGGAAAAAACTAAACTCAATATCTGTCTTGCTAAGGATGCCGGGATCACCCCCGCGTGTGCGGGAAAAACGCTTTTATCGTAAGACCTTGAAAAACGAGATTGGGATCACCCCCGCGTGTGCGGGAAAAACGCCATATCTTCATAGACCTTTGGTAAGTCCTCGGGATCACCCCCGCGTGTGCGGGAAAAACGCTCGTACAGAGCTATCCAATAAGAGTTGTTTGGGATCACCCCCGCGTGTGCGGGAAAAACCAATCAGATTCTCTTGACTTAACTAAAAGCTCAGGATCACCCCCGCGTGTGCGGGAAAAACCTCTCGTATTGGTTCTGAGCTTGAAACAACTTAGGATCACCCCCGCGTGTGCGGGAAAAACATCAACCATCAGAATGTTAGGTTCAAGACCGTAGGATCACCCCCGCGTGTGCGGGAAAAACGTTCGTTATTTGAATATCGTAGACCTTGTTTCGGGATCACCCCCGCGTGTGCGGGAAAAACTTTGTTCCTCAGATGGAGGGTAGTATGTTTACCAGGATCACCCCCGCGTGTGCGGGAAAAACTAGCTCTTTGCGAGTGTGCTTGGTTCTGTAGCAGGATCACCCCCGCGTGTGCGGGAAAAACAACTGTTGATGATGATACTTTTGTAAAAGTGGGGGATCACCCCCGCGTGTGCGGGAAAAACTCTAGTGAAATTCTATCGTCAATGTATAGATTGGGATCACCCCCGCGTGTGCGGGAAAAACCCCATACGTTTAAAATCCTCTTTGGTAAGTCCGGGATCACCCCCGCGTGTGCGGGAAAAACTGGTAAATCTCTTGAGCTTGTTCCTCGGTCACGGGATCACCCCCGCGTGTGCGGGAAAAACTTTGATTTAGTAACTTTCGCAAGGTTGGCTTCAGGATCACCCCCGCGTGTGCGGGAAAAACTGCTAATAGAGCATTGAATTTTCGCCAGTGCAAGGATCACCCCCGCGTGTGCGGGAAAAACACTAAAAGATCCCAATGAAATTAAGACTTTTCTTTCATCCTAGCTAAGAATTTATTTACTTTAGTTGATAAATGATAGATTAGTCTAGCATCTTTCAAAGCTCTATGAGGAACTTGATCCTCGATCCCATATGCCTTTAGAGCAGTCTGCAATTGATAATTATCCAAGAATAACTTCTCATCCTTGACGTATCTCATTATATCATGAGTTTTATTTATTAATATGGGTAAACCAAATTTATTCAGTTTATTATTGATAAACTGAATATCAAAATGGATATTATAGCCAACTAAAGTTAATTTACCAATAAACAATAAAAATTCAGAAAGTACTTCTTCTAAATCGCGTCCTTCTTGATCTAATAATGATTTAGAAATTCCTGTCAATTTAGAAATTGCAGTAGGTAATTTCTCCTCATACTTAATCAAAGAATTAAATTCCTCTACTTGTTGTCCATTAAACTTGACTGCTCCAATCTCAATGATTGTATTCTTTTTCTCGTCTAGGCCATCAGTTTCTATATCAATAACAACATAAGGTTTTAAAGAGTTAGCTTGTGGTTCTTTATAACTAGAATATCGTTTTATTTTACGAGACTTCGCAGCGTTACTATATCCTAATTTAGGATGATTTTCTGAAGATATCTTTGGGTTAGGTATTAATACTAGTGGAATACCATCAAAATCCACAACAGATTTTTGGGAATTTATCGTATCAAACTGATAACCAATCTCGTTGCGATAGTAATAACTAATCGTTGCCTCTCCTTCACCAACATTTGCCTGAATTCTATTCCATAATTTCTCTCGAATCCTAGAATTAAAATTACCGATGTAAACTCCTGTAGCAATCTCTTGCATCCATTTAGTGAGATCCCCCCTAAGAGACGGAGGGACACTTTTTAATGTCACCACTGTAAAGGGCATCTCACAACTCCTCCTTGTAACTAACACCATGCTTTACAAGCATATCTTTGTCATCCCATAAAGATAGAGTATCGACAAGTAGTTCTTCATCATCGTCAAGATCAAATAAATGTTGAATATCCTGTACAATTCGAACTATTAATTTACCATCAACAAAGGAATCTCTAACCTTCTGACGAGCAATCTTCCCAATATCATCAATCTCAGTAAAATTAGCTGCGATTTCAAACGCCAACGGAATTGTTAATTCGGCTTTATATAAATCTGCTATATCGTAAATAAAAGATAAATCATGACCCGTATGTACAAATCCTAAACCTGGTGAAGCTCCTAATGCAACTACTATACTATGTACTAGACCATATAAAGCTACATTAGCAGCTGACAATGCTTGATTAACGATATCACCACCTTCAAAGTCATCAGGATTGTACTCTCTTTTAGTCCAAGAAACTTGATATTTTTCAGATTGCAACCGATAGACTCTTCGAATTCTCGATCCTTCCCGTCCACGTAGTTGTTGCATGGTCATCGCAGATACATCTTCATCTGGGAATCTCATTTGATACATCTTACGTGCAACCGCTAAACGTAATCGAGAATTTGATACAAGTTTTGCTTGTTTCTCTATAAATTTTGTTGAATGTGCCAAAGATCTCCCATGTGCATATTGACGAACACCACGTTCACCAACCCAAACCATACTGGTTCCAGTATCTCCTATCAATTCTACAGCACGATGACTAATATCGGTACCCGGTCCTAATAACAATACACCAATCATAGCAGCTGGTATTCGAACTGTTCCTCTACTATCTATCACTGTGATTGCACTATCAACACGATTTATTTTAGCATGTTCAACGTAAATAAAACTAACACGATCGCTAATTTTAGGTAGTTCTCTCAAAGAAGTTTTCTTAGCTCCACTTTTTTCTACCATGACTCATTCCTCAAGTGGCACCACTGTCATCAAGCCAAAACCATATGCTTTTTTCTTTCCAATTCCCTCCGTCAGCATTTTTTTGAAAAGCGTCTCATCACTAACAGTTAAAGTACCTTCGTAAACAACTTTTGATAGACGTATGGGATTTTCTGATTTCTGAAAAAGCTCATAACCACGCTCAACAATTGAAAATCTTTCCCCTACTAATGAGAAGCCATTTTTCTCAGATCGTTTCACTAGAAAGTCCATCTGATGTTCAATTGTCACATGTGGCTTTACAACCCCACGTTTTGATTTATCGGGTGAAGTAATTGAAATAACCGGATTCAACACTACTCTAAAATTCATTCGACAACCAGTTTTGATGTTATCTAAAAAATGTTGATAGTGCTTAGTTTGAGCGCTTCCTACAACACCATATTTTTCAAGTTTTTGTAAATTAGGTTTTTCTTTACTTACAATAATAAGATAATCCTTATCTTGAATACGATCGATTCGCCATAATTTTCTTGTACGGATTGATTGCTCTAATTCCGATGGAAAACTCTCTTCCACCCAAGCATGATAAGCTCCTACATGCGTTAAATCTCTAACCTTTCGTCTATTATATCGATCAATTTCTACCCTAGAAATGTACATTACTTCAATCTCCTATACTCTCAAAAATGTTATGCTCTGTATTCCTATTTGAAAAGTGAGGATTTTGAACACTAATTAATTCACGTACTTCATATCTAAAACCAAATCTTCTCCCTTTTTGTGAAAATGACCTAACATAATCTTGCCTCAGCTGATATACATCCTTATTGACTAACTGATTATCTAGATAAACTTCCAAAGAAATAGCATCCTTATCATGAGATTTTTTCATAAACCATAGAGAAGCTTGCCATTTCAGAGATTTTAGGCTCTCCAATGGATTAACATCTGTCTCACCTAAGATAAAGTCTGAAATTATTGGGAGTGCCCTTCTTCCCATAAAAGGTTGGAAATAGGGATTTTTTAGAGCAACTTTAATGATATCTATAAAGCTATCATCTGTATGGGAGAGGGCTACAACAAATACAGCATCTTCTAGATAATACCGATTCGTAACATAATTTCTATCAAATTTACCCTTTTCTGTATACTTCTGTGCAATATGGAAGTCTCTTAACAGATTCCCTTGCTGATCGACTCGAACAGCAAAATCGAGTTCATTTAGTTTTTGGATTTTTTCATCTTCGTCTCTCCTATAACCTAAACTAGCGGCAAGTAGTCCAATTACCGCACTTTTGGAAGGATAAAAATCTGTATGCCTAGTTTCAAAATGTGAACTCGTCCCCCATGATTGTAAGGGACCAGCAAATTTCAACAAAATCGTCTTCATAGCATTCACCTATTTTAAATGTATTGGGCTATTGTTTCTGAAAAATCTTCTAATAATTTTGAAACTGAATCTTTTTCCTCCCCAATTTGTTTTAGATTTTCGCTCTCATACAAAGTAACATAGAAGGTCATAAGTGGTTTGTCTACAAATTTCTCAACCTTAACAAACTCTTTGGCGAGTTTATCAATAGATTTAGTAACATAGCCTTTTATTGATTTAACTGGTTCTTCAAATGCACTGACAAGATTAACCGGACGATCACTTCGAACCGTTACAATTAAAGTCTGTGGTAGCGTTTGATTAGCAAATGTATTTACTTTCCCTGTAGGAAGTGACTTTACAAAAGCCTCAATGAACAAAGATAAACTATTCTCCAACAATTCTTCATTTCCTAATTGTTTTGATAATTCATGAATCGCAACATTTGCGTATCGATATAGTGTAGAAGAATTAAATTCTACCGTTCCAAGCATACCTGCCCCTGCATTATCCTCTGTAGCTAAATCATCAACAGCCGTAAAGAAATCAAATTCAGTTTGTACAGCATGTGTGGAAATGGCATGTGCAACCTGAGAAGAAGAATCCTCATTAAGATTTGGATCTTCAGCTACCATTCTACCAAACAGGGCAATATCAATAGATGGATCTGCATTAGCTAACTTTTGGAGCTCTTTTTTATCTGTTATATTGTCATAGGCTGCTTGAGCTAACTTCTTAGCTTGACTATCACCCATGAAATAAAGTGCTTTAACTTCACCTTTTTTCTTAATTCCAGCAGCTATCAATACTTTATCGGCTTTTTCCAATGCATTATCAATACTGATAGAACTATCTAGTTCTACAATTTTATTTGCAACGTATCTCACAATTTCTTTTGTTCGAATACCAACATTTGACTGAGTACCATGAGTATTAAAATATTCTCTCATCGCCTTCTTCCATGATTGAGAACTCACGCGAGATCTTCTAACTCCTCCATACTGAGCCGTTTTCGGGCTACCTGTATCATCTCTATTCATATTTGAAGGTGGTAAGGTTTGGATAGCATGAATATCCAAAAATAATCGTTGTTTAGTTGTCATTGTTTTTTTCTCCTTTGATTTGTTTATAATATGCTCTTGCCCAATTTAGGCGGACATTTTCTTGACCATTATTTAAAAACCAATATAAATCATTTGCTAGATCAGCGTAATTAACCTGAATCATCGGTGACTCCACTTTAAGTAGCGAAATCAAATGCCTTAAATGGTAAGTAAGTTCTTCAAACGTTGATGAGGTAATCATGGTATTAAATCGTCTATCAATTGCAGTGGTATCATCTTCTTTCCTAAGCTTACCAAGTGCAGAACCTATATTTTCATAGGGCTTAGATTCATCTAGCATCACACTCGTTGAAACACCTTGCTGATGCAATGCATACAATTGAAGCGCTGTATAAATAGCTAATTCCTCATAGCTTGGTTGCTGATAAAAACTTAAAAATTCCTCTGGTAAATTTTTGAACAGAATTGGCCACATTTCTGTTGCTTCACTCAAGGGTTTCCCCAATGTTTTCCTAATTTTTGCTAGTGTAGCTTTATCATATGTTTCCTCTTTTTGGTTACTCAATTTAAAAATAATCTTGTTTGTAACAGTCCAAACTGTTTGTTTAGTTTGATGTGACATTCTATACTCCTATTTTAACTGTTGACGAAGCCAATAATCAAACGAATTATAGGCAGTTGCAATATTCTTAATTCGCCCATCTTTTTGGATACCAAGATAGTCCCTTGTACCCCCTTGATGTAAAATAACTTCTGCTTCAGCTTTAACTATTTTATTCAGTAAATCTCTCCATTCTTGTATCTTAGAATCTTTATCATCTTCTGGTTGAATGCTAGCTAACCATTGTCGGAAAGGTTGGTCAATTTTGAAATATAGACTTTCAACCATCTGTTGAGTATAACTACCATTAGAGATATTTCGAATTTCCTTTATATCATTAATATACGTTTTATATGTTCTAGAAATAATTTTTTTTGTTTCTTCTACTGCTTCATTGATACGAGGAACCCAACCACCCTCGTCTAAATCCGTTAAAACCAAATCATTGATAAAAATTGAGTCAATAACCTCATCCGTTGGAAGCCATGAAGTAGCGTTTCCATCGTCCTGCATACTAATTGCAACAATATTTGATAGTCGATTTCCTATTATATCATCAATATATGTAAGCCAATCGATAACGCCAGGTTTTCTATGTTGAAGACTAGTATCTTTTATAGATAACAAGCCAAAAGATCGCCATAAAGATTGATTCAAAAGATGTTTCTTTGGTGTATAGGTATCCCGATTTTCACCCGAAACATTATACTTCCAAATTGTCATTGGCTCCAAAAAATTATCTCTATGATTGATATCAGGTAATTTCACAATTTCAAAAGAGAAAGGTTTTTTTAAATTAAAGTCTGGATCAATATAGATTCCTCTACTCCAAATAGTATATAAACTAGCTATATTGGTAATACCTTTTTCATCAAGGTAACTTTTGATGATATCAGAACTTTTAAGTTCCCAACAAGGTCGCTGAATATTTTCTACATTACCACATTCATTATACGGTGAAATATAATTTAGTAACAACGTTTCGAATAGAGTGTTACCTTTAATGTAAATAGCACCAATATCAAATAACCATCCTTTCGAAGATTTATATTTTTCATTTCCAAAAATGACCTTATCGGATAATCCTGAATACCCTTGAAATGTAATTAGCCATCTAGCTAATTCTGTCGCAGTTAGAGTATTTTTATTTTCTTCATCTTTTGGGGAAAATAAAGCTACCTTATTTCCACTTTCAGATATAATTCTATTTATATTTTTACCCAAAATCCTACTTGCTTTAGCCTTGCTAATTTTATCTCTAGTAATTTCTTCTTTCGTTACCTGAAAAAATGGATACTTTTCATCAAATAAGTAAAAGCGATCTCGCCATTTTTCTAAGTATTGATTAACAATATTTGGAAATCTTTTATTAGTCCAAAGTTTTTCCCATGTTTCATAAAGAGCTTCTTCATAATTCTCAATATCCATCTCATCCACTGGTTCAAGCTGATTCCATCCTTCATCAATAGTAAGATACTCATAAGCATTTCCATCTATATCAAATCGAGAAAAAACTGTATGCAAAACAGCCAACAATACTCGTAATACCGCAAAATCTTGTGTTTTCGTATCTCCTGCTAATTCTTTATACTGATGAGCATTTGTAAATAAATCCTGTAAAGAAACATCTTTTGTGGATCCTTTCTCGTCATAAACAACAGAAATCCAGGGTTCATCAAGTAAATTAAACCGACTCATTCTTATCCAACCTTTCTATGGTAACGCCATATTTTTCATCATATAATAGTTTAAATCCATTCAGTATAAACTCATTGTTTTTATCAAAAATAATCCCAAGAGATCCCTTTAACCATGATGAGTTTCGCCATTGACTTAAGTGGCTATTGTTATATCTTTCAAGCTCATTAATCGTTTGATCAATATTATAGGCTTTGGATAAACTCATCGGAAGTCGTAAAGTATTTTGTGCTACCTTTTTTGCAATTATAGGATCAGTAATATTCTGAGATATATCTTTATTTTCTATGAACAAACCATACCCATCAGATATTTTTTTTAAAGCAATCACTTCAACTGTATCTTCAATATCTCGAACTTGAGCATATGCTTTTTCTTCACTATCATTTGGATGGAGGTTCTTTAACCAACCAATCAAACTGTTAGTTCGAACTCTCGATTTTTTTAAGACAGGATTAGCAATACGGTATGACTTTGCCTTTGTTTCTTTATTTTTAATCTTATCATCGTGTTCCATCTTAGCATCCAAATATTTTTGGTGAAGTTCTGGTTTTGGAAATGTAATTGTTAAGTCTGAATTATAAACCTTTTGGACTAGCGGTGAAATATCATCAGGAAGTCGTATTTCATCTGGTAAAAAGTACTGAGTTCTAGCTAATAGGTAGTTCCCATAAACCAAACGTGTCCCTTCATCAAAATCAAACTCTTCAAATGTTCCTAAAACATAAAATCTTGCTACTTCATGCTTTTGAGGCCGTTTGATTTTGTGACGATGTAGTCGTCCGATACGTTGAATGAGTAAATCCATAGGCGCAAAATCGCTTATCAGTACATCAAAATCAATATCTAATGACTGTTCAATCACCTGTGTACCAATGATGATTTTCTTCGGAGGACGCATTGCTTTTTTCCCAATTTCTTGCAATAAGTCCTTTTCCTTTCGGATTCTTTCAGTTGCTATGAAATTAGAATGGAGCAAATTTACCATATCATCTCCAAAAATATCTGAAAAATTTCTTGCCAATTCTTGAGATTTTCTCACCGTATTGACAATTATTCCCACTACTCCACCATTGTCAATAGCTTCTTTTACAATATCAAATAACCGTTCTTCTGGTAAACGATGAATGTAGATATTCTTTTGTTCTTGCTTTTCGAACGTTTTAACTTGATGAATGTTAGGTCCGTCATTATAAGTGATTAAAGGATAGGCGTCAATTTTTATCTGATCTGTATTTTCAATATCTCGCCATTTCACTCCCATTCCAGCCATATAGCTTCTTATGAGTTTTTCTCTTTGTTGGGCAGGTAAAGTTGCTGATAAAATAACTACAGGAACACCATAAGCTCCCATCCATCTGATGGCTTCCAACAAATATTGGCTCATATAGGCATCATAAGCATGAACTTCATCAATAACAACAACTTTTTTACTAAATCCCAAATGTCGTAAGGCCAAATGTTTTTGTTTTAAAGCCACCATTAAAAATTGGTCGACTGTCCCAACTACAAAATCATCTAATGCTGAAGTTTTTCTCCCAGAAAACCACTCATTGACAAAAATACTACCGTTTTCCGAGTCGTCCATGTTAATTGTATTTCCTTTAGGTAGCTCAATAAAATCCGTATTTAAGGCTGCTTTTCCATGAACCAGCTGAATGGAAAAATGATCAGAATTGTTACCCTTTATATTCTCTGTCCACTGTTCAATCCTCTTAAAAATTCCATTGGAGGTTGCTTGTGTGGGCAATCCAAAAAACAATCCACTACATCCTTTTTTACTAGATAACTGCTCTGATACCGCTAGAGCCGCCTCTGTTTTCCCGAGTCCCATTGGCGCTTCCAGTATCACTATCCCAGGATTAGTCGTCTTTTCGATTGTTTGTGAGAGTATCAGCTGAAAATTTCGTGGACTAAATCCAAATCTTTCCTGATAAAGAGTAACAAGGTCAACGAAAGTTTCAGGTTGCCACAAGTTAGATTTTTTCCACTTTTTAAACCCAGTTTCAATACGTTGACTCTTGCTTTTCACATCAGTTTCATCCAAACTTAACAAAGGAAAAAAATGCTCATTACTAGCAATCCAGTCAGACATTATGAGTAAACCTGATAGAATAACTTGAGCAGGCTGTTTGATTTTTGGAAGCTGAGACACAGAATTAAACCCTGTTTCTGTTAAAGCCCAGTTTAAAAAAGCTTCTTGAGTTGACTTCCATTTCTGATAAACGAGACTATCTTTCTTTTCATCCTGGTAATAATTGGAGGGATAGCTCTTTTGAGAATTTAAACCGTCTAAATCATCAACTGGTCGTCCATGGTGTCCACCAATAATTGTTGCAATATCTTCCTCCACGCCATAATGGGATAACAAATATTGACCTGCAATACTATGATGGCTCTTTTTAGGGGAGGCTAGTTGGAGGGAACTAATACCAGAAAAACCTGCGCGTTCCAATTTTTCTAACAATTGAATATCCAAATCTACTGAATTTGCATAACCTTTTTGCGTCTGAAAAGCTGGTGTTGCTTTACCGATATCATGAACAGCTCCTAGGAATTGTGACAATCTTTTCCCTTGATTTTCAATATTTGCTTTAGCATTAATAGAGTTTTCAATTAATACCTTTTGTCCTTCACTTAACCAATGTTCCCATAAGAGGCCTGCAATATTTTTCGTGTCTTCTAAGTGTTGAGTTAATGGTAACCAAAGAAGTCTACCATTTTCCTCTGTTTTCTTAGCCCAAAAATTATCGTGAATCTGTTTCATATACAAATTTCCTTTAACATTGTATCACCTCTATATTTTATACCTAACACAAAAATTAAACAATATATAATTGAAAGAGCTTCCAATATTTCATTTAATAGCTCTTTCTTCATTACCAACTATCACTTTTAACACCCAAAAACTCCCCTTATAGTCTCTAGTGAAATAATGTGTTATTGTCACTGTCTCTATAAAGGGAGTCTAGTTATTTTATATTTTTACGTATCCACCTTCAACTACAAAGTATAGTTATTAAAAGCCGATACATTTGGTAAGTAATTGTTTTTCTGGTCTTAGAAGGCACCTCCACCTCCGCCTCCTCCACCACCAGAGAAGCCACCACCACTAAAGCCTCCACTACCACTACTTGAGTTGATAGAAAAGTTACTTACAGTATCTGAAGCAGAAACATAATTTTGCAATGCAGTTGAATTATAGAGCATGGCAAAAGATACAGGTGAATAAGTGAAGGCATCTAAAGATGGATTGCTAAGGTGAATGTTGTAACGTTTCAGGACGTCACTAACTTTCTTGGCCTGTCCATAAAGTGTCGCATAAACTAGAATACGATTCCATAAAACAATGGATTGTAATTCTGCTTGATTAAACTGCCCGATACTCTTAATCATGTTGTTAAAACTATGCCATTGATAATAAATATCCGAGTTTTCTGGAACAAGGCACCCGTTTGCCCGCCCATTGATTTGAAGACGATAAATAAGATGCATGGTAATAACTGGGAAGAAAATGAGTAAATATAAAAAGGATAAATTAGAGGAGAAACCAATTGAGAGAAGGAAGAAACCAATAGCAATGAGTACATAAAGAGATATAAACATTATGTTTGCTACTGAAGATAAATGCGTTTCTGAAGGAGTCAGCTGCCTATACAGGCTTGGTAATCCGAGTTGCTTTTCTTGATTTTCGACACCTTGGGTAACCCTTGTAGCATCTTCTAAAAACAGACTTCTAATATTTCTACCTATAGAACGAAGCTTATCTCTTTCTGTCCTATTTTTAGCTTTTTTATACTGACTTTCAATTTCACCTTCGTTGATATAGTATCGTGAGAACATATCTTTCTCTTTGACTTGACTTTGACCATCAAAGAGCATGTCAATAAAAGCTACTTCAAAATCGGCTAAACCATCACTTTTAACAAATTCAAGGATTGGCTCTCCCCTTGATTGACTAAAGGATAAATTTCCTCTATCTATAAGATCCAGTATCGTTGCTTGGACCATATGGTTAAAGGATATTGGGTAAGTCACACTATTCAGACCACTAATGTCAAATCGTTGGTTGTAGACGTTCTGAGCAAGAACTAGAGGAGCTAGATTTTGAGGTATGTCATAGAGTCTACTATCTTTTGGAAAACGTGGTGGCCTAGTGCTTCTCAAGACTGAACTATAAAACACAATAGCTAAAACAAATAGGACGAGGAGAAGTCCTGGGAAAAGACCATAGAAAATGATGTGATAAATCTTTCTATTTCTCACAATATCATTTTCCTGTTTTAGGAATTTATCTTTAGCTGAACTATTGATGATATTAGTGGAATTTTTAGATTTTAGACTTGGTGTCATAGGCCAATAAGCATGAAGTTCGAGTTTCCCCTTTGCAGGAAAATGATCAAACTGAATATTATAGCCTTCATCCGTCCTTTGAACCTGAGGATTTTTTTGAAAGAATCCTGCATGAGCATAAAGCTCACCCTTATTGGAATCTAAACCATCAACAGTAAAATCAACATGACCAATCGACTTATCCCAATCGGAAATCGGAAACCAATTGAGGACAGCAACATCTGAATAAAGATTTAAAATACGATTAATTTGCCAAGTAACCTTAAGAACAACTTTATCACCACTATGCCCCTGGTTGTAAACTTTCAGCTTAGTTCCATCTGATAATTCTGATGCTTCAACCTTAACATAGGGTTTGGTTTGGCCATTTACTGTCGCTGTTACCGTTGGATTACCACTAATGTAAAAACCATCTGGAACTGGCTTTGCACTACCTAATGTGACATACTGCCCATGGTAATCACTCTCAAAATCATAAGTAATTTCCTGCGTAAATGTAGCACTACTATTATCCGAAATACTTAGATGCCCTTTGTATGAGGGGATACGGTAACTAACGTCATCAGCTTTAACAGAAATTACGGGGACTATAAAAGCTATTAAACAACCAAGCCAAATCAAAAATTTTTTCATAATCTCTCCTTACTGCTAGCCCTAAAACCAAAAGAAATGGCAATAGACAAAACCATAACAATTTCATTCGGTTTCTCAAATAAGAAGGGGCGTAAACTTAGGCTTGATAAACAATCTCACCGTCACAGATAGTGTATTTGACACTTCCCGTAAGCTCTTCACCGACAAATGGTGAATTGGCCGCTTTAGACTTAAAGTCTGCTGTGACCTGACGTTTTTCTTTATCTGCAAAAATCACAAGGTCAGCTGGTCCATTTTCAGCCAAATAACCGGCATCGAAGCCATAAAGCTCAGATGGATTGCTGGTCATCACTTTCAATAGCTCAATTAAACTCAAATGGCCTGCATTGACCAAGTATGTCAATCCAAGAGATAGAGACGTTTCAAGTCCTGTCATTCCTGATGGGGCTTTAGTCACATCAGCCACATTCTTTTCGTCAGCATGGTGTGGCGCGTGGTCTGTGGCAATAACAGTTATCACTCCAGATTTCAATCCCTCAATAACGGCTTGACGGTCAGATTCCAAACGAAGTGGTGGATTCATCTTGGCATTAGCACCTTTTGAAAGCAAGAGGTCTTCAGTTTTTGAGAAGTGCTGTGGTGCTACTTCCGCTGTGACTTGTGCTCCAAGTTTTTGAGCAAATTCAACCACTTTGACAGATTCAGCTTTTGACAAGTGTTGAATATGAACATGGGCTTGGGTATCATAAGCAATCATGACATCACGCGCAATCATACTGTACTCAGCTACACCAGTTGCTCCACAAATATGAAACTCTTTTTTAGCAATATTTTCATTAAATCCGAGAATACCATTAAGGTCAGGGTCCTCTTCGTGAAGGCTGATAAAGGTATTATTCTCTTTAGCCAACTCCATGGCCTTTTTGACAATTCCAGCATTGGTCAATGGAATACCGTCATCTGAGAAACCAGCAGCACCTGCTTCAAGCAAGCCCTTGAAATCAGTGATGTTTTCACCATCAAAATTCTTAGTGATTGTTGCAACAGACTTCACATGGATATTTTCTTTAGCTGCTGAAGTCAACACTTCCTCCAAGGTTTCCTTGTCTGAAATCGTTGGATTTGTATTAGCCATCATTACAACAGTCGTAAAGCCACCCGCCGCCGCTGCTAAGGCACCAGTATGAATGTCTTCCTTGTGGGTTTGGCCTGGTTCACGGAAATGAACATGGATATCCACCAATCCAGGAGCAACCACAAGACCAGTCGCATCAATGACTTGAGCATCACCTGCGTCAATATTTTCAGCGATTTTAACGACTTTTTTACCATCAACAAGAACATCAGCTTGCGTGTCCAAACCTGATTTAGGGTCGACAACACGGCCATTTTTAATAAGTAACATAATCTTCCAACTTTCTATTTTACTTCAACCAATCAATTGGGGATTGGCCTTGAGAGACAAGGTAGGTATTGGCTTTTGAAAAAGGCTTACTACCAAAAAAACCACGATAGGCCGACAAGGGACTCGGGTGGGCACTTTCAATAATGGCATGCTTAGGATTAGTCACTAGAGACTTCTTCTTACGAGCATAGCCGCCCCAAAGTATAAAGACAACGGGACTATCTTTTTGATTGAGGACCTTGATAACAGCATCTGTGAACGGTTCCCAAATCTGACCGGCATGCCCATTGGCTTGACCTGCTGGAACAGTCAGACAAGCATTAAGCAATAGCACCCCCTGCTTGGCCCATGTCGTTAAATCATGATGCGTTCTGGGCCCAAGATCCTCTCCCAATTCTTTGAGAATATTAACCAAAGAAGGTGGGGCTGGAATCGTCTCAGGCACTGAAAATGACAAGCCTTGAGCCTGATTAGGACCATGATAAGGGTCCTGTCCAAGGATAACCACCCGAACCTCTTCGAAAGGAGTCTCTAACAAAGCATTAAACACCTTGTCACGTGGGGGATAAACGATTCCTTGGCTATAGACCTGGTCCATAAACTGATTTATCTTTGAAAAATAATGGTCCGGCAAAGCTTCTTTCAAAAGCCTATGCCATGTCGAATGTTCCATAAAAACCTCTTTTTTAGACTGTTTTATCCCCTAAATTATACCATAAATGTGTAGGGAATATTCGGAAAATACTGAAAAAGGCTGACTCTTTGCATTCTCCTTCTGACTCTCATTTTAAAATCGAACAAGCATTACGATAAAAACCAATACAACCTTTAATTAGCTATCATTTTATGCTATAATAAACACTTGTATTTAAACAAAAGGGTAATTCTATGACGACGTATGAAAACTTACGGGCGGCGAGGCGAGGTCCCATCGTTAGTATCGTAGCCTACATGCTCCTAACAATAGCGAAACTTCTCGCTGGACACTTTTTAAACTCTAGCTCTTTGATAGCTGATGGTTTCAACAACTTGTCAGATATCTTGGGAAATGTAGCTCTCCTCATTGGACTACACCTGGCTAGTCAACCAGCCGATTCAGACCACAGGTTTGGCCATTGGAAAATTGAAGACTTATCAAGCTTAATCACCTCCTTCATCATGTTTGTAGTGGGCTTCCAAGTCCTTATCCAAACAGTCCGAAAGATTTTTCTAAGAATTGAAACTGTAGTTGATCCTCTTGGTGCTACCGTTGGAGTCCTCTCTGCCATCGTCATGTGTGGCGTCTACTTTTACAATAAGAGTCTTGCCAAAAAACTGAAGTCCAGCGCCCTCATTGCGGCTGCTAAAGACAATCTCTCTGATGCTGTGACCTCTATCGGAACCTCAATTGCCATCGTCGCAGCATCTTTCAACCTTACCATCATTGACTATATTACTGCCATTATCATCACTTTCTTCATCCTAAAGACAGCCTACGATATTTTCATGGAAGCAACCTTTAGTTTATCAGATGGTTTCGATGAGAAAAATCTCAAGGCCTATGAAAAAGCCATTCTGGAGATTCCTAAAGTTACTAAAGTTAAAAAGAAACGTGGCCGTTCCTATGGAAGTAACATCTACCTTGACATTGTTGTTGAAATGAACCCCGATCTCTCTGTTTACGAGAGTCATGCCATCACTGAACAAATCGAAAAAGTCCTCAGCAAGCGTTTCTCTGTCTACGACACTGATGTCCATGTCGAACCAGCTGCAATTCCTGAGGATGAGATTTATGGCAATGTCCTCCATAAACTTTCTCGAAATGAAAAGATATTTCTATCAAAAATTCCTGACTATGAAAATCTTTTAGCCCCTGATTTCTACTTGATTGATGAAAATGGACATCATCACAACCGCCAAGAAGTCATTGCTAACCAACAACCGCTCCTTAACAATTATAAAGACTTTAAGATGACATCCGTAAGTCAAAAAACCAAATTAATCAGTTACGAATTGGAGGGAAATTTCCATACCAGTATCTGGCGTCGAAATGAGACATGGTTTATGATTTACCATCAAGTAACAACCATAAAAAATGACAAGTAACGAGCAAATGGCTCGTTTTTTCTTGTCACCAGCACTATTGCCTACAACATTCAATAGATTCTAAAAATTGCATTAAATTCTCCAAAGATGCTAAAAGACTAGGTTTTATATGGTATAATGGGAATAATAGTCACTATCAAATAAGAAAATTTCAGTTTGAGTGACATGCTTTTACTATTATTGAATGTGAGGAGGTTCTTGCTAAGTCAGAGCCTCATAGATAATAAAGGAGACACATTATGAAAAAGAAAATTGTTGCCATCCTTTTAACAGCTTGTCTGGCTCTAGCACCAGGTTTGTCTAGTGCTGACGAGTTAATGGATATCACACATGCTGCTGGCTATACTGAAGCTACGGAGGCCTATCGTCCTAAGTCCACTCTCCTAATTGATGGAAATACTGGTGACGTCCTCTGGGAAGAAAATGCTGATGAAGTCCGTGACCCTGCCTCTATGTCCAAGGCTATGACGCTTTATCTGGTCTTTGAAGCCATGTCTAAAGGTGAGATTTCAGAAGATACTGTCATCACAGCTACTCCTACCGACCAAGCCATAGCTGAGATCTATGAAATTTCCAATAATAAGATTGTCGCTGGTGTCCAATATACCGTTTCAGAACTCATTACCATGACTGCTGTGCCGTCTTCAAACGTTACAACCGTAATGTTAGCCAATTATCTGACCAATAATGATCCAGATAAATGGATTGATAAGATGAACGAGAAGTCTAAAGAGCTGGGAATGACCCATACCAAATGGTACAATGCTTCTGGCGCTGTTGCTGTTGCCTTCAAAGGCTACTACAACCCCCAACGCTATGATATCAACCAAACCAACCAGACGACTGCACGTGATTTGGCCATCATGACCTATAACTTTATCAAGAAGTATCCGAAAATTCTCAATTACACCGACAAACCAGTTGTAACGGTTAAAAAAGGAACACCTTATGAGGAAACTTTCGAAACCTACAACTACTCTATTCCTGGTGCTAAATACGGTATTAAGGGAGTTGATGGTTTGAAGACAGGTTCTAGTCCAGAAGGTGCCTTCAACTATATCAATACTATCAAACGTGGCGATCAGCGCATGATTGCTGTCATCATGGGTTCTGGTGACTGGTCTGACCAAACAGGGGAAGAAATTCGCCATACGTTTGGGAATGCTCTTGTTGAGAAAATGTACAAAGACTTCTCTTACAAGAAAGTTTTAAGTAAAGGCGAGCAAAAAATTGACGGTAAAAAATATGATGTCGCAAAAGATGTCTATGCCACTGTTAAAAAAGGCCAAGAACCTAAAATCTCTGTCAAAGATGACCAAATTGTGGTTGATAATGGCCTAAAAACAGTCTCACCTAAAATCAAAGCTACTTCGGTTAAGGCTACTAAAGTTAAAGGCTGGTTCGATTTTGGAAGTAACCAAAAGGGTAATGCAACCACTAATACTAAAGGAAGTAACAGACTACCTGTTTATTTCTGGTTCTTATGCCTTGTCCCAGTTGGACTTCTATACTTGATTTATCTTAACGAAAAAGGCCATCGACAAAAAGTCAAAGAACGCAAACAAGCTCGACAATCTAACAAGTAAAAAAACGGCTCTTTTCTACCATTTGTCAAGTCTATCAAGGCTTTAAGTAAAAAAAAGAGATAAGACAGTATCTATTCTGAGGTTACTGTCTTATTTTTAACCCTTTTTTATCCATAAATGGGCATGCTAAAAAAACACCTCATCTGGTATTTTTTGAAACAAGGTGTTACAATAATACGGCATAGACAGCCTTATTGATTTTGGGTCAAAGAGTAATCGTAAAGTTTGTTATGCGTAATGAGGTAATACATTGTTCGAATGAGACGATGTATAGAGGCAATCGTATGTGGCTTAGTTGAAGCTATTGTCGATTGTCTTTTTCGTCTCTCATAAAAGTCAGCGATATGGCAGGGATTAGTATGACTAGCTGAAGCGATGTTGTGAATACACTTGAACAAGATTTTTCTGGCATAGGGATTACCTCGTTTAGTGATGTGTTCCTTGGCGAGAAAGTTCCCAGATTCGTAGTGTCTCAGGTCAATGCCAATAAAAGCGTTGATTTGATTGGAAGACTGAAAGCGACGAATATCTCCCAGTTCGCCAATGATAGATGTCGCTGTGGTTTCTGCGATGCCAGGAATTGACCGTAAGATGTCATACTCTGGTAAAGGCTGAGCTAGAGCTACCATGTCGTTTAAGACAACTTGTCTGCGTTCAGAAAGACGAAGCAATTCTTGAGCATAGTAACGAACCTCTTCAAGCATTGGAGAGGTTTTCTTGACCGCACAAAAAGATTGTTTAGCGAGTTTTATAAGTTTATCAGTTAGGTAAGCAATACGTTTTTCAGAGATGCGTTTGGAGGTAGATTGACGGATAATCTCACACAAGTTACTTTGAGATAGGCTTAATACAGCCTCTTTGCATGGAAAAGCCATCACTAAGTTCCAATATTGCTCTCCAGTAGGTGTGGATAATAGATTTTCCAATTCAGG
>NZ_GL698449.1:614853-658989 GCF_000187445.1 Streptococcus sp. C150 | reverse complement strand
AGAAGGTTTTTGAAAGTCATATTTGATCATCTTTCCTTGGCAGTGAGGGCATGGTGGTGCAGGGTAATCGAGTGTTGCTTGAACCTCGATGTAGGTATCTTTTTCAAAAACAAGAGAAATAATGATGTTTGGGTCTTTAATTCCGATTAATTCTGTGGTATTCTTAATAAGTCTCATAAGTTCTTCCTAATGATGGTTTGGTTGCTTTTCATTATAGTTCTTATGGGACTTTTTGTCTGCATTCAAAAAGCTCTATAATCTCTATGGTGGTTTTACCCACTACAGAAATTATAGAGCCAAAAAAACGTGCGCAATGGCACGTTTTTTACTTGTCTTGAAGAAATGTTTTGAGATCATCAATATTGGTTCGCATTTGTTTCAGCCCTTCTTGATAGATGGCTTCAAACTTTTCTGGATCTTTTTCTAAACGCCCGACTTTAAGGGCACGTTCTGGACGGATGGCATACAGTTTTCCAGATTTTTCCAAAGCCTCAATTTTCTCAATGCTCTTATTATAGTGAAGATGGCGGTTTGAAGCCACATTCACAAATTCCGGGTATTTTCGATAAAAAATCTTGTAGAGTCTCTTGCTGGTTTTTGAAGGCTGTTTACGATAGCCCTTAGGACGAGTCAGAATGACAATAAGCTTATCAAAGCCTAAGTTTTCCATAAAACCTACAGGGAGACTGTCAGAGAGGCCACCATCCATATAACGCTTACCCTTGTAGTCTACAATCTCAGAAACCAAGGGGAGGGCGGAACTGGCACGAAGAGCTTCCATTTGTTCAAAGACATGGTCAATCTTGATATAGTCTGGCTTACCTGTCTCAATATCTGTAGTAACCACATAAAAAGGAACCCCTGACTCAGCAAAAGCCTCCTGATCAAAAACATCTAGTTCCATTGGCACCTTATAGTAGGAAAATTCCTTATTAACAAAGTTACCAGTTGTTAACCAGGACCAGAAACTCATGTAACGCCGGTCTCCCATAAAACGCTTGTTATAGCGCAATGCCCTCTTAGGTTGATTGGACAAGTAATTGACACCAAAAAGCGCCCCTGCAGACACTGAAACTACCCCATCAACCTTGATACCAGCCTCTAAAAAGGCATCTAAAACACCAGCTGTATACAGGCCACGCATGCCTCCTCCTTCCAGGACTAAACCTACCCTCATTCTAAAATCTCCTTTATGATTGGTTCTGCTATGGCTTGATAGCCTAATGGGGTTAAATGAAGACCATCAGTTGTATATTTCTCATCTAACTGACTTTGATCATCCACTAGATAGTCAAAAAGGTCCACATAGGTCACACCAGGAAGAACAGCAAGTTCTTGATTGAGCTCAGAAACCGTTGTATTATTCCTTACTTTTACCTTTGAGCGATGCTCTGACCTTTCACTGACTGGAAAGACACTCAGCAAATAAATCTCTGTTGAAAGTGATTCTTGACGAACTGCCATAACCATATTCGAAATACGATTGACGATATCTCGAATAGGATAGCCTCGTCCAATGTCGTTAATACCAATCAAGATGACTAATTTATCAGGCTCTAAATCTAAAACCTGCTCTTTAAGATGCTCTAAGAGCCAAACGGAATCTGTTCCTGCAATTCCACGATTAATCAAAGGGAGGTCTCTTCCCAAATATTTTTTCAAGGAAAAAAATTCTGTAATCGAGTCTCCAGTAAACACTATTTGACCCTTGCCAAGTTTTTGATTGTCACTCACAAATTTAGCTAACCGTTCTTCTTGATAAGTCAAAAGCTCAGGTCTTGTTGATTCTATCATATCTCACACCTTATCCTTAACACATTTATAAATTCTTAATTTCTGCACGTAAGTAATACTTCCACTATTTCTTCGGAAAGATAGGAAAATCTTGATAGTTTTATTCTAGCATTTTTTTGAAAATTGTGTGAATCAGATAAGAAAATCCATTATATGTAAATAGTATCTAAATACTAGATATTCTATTAATAAGACCAAAAACCAATTATATCAATGTAGTATCATAATACTTTATAATATAGACGATCCAACACAACTATCCTTGTTGCTGACGATGTTTAGTCAAGCGTACCAAAAAACAGACCGTAGTCTGTTTCACTTAATATTTAGTTTCAAGCGACTTAGCTGTCTTGTCCTGTTCACGTTTAACCACATTGTCCTTAACAATCTGATAAAGGGTCGCAGCTACTGGCACAGAAACCAGCATACCTAGGATGCCACCTAAGGCTGATCCGATGGTGATGGCGAAGATAACCCATATACCAGGCAGACCAGTAGAACCACCAACAACATAGGGATAGATGAGATTTCCCTCGAACTGTTGCAATATAACCACATAAGCAATAAACAAAAGTGCCAAAGTCACTGAATGGGTCATAATCAAAATGGTACCAATCGTCACACCAATGTAGGCTCCCACAACTGGAATCATAGCTGAGAATCCAATCAAGATAGAGATAGTCGCAGCATATGGGAAATCAAAGATACGCATCCCAATATAACATAAAGTCCCCAAAATACATGCCTCAAGAGACTGATAAACAAAGAAATTACGGAAACGATTATTGAGAATCCCAACGACATAATGGAACGTCTTACCAAAACGACCTAAATAAACCTCTACCAAGCGATTGACCTGATTACCAAGTTTTTCTTTGCCAGCCAAGACATAGCAAGAAAAGACGATACTGATAAAGAGGTTAATCAAGGTTGACGGTAAACTCGTTAATGACGTTAAGAAGCTTGTCAAACCATTCATAATCTGTTGAAGTAATTGTGCACTGTAAGTATTAATCAGCTCTCTAACCTGAGTCACACCACCAAAATCTTGAATAACTTTTTGCAAAGACTTATTTTTTAGCAACCAATTAATCAAGTTATTAATAGCCGATCTATCTTGACTAATCAGTGTATTGATACTATCGATCAAATCTGGAAGAACGGTAAAGACTACCCAGGTAAAGACTAAACCAATGGTCGCAAAGGCTAAAAGCAAAGAAACGGGGCGTTTGATTTTATGAGTAAAAGTAAAAGGAACAAGCTTGACTAGCCATTTTTCATAAAAAGACATCAAGATATTGACCACAAAAGCTATTCCTGCTCCTACCAAGAAGGGCTGGCTGGCAACAAAAATCGTGTTACAAATTGAAACAACTGTTTCCCAGTAAGTGTATATCAAAAAACAACTGAAAAAAAGGACAGCCAACCAAATAAATTGATTCTTTGTAAACTTCATAGATACTCCAAAATTTAAGATACCCTTTCATTATACACTAAGAAAGGGCATCTTACTATCTTTGACATGAGAAAGCTTCTAGAAATTCGAAAACTCTTGATCAGCTATTGGATCGATGAGTTTGATAAAGTGAAAGTCAGTCCCATCATAATCGAAAACTAAGATGGCACAATTACCTGGACAAGACTGAAACGCACGCTCTGGCTCCACAGCATGTAAAAAAGTCATCAAAGCCCCAGCATGACTAACAGCCAAGATGGATTGATCGGGATGTTTATCAACTATTTCCCTAGCACTTTTCAACACACGAGCAACAAATTGGTCCTGACTTTCCCCACCAAACTGAGCATAATGGTCACCAAAATTCCCTACAATAGTTGTCTTGGGGTGAAGATATTCAGGTTGACCCTCAAAAATACCAAAATTCATTTCCTTAAGGCCCTTTACCCTATGATAGTTAGTCTGTCCTGTCGCCAACTCCAAAGTATCAGATGCCCGCTCCGTTGTCGTGCAATAATACTGGTCAAAGGTTATATGATGTTTTTGAAAATAAACCCTAACCTGACGTGCCTGGTCTCTCCCCTTTTCGGTCAAAGGGGAATCGCACCAACCTTGGATACGATTGAGTGTGTTAAAAAGTGTTTGCCCATGTCGCATCAAATAAAACCGTGTCATTCTTCGCCTCCGAAAATATACTCTTCCTCTACCGGATTATAAATCGAAACCAATGCAAATTGACCTTGATCATAAGTAAAATGTAAGATACAACAATTTTTTAGACCACGTAATTCTGGAGTCGGATCTAAAACACGTCTACAAAACTGTAAAATAGATGGACCATGACTAACCAGTAAGGACTTAGAATCTTCAGCCACACTCTCCATGATGGCTCTAACCGTCAACTCCATACGATCCCGAACCTGAGTAGTGCTCTCACCACCAAATTGAAGAAAGTAATCTCCAAACCCCTGACCATCTGGTAAAGGTTTCGGAAGCAGATACTCTGGCTGCCCCTCAAAGGCTCCAAAATCCTGTCCTTTAAGCCCTTTAAGCCTTTCATAGTCTGTTCGGCCAGTTACAATTTCTAGAGTATCACTAGCTCTCTCAGATGTTGAAGAAAAGAGATGGTCAAAAATTGGTTCTTGCTTAGCTAGATACTGGCCTGCCTTCTTAGCCTGTTCGATTCCAACTTCCGTCAAAGGAGCATCACAGACCCCTTGAAGCCTATGCTGAACGTTAAAACGTGTTTGCCCATGTCTCATCAAATAAAATTCTTTCATATTATCACCTCTAAAGCAGAAATCGGATTCATAAACTGAAGAAGCCTTGTGTATCTTTAGGTATACTATTAAACACTAGCATGGCATCTAATAAAAGACACTCCTTCAGAAAATGGCAAAGCCATGGTAGTGATTACACCCATGACTGATTCACCTCTATTATAGTCCTTTTAGAAAACGCTTTCCAGTATTATTGCAGAAAAATATTCTTATTTTTTCAAATTTAGAAAGAATTAGATTGTTTTGTTAGCCTGGATTGTTTATAATAATAGTATGAAATTGAAAAATATTTTAAGAATAGTGCTTATTCTTCTAATCTTAACAGGTGTCGTGGCTGGACTACTCTATGTCACTATTTACTTTAATCAACGGGATATAAAAAAGCTCTCCATGCCGTCTAATAAGGATGGATTGAGCTTCACCATCAAAAATAAGGAACTACTAGATCAATCAATCCTTCTAGAGACTGGTAGTATTAAAAATGTAGACATGCAAATCCTTTCTTTTAAAAAAGACGGAAAATACGTCCTCCAAAAAGGAAGAACTGAAGATAATAACCCTAAACTCACAGAGCAAAGTATTAAGTACGAAGCTAAACGTCGTGAAGCCATTGCTCTGATTAACTCAGGATTTTGGTCTTATGAAGGTCTAGATCGTCCTTTCGCTCAAAAAGAAATCGAACTTGGCAAAACTGGCCTTCTTTATGGCGATGATCAAAACAATATCAGTGCAGGAACCTACCCAAATATAGATACAGCCAAAATGTTCACACATATGGGAAGCAACGGTTGGGATACCGGCGCCTTTGGTATACTCATTAAAGATAAAAAGGTTGACAAGTCATGGGAGAAAGGTGATCCTGACCAACCTAATGCACGCTCTATTTATGTAGAGACCTATGATGGCATTATCCGTATTATTCAAACCTACGGCCACAAGTCTATCAATAAAGGATTAAATCACGAAGACGTTTATCACCTTTTGAAAGATTTAGGTTACTCAAATATTCGCCTTGCCTTCCTACTCGACGGAGGTGGTACAACTCGTATGTATACGCGATCTGATAATGGTAAAGAAAAGGTTGCTGGTGCCTTTGTTGATGACAGAACCTATATTGAGTACCTCTATCTCGCCAAGCGTGATAGCAACGCCACTGATCCAAATATCTGGCGAGATCCAGAGCTTGTAAAAGCTGGAAAATCTAAGTCAATCACATATGACGACTATATCAAAGCTATCTACTCAAATGGGAAAGTTCCAGGAACCCAGTACCAGTTTGAGGTTTCTAAATAATACAATAACTCCTCACAAAATGAGGAGTTTTATTTTACTTTAAATTGTTAAGCGCAGTAATTAGGTAGTGACCGTCACGAATCTCCTGACCGACACGCTTGGAATTTTTAATTAAGGTTTGGTAATCGTCTTCTGAGAGATTTTCAATGGTAGCCTTCAAATCATAAAGAGAGTCTACTGCAATACCGCAGCCCTGCTCAAGTACAAAATGTGACAAGGCCGACTGTTTCCACACCACAAGTGGGAAGCCTGATGCCAAGTATAGCGAAGCTTTGTGAGAATTATTGTAACGTAAGTATTCACCAAAGACACCACTACAGGTCTCAGCACTTTTTCCATCCCAGACAAGACCAAAACCACCCTTTAGGGCTGCAGGAAGCTCATCAGGTAGGAAAGAACCAAAGTAGGTCTCGTTTTCAAGCGCTCTACTCTCATCAAAACCTACACCATAAAGGTTATAAGCAGGTTCTTTTGGAAGTGAGTAAAGATAGCCAGCTTTTTCTTGTTCCAAGTTACCAGCCACAATAATTGGCTGATTTTTAGTGAGACCTATCTTTTCTTGGAAATTTGGAATCAAATAGTCAAAAATACCAAGACTGACAATCTTATCTTCCGCCACTCCTTTATCCACCAAAACCGACTTCATAATAGGATTATGGGCAATAATGCCAGTTACACTATGAAATGTATCACTTTCCGTTAATTTCATCCGCAACTTCATTCTGAAGGGGAGAGTCTTGTCATTTACAAAACGCAAGGTCTCTAAATCATGAATCAGCAGATAGATGTTAACACCTTTATTTTTAAGAGATTTTAGTAGACTGTTAATGAACAAAGAATGATGTAACAAGGGAAATTGTATCACAATATCATCATTTTTCTTTAAGCGTTTAAAGGCTCTCAAAAGTGCTCTATATTTGTGAATCTGAGCATTAAGAACATTCATTTTATACCAGTCATCAACTATAACTTTTAAGGGGGCATAACCTAGGTCATTTAAAATCACTTCAACGTCATTACGTGCTTTATTTCCCGCATTTTTAGCATTATTGTCGTGTAAAAATTCTTCTTTTAAATAGTATTTCATCTTTTACTTCTCATTTTTCATAAGCTGATTTTTTAGGATAGTATTCATTTAAGATTTGCTTAAAATAAATGAGGTTTTCTTCATTAAAGTCACCATCATCATTCACACAAAGTAATCTTTTATGCTTATCTTTAAAGATTCTATCAAGTTTATCAACTTGATTTAAACCAATTGTTTCTCCGAAATTTTTTGACATGGGGAAAAATTGATTACTTTCAATTTGCCAGTTAGAACAGATGTATTGATTGACATCCACCCCATAATCTCTAATCTTATTTCTGGATGTTCTATCCAAAGTCTCACCTTCAATGTCCCACAAATGTGACAAAGTACTCTTCTTCATCGGTACAGGCAAATGCTGATTCACATAGCCCGTCGGCCCCCATGGTAAGAGTAGCAAGTTCTTCAGAACCAAAAACCCATAGCGATAATTAAAAAACTTCCAAGGAGACGACTTTAAAGCTTTTTTATTTGGAAAATGACGATAAATCAACTCAACATTATTGAGATAAGTATTTGTAAATGGTGACCAAGGAACTATGGCATCATACACCGCTAAAAGCTTAGGTTGACCATTTTTATAAAAATCTGAAGGGTGGCTATCTTTAATCAAGTACATATCATCATTGAAATACAAATAATTCTCCGATAATCCTTCAATGCGATGGAGATTAAGTTCAATAGCAGCAGAATTATAGGTAGGTAGGTACTCTTCAGGCATAAATTCCTTATGAGTAATCCATCTAAGTTTTGGATGCTCCAAGTTCAACCAGTCAGGTTTTTGTCCGTTAGTGATTAAATAAACATTATTTACCCAAGTAGCATGTTTTTCAATCATTCGAAACCAATAATTAAAAATACCATAGTCACGATAACGTTGCTCTCCATCAACTTCTTGGTTCCAATCTGAAACTCGACCGGAAACAGCTTGTTTCTCACGGATAAACTCCGGGTTACTGCCATCTACCCAGAGGACAACGATATCAATTTTTTCTTCTGTCATTTACTAAATTCTTTCTCTACGACTTCTAAGGCACGCTCAATGACTACGTGCATGTCGTAGTATTTATAGTCTGCTAGTCGCCCACAGAAGATGACTTTGTCATTTTTAGCTGCTTCTTCTTGGTACTTGGCAAACATAGCATTGTTTTTAGCATCATTGATTGGATAGTAAGGTTCATCTCCACGTTTCCAATCTGCTGGATATTCACGGGTGATGACAGTCTTAGGCTGCGTACCATACTCGAAGTGCTTGTGCTCAATGATACGAGTGTAAGGTATCTCACGTTCTGTGTAATTGACCACGGCATTTCCTTGATGATTTTCTTCATCCAAGACTTCGTGTTCAAAATGAAGACTACGATACTCCAGCTCTCCATGTTTATAGTCAAAGTACTGGTCAATCATGCCTGTGAAGACAACCTTTTCAGCTGAACTTTCCAGTTCTTCACGGTTGGCGAAGAAATCAACCCCAAGTTCTACTTCCACATCGCCAAGCATATTTTCAATGATGACATTGTAACCACCGATTGGAATACCTTGGTAACGGTCATTAAAGTAGTTGTTATCAAAGGTCAAGCGAACTGGAAGACGCTTGATGATGAAAGGAGGCAGGTCTGTAGCAGAACGTCCCCACTGCTTTTCTGTATAGCCCTTAATTAGCTTTTCGTAGATATCTGGACCAATCAACTTGATAGCTTGTTCTTCAAGATTCTTTGGCTCAACATCTTTCATATCAGCTGTTTGTTCTGCAATCTTGTCCTTAACTTCTTGAGGTGTCTTTGTCCCCCACATAGCATAGAAGGTATTCATGTTGAAAGGAAGATTGTAAAGACTACCCTTGTAGTTAGCTACTGGAGAATTAATATAGTTATTGAATTCAGCGAACTGGTTAACATAGTCCCAGATTTTTTTGTTGGACGTATGGAAAATGTGAGCACCGTATTTATGAACATTGATGCCTTCAATATTTTCACAGTAGATATTACCACCGATGTGATCACGCTTGTCAATCACTTTTACCTTTTTGCCACGTTTTGTAGCTTCATGTGCGAATATAGCGCCAGATAATCCAGCACCAACAATAAGATAATCGTACATAGTTTACTCCTTAGTTTTTCATTAACTGTTGCTTCAAGTCTCTCACATCAAGGACACGTAAGACAACAATCAAAATTAAATAAATGATGGCTCCAACAAAACCATCTACTGCTACGTTTAGCATAGGTTTAAATTGAACAAAGGTTCTAAAGACAAAAAGTCCAAGATACATCACAACTGATGCAATGATAATTTTAGACATAGCAGGAAGGATAGAAACATCTTTCAAAAATTTTCTTGCAAAATTAAACTGAATCACCCAAACCAAAGCTTCTGTAAGAACGGAAACAATGGAAGCACCAATGAAACCAAATGGTGGAATCAATAAAAGGTTAAGTCCCACACTAACAAATGCTGGAATCGTTGTAGAAAGCATGAATTCACGGTGCTTATTATGCGGAATTAAAATCTGAATTCCCATGATATTTGTCCAACCAATAAAGAACATCCTAAAGACCATGATGGCAATGGCAATATTAGCTGCTTGGAAGTCCTTTCCTAGGAAAAAACTAACAAAGTCTTTATTGACAACCAAGAGACCAGCAATAATTGGGAAAATGACGAGATTATAAATCAAGAAAGAGAATTCATGCATCTTGTTAACAGCCTTATAGTCTCCACTAGACAAAAGACCAGATACCCTTGGAAGCATTACACTTCCCAATGAAGTCACCAACGTCAATAAAATATTAATAATTTTCAAAGCCTGATCATAAATCCCTACATCATTTGTCGATGACAAGGCCCCCAACATAGTACGGTCCAAAGTCACATAAAGTGAAATAGCAATCTGAGGCAAGAACAGTAAAATAACTGGCTTAAGATGCTTCTTAGCAAAAGACAAATCAAATTGAGGCTCACCAATATATGGCCTTGCTGGGAGCCACATGCTTAATTGTCCTAGTAATTCAAAAAAGGTTAGTAGGAACACATAGAGGTATAAATCGCCAGAAGTTTTTACAAATAAGAAAATGGAAATAACTCCTAAGAGTTTAACCGTTGTGTTTCTTGCCGTAATACGACGAAAATCCTCCAAACCTTGGAACAACCAAGAAATATCCATTCCTTTAGATACTAAACTAAGCCCAAGGATATAAGCCACCATGTTTTGCATTGCTGGCAAAAATAAACACAAGAGCGCATACAAAAGAAGTGACAAAAAAGTGGCAATCAATTGGAGGGTATAAATACCCCAGAAATTTTTCCGAATATCCTTACGATTACTAGAAATTTCCTTGGTCCCGTAGTTAGCAACTCCTAAGGTCGCTAAGAGAATAAAGTAGGTAACAATAGAGTTAAAGTAACCATAGGTACCTAAATCTTTAGAACTAAAAATCCTAGTTACATAAGGTGTCGTAATAATTGGTAACACAATGACCAATAATTGGTAGGAAAGATTATAGGCGTAATTCTTTAAAACTTTCATTTATAGTATCTCTATTTTATTTTCCTCATCGTTTATTTCTTTTATCGAAATTAAACTTGCAAATAATGTAAACATGAAGATGTTGTATCCTGGTCTAATCCAAAATGCTTCTATCATACAATTAATAGTTATTAAAGAAAGTAATGATAGAAATAACATTTTACCTTCTTTGTAAAAATCTCCTGGATGATAAAACATAAACTAATACAAGTAAGACTACAGGAACAATTCCATAGTAGAATAACATTTGAATATAAGAGGAATCAACATAATTATAACTGAGTACTGACTCTGTAGTACCACCATAACCAATAAATTTTACATTATTAGTTCCAAAAAGGTGTAACTTGTATGTATCAAGGGCATTTTTACCCAAAAAAAGTCTCATACTGAAGAAATCGTTCAACTTAACAAAAAATGGGGAAGAAAAAGAAAAATGAGAAGACAAATAAAACATCAATGATGAAAAAATTGCCGCAGAATAGGGTAGTATGTAATAAACTTTAAATTTCTTTTCTTTAGTATAGTACATTACTAAAAAAATAATTACAGCTATCAAAATAGACATAGAATTCAATCTAGCATCACAAAATTTGATAATAAAGGCTGATAAAGCTACTCCAACTGCCACCCTAAGCCAAATATACTTTTCTCTAAGTAAATATCCCCAAGCAATAAACAAATAAAAACAGTGTGAGGCAAAATCTGTAGGATAAATGAAGCCAAATGAATTTCTTATAACTAAACCAGAAGATCTAACTTGGGCAAATTGTAAATTTGGTAGAAGACCAATTATTGAAAGTAAGAATATACCTATGACAATTGAACCAGCAATAAACACGTAAGTTTTTAAAATAACATCTACATCAACATCATAAAGTAGTAAAATCAATAATGAGTAAAGAAGAAAATTGGTAGCACCAGTTTGTAAAAAGACACATAAACTTGTTACGATTAAAAGAATTCCTGAAACAATGAATGATATACTAAAATTTTTAATGAATAAAAATCTTAGTGACAACACCAATGCAACACCAATCAAGAGAATAGTTGGTAATTGAGGGAGAGTTTTATTTAGAACCGAAGTCATAATAACATCGTACCCTACAATTACCGATAAGACCAAAATAACCAAAAGGTTCTCAAACTTAATTTTTAACATAATACCCTTTTACCGTTCATAAGAATAGCTAATTTATTTAAAAGCAATTTTACGTAAAATTGGATTCATTTTCATTTTTTCAATAAAGATGACTGTCCGAAACTTTTTTTGGGTAAGAAGATCAATACTCAATCTTCTAAGAAAAGAAGAAATATTTCGCTGTCTCAATAACATATTATAAGGACCAATGATTTGATCTCCATTCCCTGAAAAAATATTGTCAAAAGCTTTATTTGAAATAATGGACTGTAGTAATTCTATTTTTTCTTGTCTTTTCAACTTTAAATTAGAAATCTGAAAAACTGAACTTATGATAATTTTTGTCTTAATATCCTGCATTAATGTAGCATCTTCTAATTGGAACTGTTCAAGCAATTTATGTAATTCTTGAAGTTCATCTAATTGAAATTCAATTCTTTTAGGATGATAACTCGTCAGTGCAGAACCACTTCTACCTGCAATATAATTATAGAGAGTCGAATCAATAAAAAGAATGTTATCTAATTGTTGATAAACTTGGAAATTAAATAAAGTATCTTCCCCTATTGGTTTACTAGGAAACTTAATATTATTTTTTAGAATAAATTCTTTGTTATAAATTCTCGACCAAACATTATACATCATATCAGTTTTAAAAAGCTCTATGAAGTCATTCCTAAACTCTTCCTTTTTAAGAAGTCCTAGGTGCTGATAAGAATGAGAACGGCAAGACAAAATAGTGTTATTGGTTTCTTTAATTTCATTGTAACCAAAACAAAGAACATCCCATTCTCCATTAAGATTAGGACATATCTTCTCAAAGAAATCATCTGATAAGAAATCATCTGAGTCCATAAAGTACAAATATTCACCCCTCGAGAGAGAAATCCCTAAATTTCTAGCTTCCGAGACTCCGTTATTCTCAATATGTCTAACAAAAATATTTGAATAATTATCTTGATACTCATCACAAATCGCACCACTCTGGTCGGTTGAATCATCATCAATTAATAGAATCTCATACTTAATTGGTGACGATTGCATAAGTATGGAATCTAGGGCTCTTTTTAAATAACCTTCAACATTAAATACAGGAACAATTATGCTCAAATCTATATTATCCATTAACTCTTCATCCTTAATTTATGACGAATAAACTCTAGTGTCCATTTTTCTTTTTTAAATTTCTTTAATATTGTCGATTTAACATATGCCCAATAGAATTTATTTCTTGTTACTTCTAAAAGCTCTTCCTTAGAAATTTTCTCTCCAATAACTAATTGATTTGGTATAACATAAAATGAATCTACTAGTCTAAACTCAGGACACTTAATCACTCTCTTTTGGAAATGTGCATATAGAGGACGATTAACCTTTATATTACCATCGATTAAATTTATTGATTCCAAACCATTTTCCTCTGACCAAAAATAATAGCGTTTAGGTTCATTTTCACCATATTCTCTAAATGAGAAATGACTAATATCAATATCATCAAAAAACTTATCTTGCAGTTGTTTGAAATTATTTTTTTCAAAAATCTTTTGGATACCATCTGCCTCATCAAAAATAAAATTTTGCTCACTTGTAAAGATATTGTGAAAATCCAGTCGATAGTTTAAACCTTGGCCAGACATAAATATATGATTAACTTCCTGTGAATTTTTAAATATTTGGAGATGACCTAAAAGGCCATATCGAGAATAGTCATTCTCAAAAAAGCTATGTTCTTCCAGAAATTGATAAATATCACCAAGTAAGACATCTGTATCACAAAATCCCCAGTAGTCATATCCCTTCAACTCCTCTTCAAAGATAAATCCATAAGCAACTTTATAGTCACATAATTTATAAGGTGTTTTGAGAGAAATTTCAAAATCAAATTTAGACTGAACTTTTTTTCTTAAATCATCAAACGAAAGAGTCTTAAATTCAATATTCTCAGCGTTCAAAATTTCAAATTGGTCCATATTTTGATCAGTATAAATTAAGAAATCAATCTTTTGATTACGTTTGGCGGTCAACAAAAAATAAGGGAAAAACTTTGGAAGTTTTCCAAAGTACGGAATAATGAGTCTTATCTTTTTCATTTAGTTAAATCCTCTCCACCCTTATTCAACCAAGTCACAGCATTAAAATAGCGGTGGTAAGTTTTTAAATCGATACCGACATGACCTTGCTTTTCAGCTGATTTGAAATGAACCAAGGAAGGTAGGTCACTATAATTCTGTGAAGAGAAGATGACTTTGCTCTTGTAAGGAAGTTCTTCAAACTCTTTCATAAGCTCGTAAGTACAAGCATCGTTATCGTTGAATTTGAAATACATATTATCCCAATGAATGCGTGCCAATCGACGTTGCCATTTTTGAGTCGCTTCCTCTTCATCTGCGTAATGCAAAAAATGAAGTTCAATATCATCAAGAAGTGCGAGAGGATAGGCATTATCAAAGTCTTTGATGTATTTCGATTTCTTAACGAATTTCAAGGGGATATCTCCACTCAAATAATGTTTTAGATTCTTGAGCATTTTGATGTAATCAGGTGAAAAGACAAACATTCCAACAAAAGGCGTTTGATAAGGTAGTCCCAACTCCTGATAAACCTTCCCAGCCCAACAATTATCACAAATAATTGTGAAATTCTTATTCTTGAGTCGTCGTCTTGGGATAAAATTAATAATTGGATAAACGATTGGTTTTAGTTTATTCTTTAGTGTTTCACTGTTCATATTAGTACTTTTTATATAGCTCCGAGAAATTACGAATATAACTTTGTAATGAAAAGAGTTCTTTTTGGCGTTTAACAGATGCCTTGCCAAATTGTTCTCGCTTCTCGGTATTATCCGCTAATTTTTGAATTGCCTTAGACAGTTCTGAAGGCTGATTTGGAATAGCAAGAAGGCCATTTTCACCTTCTTGCACCATTTCACAAACGCCACCATGACGGTAGCCAACGATGGGTTTCCCACAAGCCATTGCTTCTAAAACTACAGTTGGAAGTGGATCAGGATTGGTACTTGGCAAGACAAAGATATCAAACATATTATAGAGCTCTGTTGTCTTGCTATAATAGTCAATTCGCTTGATTTGACCAGCTACTGGCGAGTCAGCAATAGTCTTTTCTAACTCATCAATGCGCCACTCTTCTCCCTCAAAAGCACTACCTGCTAGAAAGGCAACAGCTTTTGGGTTAGCCTGTAAAATTGGAGTCACAGCTTCCAAGAAGTCTCCTTGCCCCTTCCAGGCATTGACACGGGCAACCATCCCAATAACAAGAGCATCTTGAGCAATACCAAACCGCTCTCTAATGGCTGAAGCATCCACTACATGGAAAACATCATTATCAACCCCATTATAGATGACTTGTACCTGATTATCATTCACATAACGAGACATTTTGACATGATTCGCCACGGCATTTGAAACCGTTACTATCGTATCAGCAAAGCGTCCCATCAAAAAATTGATGAAGTCAGAAATAGCTTTTGGTTTGACAATAATTTCGTGCACATGCCAAATCAAAGGAAGTTTCAACTTACGTTTAAGGTAAATGCCTTCAAGCACCGCCGTCGTATTGTTGTGAATCAGGGTAATCCCGTTCTCTTTGGCATACTTTGCAATTTGTTTAGAATAACGGTTATAAGAGCCAAAGTACTCCATGATACCTTTAGGATTAAAATATTTACGTCGCAAGATTGGGTAGTCAATAACTTTCACTTTGGCACCGACATTTTCTAAAGCAGCCACTAAAACACCATCATTTGGTAAAATAACATGCGCTTCAAAGGCATCTTTATCCAAGCCTTTAATAAGCTCCAACAAAACCTTGTCAGCGCCATACATTTCAGCACCCGCATGGAGATATAAAATTTTCTGCATTTCTATCCTTTAAATACTTTTTCGTAGTCTGTGACAATTTTTTCCCATGTGAAAGCTTGGGCAATACGTTTACTAGATTTTTGATTAAGAGCTTCGATAGCTTGATTGTCCAATTGTTCAGCTTGATCAATAACAGTTGCCAATTGATCTTTTTTCCAATAAAGAGCACCATCTTCACCAACCTCACGGTTAAAGCCAACATCCAACAAAAGATTAAGCTTGGTAGACTCTAATGCCTCTAGAAGTGATGGATTCGTCCCTCCGACTTCATGACCGTGGAAATAAGCAAAGGCATTTTCACGAATATATTTGAGCAATTCCTGGTCATATACCGTTCCAACAAACTTCACACGAGGGTCCTTGTCAAAGCCAGTTTCCTGACGCAACTTGTCATAGAACTTGTTTTCTTCAACGTTAGTAATGAGCACAAAATCCTTATCAGAATGTGACGCCATAAAGCCACGAATCATAGCCTCATAGTTGTTTTCAGGGACAAAGCGACCTACAACAAGGTAATAGTTGTTTTCAATAACCCCTTTTTCAAAATACCAGGTGCGAACTTTATCATCAACCTTAGTCAATCGAGATTTGGTCGTATCAGTTCCATAAGCAATATAGGTTGTTTGGGGATGATACTTTGCATAATCTTTTTGAATGTAGGACTCGATATTTTTACTATCACAAATCAAAAGGTCAGCATGTTTAACCATAAGTTGTTCTGAAATTTTCCAGTATTTACGGATAGGAAGACTCCATTTTGCACGTAACCATTCATGACCATCAGGATTAACCATTAGGGTACCACCAATAGCCTTGATTTTCTTCTTGATACCTGAGATAAATGGTCCAATACGGCAAGCCAAAACGTAGAAAATCGGTTCTTGATCATCATTGGCTTTAGCGATTTCAATGGCCTTATTTAGAGCTGCAATGTCATAAGCGATGGCACGAGCAGGACCAATATTAGGCACATCAATGTTGAAACACTTTGCGCCATTATGCTCGAAAGAGTCAGCTGTAATTCCTGATTTAGCAGAATTTTCACGCATACAAGCTACGTAATACTGGATATCTTTATCTTGCTGGAACTCTGTTAGTTTCTCAACAAAAGTCTCAAAACCACCATATTTTGCTGGAATTCCCTTAGAACCAACGATATAAACTGTTTTTTTCATTTAATCACCATTAAAAGAAATGGAGAAAGCCATCACTTTGCTCCATCCTTCATTACTACTACTTTAATTGTTTTCAATAAGATTCTGATATCACGCCAGATAGTCCATCCATCCATATAAGCTACATCAAGTTTGACGACTTCATCAAAATCTGTAATTTCACTTCGACCACTTACTTGCCAAAGCCCAGTGATTCCTGGTCTAAAGCTTAATCGACGTTTTTGTTCTGGAGTGTAGGATTCGTATTCGTCTAAGGTCGGCGGACGTGTACCAACCAAACTCATATCACCCTTAAGAACATTCCAAAATTGTGGAAGTTCATCAAGGCTCGTTTTACGGATAAAATGACCAACTTTAGTAATGCGAGGATCATTATCCATTTTAAACATACCGCCAGACATCTGATTTTGTTCCATGAGATTCTTCTTGATTTCTTCGGCATCAACTCGCATTGAACGGAATTTATAAAACTTGAAAATACGTCCATTCTCACCAACACGATCTTGAGCGAATATTGCTGGACCACCATCCTTACGGATAATCGGATAAAGAAAGATTCCGACAATACCACAGAAAACCAAACCAACCAAAGCCCCACAGATATCTAAGCAGCGTTTTGCCAATATATCACCGTAACTATAAAATTGTGTTGAAAAGGTAACAACATTAAAAGGTCCTAGTTGCTGAATCCGTTTTTCCCCCTGACTCATAAATTCCAGCGAATTGAGATTAATAGAAACTGGAATCCCCATAAGTTCAAAAGGTGAGGCGTAATCCCAAATTTTGTATTGTTCACTAGGAAGATTAATCAGGACCTGGTCAACTACTGAGTGGGTTGCATACTCAACCAAGTTGTCTGGCTTAACACTCTTGATAAATGGATTAGTAAAATAAGGATTATCCAAAACACAAACTGCTGTAATTCTACCATCCATATTATCTTTCATACGTGTCAGAACATTTTCAAGACGAGTCTGATCAGAAATTAAGAGAATATTTTTATTACTCTTACGACGTGTGTAGATGGATGATCGGAAATATTTGAGAACAGTGTTTGTTAGGTATAAGAGAGCACCTACAATGAGGATAAAATAAAGGAGTCCACGACGTGAAATTGAAAAATTACCATCTGCAAAAAAGGATAGGAAGGTTGCGATTGCAGCAAATATGAGACAATATTTGAGAGTAGCAATAAATTCATCCAAGTAACCACGATATTTTAAATTTTCGAAGTAATTACTAATATAATAAGTTACTACATGGACAATTCCTAAGAGAACGACACTTCCTTTGGTAATCTCAGTATAAGGCAATTTACTTGTGACCCAGGCTACAAAAAGGACCACAACCAGTTGTATAATACCAATCTCAATGCGACGAATTTCTTGTTTTTCTTTCACTCTGAACCCCTTTTTTATATGCTAATGTTTAAGGAGCTACATTATCCCCATTAATGCTATCCTTTTCTACGGCGTTGCGACCTTGAATGACTACTTTTTTGCTCTGATTTCTTGCCGTAGTCACCATATGACCCGTAAGAACCATATGTACCATATTTATCTACAGTCATATCTACTTTATTTAGAACAACACCCAAGAACTGAGAACCACTTTGTGTTAATTGTTCTACTGCCTTTGTTACGAAACGACGTTTAATTTTACCTGCAGCTGTCACCAAAAGACTAGCATCGGCTTGGTGAGCAACAATGACAGCATCGATAACTAAACCAATCGGTGGTGTATCAATAATAACATAATCATATTGGCTACGAGCAACGTCCATTAGGTGTGTGAAATTTTCATTTTGTAAAAGACTTGTTGGATTTGGTGGAACAGGACCAGACGAAATTACATCCAAACTTGCGATGTCTGTTCGACAAACGGTTTCCTCCAAAGTAGCATTCCCAGAAAGGAAATTTGAAAGACCTTTATATGGCTCATTTGATTTAAATGTTCCAGACAAAACTGAATTACGGGTATCTGCATCAATGAGCAGTGTTCTAAGGCCAACACTAGCAAACGAAATGGCAATATTAACAGATGTTGTTGATTTACCTTCACCAGCTTCGACTGAGCTAACAGCAATAACTTTCATCTGAGCGCCAGAAAACTGAATATTTGTGCGAATAGCATTGTAATATTCTTCGGTTTGTTTGGCAAAGTTTACTTTAGAATTTACTAACTTTAATAGAGGCATTTCTTCTCCTTAAATCTTATCTATATCAGGGACAATTCCAAGAAGTGTCAGTCCTAAGGCGTCTTCAATATCTTCCGGACGACGAATACGATCATCCAAGATTTCACGAACCAATACACCAACAATTGCAAGGAAACCTCCGAGCACTGCTCCAAGAGCAACATTACGTTTAATGTTTGGAGAAGAAGGTGAATCTGGCAATTTCGCATCTTCAAGCGTTGTGACATCTTCTACTTTTGTCACTTTTTTGATTTTTTCTGCAGCAACATCACGAACCTTATTGGCTAGGGATTGAGCATCTTGTCCAGTTTTTGCATTAACAGAAATTGAAATAAGACGCGTGTCAGTAGGGATGTTAACTGAAATCATTTTAGCGAGGTCTGCTTCAGTCATATTCAATTTTTCGTCTTTAATTACTTCAGACAAAACATCATTAGACGTAATAATTTCTTTATAGTCTTTTGTCAAAAACGTACCAGCCTGCAAGTCTTGTGCAGAAAGATTCTTGCCATCATCAGCTTGATTTACCACATAGATACGTGTTGATGACGTATAAGTTGGTTGAATAAAGAAATAAGTTCCTAAGAAGGCAAAAACAGCAACATAAAATGCTGTAAATAGAACGAAGACTTTCTTAGTCCAGAGTTTTTGCAAGAGTGCAAGTACATCGATTTCAACACGTTTCGTGTTTTCCTGAGTCATAGTTTCTCCTATATGTATTGATTTTCAAGTAGTGTTTGTGGATTTTTGATAAAAAGATTACGGGCACGTCTAGTACCATAAGTTTTCTCAATAATAGCGTAGGCTTCCTTCATAAATGGAGGTCTTGGGCCCAAATTATGCATGTCACTTGCAACCATGTGAACTAGATTCTTTTCCAAAAAATAACGGACTCGTTTTTTTCTCACTTTTTCCTTATCACCAAAAAGCTTTGGTTTTAAGACGTGAGAACTATTGACTTGAGTATAGCAACCCATGTTGATGATTTCACGAACACGGTCAGCATGTTCCTCAAGAGCATCATAACGTTCAATGTGAGCCACAATCGGAGTTACCCCTGCTCGCAAGACATTACTTAGTCCACTATGAATTTCCTTCCAAGAAGTTCTAGCACTAAATTCAATCAAAGCAAATTGAGTATTATGCATATGAGGAATAAGGTGCTTTTCAAGCTTCTCAACAATGTCTGAAGTGTAATAGAGTTCACCACCATAGTAAATTGTTAAATCAGGGTAAAGAGCCTCTGCTTCTTCTTTTACTTTAGAAAAGTTGGCAAAGATTTTGTCTTCTGGGGTTTCAAACATTCCCTTACGACGATGAGACGTTGAAACAATAGTACGCACTCCCTGGGCGTAACTTTCGCCAATAAGTTCTAGACTTTCCTCTAAAGTCTTAGGACCATCATCAACATCAAAGACAATATGTGAATGAACGTCAATCACTTATTTTTCCTCCATCATATTTTTGATAGCTTGTGATGCGCTTGCCACACTAGAATCATCAAGTTTCATCATATAAAGACTAGAATTTGGCATAGCATATGAAGTCAATTGTCCCGTTGATCCTGTACCTGTCACCGCTTGAGAAGTCACTGTAAATTTAGAACCTGAATCAAGCTGCGTATTAGCCAAGGAATTAATAGTATCCAAAGACATGTTGGTTTGAACAGAGTCTTGAAGATTATTAACAATTGAATTAAAGTTTGATACTGAATGAAGTGAGGCTAATTTGTTAACAATCGCTGAAATAACCTTTTCTTGGTTTTTACCACGATCATTATCGCCACCATCCAAGCTATAACGCTCACGAACAAAGCCAAGTGCTTGTTCTGAGTTCATTTGAATATCACCAACTGGGAAGTCAAATTTCCCATGAAGGCTAGTAAAGGCTTGATCATTATGGACGGTCACACCACCCAATTGGTCAATCAACTTAAGGAATGATGTGAAATTGATACGTGCATAATAATCAATATTAATGCCATAAAGATTTTCAAGTGTTTGTTCTGAAGTTTCAACACCGTAGATACCTGCGTGGGTCAATTTATCATATTGGTTTGCCCCACCACCAGGAATTTTGACATAGGCATCTCGAGGTGTTGTCGTCAAAAGAATCTTATGCGTATTCATATTGACGGTCATAATGATATTAACATCAGAACGTGATACTGTTGAAATAGAACCATAAGTATCAATACCGCTGATATAAATATTGAATACTTTGGAATCCGCTTGTTTTACAGACTTGTTATTTTTCGTTTTGATTTTATAGGTATAGATTGTTTTCAGATTTGAAGCGTAATTGCTATCAACTGACTCTAAAAGGCTAGCATATGAACCACTCAAAACCATGGCTTTAGATTTTCCAGATTTAAGATTGTCATAGGCCTCTTGGTAAGAAGCAACATCGTCAACTTTTACATCAACCTTCTTGTCATTTTTCAGAGCTGACATCATGGTTTCAATGTTATTCTTATCAACCTTCATAGGTGCTTGGACAGTAGAAAGCTGACTGACATCTTTGATGTCACTATCTTTTGGAACCACAACACTCATCTCAACTTCTGAGAATGATGCAGTCTGATTCATACGGTTAGTAATATCAATTAGCTGTTTGAAGCCAAATACACCAACCAAAGAAAATAGGGTGAAAATAACCAATATAACAGTTGTCACAAGTGGTGATTTCTTAGCTTTTTGAAGATAGATACTAATAGCAAGAACAACCACCAAGGCAAGTGTGATGATAATATTCAAAAACCTAAAAGATAGGAAATTGTAGTTGAACATAATGAAAAGTAAAATCGCTGCTAAAATAGCATACAGAATGGTCAACCCAATGTTGACCATTCCCCAGGATCCTTTACTTGTCTGTTTCTGCTTACGATACGTATGCGAACTCATATAAATTGCTCCTAAAAATTAAAATTAGACACTTCCCATTATCATTATAACATTACTTTAACTTCATTTCAATTGTCATTCTTTTTAAAAAAGAAGAAACAGTTTTTCATTAGCTTATCAAGTCATTAATTTCTATTAATTTTCATCATATTGTCAGGAAAAATTTCACAATTAGTATACTAATTCTATAATTTTCTGACATTTGCCTTGATATTATAAACTCACTCCATGAAAAATAGTAGTTACTATACTATTCTTTTGACAATTTTAAATCTATTACCACTATTCATAATAAAGGAAACTAGTCAACTATAACCCAACAAAACCAAAAAGGAACACCAAATGGTGTCCTTTCATTATAGCAACTAATCAGCAATCAGTGTTTCTAAACCGACTTTCATCATATCAGTGAAAGTATTTTGACGTTCCTCTGCAGTTGTATCCTCATCTGGATTCACCAAACTATCAGAGATTGTCATAATGGCAAGAGCATCTACCTGATGCTGGGCTGCAAGGTAATAAAGAGCCGCCGCTTCCATTTCAACAGCTTTCACGCCCCATTTACCGAGTTCAATATTTTTCTCATAGTAATTTGAGTAGAAAACATCAGAAGACAGTACATTACCAACATGGGTAGTCATACCGAGATCTTTGGCAATGTGGTAAGCCTTATCTAAAAGGTTGAAACTTGCAATTTGTGGGAAATCGTATTGTGGCCAATCGTTACGAATAATGTTAGAGTTTGTCGCTGCAGCTTGGGCCAAGACCAACTCACGCACATGAACATCCTTATTTAATGAACCTGCAGTTCCCACACGAATAAGTTTTTTAACCCCGTAATCAACGATAAGTTCACGTGCATAAATAGAGATAGATGGCATTCCCATCCCAGTCCCCATCACAGAAACACGTTCACCTTTATAAGTTCCTGTGTAACCAAACATGTTACGAACCTCATTGAAACAGACAGCATCTTCAAGAAAATTCTCAGCAATGAATTTGGCACGAAGAGGATCCCCAGGAAGAAGAATTTTATCAGCAATCTCTCCCTGCTTAGCAGCAATATGAATAGACATAATTTATGATACAAAGAGCGATCAGAAAGCGACTGAAAATTAGGAAGATTATCTATTTTCCAAGCTTTCCGCTCGTGTTCAAATTTGAACACCTGCTCTACCTTTCTTAGTTATTTATAGAATCGGCGTTAAAGAGGCAAGGTAAAAATAGGAAATCCGACAAAGATGCACCACATCTTGGAAGATTTATCTTTTTTACACCGCCTCTAGCCCGGGTTCAATTTCAAACCCAAGCTACCCATCCTTTCTTTTTTATTAAGTAATCTGGAGTGCAATCAGAGAGCGACTGAAAATTAGGAAGCTGACGAAGATGCCTCGCATCTAGGCAGATTATCTATTTTCCAAGCTTTCCGCTCGTGTTCAAATTTGAACACCTGCTCTACCTTTCTTACGTTATATTTTTTAAAATTTTCTACTATTATATAGATAGTACATGAGCTACTTAAATGTTTAGCCTTGGGTTAGTGAATCTAGAAAAGCAAATAACTTTTTATTCATTTGAGAATAGTCATTGGCCCGCAATTGTTCTGGTGTTTGAACAAAAGGTAACTCTTGATTTTGCTGGCGCAAGTGCTCTTCACCATCCGCAGCTATCAGTAAATCAATAGCCTCTGGATCGAACTCCAAATGTGCCTGGAAAGCATAGTGTTTAGGACTAAAGCGAACAATTTGACGAGGGCAACCTTTACTTGTAGCCATAACAACTGCATTGTCTGATAATCCAGGCATATCTCCATGCCAGTGACCGGTATCTAAAGTAGAACCAAAATCTTTAATATGATCATCAGCTAATCCAGCTTCAGTAAGATTTATTGGAAAAACACCAATCTCACGTTCGGGACTATGCTCGTACTTACCACCATAAGCCACAGATAAAAGTTGAGCCCCTAAACATACCCCAACAATATAGATATCAGCGTCAATAGCTTTTTGAATTAATGCAATTTCAGCCTTTGGATCATAGTATGGAAAGGCTTGACGATTTTCATCAGGTGACTGAGGTCCACCCATTACAATAAGGAAATCAATACCATCAACAGTTTCAGGAAGTTTCTCCTCCTCATAAACCTTAGTTGATGTGACATTGTGGCCACGCTCTTGAGCCCATTTCAAGTATGCTCCTGGAACCTCAAATGTTTCGTGTAAGATAAAATGAATATTCATACTTTTTCCTTCCATTTATTATTAATTATCCTTGATAAGAGGCTGGCTAGTATGAGTGGTAATACGATAACTCCTCCAGTGCCTGTAAAACCAACAACCAAGGCTATTCCTGTTAGGGGGGCATTCAAAGTTGTTCCTAAAAATATAGTTGCTCCTAAAAGCATTCCTAAATTCGGACTTAGGGAAAGGCCAAAATTTCCAAAAAGCTCCGTTATCAGATAACCCACACCTGCGCCTAATGCAAACGATGGCGTCAGAGTTCCACCATAGGCACCACTTCTTAAAAGTAGACAGACCAATAGGCATTTGATGATGAGAATGACAGGAAGATATGCTGAAGAGTTCCCAGAAAAAAGCCATTGGGCTAAAACCTGTCCATTTCCCATAAAAATAGGGAGGTATGCTGACAATCCACCTAGAATCATAAAGGCAAAGGGCAAAGTCCAAAGTATTTTTTTGTCTGTAATACGATGTCCACTGGCCTTTTTCGTCAAATAACCAAACATCATAGCAAGTGGTGTTGCAAATACTGTCAAGATGATTGCCTGCATGAAACTGGAAGAATCAATAGTCACTTTATCGACTAAATATAGAGCCTGTCCACCAACAATTGGTCTGGCACAATAAGCAGATACATAAGTAGTCACAAGAATAATGACGATATTCTTTAGCTTCCAACTAACTCCTAATGTTTCCAAAACAAACAAAGCGCTGGCAAAAGGCACCTGGTAAACAGAGGCTAAGCCTGCTCCAGCACCACAAGCAATTAATAATTGTCTATTGGAAATGTCTAAACGTAATCCCTTAGAAAGACTACCACCGAAGAGAGCACCTAATTCTCGAGGTGCTCCTTCTTTGCCAATTGAGGCCCCGGCAGCAACGATTGCCACCTGGACTAATGCATGTAGAGACTGGCCTAGAAAGTTTGGACTCCTCTTACCAACAAGTTGCTTAGCTTTGCTAATGGAAAGTAAGGAGACCCGTCGTTGAAGAAAATACCAAAATAAACTAGCTAGGACCCCAACCACAAGCAATACAAAAAATCTTCGAAAAGCTTTCACTGATTGAAACTGTAACAAGAGATTGCCTTTATCTTTACCAAACGCAAGAACTTGTATAAATTCTAAAAGATAGTGGCAAAGAATTCCAACAAGACCTGAAGCGATACCAGTTCCAAAAACAGCCAAACTTAGGTTAAGAGATTTTGGTAACAACCTTAAACGTTTTATTTCCCGAAAAATCATGTTTTAAAGTTCAGCCAAAATAGCTTTCAGCAAGCCTTTGAAATCCCCTTTAACACGTTCTGTCACTTCCATCACTTCTTCGTGATTGAGTTCTTCTTGGAAACCAGCCGCAAAGTTGGTAATACATGAAATACCAAGAACTTTCAAACCAGAATGTGCTGCAACAATGACTTCAGGGACAGTTGACATCCCAACAGCATCTGCACCAAGAGTCTTATAAGCACGAATTTCAGCTGGAGTTTCATAAGTTGGACCAGTTACACCGATATAGACACCATCATCTAATTTAATGCCTAATTTGTCAGCAACTTGATGCGCAGTCTCACGGTATTCTGGAGTATATGCCTTAGACATATCTGGGAAACGTGGACCAAACTCATCCAAGTTTTCGCCAATCAAAGGATTTTGACCCGTCATATTGATGTGGTCTGTGATAGCCATGAGAGTACCAGGGCCAAAGCCAATACCACCAGCTGCATTGGTTACAAGAACCCCTTCACAACCGATAGCTTTCATCACTCGTACAGGGAAAGTAACGACTTCAAGCGGATTTCCTTCATAGAAATGGAAACGCCCTTGAAGAGCCAAAACCTTACGTCCAGACAAAGTTCCGTAAACAAGTTTTCCAGCATGACCGACAACCGTTGATTGTCCCCAGTTTGGAATATCAGCATAATCAATGATAATTGCGTCTTCAACTTCTTCAGCCAACTCACCAAGTCCAGAACCTAAAATCAAACCAAATTCAGGCTTTTCAATTCCTTTACTTTCCAAAAAAGCTTGCGTAACTCTAATTTTTTCAAGTAGCGACATCTTATTTCTCCCTTAATTTTATTTCATTCTTAAAAAGTGACCAATTTTTGAAAATGTCCTTGCATTTCGAATGGTTATATCAGGATAAAAAGGTGTTTTCAATAACTTCTTATGATAAGCCGTTTGACTATAAGTTGATTTATCATACTTGCCCCAGTAGACACCAAGTTGACCAAAATGAAGTATTTCATCTTTCAACTCAAAAGAGTTAATAACCTTCTTCATTTCGTTCTTATCAAGTCTTTCAGTGAATAAGAGGACATCTTTTTTATAGAAATCATCTTCCCACCACTCGGGTAAAGATGCCACTTCACATTGGTAATCTTCCAGAGTAAAAAGAGAAAATACCTTAATAAATGGATAAGCCTTTTTTAGAAATTCCTCTAAAACTAAGAGAAGTTCCTCTTTCATCAAGGTAGAATCAAAGAAAAGATTTCCACTATTTATATATGAAGAAACATGTGACATACCGAGTTCTTCTAACTCACGACAAAATTCTTCCATGACCACCTTGTGACGACCACCAACGTTTATCCCACGAACCAAAAATGCGTAGCGCTTCATTTTAGACAAGTTTATCCAAGAAGCTTTCACCAATCATGGCTTTATCTACACCAAAGTTTTCAGCGACAGTTGCTGAGATGTCAGAGAAATGACCTACTGGAATAAGTCCATTTTCTTTGAATGATGGGCTATAAGCCAAGAAAGGAATATATTCACGAGTATGGTCTGTACCTGCATAAGTTGGATCATTTCCGTGGTCTGCTGTAATCATCAAGAGATCATCTTCACGCATTGCTGCGATGATTTCTGGCAAACGTTGGTCAAATTCGTGCAAGCAATCACGATAGCCATGTGGGTCACGACGGTGTCCATAAAGAGCATCGAAGTCTACCAAGTTTGTGAATGAGAAGCCATGTTTGAAGTCTTCAGAAGTCATTGCCTTAATCAAATTGTCAATACCATGACTATTTGATTTGTTGTGGCCCATATCGTGATTTATACCAGCTCCGTTGAAGATATCATTGATTTTACCAACGGCGTAAGTATCAATACCGGCTTCATTCAATTTATCCAAAACAGTTGGTGCAAATGGTGAAACAGCTAAATCACGACGGTTAGACGTACGAGTGAAGTTTCCAGGCTCACCAACGTAAGGACGCGCAATGATACGACCAAGAAGAGCTGGACGTTCCAAAGTGATAGAACGAGCGTATTCACAAATACGGTAGAGTTCATCCAAAGGAATAATGTCTTCGTGGGCTGCAATTTGAAGAACTGGATCAGCAGATGTGTAAATAATCAATTCACCAGTCTCCATTTGACGAGGACCAAAGTCTTCAATAACGGCTGTACCTGAATAAGGTTTATTGGCTTCTCGAATGACCTTGCGACCTGAGAATTCTTCAATCTTCGTAATAATTTCTTCTGGGAATCCGTTCCAGAAAGTATCAAATGGTTCTGTAATATTAAGGCCCATGATTTCCCAGTGGCCAGTCATGGTATCTTTACCAAGAGAAACTTCCTGCAATTTTGTTGCATAACCAGTTGGGTTGCTTTCTGCTGGTACTGTTTTCAAAGGTGTTTCACGAGGAATATTTCCTAGACCAAGCTTAGCCATATTTGGCACATTCAAACCAACAGTCTTTGAAATATGGCCAAGTGTATCAGAAGCACCATCTGGTACACCAGAATTGACAAAGTCGTTGGCATCAGGTGCTGCCCCAATTCCTACAGAATCAAGAACAACTAAATGCATTCGATTAAATTTAGACATAATAACACCACAAAGAGCTGAAATCCTTTTAAGATTTTCTCTTTACCTTTTCTTTTATTTTTATAATTTCGTAAATAATAGTTTGCGGCCTTCAGTTAATGAAGAAACTCAGATAGGACTAAGCCTTTACTTCAACGATCTTAACACCGTCTTTTCCTGCAACAATGACCTTGTTAACCATTCCATTGAAGAGCCCATGTTCAACAACACCTGTCATAGATTTAAGTTCTTGACCAAGAACCACTGGATTTTCAATTTTACCCAGATCCAAATCAATAATGAAATTCTTCATATCAGTGACAAAGCGATTGCCTTCTTCCGTTAATCGGAATGATGGCTTATAACCTTTTGACTCAAAGACACGATACAATCGATCAGCCCCGTATTGAACGACTTCGACTGGAAGTTTAAAGGCACCTAGTTGATCAACCATTTTAGACTCATCAACAACCCAGATGTATTCTTTGGTAGGTGTGGCAACAATTTTTTCCATCAAGAGGGCACCACCACCACCCTTAATACCATTGAGTTGAGGATCCACTTCATCAGCCCCATCTACAGTAACATCTATACTGTCAATATCATCAACTGCCTTTAATGGAATCCCTAAGCTTTCTGCTTGTTTTGTTGTTTGACTTGATGTCGTTACACCGACAACATTGAGTCCTTCTTCCTTAATACGACGACCAATTTCTTCCACAAAAAAGTAGGCCGTTGACCCTGTTCCTAGTCCGACAACCATACCATCTTTAACAAATTTAGCAGCGGTTACACCGGCGATTTTCTTCAGTTCTTCCATGATCGACTCCTCTCATCTTTCTATAATAGTCATTCTACTCATTATACCATTTTTCCTTTATATTTAAAAATGATTTAAGGGGGGGGTGAATTTTATAAAGGCGACAAAAAAACTAGACTCTTAAGCTAGAGTCTAGTTCTTATGGAGTAGTCAATTATTAGTACCACTTAGTCTTCTTTATGACGTTTGAAGAATCCGATGAAGGCTGCAAAAATCATTGAAAGAAGTCCAAGGAAACCAGCATTGCTTGTATGTTCACCAGTTTGTGGCAACTCAGGTTGTGCAACTACAGGTACCTCAGTATCAGGAGTTGGTGTAGTTGGTGGTGTCACAGGTTTTTGAGGTGTTTTTGGTGTTGGTGGAACCACATGAGATACTCTCTCAACAACATAGTTTTTATGCCATACAACAGTTGGTTTTTCAGGAGTTTTTGGTTCAACTGGTTTTGCAGGTACTTCAACTACTTTTGGTGTTGGTGGCGTTGGCGCTACTGGACCTGTTGGTGGTGTTGGTTCTTGTGGTTTTTCAGGAACTTCAACCACTTTTGGTGTTGGTGGCGTTGGTGCCATTGGGCCTGTTGGTGGTGTTGGTTCTTGTGGTTTACCAGGTACTTCAACTACCTCTGGAGTCGGTGGTGTTGGTGCCACTGGTTCTTTTGGAGGTGTTGGTGGTGTTGGTTCTTGTGGATTGATACCAACCGTTTTCATCAACGGTTTAGTTGGTTCCGTCGGTGGTGTTGGTGCCTTAGGCTCTTCAGGTTTTTCACCAGGATTCTTAGGCAAACCTAGGTTTGAATTGATTGCAAACCAGTAAACCGTTGGAGCACCATCAGCATTGGCACCATCAGCTGTAAATACCAAGTGACCATTCGTCATCTTGATACCAGCTCCTCCATAATAGAGGTAAGGTGAATCTTCATTGTCCCAACCAGTCAAATCTGAAGTTGTTTCACCATTATAGACAGAACCATGGTCAATGTATTGGTTATCATTGACTGAAGTAACTTCTTTTGTAGCCGCATCATAAGTAACTGATGATTTTGGAATAGCGATGAATTGGTTATCACCAATATTTACATATTCTTGGTGACGCGTTGATTGGTATTTTTTCTTAGGTGTGAAAGTAATCAAACCAGTTTCAGCAGAAACGCTGTATGAACCGATAACATCGTCCTTATCGCCAAAAGTATAGTCTTGGTTACCAAGAGCATGACCATTTCCACTACCTGAGGCGTTAAGTATCGTTACATCAGATGGAATTTCACGTGACACGAACCACTCTGAACCATTCCAATCAGTGATTGGAAGAACTACTTTAAGTGGGTTGTCAGCTGAAATGTTAACAGTAGCGCCACCAAAGTCAGCATATCCTGATTTCGTAACAACTTCACCATTTTGAATAGCCAGTGTAGAACCATCCGCATAAGGATTGTAAGTTCCACGAACTGTGTTGCCGTTAACATCTTTAGCTTCAACTGTAATTGGACGTGGACGTTCAGATGTTTCAACGTAAGCAGCACCATTCCAATGGTTAAGTGAGTTAAGCGCTACAACAGCATTATGCTCATTAAGATTAAACATCTTGCCATCTTTATCGTAGAACTCTACATCTACAGCAACCTTAACTGGTTTAGCTTGATCTGTTGAAGCTCCTACGGTCATTGTAACTGTTGGGTCTTTACTGATTTTAGCAATTCCCTTTCCGTCATTTGACGGAAGACTAACAATTTCATAACGATAAACAACACGTTTAATTGGAGATGCTTCGTTTTTAACCAACATGCTAGATTGGTTCAAGCCATCATAAGTCACAACAAATTTGTCGCCTTCTTTAACTTGAATCCATTCGTCTTCTGTGTTTGTCCAAGGACTATCTGTCACAATATCAGATGCTTGTAACTTATTAGAATCATATTGGAAAACATTACTTGTATTAAGGCGTTCTTGAGCTGCTTTAGTCAAGTAGTTGCTAACACCTTCAAGTTTGTGAGTTGCTTCTGTTTCACGGTGGAATGTCAACTCTTGAACAACTTCTGCATCTTTGAGATTACGATAAACAGGATCATCCATGTATTTATCATAAGCGGCTTTAGCCTCTTGATATTGTTTAAGAGCTGTTTGATAGACAGCTAATTTATTTTGATACTCAAGGTACTCTTGGTCATATTTTGCTTTTTGCTCATTGTAAACAACCAAAGCTGCTTCATATTTTGCTTTTGCATCTGCATTGTATTTTTCGATGGCTTTTTTTGTTTCAAGATCTACTTCATAAGCTGCTTTTTTAGTCTTATAAAGTTCGATATTCTTGTCATAAGCTGCTTTTTCAACATCATATTTAGCTTTTGCTTCTTTATAAGCAGCAAGCTCATTTTGATACTTAGCCTCTGCTTCAGCATTACGTTTTTCAGTAACGACTTTTTCTGTTACTTTTTTATCATAATTTGCCTTTTCAGCATTATATTTGGCTTTATCGCTATTATATTGTGCAAGTGCAGCTTCATAGTCAGCTTTGGCTTGGTTGTATGTTGCCAATTCTGCTTGGTACTTAGCGGCTGAAAGTGCATTTTCTTTATCAGCTGCTTCTTTTTCAGCTACCTTTGCATCATAGGTAACTTTTTTAGTCTTGTACTCTGAAAGTGCTGAGTCATAAGCTTGTTTAGCAATTTGATATTGTTCCTGAGCTTTGTCATAAGCAGCTTTTTCAGTATTATATTTTTCTTGAGCTTCGGTGTTTGATTTTTCAGCAAGAGCTTTCTCCGTTAATTTAGCATCGTAGTTAGCTTTTGCTTTATCATAATCAGCTTTATCTGATTTGTAGTGTTCCTTAGCCGCCTTGTAATCAGAAACGACTGAGTTAATTTTCTCTGCTTGTGCTTTGTTATCTGCAACAGCTGCTTCAACGGTATCTTTAGTTTGAGCAGTTTCTTCCTTGATCTCAATACCTTCGTTTGTTGCAACTGTTTTTGCAGTTTCTAAGCTTGTATTTGTTACTTCACTCGTTGTAACAGTTGTATTACCTTCTTCAGTTACATTAACAACCTTCTTATCAGTTGAATCTGCTACTGTAGCAGTACTTTCTTCAACTGCATCGGTTGCCTTAACTGCTGGTGTTGAAGAATCTGTCGTTGTTGCCATTTCATCGGCACTAGCGTTTGAAGCACCTACTGCAATTACAGCAGTCCCCAAAAGAACAGAAGCCGCACCAAGGCTAGACTTTCTGAGTGAATAACGTTGTAATTCCTTTTTCCCCATTTAAATTACTTCCTTCTATATATTTAGTTATGTTCATATTCTAACAAAAGCAAGAAGCATGTCAATTTGAGTTATCTCATAAAAACAGGAGGGATTTCAAATTCTATTAAATTCTTAAATTAGAGTAATATTTAACTTTAAATCCAAGCGTGTCCTCTTAGCCTAGATTTAAAGGAATTTACATCTTTGTATACTGATTTAATTTTTTAATAGCAGAGTCTTGTTGCTTTAATGTTTTTTTATTGAAAAGATTATGAAAAACTTGTAATCTCAAACCTACAAAGCTTTTTTAAGTGGCAATAAAAAAGAATAGACTGTTTTGCCTTAGCAAAGCAACCTATTCTTTGTCATTTATAGTATTAGTGTTTACGTTTGTAAGATGTGAAGAGTCCTGCAAGGGCAACTGAAAGTAAGCCAATTCCTGCTACAGATGTTAATTTCTGATTCTTATCACCTGTTTCAGGCAATGTTTTATCATGCACACCTTGAGTGCCTTGCTTTGTAACAAGAGTAGAGGTCGAAGTGACACTTGGTACTACAGGTGTTCTCGGAGTTTTCGGCTTTTGAGGAGTTGGTGGAGTCATTTTTTCTGGACGGCTTACTCGCTCAAGAAGATAGTTCTTATGCCATTTTACTTTAGGAGCTACAAGCTCTTTAGGTGATACAGGTTTATTAGGTACGTTTACCACAACCATGGTTGGTGGGGTTGGAGCTTTAGGTTCTGTTGGTGGCGTTAGTTTCGTTGGTTCAGCAGGTACTTCTACAACTACTGGTGTAGGTGGTGTAGGTGCCTTTGGTTCTACTGGAGTCGTAATCTTACGTGGCTCTACTGGCACTTCAACCAAAGCTGGAGTTGGTGGCGTTGGCGCTTTTGGCTCTGTTGGAGCCTTAGGTTCCTCAGCATCAACTGTTACTACAGTGTAGCTTGGTTCTCTTGGTGCTATAGGAGCTGTCGGAGGCGTTGGTTCTGTTGGTTTTGCAGGGAGCTGTCCGACTGTAATTGTTGGTGGGGTTGGTGCCTTTGGTTCCTCTGGTTTAGTAGGTTCTTTTGGTTCTTCACCAGGTTTCTTAGGCAAACCTACATTTGAATTGATGGCAAACCAATATACCGTTGGTTGACCAACTGCATTAGCTCCTTGCGCTGTAAATACAAGATGTCCATCTAACATTTTAAGTCCTGCACCACCATAGTAGAGATATGGAGATTCTGGATTATCCCATCCTTCAAGAACTGGTGATGATTCCCCGTTAAAAGCTGAACCATGTTCAATATATTGATTGTCTTTTAAGGATTTTACCTCTTTGGTAGTCGCATCATAAGAAACACTTGAATTTGGAATCGCTATATACTTATTATTGCCGATACTCACGGATTCGATGTGTTCCAAATTTTCAAACTTTTTCTTTGGTGTAAAGGTAATATCTCCTGTTATAGGATTAATGGTGTACATACCAATAACATCATCTTTACCATCGAATAGGTAGTTATCTGTTCCGATAGAATGACCTTCTCCAGCACCTGATGCATTGACAGAGGTCGCATCAATAACAGTTTCCTCACTAACTGCAAATTCACTACCATTCCATGTTGCTTGTTGAGCCACAATCTTCATTGGATTTTCTGCAGAGATGGTAACCTTCGCAGATCCAAAGTCAGGAGTTCCAGTTTTAACGGTAACCGCATTATTTTCAATACTCATGGAAGAACCATCGGCATATGGATTCCAAGTTCCACGAACCGTATTGCCATTTTGATCCTTAGCCTCTACCGTAAGAGCACGAGGTTTATCACCACTATCAACATAGGAAGCTCCTGTCCAGTGGTTTAGGGAATTAAGAGCAACAATGGCATTTTTTTGGCTCAAATCAAATCTTTTACCGTTGCCATCATAAAATTCAATGTCAACAGCAACTTTAATCGGTTTATCTTGATCGGATGATGCTCCAACAGTAAGAGTTACCGTTGGGTCACCATTTACTGCTGCAATTCCCTTACCATCGTTTGATGGAAGGCTCAAAATTTCGTAACGGTAAATAACACGCTTAATAGGATGCATGTTTGAAGCTTCACGCATACTTGATTTATTCAAATTATCATAGGTCACAACAAATTTGTCACCTTCTTTAATTTGAATATACTCAGTTTCATTATTAGCCCATGGACTTGTTGTTACAATATCTGAAGCTGTCAATTTGTTTGAATCATACTGATGAACATTACTTGTATTTAAACGAGCTTGGGCTTCTCGAGTCAAATAAGTATTGATGCCAGTGATCGTATGAATGGCTCCAGCTTCACGTTGGAAGGTCAAATCCTGAACAGTTTCGACATCCTTCAATTCTTGGAAACCATTATCATTCATATACTTATCATAAGCTGCTTTAGCTTCTTTATATTGAGCTAAGGCCGCTTGATATTCAGCATATTTGGTTTGATATGTGGCAAAATCTTTAGCATATTGTTCTAATTCAGCATTGTATTTTGCAAGGTCTGTTTCATATTTAGCTTTAGCGGTATCTTCCTCAGCTTTTGTGGTGAGTAATTTATCATAAGCTGCCTTGTCTTTATCATACTGAGCTTGCTTAGTATGATATTCTTTTAAATCGGTTTCGTATTGAGCCTTAGCAACATTATATGTGGCCATTTCTGCATCATACTTAGCTTTAGCTTCTGCATTAGACTTTTCTACTGCCGCTTTTTCAGCTATTTTAGCATCGTAGGCCACTTTAGCAGTCTTATAGACAGCTAGGTCGTTTTGGTATTTTTCATAAGCAGCGTTATAAGTAGCTAAATCTTTTTCATACTGTTCTTGGGCAGCCTTGTTTTCAATTTCTGTAAGAACTTTTTCGGCTACTTTAGCATCATAGGCTTTCTTCTCAGCATCATATTTTGCTTTATCTTTCGTATACTGAGCCATAGCCGCTTCATAATTCTTCTTGGCTGTTTCATAAACTGCCAACTGTACCTTGTAATCAGCTTCTGACTTAGCATTGGCTGCATCAGTTGCTGCTTTTTCGGCTACTTTAGAATTATAGGTCAATTTTTGAGTATGATACTCTTCCAATGCTGCATCATAGGCTTTTTTGTCAGCTTGATATTTAGCTAATTCTTTTTCATAAGCAGCTTGGTCAGTATCAAACTGCGCTTTAGAAGCAGCATTTACCTTATCAGCAGCTGCTTTTTCAGCCACTTTAGCATCGTACTCAGTCTTGGCTTTATCATACTCAGCTAATTCTTTTTTGTACTCTTCTTTTGCCTTTTGATAATCCGAAACAACAGAGTTAATCTCCTTAGCTTGGGCTTGATTATCCGCGATAGCACCCTCTAAAGATGTATGTGTTTGAGGTGCAGTCTCTTCAACTTTCACCCCTTCTTTTACAGCAGAAGCCTTTGCATCTTCAAGGCTATCACTTGTGACAACACTCATTGTTTCAGTAGTATTGCCTACTTCTTTGACAGAAACAACTTGCTTTTCTGAATGGTCAACAGTTGCTGTCGCATCTGTTGTAGTATCGGCAAGTACAGATGCACTCAAGGGTGTGTCAGTGGCTGCTGAGGTTGAAACCTCATCGGCATGCGCTCCAGTAGTCCCCATCGCTAAAATAGTTGTACCCAAAAGAACAGAAGCAGCCCCAAAGCTATACTTCCTGATTGAAAAACGTTGTGAATCTTTTCTTCCCATATCACAAATTTCCTTCTAATTTTTTCTTAACACCTAAAGTCTATCACTTTTAAACTTTCTGTCAATAATTTTAACTTAATGTTTTTAAAAAATTTATAATTATTTTTATTTACTGTAAAAACGTTTCTAATCTTTTCTTTTATAGGAAAAATAGTTTACAAAGTTTGTTGCTCTCTTCATGAATTGTCAAGACATTTCTTAAAATTCTTAATTAATATTAACTTATTTGACTACTATCCATTATTAATAACTTCATTTTAAACACGAAAAAAGCCCTAAAGGGCTTAGAATTCTCTTACACACATGAATCTGTTCCACAATCATTTGTAGACTAAATGTTCAATCAAGACCAGACAACAATGGTTACTTGTTTAAAATGTCTTTGACCAAGGCTTTTAAATCTGGAACCACTTCTTCCATAAACCATGGATTTTTCGCTTGCCAGATATTATTTCGAGGAGATGGATGTACTAATGGAAGATAGTCTGGAAGATAGTCTTTGTAATGCTTAACTGTATCCGTTAATTTTGCCGATGATTTTTGGTGTAAATAGTAACGCTGAGCATAGTTTCCCACTAGTATGGTTAATTGAATATTCGGTGCTAAAGCCAATACTCTCTTGTGCCATTTGTCCGCAAATCCTTTACGAGGTGGTAAATCACCAGATTTACCGTGACCAGGAAAATAGAAATCCATTGGGACGATGGCAAACATACCCGATTCATAGAATTCTTCACGTGAAACTCCCATCCAATCTCTGAGATTATCTCCACTGGGATCATTCCAATAAAGTCCTGACTCTTGTGCACGAATACCAGGAGCTTGTCCGACGATATTAATCCGTGCCGTTTTTGGAATGGTAAACAAGGGTTTTATACCTTGTTCCGTATAAACTTTATTTTGTTCATCAGCCATAATGGCTTGTGTCAATTCTTCAAGTGTTTCCATAATGTCCTCCAAAAAAAGAGACAGTCTGTCTCTTCTTTTTATTTGATTAACTCATAGATAGCCTCTGCATAAATGGCAGCAGCACGGTACAAGTCCTCAACTTCAGTAAATTCATCGGCTTGGTGCATCGTGTTGACATAACCTGGGAACATAGCTCCATAGGCAACGCCACGTTTAAGGAGACGTCCAAAAGTTCCACCACCAATGATTTGTTCTTCACCTTTAAGTCCTGTGTGTTTCTCGTAAACCGAAAGAAGTGTTTGAACCATAGGGTCACTCACTGGTACATAGTGAGGGACATGTCCGTGTTCTGAAAGAGTGACCTCCTTAGGACCTTCAAGTTTTTCAAGGCCGGCCTTAATACCGTCTACATCAACACCTTGAGGGTAGCGGAAATTCAAAGCGATTGTATTATCTTCTGATTCCTTATTGAAATGAAACACCCCAGCATTCATGGTCAATTCACCCATCTTAGGATCTGTGTAAGCAAGACCTACTTTTTCACCAAAGAAATCTTTATGCAATGTTTCAGCAATGACATTCAAATAAGCTTGAGCATTCCCTTGGAAATCAAATTGGCTGAGGAAGAGGGCTAGATAGGTTGCACCATTAATACCTTTTTGAGGCATCATACCGTGAACTGATTTCCCATGAATAGTTACATGGAAGGCCCCAGCTTCTTCAGTCACCTGACCAGTTACTCCCTGATCAGCCGCAAAGTTAGCTAACTTAGCCTCAAGTTCTTGCAAAGTGATAGGTCCAGTAAAACCAGCACTTGCAGATTCAGGAACCATGTTCTCACGCAAGCCACCATTGAAGCTTACAAGACTAAATGCACCATCATTTTGACCTTCAAAATGAAGATAGGCAGTGATATTTCCTTTTTCTCCATTAATAATTGGAAATTCAGCATCAGGAGAAAAACCAAAATCAGGATCTTTCAATCCATTATGCGCAAAATAATAAGCCATATCATCCCAACCAGATTCTTCATCTGTACCAACGATGAAACGAACACGCTTAGATACTGGAAGATTCAGCTCTTTAATAATTTTCAAAGCATAATAACAAGCCATTGTTGGACCCTTATCATCTGATGAGCCACGAGCATAAAGTTTACCATCTTTGATTACAGGTTCATAAGGGTCTGTATCCCAACCACTCCCAGCTGGAACCACATCCAAGTGTGCAAAAATACCCAAAACTTCATCGCCATGACCAAATTCAAAGTCACCAGCATAATTATCAATATTACGCGTCTTATAGCCGTCACGTTTAGCTAAAGCAAGAAAATGTTCCAAAGCTTTTACTGGCCCGGGGCCAAATGGGTGCTGTTCATCAACCTTACTGTCATCACGTTCTGAATTAATGCGTAACAAACCAAAAAGGTCCTCCATTAAATCATCTTTACGTTTATCAACTTCGGCACGAAAATCTATTGTCATAATTTGCTCCTTACTGTCTCTAATTAGCACTATTTTACCATTTTTAGAAAGAGTTTTCATCCCCAGAGAATAGATCACATTAAAAAAGTAAACTATTATCTAACATCACAAGTCCCTACCAATTTCGAAAACGTTATAGTCTAACCTTGCGATAATATCATTTCAAGAATTTCCAAAAACTTTAGAATATTCTCTTAATTAATGCTATAATAGGACTATCAAAACTAAGGAGATGCATTATGCCATTTGTAAAAATTGATCTCTTTGAAGGTCGTACTCAAGAACAAAAAGTCGAGCTTGCTCGTGAAGTTACCGAAGTTGTATCACGTATCGCAAAAGCTCCTAAAGAAGCTATTCACGTTTTCATTAACGATATGCCTGAAGGAACTTACTACCCACATGGTGAAATGAAGAAGAAAAACTAATCATCATTAGCAGTCACTTCTGTGGCTGCTTTTATTCTTAAAAAACTGGAGAAGGTCTCCAGTTTTATTATCATAAAATAATTTGCAATGGGCTATTTTAGGATAGTTTCCATCTCTGTATATCTCGGTTTCATACCTAAACGATCATAAAAACGTAGAGCCCCATCATTATCATTCCATACGTGAAGTGTTACGTTATAACACCCTAGCTCCTTAGCATATTCCAAGGCGAATTGATAAAGTTTTTCACCTAATTTTTTTCCTCGAGCTTCCTTATCCACACAAAGATCGTCAATAAAAAGCGTCTTATGAGCCTTCTTGGGCCCATCATTTTCAGAAATATCTTGAATTATCAAAAAAATATGTCCCAGGATACAACCATTCTCATCTTCGTAAACAAAAATAGGCTTAGTTGAATCATTAATGACTGCTTCTAACTCTGCATTAGTAAATTTACTACCTTCTGACTTAAAAATATCAGGACGCACTTGATGATGAACAATAAGAATCTGATCCAAGAGTTCCTGTACTCTCGGAATGTCCTCAGTTTTTGCTAAACGAATCATAATTACCTCCATAAAAAAAGATGGGACAAGCCCATCTTAATTCTTATTTACCAAGTTTTGCTTTAGCAGCTTCTGCAAGAGCTGTGAAAGCTGCTGCATCGTTAACTGCCAAATCAGCAAGCATTTTACGGTTAACTTCGATTTCAGCCAATTTCAAACCATGCATCAATTGTGAGTATGAAAGTCCGTTCAAACGAGCTGCCGCATTGATACGAGTGATCCAAAGTTTACGGAAATCACGTTTCTTTTGACGACGGTCACGGTATGCATAGTAGTAAGAGTTCATTACTTGTTCTTTTGCAGTACGGAACAAGATGTGTTTTGCACCATAGTAACCTTTAGCAAGTTTCAATACACGTTTACGACGTTTGCGTGATACAACGCCACCTTTAACACGAGCCATTTATATATTCCTCCGAATTAGTTCTAGTTTAGTTAAATTGTAATGCTTGTAGCGAATTAACGCATTTGAGAAAGCATTGATTTGATACGTTTAAAGTCACCTGAATGTACCAATGATGCTTTACGAAGGTGACGACGTTGTTTTTTAGTTTTACCGTGGAAACGGTGAGATGTGAAAGCACGGAAGCGTTTCAATCCACCTGAACCTGTACGTTTGAAACGTTTAGCTGATGCGCGGTGTGTTTTTTGTTTTGGCATTTTAAAATTCTCCTCTTAAAATAGTGTTAATTTGACAATTATTTTTTGTCAGGAATTGGTGCAAGTTGCATGAACATTTGTCGTCCATCCATCTTAGCTCTTTGCTCAATAATCGAAATATCTTGCGTTTTTTCAGCAAATTCCGCCAAGACCTTAGCTCCGATTTCTTTGTGAGTAATCATACGTCCTTTGAAACGGATAGAAACTTTAACCTTATTTCCTTTTTCAAGGAATTTACGACCATTACGAAGTTTTGTTTCGAAGTCCCCTTTATCGATAACTGGGCTCAAACGAACTTCCTTAACGGTAACAACGCTTTGTTTCTTACGTTGTTCTTTTTGTTTCTTTTGATACTCAAATTTGAACTTACCGTAGTCCATAATCTTCGCAACAGGTGGCGTAGCTTGTGGTTGGATAAGAACCAAGTCAACATTTGCATCATCTGCAATAGCTTGTGCTTCTGACAATGGTTTAATTCCCAATTGTTCACCATCAAGACCAACAAGACGAACTTCACGGACGCGAATTTCATCATTAATGAATAGATCTTTCTTAGCTATGATCTTCACCTCTTTATTTTTTTAGAGAAAAACAAAGCGGACTTGACAAACAAGCCCGCACACATTATATCCTATAATTGGATTTGACATGTTGGGCCAGACAACCTAGGTCGCAAGGCGAGAAGTTCTCACTTCTGCTTTTCTCATTGTTACTAGTATAACAATTGATTTATCCCTTGTCAATAATTTTCTTCGCTTTTTCTTGAATAAATTCCACAACGCCATCAATTGACACTCCTGTGGTATCAAAAGTAATAGCATCTTCAGCCGGTTTCAAAGGTGAAACCTTACGGTGGCTATCTTTATAGTCACGTTCAGCAATTTCTTTCTTAAGTGTCTCAAGATCAGCCGGAATACCTTTTTCGATATTTTCCTTATAACGACGTTCTGCACGTTCATCGACAGAAGCAATCAAGAAAATCTTAAGTTCAGCATCTGGTAGGACAACTGTACCAATATCTCGGCCATCCATGATAATGGCCCCTTCCTCAGCAATGCGTTGTTGCTGAGAAACAAGCTCTTTACGCACTTCAGGAATGGCGGCAACCCAAGAAACATTGTTAGTCACTTGGTTATCACGAATAGGATGAGTAACTTCAACATCGCCAACATAAACTTGCTGGCTGCCATCTGCTGCTTTCCCAAATGAAACGGGATGTTGAGAGAGTTGCTCTAAAATTTCTGGCACATTATCTTCAGTCAAACCATTTTGCAACGCTAGATAGGTTGCAGAACGGTACATAGCTCCTGTGTCGAGATAAGTATAGCCAAGATTTTTTGCAATAATCTTGGCTACAGTACTTTTTCCACTAGACGCAGGACCATCAATTGCAATTCTAATATCTTTCATGATGTTCCTTTGCTATTAAATTATTGAACGTTAACGACATCTCCTGGGTTAGCATACCAGTAACCACTTGTCATGTGATCTGGGTTAAGGCGTTCCAACTCACTTACAGAAATACCTGCACGTGATGCAATAGAACCTGCCCCTTCTCCAGATTGGACAACGATAGAAGATCCATCAGCTGCTGCAGAACTTGATGCTGTTGTTTCAGTTGCATCAGCATCTCCTTCTTTTGAAGCATGTTTTGAAGAGCTTGATGATTTAGTTGCTGAGGATTTCTCTTTTGAAGATTTTTCTTTAGTAGATTTCTCAGTTTCTTCGTCCTTGCTTGAAGCCTTTTCACTTGATGATGATTTGACAACTTTGCTTGTTGATGATGAATAGAAACCAGAGGATTCCTTAGACTCAGCTGTTTTGTTTCCTCCAACATTTGATGTGTAGAAAACAAAGAACAAAATACAAACAACAATGATAAAGAAAAGTCCTAAAAGAACTGTCAAGAATGACGAATTGATGAAGCCACCCTTGTCACGCTTTTCATCTGACGAATCATTGTCATCATCTTCTTCATAGTCATCGTAGTCTTCATACTCATCTTCATCATCTAGAAAATCAGCATCAACAACATCTTCCAACTCTTCGTCAGAAACTTTTTCTTCCCATGGTTTTTTACTCATGTTATTCTCCTTGTAAAAACAATAAATCTATTTTAAAATAATACTATGAAAGTATCATTAATTCCAGAAAAATGTATCGCCTGTGGTTTATGCCAAACCTACTCTCCTATCTTTGATTATGACGACGAGGGTATAGTTAGGTTTAAAGATAGCGACCAACTTAGCCTAATCATTGAAGATAGCCCCGAGACCTTGACAGCTGTCAAGTCTTGTCCGACTAAAGCCCTTTCTTGCGAAGTTTAAGCTTAAGGGCTTTTTTTGATTCCTCATAGAAGGCAAAATAATCAAAATTGGTCATATGATCCATCAGCTCTACTTCTCCCTTAAAATCGGGATGAAGGACTAAAGCATCTAGAAAATACTTCTTAGGCCACTTTCTCATGTAAAACTGACGTTTCTTTCCATTCTTGAAAATAAAACTTAGGCCTGTCTTAACCACTTCGATTTTTTCAATATCACTAATCTTAACCTTACGTGGCTTAAAGATATTGAAAGAAACAATACCAAGATTTCCTTTATCATCGATAATGAAGTAACGATGAAATCCTAAACCAAATAGGGCAACGAAAATAGTGAATAGCATCAGAATATGATAAGGCACCGAGTACAACTCGAAGAGAAGGGCCGCAGCAATAAAGATAGGTGTAATAGCTAATGACCAATAAATGATTAGCCAAGACAATTCCGGTTGCCAATGGTAACGATACTTGCCGAAAATTTTTATCATCTCAGCACCTCCATTACTTTTAATTCTACCATAAAATTAGTATTTAGCAAGCTCAATTAAGGTTTACTGACAATTCCAAGAATAACATCTACGGCTTTTTCCATTGTCTGCAAGGAAACGTACTCATAACGGCCATGCATATTTTCACCACCTGCAAAGAGATTCGGTGTCGGAATGCCCATGAACGAAATTTTTGAACCATCAGTTCCACCACGAATTGGTTCAATAATTGGTGTAATGTCAAACTCTTCCATAACTTCCTTGGCCAACTCGACAGGTGTCATGTCTTTTTCAATCACTTGACGCATATTATAGTATTGATCTTTGAGTAGCAACTCAACACGTTTTTGACCATATGCCTGATTCATCTTATCGGCAATTTCTTGGAAGCTTGCTTTACGATTTTCAAAGGACTTGGCTTCAAAATCACGAATGATATAAGAAGATTTCGCTTCTTCAACAGTACCTGTCATGATTTGAAGATGGTTGAAACCTTGATAACCATCTGTCAACTCAGGACGGTCCTCTGCTGGTAACTGATTATGAAAATCAATGGCTAACTGCAAGGCATTAACCATCTGACCTTTTGCTGTCCCAGGATGAACGTTACGGCCATGGAAGGTCAGCTCTGCTCCTGCTGCCGAAAATGTCTCGTACTGCAATTCACCCAAGGGACCACCATCAACAGTATAGGCAAAATCAACATCAAAATCAGCAACATCAAATTTGTCTGCACCAATTCCAATTTCTTCATCAGGGCCAAAGCCTACACGAATCTCACAGTGTTTGATCTCAGGATGAGCCTTCAAATAAGCCAAAGCTGTCATGATTTCAGCAATACCAGACTTATCATCAGCTCCTAGCAGTGTTGTACCATCCGTCGTAATAAGTGTCTGACCGACATAATTCTTGAGATTTGGAAAATCAGCTGGGTCTAGGTTATAACCTGAAGTCCCAAGAGAAATGATACCACCATCATAGGAATCAATGACCTGTGGTGACACTCCTTCTGCATTAAAATCGGCAGTATCCATATGTGAGATGAAACCAATCTTACGTGTTAGTTGAGCATCGTTAGCTGGGAGGGTTGCTACTAAGTAGCCGTTACTTTCCAAATAGTGGATATTAGTCAAACCCAGTTCTTCTAATTCTGGTTTTAGAACCTCCAAGGCAAAATCAACCTGGCTTTGGGTTGTTGGGGTTCTTTTTGAATTCTCATCACTACGTGTATTTATTTTGACATAGCGTAAAAAACGCTCTAAGAGTAAATCGTAAGCCATAAGCACTCCTTTGGTTATATTTATTTCATTATAGCATAAAAGCCCATCAAAATGATGGGCTAACCTTATCACTTAAACATTAGATTCTTTTTCGTAGTAAGCTTTAATCCCTGCTACAATCGCATTAGCCAAAGTTTCTTGGTAAGCAGACGTCGTTAAGCGAGCTGCTTCTTGAGGATTTGACAAGAAACCTAGTTCTAGAAGGACTGCCGGCGCTGTTGTTTCTCGCAAGACCGCAAAGGTGCGACGCTTAACGCCCTGATTCTGAGCTCCAGTTGCGTTAATAAGGCTAGACTGAATAGCATTTGCCAGGGTATCACTCATGCTCAAACGAGTCGGATTGGCATGATAAGCCGCATTAATACGTGAAGGATATTCCGCAAAAGGTTGGTAATAATAAGTCTCGATACCTTGTGCTGCTGAACTTCCTGAAGCATTGATATGGATACTGAACGAAAATATCT
>NZ_GL698449.1:560551-614629 GCF_000187445.1 Streptococcus sp. C150 | reverse complement strand
CTAACCTTATCACTTAAACATTAGATTCTTTTTCGTAGTAAGCTTTAATCCCTGCTACAATCGCATTAGCCAAAGTTTCTTGGTAAGCAGACGTCGTTAAGCGAGCTGCTTCTTGAGGATTTGACAAGAAACCTAGTTCTAGAAGGACTGCCGGCGCTGTTGTTTCTCGCAAGACCGCAAAGGTGCGACGCTTAACGCCCTGATTCTGAGCTCCAGTTGCGTTAATAAGGCTAGACTGAATAGCATTTGCCAGGGTATCACTCATGCTCAAACGAGTCGGATTGGCATGATAAGCCGCATTAATACGTGAAGGATATTCCGCAAAAGGTTGGTAATAATAAGTCTCGATACCTTGTGCTGCTGAACTTCCTGAAGCATTGATATGGATACTGACGAAAATATCTGACTCAGATGCATTGGCTGCACGAGAACGATCTGTTAGGTCGACAAAGGTATCACTTGTGCGTGTGGTGACTACTTGATAGCCTTCTGCTTCTAGTTTAGCTTTCACACGACTTTGGATAGCCAAGGTCAAGCTCTTTTCAGAAATGCCAAAATAAGAAGCCCCTGGATCATAGCCACCATGGCCAGCATCTAGATAAACAATCTTATTAAAGACATCATAGTTTCCTCGAGAAGCTGAACCGATTTTCTTAGGAGCTACCACGTCAACAGAAGTTGCACCAAAACCAACATTCTTACCCGATGCATCTGTCAAATATCCGTGAACGATGTACTTGCCTGAATTCCACTTGTGTTGGCTGGCAGAAACCGTCACCTTATAGGAACCATCCTCCTGTTTTGTAGCATTATGCCAAACAAGATCGTCTTGACCATTTTGGTCAGACCATACAGGGATAACGACACCTGTAATCCCCCCTGGATTGGTGAGATTAGTGATGACAACATCAAAAGTACCTCGATTTTTGTCGTTGTTGGTAATAGTTAAGGTTCCTTGAGTCTTGGTAATATCAAGGGTTACTTGTTTGCCTCCAAGGCCAATGAATTTACCATCATTATCAACCAAGTAGACATGAGAGTTATAGAGACCGCTATCACCTTTATGGTTGCTTGAACGAACGGTTACCTTATAGTCTCCATTAGCTTGTTTAGCTGCCTTGTACCAGATGATATCATCTTGACCATTCTTTTCTGACCAGGTTGGAACTAGGACTTCTTTAAAGCCGTATGGTGCAACCAAATTTGAAATGACAAGATCATAGCTACCAGTAGCATTGTTGAGACCAGTGATGGCAAGGTCTGCTTTTGGATTATGTTGAATTTCTATCGGATTGTCACTGATGTTAATCGCAGTATTACTTTCTTCATCCCACTCGTAGAGCTTATATGCTTCAATCAAACGAATAAGCTTGCCTGCATACCCTGGATCTGTTGCATATCCAGCATTTTTTAGTTCCTGGGCAGCAGTACTATAATCTGTTGCATTGATAACTTTTCTATAATTATTTTTTCGCCACTCTGTACTTGTGAAAAATTTTGCATGATCTACAACACTGTCATTCCACGATGAATATTTTCTAAAGGCAGCGTTAATGGTAATATAACGACCGTTAAGATATTCCTGAGTTGGTACCACTACCGTATCACCACCCCAATCATCCGAATCCTTAATGCCAAAGAGATTATGATTAGGTGCTTGAGCAAGGCTTGAGTTGCCCCAACCACTTTCTAGGATTGCCTGGGCTGCCGTAATTGATGGGAGCACTCCTTCCTTGGCTCCATCCATAGCTCCCTGTTTAATAGCATTAAGAAAATGACTTTGGCTCTCATTGGTACTGTCAACACTATCTGGCCCTTGATAAGCACTCCTAGTCACGGAATTATTGGTCAAATTAGAAGCTGCTATATAATCTGCTTTATCTTGAAATACTGTCTCCGTTGAGTTTTGGTCAACAGTGTTAAATGGAGCCTCAGCTGTCACTATCGTATACGAATTTTCAAAAGTAACTTCTGATGTTTGCTTTTCTCCTTTCGGTACAGTCTCAGAATTTGAAACAGTCGTTGAACTCGTCGTTTGCTCCTTTGATATTGGCTTAGTAGCATTAGCCTTTGAAGGATTTTCCATTACTTCATCAGCTCCTGCTGTCACACCACATGTCCCTAAGAATAACATGGTTAACATAACGCCACATAATCCATAGGTTTTATTCTTCTTAAATCCTAAGACATTTTTTTCTTGCATATTCTTTTCCTTTTCTACTGATATATTTCTGTTAATTCACTTCAAGTCTATTTCAATCTTAAATTAGCTGACGATAGCTCCCAGTATCAAAATGAATTACCAGTTATATATTCGCAAAAAAGCTAGAAACTTAACAAAAGTTCCTAGCTTTTTCAGTCATTAAAGAATATTAGTCAACATCAACAAAACCAAAATGTGACAGAGGGTACAATCGGAAAGAAATAACACCTTTAATTTGGTCTTTTTTAATAAGTCCGAACTTACGACTATCTTTTGTATTTCGACGATTATCGTTTAATACTAGGTATTGTCCCTTTTCAATCTTCGTTTGCTTGTTATCGGTCAACGTTGCAATTGAAAAATCATCTGTGAAAAAATTCCCAGGCGAAACAGTAGCCAAATAAGCTGATTTATCGTGGCTAATATAATTTTCTTCAATTGGCTTATCATTGACATAAAGAAAATCATCCATAGCTGTTACGCTCTTTCCTTCACCGGCAATAACACGTCCAATGTATTCCTTGCCATTAACGGTATAAAGGATAAAATCTTTTTTCTTCGGTTCAACGTTTTTATTGAAGGTAACATAATCACCTGCATGGATATAATTATTTGCCTGATTTTCAGTCACACGATGCGTTGAAAAAACAAAAGACCTCAGTAACAAGATCACTACGATGGCAAGAACTGCTATAATAATATTTCGAATTAAATCTCTCTTAACCATATCTACTCCTTATGGGTTCTAATAAAATCATAACATAAATAGACAAATAAAAAAAGAGGAAGTGAACAGACTTAACTTATCACATCCTCTATTGAGTTTATGCTTTCAAGAGTTTCGAAGACTAATTGTCATCAAGAAAGGTTTGCATATTAACATCATCTGGAACCAAGGAAAGATATTTTTCCGCCGTAACACGCGCTTGATCTCTGTAGCCAAATTCGCGCAAGATATAAGCGTAATCCTGTAAAAATTCAGGGTTATCAGACAAATCAGTAGATAGGTCTTGATAAATTTGAAAGGCTTTCTCTTCATCATCAAGTGCTTGATAAGCCTTGGCAATGTTCCAACGGGCCAAGACAGAATCAAATTCGTAATCGGCTAAAGCCACGAGATCATCGTAACGTTCTTCTTCCAAATAGAGAGTACTTAAGCGTAAAACAATCTCATCCTGATCCTCAGCTAGCGGCAAGGCTTGCTTCAAATAGGATTCAGCAGACTGAGTATCGTGCAATTCGTAGGATAACTGTGACGCTAACAAAAGTAATTGCACATTAAAGGCATTTTTAGAAATTCCTTGTTGTGCTATCCGTAAAGCTTCTTCGGTTTTATGTTCAGCATGTAACGATAAGGCGTAAATATACTCATACCCCTCAAAGTCTGCAGACATGGTTTCAATCTGTTTGAAGTAAAAATTAGCTTTTTGATACTCTTCCTGATCGTAAAGTAGTGTCGCTAATTCAAAGGCAATAGTATCATCGTATTCAATTTCAATAGCTTTTTCCAAAAATTCTCGAGCAGCTTCAAACTTACCAAGACTAGCATAAGCTTTACCAATACGTTCATAAGTAGAAGTCCCCGTAGCTTCAAGAAGCTCACGATTATCAAGTTTAGCATAATAATGAATAGCCTGCTCAAAGTTTCCAAGTTCAAACTCCATTTCAGCCAAACCGAAAATGATAATGGAGTCATCTGATAGTTGACTCGCCTCTAGCAACTTGTCACGGGCTACATCTGTTAACCCCTCCATTTGGTATAGATCTGCCTTCACAACTAAAGCAGACAAATAATCCTCGGAGTCCTCAGGAATAGCATCTAAATAGAGAAAAGCCTTCTCAATATCACCATCTTCAGCAGCAATTTGAGCTAGATTGACATTAACCTCTGGAAAATCAAAGCGAACTTTTTCATAAATTTCTTGAGCCTGTGGTAAAAAACCGATAGATTCAAGGTACTCAGCTAACTCTACGAGAACTTCAGCTGGATCTTCTTGCAGAGCTTTCTTAAAATATTTATCCGCATGATCTAAATCTTGGTTACCAATAGAGGCAACCATTTTCTCACTATTTAACATCTTCTTTTTGTCCTTCAATTTCTTTGTCATCATGGTAAAGATTACTTACTGACCGGTACCAATCAAAAATCTCTTTAACAACAACCTTGACGGAAGCATAGATTGGGATTCCTAATAATACGCCCCAGACGCCGTAAAGAGAACCTGCCGTCAGAAGAATAAACATAATAGTAATAGGGTGAATACTGAGTTTGTTACCCAAAACAAGTGGAGAAACAAAACGTCCTTCAATGGTTTGCTCAATGACAAAAATAATGAGAACCTTGATTAACATTGCGGGACCTTGTACCAACCCCATAATAACAACTGGTACCATGGCAAGAAAACTTCCAAGGTAGGGAACCATATTTAAGAAACCTGCCATAATACCAAAAGTCACCCCATATCGAAGACCCACAATTTTAAACATGATACAAAACATAATGGCCACAACGATAGCAACTGTAACTTGGCCTTGAACATAACCTTCTAACTGATTATTGATATCTGACAGCATTCGAACAGTCGTTTCACGAAAACGAGTGGGTAACACTGACACAAAGCCCTGCTTCATCTTTTGACTATCCCTTAGGAGATAAAAAAGAATGAAAGGAGCCAAAATAATAGCAACCGTAACCCTAGCCACAGTACTAGCAAAGGTTCCTACCCAAGTCAAAGCTGATGAAGAGAAATTTTCAGCATAGTTAACCATTCTCGCTGAGAAATCACTGAGCATAGCTTCTAAATCTCCACGGTAATTGGAAAGAAAAGGGAGATTTAGCCAGCGTTCGGCTTCACTATTAGCTCGGGCAATATAAGACGGTGTATTTCTAATCAAAATCAAAATCTGATTTTGCAAACTAGGAATAGCTGTTGAAATTCCCAAAACTAAGAGTAAGGCGAGAATAGCATAGATGACCAAGATAGACATCGTTCTACTTAAACCAGTTTTTTCTACTAAGAGAACCAAAGGTTTTATCAAATAGTAAAGGAGCGTAGAAATAACCAGAGGCAACATGATGATTGTCAAAAAATCAATGACTGGTGAGAAAATAGGACTAATCTTGGTAAAAATCAAAACCGTCAAACCAATCAACAGTAATATTAAAAAGGCCACTACAGCCTGATTATTCAAAACCCATTTAAAAAACCAAGTTTCTGAAAAATTTTCTGTCTTTTTTCGCTTCATAGTTCCTCCCTATTTATCATAAAAGGTCACAGTCTTGTCTACCAAGTTCTGGTTGGAATCATAAACAAACTTAGCAGAGAAGAAGGGTTTGTCTTCAAGAATCCACTTAAAGATCTCATAGTCACCTTCCCAAGTTGGCTTAGACAAAACCTTATCATAAGGAACCCACTCAAGCGTTCCCTCACGAGATTCCTCATCTGAAATGAGTTCTCCTTCAAAACCAGTCACCTTAAAGACATAGGTATACCAATCATGTCCCGGTGTAAATTCAGGGAAGGTAATCATCCCCTTGAAATCCATCTCTGTCACTGTAAAATGTGTTTCCTCGAGAATTTCACGACGGGCACACTCATCAGGTGTCTCTCCAGCTTCTAGTTTTCCCCCAACAGAAATCCACTTTCCTTCATGAACATCATTAGGCTTTTTATTACGGTGTAAAAGCAAAAGCTCTTTTCCATTATCAATATAACAAATGGTAGCTAACTTTGTCATAATGCATCTCTTTTCCAATGTTTTTTAAATATTATACCAAATCTGAGATTGGTTTTGGTCTTTGAGCCATGATTTTGAGATAAAGCTAGAATTTAGGTGTCATGAAGCATTCTGGATCGAAAAAAGAGAACCAAAATAGTTCTCCTTTAATCTCTTAGTATTTCAAATAACGGCGCATTGCCATACGAGACCCAACTGAACCGATAATAATACCGACTGCAAAGAGGGTTCCGATAACAGCGTAGACAAACCATTCTGGATCATACATAGAGACACCACCCTTAACAAAATCAGGATTTAAGGTTGAATAAACCATGTGGTACAAAAGATAGATGAGGCCAGAAGGAATGATGGCGCCTAATGCACCAATCCAAGCACCTTCCATCAAGTAAGGACGGCGAATATAGGAATTCTTAGCACCGACCAAACGCATGATGTGAATTTCAGTCGCACGTGACATGATGGTGATACGAATGGTATTAGAAATCAAGAGTACAGCCACAACAGTTAAGAGAGCTGTCGCAATAATTCCCCACAATTGAACACGTTTCATGGTAGACATCAGAATTTCACTATCTGAGCCACCAAAGTTAGAATTATCAACCCCCTGAATAGCCTTAGCTTCCTTAGCAACACGACTCACATCATCTGGTGTTTTAGTTTGAATAATGTACACATCTGATAGAGGGTTCCCATCTCCAGTAGCTGTTTCGAAACTTGACCCCATTGTTTTGATGAGTTCTTTCTTTTGTTCTTCTTTACTAGAGAAAGTAACCTTATCGACACCCTTTATCTTGGTCAATGCATCATAAACTTTATGGTAGTCTTTATTGGCAACAATTTGACCAGATATCTCTTTAACAGTTTTTGAAGCATCCGTCGAATCAGGCTGCAAGTACACATTGACCTGAATATTTTTTTCAATATCAGAAGCCAATTTTTGAGTGTTAAGAATAACAGAACCAAAAACACCTAAAAGTGACAGCACAATCATTACTGAGAATACCGCCGTAAGAGTAGACAATAGATTACGTTTGAGGTTCTTAATAGATTCTCCTAAATGGCGGAAAAAGCGTCTAATCATGGTAACCGTACTCTCCTTCCTCTTCATCACGAACAATACGTCCCTCTTCAATCGCTATGACACGATGACGAAGGTTATTAACGATAGTTGAGTTATGGGTTGCCATTAAAATGGTCGTTCCCTGCAGATTAATACGTTCAAGAACTTGCATAATTTCCCAAGAAATCTCAGGGTCCAAGTTCCCTGTTGGTTCGTCCGCAATCAAAACTTTTGGATTATTTACGATAGCACGCGCAATAGCGACACGTTGCTGCTCACCACCAGATAATTGGTTAGGGAAAGAACGCATCTTGTGCTTAAGTCCAACCAATTCGAGAACCTCTGCGACACGTTTTTTTATGTGACGAGGGCGCTCACCGATGACCTCCATCGCATAAGCAACATTTTCAAAAGCTGTTTTCTTTGGAAGAAGTTTATAATCCTGGAAAACAACCCCGATAGAACGTCGCAAGAGTGGAACATCTTTTTTACGAAGATGGGTTAAATCAAACTCCCCTACCTTCATAGAACCACTCGTTAATTTTTCTTCTTGGTAAAACAAGCGAATTAAACTTGATTTACCGGCACCAGAAGGTCCAACTAAGTAAACAAATTCCCCTGAGTTAACAGACAAATCAATGTGTCTTAGGGCAGTTGTCGACTTATCATACTTCTTAGTAACATCTTTTAATTCAATAAGAGCCATAATGTCAGTATTCAACTACTAAAATAGCTGAATGCCTTCCTTTCATTGAGATAAAGTATCTAAATACTTAAAAATAGTATATCATTACTATTCTTCCATACGCCACTTGAGGTAGGCATCGATGAAGCCTTCAATATCTCCATCCATTACCTTATCAACCTGGGCAACTTCATAGCCTGTACGATGATCCTTAACCATAGTGTATGGGGTGAAAACGTATGAGCGAATTTGGCTTCCCCAAGTGATTTCTTTCTTATCACCTTTCAAAGCATTCACTTCTTCTGCTTTCTTTTCTTGCTCCATTTGATAGAGTTTCGCTTGAAGCATCTTCATCGCACGGTCACGGTTTCCATATTGTGTACGGTCGACCGTTGAAGCTACAACAATACCTGTTGGAATGTGGGTCAAACGCACACCGGTAGAAACCTTGTTGACGTTCTGACCACCTGCACCACCTGAACGGAAAGTGTCCATCTTGATATCATCATCACGAATATCAACTTCAATGGTATCATCCAATTCAGGCATGACTTCCACAGAAGTAAATGAGGTATGACGACGTTTGGCAGAGTCAAAAGGTGAAATACGAACCAAACGGTGGACACCCATTTCTGACTTGAGGAATCCGTAAGCATTAGGACCTTCAAAAGCAAGGGTTACAGATTTAATACCAGCTTCATCACCCGCCTGATAATCCAAAGTTTCAACCTTGAAACCTTTGGCATTTCCATAACGTTGGTACATACGGAGCAACATATCAGCCCAGTCTTGAGCCTCTGTTCCACCAGAACCTGGGTGAATTTCCAGAATGGCATTGTTATGGTCATATGGTTCAGACAAGAGTAAGGTCATCTCGTAACTTGTCATAATCTTATCAAGTTTTTCGAGCGTCTCTTCGAGTTCCTCTTGAACACTGCTATCTTCTTCCAACATCTCCAAATATAGTTCTGTCTCGTCAGAGAGTTCTTGCATATTGTTGAAAGTTTCGTATTTCATTTTGAGCTCGTTCAACTCTTGAGAAGTTTTTTGAGCCGCAATATTATCATTCCAAAAATCAGGCTCAGTCATTCGGTTTTCAAGGAGCGCAATGTCCTCTTCCAAACAATCTAAGTCAAAGAGACCTCCCGAAGCTCACGAGCTTCTCTTGATTTTCAGAGATTTTTTGGCGAATTTCTGCCACTTCCATGGATAGGTTTCCTCCATTTTATAGTATTATGCTTAATTCTAGCATAAATCGCCTAAATTTGCCATTTTGCACATACAAGCTCCCACTCAGCTTGGGCTTCTTTATCTTTGGGTGAAAGTCCTCTCATATAGTCTAACATAGCTTGATCTGGCTTCTTAACTATCTCACCGAGAGCCCAAATAGCCGTTGCCGTATGGATGGGATTATTATTCTTATCAATAATCTCCATCAGTTTGACAATGGCGTTGCGATCATGTAAGTTGGCCAAGGCAATAATGGCATTTCGCTGAAGAATATTCTTACCACGCCAAGAACCGGCGATCATTCCAAACTTCTCTTTAAAAGACTTATTAGTCAGCTCTAGAAATGGGAGCAATTCAGGCATGGCAAGCTCAGGGTCAATATCTGAAGCTAAAGGATTGTCAATACCTCTGTTATATGGACAGGAAATCTGACAAATATCACAGCCATAGATAACAGTCTTGATCTTCTTTCGAAACTCCATATCCATCATGCCCTTATCTTGGGTTTGGAAGGAGAGGCAACGACGAGCATTCATAGTCCCATCACCAATGAGACAAGATGTCGGACAGGCATCCAGACAACGACGGCAATCCCCGCAACCATAGTCTACCTCATGATCAGGTTCAATCTCTAGATTCGTGATAAGCTCCCCAAGATACATGTAGGACCCGTATTCTTTCGAGATAACCAGTCCATTCTTACCAATAAAACCAATTCCTGCTCGCTTGGCTACTGCAGTATCGACCAAGGCTCCAGTGTCCACCATACCTTTATATTCGAAGTTTTCTGTCAGTTTTTCAATGCCTTCTGCCAGGCGTTTTAGTTTATCCTGCAAAACATAGTGATAATCTAGACCCCATGAATTTGGAGTGATTTTGCCACGCTTATACTCTGTTTTTTGGGGTTGTTGTGGCAACTTATGCGGATAGGCAACTGCAATGGAAATGATGGTTTTAGCTGATTCCAAGCTCAATTTGGGGTAAATACGCTCTTCAATATTTTTATGCTCAAATCCTGTCGTTCGCCCTTCTTCAACGCCCAGTCGAAGGGACTTTTCCAGATAGGCGAAATCATCGGCTGTTGTAAAACCAATTTTTGAAATGCCAATCTCCTTGGCCATCTTTTGTATTTCTAACTTGATATCCATATTCTTATCATAATGAAAATGTAGCCCTAGGGCAAGTATTTTCCACTATCTTCGTTTAAAGACAAGACACGACCTTTTTGTTACAATGTTTCTATGACAAGACTTGCAGTAATGAGTGATTTACATATTGATTTGAATCACTTTGAGACATATGAAATTGATACTCTTATAAAATGTCTAAAAGATCAAAAAATCAGCCACCTTCATATTGCTGGTGACATTTCTAATCATTATTTTAGCGACACTAAACCATTTCTACAAAAGCTTTCCAAGGAGGTCAAGGTCACCTATAATTTAGGCAATCATGATATGCTAGATTTAGAGGATGACCTTATTGATAAGCTTGATTTCCAGCTGATTGATTTAGGTAGTAAGACATTATTGGCTTTTCATGGCTGGTATGATTATTCCTATTCAGATGAAAAGTTGGATAAAATTCTCAGGCGTAAGAGACAGCTTTGGTTCGACAGACGTCTCAGACGATTGGGGACTGATCCAGAAATCTGTCAAACTAGTCTCAAGAAGCTAGATAATGTTTTAAGCGAATTAGATACGAGCAAACTCATTGTTGCCATGCATTTTGTTCCTCACAGCCGTTTTACCATGACGCACGAACGTTTTAAACCTTTTAATGCTTATTTGGGATCAGAAGAGTTCCATCAGATTTTCGTCAAACACGACGTTAAAGATGTTGTTTTTGGTCATGCCCACAGGAGTTATGGGGCGGTAAAGATTGACGGTGTAACCTATCACTCGCGTCCTCTTGGATACCGTCGAGAATGGGATTTAACCATTAACTTTGTTTCCAATCACCCTGAACTCAATCCAACTGGAACATGGAACCTCTCCAAACGTTACAACCTAGTCAAGAAACTCCCAGAGTTTTTAGAGTATGAAAAAAAGGAACTAGCAAATGAGTTCCTTTCATCCATGACATTATTAGATATATAGAACGGCTCTATGGGAGTCGTTTTTTATTCGGTGAAGAATCCCTGCTTTTGAAGATCCTTCAAGGTATTTGCACGATTAGCGACAGATTTATCCATAGTCTTTGCAATCTGAGTCGTAAATTCATCAACTCTGTGATTAAGATCGCGAAGGTCATAATACTCATGGACGTCAGCATCGTAGTCTTTAAGTTCTTCCAAGGGATTTTCCAAATCCTGATAGTAATTTTCCATATGGATGACGTGACGTGGCAAACGAGGTTTCAGCTGTGGTTCTTGATCTGGCCAACCAACTGCTAAGCCCACTGCGGGATAAACATACTTAGGCAGTTTAAGAAGCTCTGAAAGTTTAGCATTATCATTTAAGATACTACCCAAGTAAACAGCTCCCATACCCAAACTCTCAGCAGCTACAACCATGTTTTGAGTAGCAATCATAGCATCTGAAAAAGCTGAAATAAAGCGTTCGGGGCTACCTTGCACCAAGGCCTCAGCGCCTTTTGCTTCCGCAATCAAGGTATTACGTCTTTGATCCACAACAACTACAAAAAGATGCCCAGCCTTTGGAATATAGGGTTGGTTGGCAATCTCTGCAATTTGTTCCTTCAACTTTTCATCAGTGATGCTTATAATTGAATAAGCCTGTCTAAAATTACTCGTTGATGTATGTCTGGCAACATCAACCAAGAGATTGACTTCTTCCTGTGTCAGAGCTTTGGGTTTAAACTGACGAATACTACGGTGATTAAGTTGTGTCTTAATGGTTTCGTTCATATGCTTCTCCTTAAACTAGTCATTACTTCCCCTCAATTATAAACAAGACATCTGACGAATTCAAGATGTGATAAGAAAAAGCTCACGACCTAATCTCTGTTCAAAATGTCGAAAAATGTCCTTAAAAAATCTAGTAAACTAAGAAGCTTTACTAAAATCGGAAAAGACTCTTTATTTAGCGACTGTACGGTACATATTCCGAGCCTTTCCGACGTGATAAAAACGACTGAAACATAAGAGTTTCAGTCGTTCGGAAATTTGGAGACTTTAGGCTCGAAACGTAGTCATAGAACTTCGAAGAAGTTCGCTGACGTCCGCTATCACATAAGGAAAGTCTCAAAAATAGACCTTTATCTCTAATAAAAGCCAGAGACCTGTATCTCTGACTTTGTATTTTATATAGCGTCTTTATCCTTGCCAAGGGCACGTTGAGTGGCTTTAACTAATTCAACAAGTACCACAATCAAGAAGGAACCTACAATAACCGCAAGCCATTGTGTTAGACTAAGGTGTGACACATGGAAGAGATTATTAAATCCAGGAACCACGATAGTTGCCATCAGAAGAACAAAGGCTACTGGAATGGCCCAATTGAAAGTCTTGTTTCTGAAGAGACCAACTTTAAAGACTGATTGATACACAGATTTAACGTTAAAGGCATGGAGCAACTGAATTAAGCCAAGTGTTGCAAAAGCCATTGTAAGGGCATCTGCGTGAATGGCTCCTTGCGTATGGTGCTCTGGGAAGACAAGACCCCAACCATAAACGGCAAGAACAAGGATAGTTTGAAGAATTCCCTGATAAATAATAGCACCGAAGACACCACCATCAAAGAAGTTTGATTGACGTCCACGAGGTTTGTGAGTCATAATACCTGGTTCAGCTGGCTCAACCCCAAGTGCGATGGCTGGAAGGGTATCAGTTACTAGGTTAATCCAGAGAAGATGAACTGGTTGAAGCACATCCCATCCAAACAGTGTAGCGAAGAAGATAATGAAGACTTCGGCCATATTGGCTGACAAGAGGTACTGGATTGATTTTTGGATGTTTGAGAAGACCTTACGACCTTCTTCTACAGCGACGATAATTGTAGCAAAGTTATCATCGGCAAGAACCATGTCAGAAGCTCCCTTAGAAACCTCTGTACCAGTGATTCCCATACCAATACCAATATCAGCTGTCTTAAGTGAAGGCGCATCATTAACCCCGTCACCTGTCATGGCAACAACCTTGCCATCATTTTGCCATGCCTTAACAATACGAACCTTATGTTCAGGAGACACACGCGCATAGACAGAGTATTGTTTGAAGACTTTTTGGAATTCTTCATCAGAAAGTTCATTCAGCTCAGCACCAGTGAAGACATGGTCTTCTGTGTCATTTGGATCGATGATACCAAGACGTTTAGCAATAGCTTCTGCTGTATCTTGGTGGTCACCTGTAATCATGATTGGACGAATACCCGCTTCTTTCGCCACACGAACAGCTTCTGCTGCTTCAGGACGTTCTGGGTCAATCATACCTACCAAGCCTGAGAAAATCAAATCAGACTCAACAACTTCAGATTCCAAAGTAGGAATGTCACTCGTTGTCTTATAAGCCATCATCAAAACACGAAGGGCTTGTTTGGCTAAATCTTTGTTAGTCGTAAGAATAGCTTGTTTATCTGCATCCGTGATAGGACGAATCTCACCATTGATTTCAATACGAGTCACACGTTTAAGCAATTGATCAGGAGCACCTTTAACGGCTACAAAGTAAGACCCATCTGTTTCTTTATGGATAGTAGACATGAGCTTACGGTCAGAGTCAAATGGCAACTCTGCCACACGAGGCTCTAATTTCAAGACGTCACGCACATCAAAGTTGTGGTCCAAACCAAACTGTACCAAAGCAGTCTCTGTTGGGTCCCCAATTAGCTTACCATCTGGGTCCACCTTGGTATCATTGGCAAAGTTCATAATACGAAGGGTCGTATTGTCCGCACCAAGTTCTGTGTCAGCGCTTTGCAATTGACCGTTTGTATAGACTTTTTCAACGGTCATTTGGTTCATTGTCAAGGTACCAGTCTTATCAGATGCGATAATTTCTGTTGAACCAAGTGTTTCAACAGCTGGCAATTTACGCACAATCGAATTGCGTTTAGCAAGTGTCGTTGTTCCCAATGATAAGAGGATGGTTACAATAGCAGGCAAACCTTCAGGAATGGCTGCAACAGCAAGAGCAACGGCAACCATCAAACCTTCAAGGGGCTGTTCGCCACGAATGAAGACACTCACCAAGAATGTCACCAAAGCAATCGCAACAATAAGGTAGGTTAAACTCTTAGATAATTGTTCTAGGCTTTGCTTCAAAGGTGTTTGTGATTCGTCCGCATTAGCCAACATATCAGCAATTTTACCAACTTCAGTATACATACCAGTATTGGTAACAACACCTGTACCACGACCATAAGTCACGTTAGAGTTTTGGTAACCCATATTTACACGGTCACCGATACCTGCATCTGCTGCAACCGTTTCAGTAATATCCTTTTCAACTGGAACAGACTCACCTGTAAGGGCAGCCTCTTCAATCTTGAGTGAGGCAGCTTCAAGCAAACGCATGTCGGCCGGAACAACATCACCTGCTTCAAGCAAGACAATGTCTCCAGGAACCAATTCACGTGAATCAATCTCAACGATATTGCCATCGCGACGAACACGAGCTAGAGGACTTGACATGTTTTTAAGCGCTTCAATAGCAGCTTCTGCCTGTCCTTCTTGATAAACACCAAAAGCAGCATTCAAAACAACGACAGCTAAGATAATGCAAGCGTCTGTCAAACCATGCATACCTTCCGTAATGACAGAAAGGGCAGCAGCGACAAGCAAAATGATAATCATCAAATCTTTAAACTGGTCGATGAATTTTGACAAGAGGCTACGTTTTTCACCTTCATCCAACTCGTTATAACCATAGGCATCTAAACGTTCCTTGGCTTGTGCAGTTGACAAACCATCAACAGAAGTGTCCAAGCTTTTTAGGACTTCTTCCTCTCCTTGTGTGTAAAACAAGGCTTTACTTTGTTCTTTCGACAAAATAATCTCCTCCTTCTATATAGGGAAAAATGGCTATCAAGGCTCTTTTCATATAAAAAATGATACAAAAAGAGACTTGTTTCCTTAAAAACAAGTCTCGCTGTTTAAGAATATGCCGGAAATGTAAAATTTCGTAATGACGACATAATCGCAACCTTTAATCAAATCTATTGACTAAAGTCGCCTGCTACTCCCTTGATATACCCTTACATTTTATCATAATTTAGGGCTTTTTCAAGCCAAATGACTCAATTTTTTCACAAATTAAAACCATGAAACCTCTAATTCATAATCAGCAAAGACGTCTTCCGTTTCTGGATGTTGCAATTGATAATGAATATCAACTGTTTGGCCATCAGGATCATAGGCAAAAAGGCTCGTAACAGTTTGAAAATGCTGAGTACCAAGCGGCGTCGGAATGTGAACCAAGGCAGGTACCTTGGCTGAAAAACGCATGATTGATTTAGGCTGAGAAAAGCGTGTCATAATGAGCTCTTCCTGATTCAATTTTATTACCACTTTTTCTTTCTCGGAATTATGGTGAATAAGATAGAGATAGTCTCCTTTTTCCGTAACCTCACAAGGGTGGATTTCCTCAATGATTTCCGTTTGATCTGCTACTTTAATTTTATTTTTGATTTTAATTTCCATTAATTACTCCTTTTTCCAATTCTAATGTGATACTGACAGCAGACACATTTTCAAATTCTTCTAATAACATTAGTCATTCTTTCTGTTTCAGGTAAACCACTTGGGTTTGTTTGACAAAACCAATCTTTTCATACAAATGCTTGGCTCCCACATTATCATCTTCCACTGCAATTTGGAAGGACTTGTCATTTTGCGCAATGAGCTGATTTACGACTGATTTTGCCAGGTAGCTTCCATAGCCTTGACCACGATAGGCTTCTGCTACAGCAAGCCCGTAAAGGTAGTTGCTATTCCCAGATAAATCAACGGTACAAAGTCCGACTACCTGACCTTCTTTGAGGAGGATGTAAAGTAGGCTATTGGAATCTTTCAAAGCCTCAGCAATATATCTTCGACTCACCTCAAGTGTTTCCTCTGCATCAGAAAAGGCTTGGTGGTGAAGTTGAGCAATTTCTTCAAGATAAGAGGTGTCTGCTAAGAGCACCTCAACATCTGAACGGGAATCCAGAGTATAAGAGGTTCTATCTTTTCCTAGCCAGGTTTCAGTGGCTGCATCTTCAACTAGACCCCAATGACTTGCCAAATCAGGATGACCATCAAGAAAAACACGTTCTGTCTGAAAGGTCACTGATTGAATAGGATAAGATGTCGTTTCCTTCTGAAATTTGTCAAACAAACTTCTCGCAATGCCTTTTCGGCGATAATCTGGGGCAACTAAAATCGCCACTTCAACATCTTCATTGTCCGCATAAACCGATAATAAACCAAGCAACTCTCCCTCTTGATAATAGAGGAAAAAGGCCGGCATGGTGGGATCAAAATTAAGCATATTGGAGAGATAAGGTTCTCGAAAGGTGTGGTCATTAGCTTGACAGCTAGCAATCAATACTTTTGCTTCCTTACGTTCTTTATCGGTCAATTGGTTGGTAAATCGAATCACTCTTGTCTCTCCTTTATTTGTCTGACCTTATTTTACCAATTAAAAAGCATTTGGGCAATTCTTACTAACAAACCGTTCTATACAGTTTGGACTTGGCTTTAATAGTTTTCAATTCACCAATATCATTTTTCTCAGGAAGAACTATGACAAAGCGCCCAAATTTTAGTAAAATAGAAGGGAAACTAACTTAATGAAACAGGTATTTATATGTCTATTAAACTTATTGCTGTTGATATTGACGGGACGCTTTTAAATAGCCAACGTCAAGTCACACCTGAAGTCTTTCAAGCGATTCAAGAGGCCAAGGCTGCGGGTGTTAAAGTCGTTATTGCGACTGGTCGTCCTATTCCTGGCGTGCTTCCACTTCTTGAGGAACTTAATCTTAACCAAGATGGTGACTATGTCATCACTTTTAATGGTGGTCTTGTCCAAGAAACGTCTACCGGTAACGAATTGATTCGTGAAACGCTCTCATACGAGGACTACCTTGATATTGAAGTTTTGGCCAACAAGCTTGGTGTTCATTCTCACGCTATCACTAAAGATGGTATCTACACAAGTAATCGAAATATTGGACGCTACACTGTTCATGAATCTACGCTTGTTCATATGCCTATTTACTATCGTACACCTGAAGAGGTTGCTGACAAGGAATTTGTTAAGGCCATGTATATTGATGAACCTGAAATTCTTGATGCAGCCATTGCCAAACTTCCACAGGAATTTTACGACCGCTTTACCATTGTAAAATCAACACCATTTTACCTAGAAATTCTCAAGAAAACAGCCAACAAAGGAATTGCCGTTACGCATCTTGCCGAGAAACTCGGTCTTTCTAAAGAAGAAACAATGGCTATCGGTGATGAAGAAAATGACCGTGCTATGCTGGAGGTCGTCGGTTCTCCTGTCGTTATGGAAAATGGAAATCCAGAAATCAAGAAAATCGCGAAACACATCACAAAATCAAATGATGAATCTGGTGTCGCTTATGCTATTAGAAAGTGGGTTCTAGACTAATATGTATACCTATAAAACTGGTCTCAGTACTTCTGAGCATGACCGCTTTGTGATTGATAGTCCTCAAACCAACTTATTACAAAGTAGCTCATGGGCAAAAATCAAGGATAGTTGGGGCAATGACCGTCTAGGTTTCTATAAAGATGACAAACTTGTTGCCGTTGCTAGTGTTCTTATTCAACCACTGCCTCTTGGCTTCTCTATGATTTACATCCCACGAGGCCCTATCATGGACTACCACGATAAAGAGTTAGTCGCTTTTGTCCTGGCTTCACTGAAAAAGTATGCCAAAACAAAACACGCCCTCTTTGTTAAATTTGATCCAAGCCTCTTTGTCACTAAAAATTTGATTTCTCAAGAAGTTAGCATCAACGAAGATACTATGGCTATTGCCAAAAACATCCAATCTCTTGGTGTTGAATGGACTGGTCTCACTGAAGACATGGCTGAGAATATTCAACCACGCTTCCAGGCTAATATCCATAAAGAAGATTTCACTGAAGAACAGCTCTCTAAGAGCACCAAGCAGGCTGTTCGTACTGCTCGAAACAAAGGTATTTCGGTTCAATTTGGTGGCACTGAGCTTCTTGAACAATTCGCTTCTTTGATGAAGAAGACTGAAGCTCGTAAAAACATCCACCTTCGTGGCATTGACTATTATGAAAAGTTGTTGACAACTTACCCAGAATCGTCTTACATTACACTCTCAACACTAGATTTGCCAGCCCGTCTTAAAGATCTTAATAAGCAACTTGAAAAGAACATTGCTGATGCTGCCAAGTTCACTGAAAAAACCAAACCTGGAAAAGTTGAGAACAATAAGCAAGAGCACAAACGTCTCAAAGAAGAAATTGCCTTTCTCCAAGAAAAAGTAGATGCTGGAAATCAGACAGTCCCACTCTCTGGTACCCTAGTTCTTGAATTTGGTAAGACGTCTGAGAATATCTACGCTGGTATGGATGAAGACTACCGTCGTTATCAACCAGCTATCCTGACATGGTATGAAACTGCTAATCATGCTTTTGAGCGTGGCGCTGACTGGCAAAACATGGGAGGTATTGAAAATTCCTTGGACGGTGGCTTGTATAACTTCAAATCAAAATTCAACCCCCGCATTGAACAGTTCATCGGTGAATTTAACCTTCCGGTTAGTCCTCTTTATGGCTTAGCTAACTTTGCCTATAAAGTCCGTAAAAAAATAAGAAGCAAACATTAATCATTATACTAAAAACGAGACTTCCAAGAGGAGTCTCGTTTTTTGATACTAGCTTAGTCTTTATCAGGAATAACCTTAAATAAATAATAGGTGATGAAAAGTGTCAGACAGAAGAGTCCAATTTTCACCCAAAGAATAGGAGCAAAAAAGATTGAAATCCCCATCAAGACATAGATTTGAATGATAATCTTTTTCTTTCGTTCTTTAGCAATAGATTTGGTTTCTCGAAAATCAGCTACATAACTTTGATACAATTTAGTGTGATATAACCATTTTTCAAAACGTTTAGAACTTCTAGCAAAGCAAGCAATGGCTAAAAGTAGAAAGGGGGTTGTCGGCAATATTGGCAGAGGGATTCCTAGAATACCTAAACCAAGCGAGATAAAACCTAAGGAGAGATAAATGACTTTCATATAAATAATCCTTTCAAAAAGAGCCACACTAAACTTATTAGTGTAGCTCTTTCACTATTTCTCTAAATATCAGTCAGTGGAGTGGCTGTGTCTGGAGAGGTATCAAAAACCTTAAAGTCAGTACCAACACCAAAGTCCGCACGTGCCAACTGATTTTCCATCGTCATATGGGCCAATTCCTTGATATTATTTTCTTTGGAGAGGTGACCCAGATAGATCTTTTTAGTTTTATTACCGATGGTACGAATCATAGCGTCCGCCCCATCTTCATTACACAAGTGACCTTGATCAGAGAGGATACGTTGCTTGGTTGACCATGGGTAAGAGCCTGCTCTCAAGATTTCAATATCATGATTAGACTCAATCAGATATCCATCAGCATTTTCAATAATCCCAGCCATGCGATCTGATACATAGCCCGTATCCGTCAACATGACAAAGCTCTTTCCGTCTTTCATAAAGCGGTAGAACTGTGGATCTATAGCATCATGACTAACTCCAAAAGATTCAATGTCAATATCACCAAAGGTCATAATCTTGTCACGAGAAAAAACGTGCTTCTGGCTATTATCAACCTTACCTAGCATATTTTTACTGTCCATAATCTGCCAGGTTTTCTCATTTGCGTAGATGTCCATGCCATATTTACGAGCTAGAACACCAACACCATGGATATGGTCCTTATGTTCATGCGTTACTAAGATAGCATCAAGATCACTCGGATCACGATCAATCTCAGCTAGCAAATTTGTAATTTTCTTACCTGACAAACCAGCATCTATTAGAATTTTCTTTTCTGGAGTTTCCAAGTAAAAAGAGTTTCCTGTAGAGCCTGAAGCCAAAATACTATATTTAAACCCTATATCTGAGGTCATTTCTACTACATCTCCCAATCATCAACCATCATAGCATCCTTGTCATATGGAAGAACAATAGTAAAGGTTGAACCCTTACCATATTCACTCTTAGCCCAAATAAAGCCATTATGTTGTTTAATAATTTCCTTGGCAATGGACAAACCTAAACCAGTTCCACCTTGAGCTCGGCTTCTTGCCTTGTCAACACGGTAAAAACGGTCGAAAATCAAAGGCAAATCTTTCTTAGGAATACCTAAACCTTGGTCGGAAATTGAAACGATTAATTGTGCATCTGTTGTCTTCATGGACACTGTAATCTTTCCACCATCGGGTGAATACTTGATGGCATTATTAAGAATATTATCCACGACCTGAGTCATCTTATCTGTATCAATTTCCACCCAAATAGAATTAACAGGATAATCTCGAATAATTTCATAATCCTTGCCAGTATTATTTTCTTGACTTTTGATTTGATCAAAACGATTCAAAATATAGGTCATAAAGGCCGTAAAATTGGTCATTTCAACATCAAGATGTGTGCTCTTATTATCAATATGAGAAAGGGCCAAAAGGTCAGAGATCATCCTCATCATTCGGTTGGTTTCATCCAAAGAAACCTTAATAAAGTTTGGAGCAATCTCTTCATTAAGGGCACCATCATCAAGAGCTTCAAGGTAGGATTTAACGGAAGTTAAAGGCGTCCGCAATTCGTGACTGACATTTGATACGAATAAACGACGTTCACGTTCTTCTTTTTCCTGTTCAGTGGCATCATGAATAACAGCAACTAAACCTGAAATAAAGCCAGACTCCTTACGAATCAGCGCAAAATTAACACGCAAGGTTACAAACTCATCGTTAGCGTCTCTACGTGACAAATGAATTTCCGGTGTCTTAGATAGTAATTCACTATAAGTATAAGGACTTTCACCATCTAACAAATCCAAGATTGACATCTGGGTCGCCGTTTCCCTATCGATATTTAATAAACGCTTGGCTGTACTATTAATCATGGTAATTTGACCACGACGATTGGTCGCAATAACTCCGTCACTCATATAGGAAAGGACTGAAGACAAGCGATTTTTTTCTTGGGCTAGATTTTCATGCGTCAGACGGAAAACGTCTGATAAATCATTCAAGCTATTTGCCAGCTCTAAGAGCTCCGAATCTCCCTTTAAGCGTAACTCTTCATTATAGTTTCCAGCCATCAAAGATTTTACTCGCTTAGTCAACTTCCGAATGTTCTTCACTTGACGGTAATCACGATAAGCAAGAAAAATAAAGTAAAAAGCAACAAATAAGAGAGTAAAGAGTAAGGCTAACTCAAAGCTCGTAATATTTAAGCCAATACTAGTCATAGTTCTTCATGTAGTAGCCAACACCACGGCGGGTCAAAATATACTCTGGACGGCTTGGTGTATCTTCAATTTTTTCACGAAGACGACGAATAGTGACATCAACCGTACGCACATCACCAAAATAGTCATAACCCCAAACAGTTTCAAGTAGATGCTCACGTGTCATGACTTGTCCCATGTGAGTTGCCAAATGGAATAGCAATTCAAATTCACGGTGAGTCAATTCAACTTCATTCCCACGTTTTTTAGCTACAAAGGCATCTGGAACGATAATTAATTCACCAATCGAAATTTCTTTCTTGCCTGAGTTTGAGCTCTCTTCAGCCGCTGCTGTTTCAATAGTCTCTGTTCGACGCAAATGAGCCTTAATCCGTGCTAACAACTCACGATTTGAGAACGGTTTAGTGACATAATCGTCTGCCCCAATCTCCAAGCCAATGACCTTATCAAACTCGCTATCTTTAGCTGAAAGCATGATAATCGGTGTATGACTTGTTTTTCGGATTTCCTTGGCTACTTCTAAACCATCTAGTTCAGGTAACATCAAGTCCAAGATAACTAAATCAGGATTTTCAGCTTCAAATTGCTCCAAAGCTTCACGACCATCAAATGCCGTCACAACTTCGTAACCTTCCTTGGTTAGATTAAACTTGATAATATCCGAAATTGGTCTTTCATCATCAACAACTAGAATTTTTTTCATACAAACACCTCATCGGTTTTCTTAGTTCATTTCAATTTAGTAAAGCAATCCACTTTACGTATCTATTCTATTATACCAAAAATTAGGTTAAGGACCAAGTTTGGGCTATGAGTTTCTAGCCACCATCAAGCTCTTAGGAAATTTTTGGATGGATTGGTGAAAGATCATCATTTGAGAATATTATCTATGATTGAATGTTCATACATTTTTTTCACTATGAAAATATATATTACATTTTCTTATTGTTACATAACATTACAAGATAAGGTATTTCTGACGCAATTACGAAACTATTCAAATCAAGAATAGCACCCTACTAACAAGCAAGTTTAACCATCAACTCATATGGTTAAGTTTTTGAATTTATAACATTAATCCTAAAAATGGAAAGAAGCAAGTAAGAGTGCAATTCTCTGGGAATATTTTTTATTTGTTCACATTTAGAAAAAATTATGGATGATTATGCAGTAAAACACGAACGTTTTTAATAAATTTTCAGAAATTTTTGACATCCAGCTTCACTTATGCTAAAATTTATTGTATGTTAGATTATCTAACAAGAATTCCCCATTAAAGGAGACTCGTATGGCACTCATTGAATTTAAAAATGTGAATAAATATTATGGAGACTATCATGCTCTTCGTGACATCAATTTAGAAATTGAAAAAGGACAAGTTGTGGTTCTCTTGGGACCTTCTGGTTCCGGAAAATCTACCCTTATCCGTACAATTAATGCTTTGGAATCTATTGAGAATGGGACCCTCATCGTTAACGGACATAACGTTACTGAAGCATCTGCCAAAGATTTGGTTGAACTTCGTAAAGAAGCTGGTATGGTTTTCCAACACTTTAACCTCTACCCCCACAAAACCGTCCTTGAAAATGTAACCTTGGCACCTATCAAGGTTCTCGGCATCAGTAAGGCTGAAGCTGAAAAGACTGCTGAAAAATTCCTTCGCTACGTTAACATGTGGGACAAGAAAGATTCTTACCCTGGTATGCTTTCTGGTGGGCAAAAGCAACGTGTCGCTATTGCCCGTGGTCTTGCCATGAATCCTGAGCTTTTGCTCTTTGACGAACCAACATCAGCCCTTGACCCTGAAACTATTGGTGATGTTCTGGCCGTTATGCAAAACCTTGCCAAAGGTGGCATGAACATGGTAGTTGTTACCCACGAAATGGGATTTGCCCGTAGTGTGGCTGACCGTATTATTTTCATGGCCGAAGGTCAAATTCTTGTTGACACTACTGATGTGGATGGTTTCTTTGACAACCCTACGGAACCTCGTGCTGTGCAATTCCTTTCTAAGATTATCGATCACAACTCTGATCGTGTTCAAGTCGACGCCTAAGGAGGTGGCCTATGATTTTCAAAAAAATCTTACGTTACCTGACAGTCGCCACTCTAGCTATAGCAACGGTTTTTCTTATCTCAAGTCATAAAACGGTGGCTGAAGATAAGAGCAAGCTCTTAAATAGTAAAGCAGTTCAAAAAATTGTTAAGCGAGGTACACTTAACGTTGGTGTTAAGCAGGACGTTCCTAACTTTGGTTACTATTCTGCTAAGACCAATACCTACGAGGGTATGGAAGTCGATCTTGCTAAAAAAATTGCCGATGAGCTCAAAGTGAAAGTCAACTATATTCCAGTAACAACACAAACTCGTGAACCTCTTATGGATAACGGAACAATTGACTTACTTATCGGTACTTATACCATCAATGATGAACGTAAGGCATCTTACGCCATCTCAAGTCCCTATTACTATGACCAAATTGGTTTCTTGGTTCTTAAGGATTCAGGTATTAACAAAATCTCTGATTTGAATGGTAAGACCATCGGAGTTTCTCAAGGTGCGTCAACTAAGGCTGCCTTGCAAGAATATGCCTCGGCCCACAATCTTAAGTTCAACTACGTTCAACTCGGTTCTTTCCCTGAATTGGCTGTATCTCTTTATGCTCACCGTGTAAATGCCTTCTCAGTTGATAAATCTATCCTTTCTGGCTATGAAAGCAAGAAGACAAAAACCTTGAAAGAAGGTTTCAAAACTCAAGAATACGGTATCGCTTCAAGTAAGTCTAACCAAGACTTGATTGACTATACCAACGATTTGCTGGCGAAATGGCAAAAGGATGGTAGTCTTCAAAAACTCTACGATAAATATCACTTGAAACCAGCTAAGGCTGAAGACAAATAGAAAGGAGTCCTGAATATATGTATCTTTTAACTGAAACGGCTAGTCCTTTCGCTCTTGAACGTTGGGCTGCTTTCTTCGCTAACTTTGGACAATTTGCTAAAGGCTTCTTCTACACCCTCGGTATTTCGATTGGTGCCTTGATTGTTGCCCTTCTTCTTGGGCTCATCTTTGGTGCCATGAGTTCAACTCATAACAAGGTGCTTCGTGGCATTGCTCGTGTTTATGTCGAAATCTTCCAAAACACACCACTGCTTGTCCAATTCGTGGTTGTCTTCTATGGGATTTCAATCTTGACGGACGGCCATATCATGCTTCCTATTTCATTGACGGCTATCCTCTGTGTGGGTATCTACACTGGAGCCTATATCTCTGAAATTATTCGTACGGGTATTGAGGCTGTTCCTAAAGGTCAAACCGAAGCGGCTTTGTCTCAAGGGTTTACCTATGCCGATACCATGCGTATCATTATCTTGCCTCAAGCTGTTCGTACTATCTTGCCACCACTTACCAACCAAGTGGTTAACTTGATTAAGAACACTTCAACAGTTGCCATCATCTCTGGTGCAGATATTATGTTCACGGCTAAGGCTTGGGCTTATGATACAACCAATTATGTGCCGGCCTTTGCTGGAGCTGCTCTTCTCTACTTTATCATGTGTTTCCCTCTTGCAACTTGGGCACGTCGTAAAGAAGAAGAGAATAAGAAAGCATACTAAGGAGGTCCACTATGTCAGAAGTTTTATCAGCTACTAACCTTAAATTCTTGGCACAAGGGTTGTGGACGACACTTTACTTGTCTTTCTTCATCATTGTGCTATCTACCTTTTTCGGAACCATTCTTGCGGTCATGCGTAACGGCAAAAATCCTATTCTTCGTTGGATAGCTTCTATCTATATTGAGTTTGTGCGTAATGTACCTAACTTGCTTTGGATTTTCATTATTTTCTTGGTCTTCCAACTTAAGTCTACAGCAGCAGGAATTACCTCTTTCACAGTCTTCACGTCTGCTGCCTTGGCAGAAATTATTCGTGGAGGACTCAACTCTATTGACCATGGACAAACGGAAGCTGGATTGTCACAAGGATTTACCAATAAGCAAATCTTTGTTTACATTATCTTCCCACAGGCTATCCGTAAGATGTTACCATCAATTATTTCTCAGTTTGTAACAGTCATCAAGGATACTTCTTTCCTTTACTCTGTTATTGCCTTACAAGAATTGTTTGGTAAGAGTCAAATTTTGATGGGTGGTTACTACGAACCAAGCCAAATTTTTACCTTGTACGGTATCGTGGCTTTAGCTTATTTCGTGGTTAACTTCGCCATCTCTAGCTACTCTCGCTACCTCTCTAAACAATGGGAGCAAGCTAGTGAATAAGAAACTCACCTTCGGGTGGGTTTTTCGTTTTTTGAACTTTAAAAATAACGACCCCAATTGGAGTCGTTATTTCTTTCTCTAATTCACTGTTACTTTACCTGAATAATAATCTAGGGTAATCCCCTCTTGTACATTAGGAACAAAGACATTGAACTCAAGGGATCCGTCAGCTGACTTGGCTTCAAGATGCGTTCCTGATGGTATAAGGTTATCTCCATCATAAATTAAAGTGACACGGTAACGGACACGTTTGTTTTTATCCTGAGCTTTCCGTACAAGACTTTCATAATAGTTCTGTCCTGTAGAATTATCACTATTGGCCTCGTTGGCCCAAGCTGTTTGAACTGCAATATTCTCAGGATTTGAAGTGGAGGCATCAAATCCCTTCAAACCTCCAACTAGTGCATAACCTAACAAATGCCCCCTGTCTACGGCATGACTATACTCTCCTGATAGATTTTGGACCTGGTGCCATCCAGCTGGTGTCCATGATGTTGATCCATTACCTGTTTCTTGACGGTTCTTATACTGTCTTGTCGCTTTACTTAACAAGGCATTGGCTACTGTAGGAACTGTTTGGCCTTGAACCGTTTTGACTTGGTTATTAGCATAGGGTTGGCTAGATACCTTAGCATTTAGATTTGTCTTGTTCCCATTAATAATATAGGCCCCTGCCCCATTCCATTCTATGGAGTTTCCAAGTTGACTCTTGACAGAGCTAGTCATCACTGTCTCAGCAAGCTGCTCTTGTGGTGTAGACTGACCACTTGTTGAACCGTTAGATTTTACGGAGTTATTGGATTTTCCCGAGAGTAGACTGGCTACCTGCTTGATTGGATTATTAGGCGAAAGCTTATTACTCGTCCCAATATAACCTAGAACTACTACCAAGACTGCTATCAGTAATGAGAAAATCTGACGTTTCTGTTTATTCGTTAAAGATGTCTTTCTTTTTGCCATCGTGTTCTTCCTATTTCTATGAATCTGCATAAGTAAAGGAGTAGGACGACAGCCCACTCCCTTTTATTTTCCTGTAAATTTAGCAACGATTGCTTGCCAGGTTTCTGGTTTTAAGATGTTTATTGGATCCTTACCCTCGCCTAAGACGGCATAACCAACCATTAAACCAAGGGCCAGAAAAGCAAGACTAACCAAACAAACGATTAAAACAAGCAATAATTGACGAAAAACATAGCCTTTACCAGTTTCCATACTAGCCCTCACTTACACGTGAAATATTTGCTCCTAGTTTAGCTAGTTTCTCATGGAATTGATAGTAACCACGATCCAAGTGTGTCAATTTACCAACTGTCGTTGTCCCTTCAGCAACCATCCCTGTCAAAATAAGGGCCGCAGATGCTCGAAGGTCAGTAGACATAACTTGAGCACCTTGAAGTGGCAAACCACCGTGAATCATTGCAGTATCTCGAAGAATTTCTGAATGAAGTCCCATACGACGCATTTCTTCCAGATGTTGGAAACGATTTTCAAAGACAGTTTCAATCATCGTTGATTCACCCTTAACCACTGCCATAAGCGCTGTGAATTGGGCCTGCATATCCGTTGGAAAACCTGGATGAGGAAGAGTTTTAACGGTTACTGGTTTCAATTTCGAAACATCAGATGTAACACGAATGCCTCCTTCTTCTTCCTTAACGTCAACACCCATTTCCAGTAATTTAGAAATCAAAGGACGGTTGTGCTCCCAGATGGCATCTTTGATAAGAATATCTCCTGACGTCATAGCTGCTGCTACCATAAAAGTACCTGCTTCAATACGGTCCTGAACAACCGCATGCTGGGTACCATGAAGAGATTTTACTCCTTTAATCACGAGTGTTTCAGTTCCAGCACCTTTGACATCTGCCCCCATTTCATTTAGAAGTAAAGCTAAATCAACAATTTCTGGTTCACGCGCGGCATTTTCAATAGTTGTGACTCCATCAGCCAAAGTCGCTGCCATCATAAGGTTCTGAGTGGCACCGACAGATGGAAAGTCCATATAAATTGTTGCACCTTTGAGTTTATCAGCAGTTGCTGTAATATCACCACCAACCTGGGTAATCTTAGCTCCCATAGCTTCCAAACCTTTGAGGTGGAGGTCAATCGGACGACTACCGATGGTACAACCACCAGGCATAGAAACCTTAGCATGACCATTACGAGCAAGAATAGGTCCAAGTACTACGATGGAAGCACGCATTTTACTAACATATTCGTATGGCGCTTGATCTAGAATCTCACCACTAGCATCAACTACTACAGTATTATTTTCTTCGTCAAAGTCTACAGCAATATCCAAGCCACGAACCACATTATTCATGGTGTAAACATCTGACAAGATTGGAACATTAGTCAAGGTTGTCTGACCTTCAGAGGCTAAAATAGTCGCAGCCAATAATGGCAAAACAGCGTTTTTAGCTCCTTCAATGACAACCTCACCACTTAATCGAGTGTTGCCACCCTGTACAATAATTTTATCCATAAGGATTCCTTTCAAGGGTCAATTCATCTTTTTGTATTATATCAAAAGTCTTTTATAATCACTAATTTAAGATATTGAGCTTGCTAACGATTGACATAGCGTTAAAACATATATAAAGAATGAACTTACTAGAAAACCAATGGCAATACTAATAAAAAGCAAGAATAATCTCAATTTCCCAGTGTTAACAATAACATTCTTGGTTATTTTTTCCCAATCAAAAAGCGTATTCACCATCTGATAAGTTAAACCAATAAAAACCAAGTGGCTCGCTAGAGGAACCATATCATTTAAAATAGTCATCAAACTATTATATCATAGAAGACTTACATAAAACATAAGAAGAATCATTAAAAATACGACTTTTTGCATTTGATTTCTTTATTAGTTTTCACCATTAAGAGCCATTGTTAACCAACTTAAGAACCTTTCAAAATGAGATTTTCCGTGCTCATTCGAGATTAAAATTTAATTTATTTTCAATCATTAGTCGTAAGAAAAAATCTTCCCTAATGCTACTGTTTCCAAATAACAGGTTTAGGGAAGATTTTGAGTCATTAGTTAACTATTACTTAGAAGAATTCCATGGCTACTAAAGTAATAATCGCAGAATCATAGTAATTCTTAACAGGAAGATCCTGCATAAAGACAATCTTATTCTGCTGAACTAATTTCAAGTACTTTTGATCCTTCTCAGCCGCAAAAGCAATTGGTGCTTTAAAACTTGCAGCTTGGTGGTCGTCTAAAAACTTACCAGACAAATTGTAATTTGAAAAGACATTTTTCTGAGTCATAAAGAAATCCAACATCTTATTAAGGACTTTCTGACTCTTTTCATCGTTACTCTGAGTAAGATTGTATGGAAGACGACAAGCATTATAAGAATACGTTGAATCAAACTGATTTGAGATGGTGTAAGGCTTAACCACACGAGCCCCTGATTCATCCACCCAGATAAAGTCTGGAATTAATCCAGTCTTCGTTTTAGAACTGATCGTTTCAAGACTACTTAACATCTTGTTATTAATATCCAACCATTTTTTATCTTTTGTAACTTCATAAAAAGCTTGGAACTGCTTAGGTACAGTATCTGAAGTTCTCATAAGATTATAATATTTGGAATCTTTGTTCGCCCAGTTCCCAACAGTCAAAATTCCAGTATTTTCATTATAGTTATACTTGAGAATATCCTGCAAGAGGGCCTTGGCCTGTGTTTGATACTCATCTTTATGGCTTGGCCATTGTTTTGAAGCTTCAATCAAGGCATAGGCAATATAAAGGTCCCCGTCAGTTGCATTGTGATCATCAACATTTTTAGCACTTTTTTGAACAATTTGTTCCCAAGACATCAATTGATTGCCTTCAATACGATGTGACAAATAATACTTGTAGAGTCTTTCAAAATCTTTTTGATTAGCTAAACCTTTCTTAGCTGCTCGCACAGTGATTAGCATTCCGTAACTTTGTGACTCGGAAAGAACAACATCTTTGTCTTTGTCATTAGTAGTTTTGACATATGCTTCGTTGCCTTTTTTGACCACGAAGTGTTTTTCCCATTTTTGATAAATTCTATCTTGAATATCAGTTTTCGTTTTCATTCTTATGGTAAACATTGAAAAAACAAATAAGCCAAGGATAACTACAAACCATAAATATTTAAAATATTTTGTTTTCATACATACTCCTATTCTGCAAAACGCTTAGTTTTAACCCATGTTGTTCCTTCACGATGAAGAATTTTATCCATGATAATAGACCACAACGAATCTAAAGAAACAATAATGAATAACTGTGCGTAACTAAAATAAGAGAGAATCGCTAACCAAATTTGTTTGCTGGTTGCTTGTCCAAATTGTGAAGCTAGGGCAACGTTGATTTGCAATAAATATAATCCAATCATCAAGAGCCAGTTAAACAACATTAATTGAGCAATGTAAATATTATTTGCATCAAAGGCAAACGGAATCTGCACGGTTGGGAAAAAGATATGTAAAACAATGGCTAAGACATTAGCAAAGAAGATTAAATCAGATAAGACAATTGCACCATTAAACCAGAAGAAAATACAAGAGTAATTCGCTACTTCTAGTTTTACACGCCAATTTCCTTTACCAAACAAATGTTTAAAGTTCGAGATAACAACTTCGTAATTACCTTTTGCCCAACGCTTACGTTGCATATAATAACTTTTAAGCGTTTCAGGTTCTTGTTGGAAGGCTTCAGAATTATATGCCAGGGCAATTAATTTACCACTTTGCATAATCTTGAAGGAAATATCGGTATCTTCGGTCAAGGCACCATTTCGCCAACCACCAATACTTTTAACGAATTCAGTTTGAATAATGAAGTTCGTTCCTGGAATACGACCAATTTTAAATAAATGCCACATTCCAACATGGTGAACACGTTGTGTGACAACAATCTCTTGATTGATACAACGTGTTAAGAAATTTTGTTTTGCATTTCTTGTTTTATTACGGCCAAAGGACGCCACTCTTTGTTCTGGATCCTTCATCACTTCTTTAACTAAGAAGTAAAGTGCATTAGTTTCAGGCATGGCATCCGCATCATAAATACAGATATATTCTCCATCAGCCATTTTAAGGGCATCGTTCAGAACACCTGCTTTACCACCAGTACCCTTACGATTAATAATGGTAATATTACGTCCAGCGTACTCTGGCATGGCTTGAACAGCTAAACACTCTTGGTAAGTATTATCTGAACAGTTATCCGCAAACAAAAGTAGCTCAACCTTGTCATGAGGATAATTCATATTCAAGATAGCTTGAGCCGTTTGAGAGATAACAACATCTTCATTATGGGCTGGAACTACAATCGTAACCTTAGGATAATAAGGAAGTTTCTCCTTATCAACCTTAAAATCACTATGTTTCAACCAAAAATGAACACCTGATACCAGAATAACAACACCCCAAATTAAGGAAATCCAGATGGATATTAGGGTGAAAATCATTAAAAACTGACTAACCATGTTTCACCGCCTTGAAATTATGAGAAACACGTTCATATATTACTGTATAAACAGTAAACAAAACAATGAAAGCAATCGCAAAAATAAGGCTAATACATAAAGCAAATACAAAAAACAAGTTTGTAATAGTCATAACTTCCCCCTAATACTCAACAATAATATCCGTTTCTAACTGACGGTTTAAATTACTCATTAATTCACTATAGTTATCAAATTTTTTGGAATTCTTTTTATCAATGACAAGAAAACCTGATTGAAATTGAATACCTTGATAACTACTTCCCCAAGTGAATGTCATTTCTTTTAGATCTTCTTCAAGACTAGTTTTATAAATCTTTTCTAGATTTCTCGATTTATTTTTTGAAAGGATTAAGTAGCTCCCCTCAGAAACATAAAAGACTTGCTCAAAGCGATCCAGCTTATCTGAAATCTGATGATAGATACTAGTAAGCAAATGGTTATATTCACGAGGACTCAATTCAAAGAATTGTTCTTCATGAGACCAATGTATCAAAAGTGCTTGAACAGGTTTTTTATCCCCTAATAAATCACGATAAGCGTTACTAGCCTTGACTTCTTCAATCTGAACAGATGAAATAAATTTATAGAAGTAATACTTAATCTTTGAAAGTATCCCCATTAACAAAGGAAAACTGAATATAAGAAATAATGTATCATTTAGTGGAAGATAGACAACACCACTAACCAATACAAAGATACTTAAAGCAAAACTTAAAATGATTAGCCAAGTAATCAGAATCTCTGTTAAGAAACATACTGCAGCAATACCTAAAATCAGAAAGAAAGCTTCAAACATGAATAAATTAGGATTGACTTGATTACAGTAGAGAAATAGTAATGCTTCAAAGAAAATCAAACATAAAATCCAATACCAGATTTTTTTATCTCTTTTCACACTCAATTTCCTCCTTCGTGAAACTCTGATACAGAATCTTCCAAATTAAAGTACACTTTAATCGCTTGAACAATTCTCTCAGATGCTTTACCATCACCATAAGGATTAGGAGCTTCAGACATTTCTTTATAAAGAGCTTCATCAGTTAAAAGTGAAGTCATTGCTTCTTTCACCTTGTCTGGATCAGTTCCGACAAGTTTCAATGTTCCTGCTTTAACACCTTCTGGACGCTCTGTTGTATCTCGTAATACTAAAACAGGTTTTCCAAGTGATGGAGCTTCTTCTTGAACACCACCAGAATCTGACATAATAAAGTAACTTCTAGAAGCTAAATTATGAAAATCAAAGACATCTAAAGGTGCAATAAGATGAATTCTATCATGGTCACCTAAAATTTCCTTTGCTGCAGCTTGTACAGAAGGGCTCAAATGAACAGGGTAAACCACTTCAATTTCAGAATGCTCATCTACCATATGACGAAGAGTTTTAAATACTCGACGCATTGGCTCACCTTGATTCTCTCTTCGGTGCATTGTTACTAAGATAATTTTTTTATTCTCATCGATTTTATCGAGAACTTCATGATAATAATTATCTTTAACTGTAAGTTTTAAGGCATCAATCGCTGTGTTACCAGTGACATAAATTGCCTCTTTTTTATGATTTTCCGACAATAAGTTTGCTTTACTTTCTTGAGTAGGTGCAAAATACAAATCAGAAAGGCTGTCAGTCATCTGACGATTCATTTCCTCTGGATATGGTGAATATTTATCATAAGTTCTAAGCCCAGCCTCAACGTGACCGATACTTACTTTATTGTAAAATGCAACCAAACCAGCAGCAAATGTTGTTGTTGTATCACCATGAACCAAAACCAAATCAGGTTGTTCCTTCTTAACAACTGGATCAAAATTAGCCAAGATTTTAGAAGTAATTTCCTGAAGTGATTGGTTTTTTCCCATGATATCCAAATCATAATCAGGAACTATCTCAAAAGTCTCCAAAACTTGGTCAAGCATTTGACGGTGTTGAGCTGTGACTACTGTAATAGTATTAATGGTTTCTTGATGTTTTTTCAACTCAAGAATTAACGGCGCCATCTTAATTGCCTCTGGTCTTGTCCCAAAGACAACCATAATATTTAATTTTCCCATAAGATCCCCCCTATGACCTATACGAAATCAATATAATATTGACAAATAACACTCTACATTATCACTCTATTATCCCCAATAATAAGGAAAATGAGATATTCTTCCTCCAAAAGCATTAAAGGGAATGCCCTGGCTTATTGGTCATATTTCGAAATGATGTAAAGTAGACAAAGAAAAAGGTCTCAATAAAAAGACTATCATTACGTATAAAATTCAAGAAGTTAAGACAAAAGTCAACTCATATCACCCAAGGATATCAATGGTTTTGAGCTATTTAGTCTTCTCCCTCGAATTTAAAAATACACTATTTAATAAATAAAAAAAACTGCAGGAGAAAAAACGCTTTGCTAATAAAAGTGTTTTTGAATCCAGCAGTATTGCTAATTTACATATATTTCATAAAAACTTCTCCCCATTTTTAAAGAGCGTCCCCTTTACTTACGCTCTATCCCTATCTTACAAATCAAAATATCGGTATGATAACCCAATACCATATCAACTAGTACCAAGTACCAACATGTAATCGTTAAATACTCTCCCCAAAAGAGTCAATAGATTACAAACAAGTTGGCTTTAAGTTACTACTACCAATATTCCCCATTCATATAGACGCTATAATTATAACATGTTATTTTTATTTCTCAACCTTTTTTTCAATTTTTTATTATTTTAATGTATGTGATAACCATTATAATGAAGTCGTTTGAATTAAACGTTCCTACTTAACAAATACTAATCAAATGATATTTATCTATATTTTAATAAATAATAATTAAACAGGCTTTTGTATTTAAATGGCTTTGCACATAAAAAAATCAGAATTCCTATTAAAATTCTGATTTTTTATTTCTAATTCTATTTCTTAATGATTGACAGCTTCTTTCAACGCTTCAACCTTGTCCAATTTTTCCCACGGAAGATCAATATCTGTACGTCCCATGTGACCATAAGCCGCTGTTTGACGGTAGATTGGACGCTTAAGGTCAAGCATTTGAATGATACCAGCAGGTCGCAAGTCAAAGAGATCACGGACAGCAGCTTCGAGTTTGCTTTCAGCAACTGTCGCCGTTCCAAAGGTATCAACACGGACAGAAACTGGGTTAGCCACACCAATAGCATAAGCCAATTGCACTTCTGCTTTCTTAGCAAGACCAGCAGCTACGATGTTTTTAGCAATATAGCGAGCGGCATATGAAGCTGAGCGGTCAACCTTAGTAGCATCCTTACCAGAAAAGGCACCACCACCGTGTCTTGAGTAACCACCATAAGTATCAACAATAATCTTACGACCAGTCAAACCAGAATCCCCTTGAGGACCACCGATTACAAAACGACCTGTTGGGTTGATAAAGAATTTGGTCTCATCATCCAAGTATTCTGCTGGAATAACTGTCTTAATAACTTTTTCAATAACATCTTGACGAATTTGATCGTTAGTTGCTTCAGGATCATGTTGTGTAGAAATAACGACTGTATCGACACGTACTGGTTGGTCATTTTCATCATACTCAACAGTAACCTGAGACTTAGCATCTGGACGAAGGTAAGAAATTTCACCAGATTTACGCAAATCCGCCAATTTTTTAACCAATTTATGTGAAAGGCTAACTGGAAGTGGCATCAACTCTGGAGTTTCATCAATAGCGAAACCAAACATCAAACCTTGGTCTCCTGCTCCAATAAGATCAAGTGGATCTTGGTCACCAGCTCCACGCACTTCAAGTGCTTCATTGACACCTTGAGCAATATCAGGAGATTGTTCAATCAATGATGGGTGAACCCCAACAGATTCTGCTGCAAAGCCGTATTCTGCATTGTTATAACCAATTTCTGCGATAGTATCACGAACCACTCGGTTAATGTCCACATAGGCAGTTGTAGAAACTTCACCAAAAACATGGACTGAGCCAGTGTAGACAGCTGTTTCCGCTGCGACGTGTGCATCTGGATCTTCTGCTAAAATCGCATCAAGAATGGCATCTGAAATTTGGTCTGCAATTTTATCTGGATGCCCTTCAGATACTGATTCAGACGTGAAAAGTTTACGTTCTGACATATAAAATGTCCCCCTTTTAATATGAATAAATAATATCAGACAAAGCAAATCACATCGCCTTCTGATAGAAAAAAAGCTGACTCTACTATGAGTCTTACGCCGTTAAAAAGTTACAAAGAACCAACAGCCAAGCTAGGATGACTGCTGCCTTATCGGGACTTAATAACTAAATTCCATTATAACACGTTTTTCTTGTCTAGTCATATAGTTATTAATTATCAAGCCTTATCATTATCTTATAGCAAGCATTTTAGGGTATTTTAGAGTATACTTAAGATATGAAAACTTATGAACGTGTTTATGAAATATTAGCAAAGAGTCCTGATTTTGTTACTGGAGAAAACCTCGCTAAAGAACTTGGTATCTCACGAACAGCCATTTGGAAGGCTATTCAGACCCTTCAGAATCAAGGAATCGTCATTACAAGTGTCCGAAAAAAAGGCTACCGCCTAGAAAAAGGTGATATCCTTCTTCCACAAGACATTTCAGACCAGCTCAACTTTCCTGTCTACTTAAATCCAGATTCCACTTCTACCCAACTTGATGCTAAACATGGTATGGAAAGACAAGACCCTGTTCCTGCCCTTTATCTCGCTCCTAACCAAGGATCAGCCAAGGGACGCTTTGAACGTCACTTTTATACAACCCCTCACGGTGGTATCTATATGAGTATTCATCTTAAACCAAACTGTCATTATACTGAGTTACCACCTTATACCATGATGGTAGCGGCTGCCATTGTCAAAGCCATTCAGCGACTTACAGGCGTAGATACAGACATCAAATGGGTCAACGATATCTATCTGAACAACAAAAAAATGGCCGGTGTTCTTACCGAAGCCATTAGCTCTATCGAATCTGGTCGCATCACAGATGTCATCATCGGGGTTGGGCTTAACTTCTCAATCAGTGATTTTCCTGAAGAGTTAGCTACGAAAGCAACCAGTCTTTTTAATTCTGAAAAACCAAGCATCACTCGGAACCAGCTCATTTCGGAAATTTGGAAGCTCTTTTTAACTATTCCAACTGCGGACTTGGTCAAAGTCTATAAAGAAAAGTCCCTCGTTTTAGACAAACAAGTGACTTTTGAACAGGCTGGAAAATCTTATACTGGTATTGCCAAAGAAATTGGCGACAAGGGGCAACTTCTGGTCCTTACTGACGACGGTCAGAGAAAATGGCTGACCGCAGGCGAAGTTAGCCTTACTTCTTGGTAGACTTATTAGCTGCACGTGCAATACGTGAAACAATATAAGTGGTCCAAAGACGACGTAAGAGTAGATAACCAAAAAAGGCTGTAAAAAAATAATTTCCATGCTGTAAACTGTAATTAAAACAAACCGTTTCAAAGATAGTTTCAAGCGTTATAAACAATATTTGTTGTATCATACGTCCATTATATCAGATAAGCAGAGCCTAGTACAAGTAAACTAGGCTCTTTTCATTTTTACAACTGCTGGAGAGTAAGATATATTGGTTGACGCTTCAAATGTATGAGCAAAATTTTAGCTTTCTCATTTCTGGCTCGGACCTAAAAAGGGCCACTGGTCCTTCCTCGCTTTTGCATTTCTTGGCTCAGACCTAAAAAGGTCCACTGGTCCTTCCTCACTTTCTCATTTCTAGGCTCGGACCTAAAAAGGTCCACTGGACCTTTTTAGTCCTCTATTTCTACCACATCAGAGAGGAACTCAAGTTCTTTTGGGATGTACTCTTCACGATCTTCTTTTTCCAATTCTTCTTTGGATTTTAGGCTTCGTGCGAATTCTGTGCGAAGTTTTTCAAATTCTGCTTTCGGGACAGCCATGATATTAGGTGAAAAACCAGCCGCTGAACTCATAATATTTCCAAAAATAGCGTTAAGATTACTACGTTTCATCACCTGCTCAGCATTAAAAGCCGCATTAAAAGCCAGAATCGCATTTTCTTGGTTGGCAAGAACAGGTTCTGAACCATTCAAAAGCGCTCTATATTGTGGACTGATTGAATCCAAAATTTCAGACCAAGTTGCTTTAAGGGCATCCAAACATTGTCGTGACTTTTGTGGATTTTCCATAGTCTCACGCATGATAGTCAGTATTTTCTCAGAGTCAACCTTATACTGGTAGGTCGGTTTTGCCTTTCGAGTTGGCGCTGCTAGTCCTTGTCCCTGACTTTGACCTTCCTTGAGAGCCTTACGAAGTTCCTCTACCTCATGACGAAGACGGTCTAACTCTTCTTGTAAATTTTCTGGGATTTCTTGTGTGACTTGTGCATGTGTCTCAGACAGTTTAATCGTCAGCATTTCCGCATAAATTTTGGGATGGGTTCCTGTCTTAATTTGAGGTAAGGCGGTTGTCACAGTATCAATCATTTGAAAAAGGTGGTCTTGTCCTAAGGATAAATTTTCTTCAAAAAGAGGACTATGGTGACTATTTTCGCCACCTGCTTGGACAATAAGGAGATCACGGAAATACTCCAAGAGATCAGTCGCAAAACGACTCATGGATTTACCATTATCAAAGAGTGTTTCAAGATTTGACAAGGCTTGTGAGGTTTCCTGATTACGAACATTAGCAACAAAACTATCCAAGGCAGTCAGACCGATAGAACCTGTGATTTCTTCCGCAACAGCTTGACTGACATTATTGTCTGAAGAAAGGCTCAACGCCTGATCTAAAATCGAAAGGGCATCACGCATACCACCCTCTGCACGACGGGCAATGATGGTCAAAGCCTCGTCATCAAAGGTCATCCCCTCTTTCTTAAGAATTGAGGCCAAGTGTTCCTTTATAGCAGCTTGCTTAATAGCCTTAAATTCAAAACGTTGGACACGAGACAAGATTGTAGCTGGAATCTTGTGTAACTCAGTGGTCGCAAGAATGAAAACCACATTTTCAGTGGGTTCCTCCAAGGTCTTCAAAAGCGCATTAAAGGCACCTGTCGACAGCATGTGCACCTCGTCAATGATATAGACCTTGTAAGTGGCACGACTTGGGGCGTAGGTTGATTTGTCACGTATTTCACGAATCTCGTCCACACCGTTATTGGAAGCCGCATCAATCTCAATGACATCTTCGAGACTGCCGTTAGTAATGTCACGACAAATATCACAATGGTTACATGGCTCACCATCGACCTGATTAGGACAATTCATTGCTTTAGCAAAAATTTTTGCTGCACTGGTCTTACCAGTACCACGTGGACCAGAAAAGAGATAGGCATGGCTGATTTTTCCTGACTCTACCGCCTGTTTTAGCGTGGTTGAAATCACCTTTTGACCAACCATCTCGCCAAAAGTTTGACTACGGTATTTACGATATAAGGCTTGATACATTAGTTAACCTCAAACATTGCAAAAGTAAGATTTGTTTTTTCAAGTAGGACTTTGACAAACTGTTCAAGATAGTCTTGATCAACGTCATCGTAGTCTCCTACTTGGTGAGAATCCAAATCAAGGACACCAACTAATTTACCATCCTTAACCATTGGAACAACAATCTCACTTCGAGCAGCAGAATCACAAGCAATGTAATTAGCATGTTTGGTGACGTCCTCTACAATTAAAGTCCTATTTTCAGCTGCTGACTGACCGCAAACACCTTTTTCCAGAGCAATGTGTACACAAGACACTTTACCTTGAAATGGTCCAAGGATTAACTCATTTTTGACATTATCCATCAGATAAAAGCCTGTAAATACTGAGTTGGGCAAAGTCGTATTCAAGAGAGCCGAAGCATTGGCGAAGTTGGCCAGAGCGTTATCTTCATTAGCAAAAAGTGCTTCTGCCTGGGCAATCATTATTTCATAAGCTGAATTTTTTTCTTCTTTAGTCATAGTTATTATTATAGCAAAGATAGGTATTTAAAACTAGGAACCACCTACTCCTATCCTTCCCTTTCATTTAAAAATAAAGCAAGATCTTGAATCACATTTTCAGGATAATCTGGACTAGAAATCTGATAAAACTTAACCGTCATACGATTTCTGAACCAGGTTAATTGGCGTTTAGCAAATCGACGGGTATTTTGCTTGAGCTTTTCTAAGGCCTCATCTAAAGTTTGTTTCCCAGAAAAATAAGGGAATAACTCCTTGTAGCCAATTCCACGCGCCGACTGGGCCTCAGGATAATTATCATAAAGCCACTTAGCCTCTTCTAAAAGCCCAAGTTCAACCATCTTGTCAACACGAGTATTAATACGTTTATAAATCAGAGAGCGCTCATCGTCTAATCCGATAATAAAAGGATCAAAAGTCGTCTCTGTATTTTCAGGATTATCAGAAAAGCGATGCAACTCAAGAGCCCTAATGGCACGACGACGATTAATCTCCTTGATTTCTATACCTAAACTATCGATCTGCTCAAAAAGTTCCAAATCAGAAAGTTGCTCTAACTCAGAGCGATAGGCTAACACCTGAACTTGATCCACTTGACCACCCAGATGATAACCTTCAAGAAGACTTTGCAAATAGAGGCCTGTACCACCAACAATAATAGGAAGTTTGCCACGTTTGACAATATCAGTAATGGCAATTTGCGCCTCAGTCACAAAATCATAGGCTGAATAAGATTCATCAACATCACGGACATCAATCAGATGGTGAACTGCCGCTGCCTGTTCTTGAGGAGTAGCCTTTGCAGTCCCTATATTTAATTGGCGGTAAACCTGTTGGCTATCCCCTGAAATAATTTCGCCATTAAAACGCTGGGCCAACTCTATTCCAAGTGCCGTTTTCCCCACAGCGGTAGGGCCAGCCACTACAATAAGTTTGGTTTTCATAATGTTTTCACTTGCTATTCTAGATATTTTTTTAGATAATATAAGCATATTATAACATATACGGAGGATAGTCTCATGGCTAAAAAACATTCATTTGCTAAAGGTCTTGCTACTGGCGTTCTCGGAACTGCTGCTACTGTTGCAGGTGCCGTTTTCGCAGTTAAAAAAACAATTATCGAACCAGAAGAAAAGAAATTGGCTTTCATCGAAGAAAACCGTAAAAAAGCAGCTCGCCGTCGCGTAAGCCGCTAATAGTTAGGACCAGGGAAACCTGGTTTTTTTATTGAAGAGAGAGATTTCTTTTTCGCAAGTTAGCTGGTGTGATAACCACAGTCAAGAAAAAACTAAAGAAAATCTCAATAGTTTTTTAAGTTGCAGAATGAAATAAAAACACAATCCGCAATTAGTTTTGACCCTTTTCTATTTCAATTTCTAAACTAGATAAAACAATATCTTCTCCAAACTTCCAATCGCCTGTTATTAAAAATATCAGGCCTTTTTATCACAATAAAATGTCCTCAGAAAAGTTTATTTCATACATCAAAAATGATTATTTCTTATTCTTTTCCTATCATCTTTTCTTTAAAACGCAATAAAAAAGCCTCTTTTAAAGAGACTCATTAAACCAGTTTACTTATTGTTATTTAAAGCTTCAATAACTCGGTCAGTATTTGCTGTCACATTTGTATTATTGTAACGATGTTGAATTAGACTTTCAATTGTTTCTTTGCAAGACAAAAGTTTTGACTTTTCAAAAACAACAACACTCAATACATGTGCACCTCCAGAAGTTAGATTCAAAATCAAAAGAGTCTGGAATGCACTTAATACTGTCAAAATGCCATAAGCAGCTAGGATTAATCCTCCTAAAATAGATGAACCCATCATATTAAAGCCAACTAGAGCAAAGATAATTCCCCATGCAAAAGATTTAAAATCTAATCTGAATGAGTCATCAACACTTGAGATATGATCCACTGGAATCGTTTTATTCTGTGCTCCAAGAGGAATAACTTTCAAAATAGTGTTAGGGTTTGATGTCTTGATAAAATCTCCTTCAAGTGCTACAGATGCTTTGAGATAAAATGTTAGATACGAAGTGATGAAGGTTTGTTTCACAATAATCTCCTTTTTCTATAAAAAATTACAAGATTATTATATATATATATATATATATATATATTGTCAAGACCTTACTAAAAAGTTACTTCATAAATTCAAAATAATCCCTTACCTAACGTTAGTAATGAAAATGAACTTATATTGAAACTTTCCACTGTGATGAAAACGCCTGAAACTCAATTAAGTTTCAGGTGTTCGGAAGTTTGGAGACCTAAGGCTCAAAACTTAGTCATGGAACTTCTTTGAAGTTCGCTGACGTCCGTCATCACCTAAGGAAAGTTTCAAATGAAGACTTTGTCTTCAAATCTAAACACCTATCTCGCAACAGGTGTTAATCAACTTTAAATAAAATTTGGGGCAGAATGTGGACAAAACGCTTTAAAACCGCATGGTTAAAGGCTAAAAAATGTCCCCTGCCGGAATCGAACCAGCAACGACTCCTTAGGAGGGAGTTGTTATATCCATTTAACTAAGAGGACTTATGAAAAAATCTGCCACGAGGACAGATTTTTTTGTTGAAATCTGTAAATTATTTACGGATTTCTTTGATACGTGCAGCTTTACCTTGCAAAGCACGCAAGTAGTAAAGTTTAGCACGGCGGACTTTACCGTAGCGTACAACTTCAATCTTTTCAACACGTGGAGTGTGGATTGGGAAAGTACGTTCTACACCGATACCGCTTGAGATTTTACGAACTGTGTACATTTCTGAGATCCCTTGACCTTTGCGTGAAATAACTACACCTTCAAAGATCTGGATACGTTCGCGAGTTCCTTCGACAACTTTCGCGTGAACGCGAACTGTGTCACCAGGACGGAATGATGGGATGTCAGTACGAAGTTGACCTTCTGTCAAACTTTGGATCAATGGATTCATTTTATATACTCCTATCTTACTAATCTTAAGAGCTACCTTTGTGTCCCAGCGGATTAGCCGTTATTTTTGTGCGTCCATTACACACTCTTAGTATCTTATCAAAAAATTACTCGCTTGTCTAGTATCTTATTGCATTTCAAGCATTTTTTGTTGACCATAAATACTAGTCTTATGATTGATGAGATAGGCAAATGCCATAACAATCACATAAGGAAGGACGTTAGCTGGTCCAAAGACTTCAACACCAATAAAAATGGGTGCTAAGAGGGTATTGGTACTACTACCAAAGACAGACAGATAGCCAAGACCTGCTACAAGTGGAATTGGAAGGCCTAGAACTGGTGCTAAAACTGCACCAAGACTTGCTCCAATGGCAAATAAGGGAGTCACTTCTCCTCCTTGGAAACCAAGAGATAGGGTGAAAACGGTCAAGAGTAATTTCAAAAGCCAGTCCCATGAGTAGATGGTCCCACCATTAACACTAAGAGCAATCACATTTGTTCCAAGTCCTGTATAACGGCCTTTCCACAAAATTAAGAGTAGAGCTGTTAACACGATACTTCCCAAAAGAACACGATAGTAAGGATTTGGGAGAATCGTTGCAACCTTCTTTTTAGCCAATGACAACAAATAGGCAAAAAGGTTTCCAGCCAAACCAAAGGCCAGACCTAAAAGAGCTAATTTAATGAAAGTTTCAAGGTCTATCGCCAGACCGTTAGCTACAAAATGGCTAAATTTTTCGAGACCTAAGAGGTGACTGGTAGTACTAGCAACAAACGAAGCTATTAGAGTCGGTATCAAGACTGGAAGGCTTAACTGACCTAAGGTTAAAACTTCGAGGGCGAAAAAAGTCGCAGCAATTGGTGTTTGAAAGAGCCCTCCAAAACCAGCAGCCATCCCCATTGTCAAGCATAGTCGTGAAGCGTTAGGTATCTTAAAGTAACGACTAAAAGCATGGGAAACTGTGGCACCAAGTTGTACTGCTACCCCTTCACGACCTGCCGAACCTCCAAAAAGATGGGTCAGCCACGTTGTCACTGTCACAAGTGGGATTAATCTTAAAGGAACCTGCTTCTCCTCATTGTGACCAACCTTAAAAATTAAGCCCATTCCTTGTGCTGCTTTGCCTGCAAACCTTTGGTATAGGTAAACAATCAAAAGCCCCGCAATAGGAAGCGCTGGAACTAGATAAAAGAGATGGTGGTCCCGATATTCTGAAAGTCCTATAAGAACACGACCAAAAATAGCATCAATCAGTCCAACTATCACTCCTAGAAAGACAGCATAGAGACTCAAGATCACTAGATTGGAGTATGAGAGACCTTGACTCTCACTTAATTGTCTAATTTTCATCCTAGTAGCCTACTTTCCTTCAAGCTTACCTGCTTGATAAGTGCGCGAATGTTTCATAATATCTGCAAAGCTAGCTACGATAGACTTTTGGTACTCAGGATTTACGACACTATCTGCTACCTTACTTAACAAGGCTTTCTCACGCTCTGGGTCATAAATTGCCTTTCCGGTGCTTTGTTTATAAGCACTTACTTGAGTTACTAATTTCATACGTTCTTCCAACAGAGCTACAATGTCTTTATCGACAGCATCTATCTGTTGGCGAATCTCATTTAAGTCCATGATGACCTCCTTTTGTTCTATCCATTATAACAAAAATGACTTGAGGAGAAAAGAGTCTCAAGTCATTGAATTTGCTAGTTAAACAGTTTTCTAATCTGACTGATATGACTTTCATCCGCAACCAGATATAAAGTAGCTCCTGCCTTTAATTGCGTATCCCCGTGAACGATTTCAGATTGGTCCTTATATATCTGAGTTGTAATCAAAACCCCTTCAGGCAAAGTTAAATCCTTAACCAGACGCCCCGCAAGATTGTCCTTAACAGGTAAATCAATCATAGTTGGTGTTTTGTCTACTTTCTTTGGTGTGTGAGCAATCAAATCATGAAGCATGGCTTCATAAACAGGCTCTCCTCCCATGAAATCCATAATCAGATAGGCTATCAAGGTAACTACTCCAATAGTCATCAACTGGTTAAGATTACCGACCATCTCAGTCACCAATATCATAGCCGTAAGTGGAGCCTTAGATACTGCACCAAAATAACCAGCCATACCCAGGACAATAAAAACAGGAAACTGATCAGGATGTATGAGTCCTAGATTTTCAAAACCTACCGCAAATACAGCTCCCGAAAGAGCACCTAAGGTCAAAATCGGAAGGAAAATGCCACCAGGAAATCCTGAACCAAAGGACAACATACTCCAAATGAATCTAATTGCCAAGTAAAGAATTGCTACGGTTAAAACAGGTCGCAGGCCATCTAAGGCTAAAATCAAGGCGTTCCCACCACCGAGAAGATTTGGGAAATAAAGACCCACTGGAATGATAAGAAGCACTGTCAAAAGACCATGAAAATGTGGGGGTAGATGGAACATTTTTCCCAAAACTTGGTAAACTTTGCCAATACGTAAAACGACCCACTCGTAGCCATATCCAAGAACTCCCAGAAATATGCCTAAAAGCAATAGAATCCAATAATCCTTAAGTGGAAAGAAAGGTAATTTCTCTGTCATGGCTAGGACTGGTTCCTGTCCAAAGACACGTAAGGAAACAGCATTAGCCACTAAAGATGCTGTTAAGGCGCTAACCCAAACATGACGGTAGAAATGGTGGTAAACTTCTTCAACAACGAACAAGAGACCGGCAATAGGGGCATTGAAGGCTGCTGACAAACCCGCGGCAGCCCCAGCAGCAATCAAGACACGCTGATCACGGGCTGAAAGTTTGAGGCCTTTGGACAAACCTTTCGCCGTCATAGCTCCCAACTGAATACTCGGTCCTTCACGTCCCAACATCAGACCCATTGAAATGCCAAGAACACCACCTAGGAATTTACGCCATAAAACAGACCACCAAGACGGATGTAAGAGCCCCATCAGTTCCCCTTCAACATGGGGAATACCTGAACCTTTAATATCTTTTTCTTGTTTTATGAGATAACCAATCAAAATGGCAAATATCAAATTGACAAGGACAATTCCTAAAATAAGGACTGGATGGTTCAGGGCGTCTTGGTAAATAGATACCGAGATTTGGGCCCCTTTAGCAATTAACCAACGAAAGAGGCTAACGACTGCACCTGCAGCTACACCGACCAAGAGTCCTCGCCAAACAGACCAAAGAAGATGTTGAGATTGCGTCCTAAAATCTCTTTCTATTTCATTCATAAAAACTCCAAATTTGACTACAATAAAAGCAGAAATAACTCTGCTTGTTCCCTATGCTAATGCCTCTGAAATTTTTTCAGCGAAAGCTTCTAAGTTCTCGATATCTTCATCTTCAGCAGAGAGATCAACTTTTACACTGTCCGCACCTTTAGTCGCACCTGTAAAAGTAAATTGATTTTCAAACTCATCTACTGAATGACAGAAATAATCGTAGAAGGTATCTCCTGAACCTACAACACCGAAAATCTTACCTGACAAGTCAAGGTCAGCCAAATCTTCGTAAAAGTCAACGATTTCATCCGGCAACTCTCCATCACCATAAGTGTAAGTTGCAACAATACAGATATCCGCATCTTCAAAATCAGCGGCATCAACCGTTGTACACTCGTCTACATCAACAGTGTGACCCAATTCTTCCAATTTTTTGGCAACAATATCTGCGATTTCTTCCGTGTTACCGGTCATACTGGCATAAACGATTTTTGCTAAAGCCATAATGTCCTCCAAATTAATAAATTAGCTATATTATACCATATTTTTAAAGAAAATGAACGGGCTAATGAATCAAAAAACTGCCCTGATGGGCAGTTTTAAATTGACATTAATTCTTCTTTTTAGACTTTTCTTAGGTGAGTGCGGACGCTAGCGACTTCCTTCGGAATTCCATAGCTAAGTTTTGAGCCTAGTGTCTCAAAACTTCCGAGTGCCTAAAGCTTTTAAACTTTAGGCACTTTTCTCACAACGAAAAGTCTTGGCTACAGCTCGTTCTGAAATTATTAAAGGAACTATCTCATTTCATCTACAGAAAATAGTCTATGTTTTGATAGCCAAGTCACTTGTTAGAGGAAACTAAAACTGCCCTACTAGGACAGTTTCAAATTTTGTAATAATTCAAAGTGTCGGTAGACTAACCATAGGCCGACACCAATTAACAGAATTAAAATCACTGCTCTCATCAAACCTCTAAGAAAGGTCACCAGCCAAGTTAGAAGCATGGAAATAATCAACCAAGTCCAACCCGAGGTACCATATAGTGTTTGAATACTCTCCATAGAATGACGAGTCACTATTTTAAGCCAGTCAGGAATATAGATCCAAATACCATCTCCTGACAAGCCTAAGCGGTGTGCAATCATAGTTCCCGTTGTTTGCAACCAGGTAAAGACCCCGGTATTAAATAGAAAGAGAAAGGTCTGCATGGGATAACGTCTAGCAAGGCGTTCTAAAAAATGCAATACAAACCTCCTTAATTAGCATAAAGAGCATGAACCCGATCAATATCGGTCTGTTGAATACCGTAATAAGACCCTGCTGACTGCATGACTGAAGCCCTAGAATCATCGTGGTCTAAGCCAATGGCATGGCCCAATTCATGTTCAGCTGTATTGACAATACGTTTATGGGTATAGCCGAAATCAGGGTTCAAAAGGAAATAACGATTGAGTTTGACTTCCACATGGGTAATCCGATTGGTCACAACATTGGTCTGACTATCTGCTAGACCCGCTGCCTGTGAGTTAGCATCCGAATAGTCTGTCGCTACGATATCAGCTTTTGAGGCATCATCTGTAAAGGTAAAGATAAAAGCACCTGTATTATTCCAATTTGTGATAGCCTCCTTATATGCAGCGACCATGGTTTCATCAGTAGACTGAATATAGATGCTGGCTGTATTTTGTGCCCATCTTGCCCCATTTGACTCAGGTATAGTATCTGTCGTTGAGAGATTGGAGACTGATTTTTCAACATCACTAGTACTGTTACCACTAAAACCTAACTCAACTTGTCGAAAGGCTTGATTAATATTGGTAGCTAGTGTGCTTTGAGAGTTGTTTGCATAATAGATAAGTCCGTAACCAACTAAGGCTAGGATAAGGGCAAGTTTAAATAGGCCCCAAATAAGATTCCAAATAAATTGTAAAATGAGTTTGGGAATACGGTAGATTACTCTAACGAATTTTTTCATTATTGAGCCTCCTTTTCGAAGCTTTCCCTAGTATATCAAGCTCTAATAGTTCTGACAAGTAAAAAATATAAGTTTAAGCTTTTATCATCTCTTTGACAAGATGTTACAAGATTGATTAAGACAAACGTTCTTCTTTAACGTAATCAATTGGCAACCATTCTAGGTAAGCTTCCAATTGTTTTTCCCAATAATACCATTCATGTCTTCCATGGTCTGTATGGTAGTCAATATCTAAGCCAAGAGCCTTCAAATCAGCAACTGCTTGCTCTTGAGAATCAAAAAGGAAATCCTCCAGTCCACACCAAGCAAAGAATTTGGTTTTCTTGTCATGTTGTTTAGCTAGATTCACCAGTTTGTGTTGCGCAATGTCTTTTCCTTTCAAGTCGCCAAAAACACCTTGCCAGTATGCCTTAGACTCACTGGTCTCATCTGTCATTATCTCTGCTGATAAACCAAGAGCACCCGAGAATGAACCTGCACAAGCAAAATGATTGGTCGTTAAGGCTAGTTTGAAAGAACCATAGCCACCCATAGAAAGCCCAGCGATAAAAGTCTTTTCACGCTTTTTCGTCATACTTGGGAAGAAACGCTGCATGACTTGTGGAAGCTCCTTGGCAATGGCATCGTAATAGCGAACTCCATAATTCGTATTGGTATACCATCCATTTTCAGAATTAGGCATAATGACGATGAGGTTGGTCTTTCGAAGAAGGCGCTGAATATTGGTACGGAAAGCCCAAGAATTATGGTTTCCCCCCATGCCATGTAGGAGATAAAGCACTGGAATATCCGTATCGCTTTCGGTTTCTGCAATTTGATCACGGTCTGGATAAATGACATCTACTTGGCGGTACTGTCCTAGAACGTCAGATGAATATTCAATTTGAAAAAAAGCCATTTGTCTTTTCCTTTCTTAATGATAGAAAAGCTGGGTTGACCCAGCTTTTGCTTTTTCAAAACAGTCTTATAAGACTTCCTAATATCAATGAATGTAAGTAACACACTCAGACGATAATCATTGATTAACGTACTTCCATAACGACTGGAAGAATTGCTGGGCGACGTTTGGTTTGGTCAAAGAGGAACTTAGCGACATCATCACGAACAGCACTTTTAAGTTCTCCCCAATCAAAACTATCTCCTGCCAAGTAATTTTCAACAGTCGCATTGACAATATCAGCAGACTCACGCAGAATGTCACGACTCTTCTTAACATAGACGAATCCACGTGTGTTCACACGCGCCTTAGAAACGATCTTGCGCTCCTTCTTGTTAACCGTGATGGCTACGATAAAGATACCATCTTCAGACAAGACCTTACGGTCACGAAGGACGATATTTCCAACATCACCGATAGCATTACCATCAATCATAACATCACCAGCTGGGACAGCTCCTTCATGAAGGAAACCTTGATCCTCAGACAAGTGCATGATATCACCACGTTTGACAATGTAGATATTCTCAGGAAGAAGACCAACTTCCAAAGCCAACTCAGCATGAGCTTGAAGGTCACGATACTCACCTTGGATAGGGAATAGATACTGTGGGCGAAGAAGGTTAATCATGAGTTGAAGTTCACGGGCGTTGGCATGGCCAGACACTCGCAGACTTTGCGTAATCATCTTAACAGAACCACCAGCCTTATAAATAGCATTGTTGACACGTGCTACTATTGCTTCTTTGGCAATACTTGGTGTGGTTACGATATAAACCAAATCGCCTTCTTTGATTTGAACGTAGCGGTGACGACCAACAGCCATCTTTTGAAGGCCATCAATAGGTTCACCCATACGACCATTTTCAAGGATAATCAACTCGTGATCTTCAAACTTGTCCATATCTTTAGGTTTGACAATCAGTTTTTCATGATTAACGGTCAATTTTTTAAGACGTATGGCTGTACGGACAATATTTTCAACGTCAAAACCAGTAAGGACAACACGACGTCCATGGTCAGCTGCTGAGTCAAAGACTTGTTGGATACGAACCAAGTTTGAGGCAACAGCAGCAATAATCACACGGCCTTCAGCATCGGCAATCACATGGTCCATTTCTTGACCAACTTCAGCTTCAGACGCTGTTTGTTCAGTGCTTGTCGCATTCGCTGAGTCAGACAATAGAGCCAAAACGCCATCACGACCGATTTCAGCCAAACGTCCCAAATCAGTTTTGTAGTAAGGACGGGCTGCTTGGTCAAATTTGAAGTCCCCAGTATAGACGATATTGCCTTGGTCTGTACCAATAACAACACCCATTGATTCTGGGATAGAGTGGGTTGTCTTGAAGAATGAGACTACTGCATCTTCAAATTCAATTTCAGTTTCTGCATCAATAACATGGAAGTTATTGAATTTCTTAACGCCAGCATTTTTCACAAATAGCTTAGCCAACTCAATAGTGAGTGATGATCCAAAGACTGGTGCCTTAACTTCTTGCAAGATATAAGGTAGGGCTCCAATAGCGTCAGCATGTCCGTGCGTCAAGAAAATCCCTTGAATACGGTCTCTATTTTCAATTAAGTAGTCTAAGTTAGGGATGACAAAGTCAACACCCAGTTGTTCATTTTCAGGATACTTTAGACCAGCATCCAAAATAAAGATAGAGTCGTTAACCTCAACAATATAGAGGTTTTTAGCATTTTCACGAACTCCACCTAGGGCAATAATTTTAATATCGCTCATGCTTGTTTTTCTCCTTTTTAGTTTGACTCTCTTCTAGAGCCTATTTTTACAGACGGTCCAAGAAGCTGAACGTTCGTGCGAACAGTCTCCTTGTCGATTTACAGGCCACAACAAAAAGTTGCATACCCTTTAAGTATACAACTTTTTGGCTTATTTTACAATTTAGAGTCAGGCTAGACCTACTCGAACATAGCGTAGTAGTCTGTGATATCCAACTGACCTTTTTCTTCCTTTTTGAGGTCTTTGATGATTTGACCATCCTTCATTACAATTAGACGATTTCCGTATTTAAGGGCATCTTCCATATGGTGGGTAATCATAAGGGCAGTTAAGTGGTCACCCGTTACAAACTCATCAGTCAGCTCCATAAGAGCCACGCTGGTCTTGGGATCCAAGGCTGCGGTATGTTCGTCTAAGAGCAAGAGCTCAGGACGTTTAAGGGTCGCCATTAAGAGACTGAGGGCTTGGCGCTGACCACCTGAGAGAAGACCTGCTGGTGTTTCTAAGTGTTTTTCCAGACCATTACTGATCCGTTCAATCAGACCTTGAAATTCCTCTGTGTAGAGATGAATTTGGCGTGATTTAAGGCCTCGTTTTTCGCCACGGTATTTGGCAATCAAAAGGTTTTCCGCAACGGTCATACGAGGAGCTGTTCCCATTTTAGGATCTTGGAAAACACGTGAGAGGTACTTGGCACGCTTCTCAGCAGGAAGAGCCGTAACATCCTCACCCATGATAAAAATCTGACCACTGGTCAACATGAGGGTTCCTGCAATGACATTAAAGAGTGTTGATTTTCCGGCACCATTTCCACCGAGAATAGTAATAAAATCACCTTCCCTAATAGTGAGATTAACATGGTCCAGAATTGTTTTTTCGGTGTCAAAACCGTTATTAACCTTAACAGTCGCATCTTTGAGTTCTACAATTGCTGTCATCGTGATAAGGTCACCCCCTTAAAGAATTTTCGGCGTAGGACAGGCGAAATCAAGCAGAGGGCAAGAACAATCGCACTGAAGAGTTTCAGGTAGTTGGTGTTAAAGCCAAGAGCAATAACACCAGTCAAGAGGAATTGGTAGAGGATAGAACCAATACAGATGGCAATCAAGCGTTCCAACAAGGTCAAGTTGGTCGCATACAAGACCTCACCAATGATAATGCTGGCAAGTCCGATAACGATAACCCCAATCCCTTTGGAAACGTCGGCATACCCGTCCTGTTGACTAATCAAGGCTCCTGAGAGAGCAATAATACCATTTGAGATGACAAGTCCCATCACTTCCATATTGTCTGTGTTAATACCAAAAGATTTGGCCATGTCTCGATTATCACCAGTAGCAATATAGGCTTGCCCTAGGCGCGTGTTAAGAAAGACAATCAAGGCAGCAATGACTATGGTTACGGCTAAGAGACCAACAATCAAGAGGTTGTAGTCCTTACTGAAAGGAAGTAAATCTTGGATCGTTTTAATATCAAGAAGACCAAGATTGGCTCTACCCATAATCATAAGCATGACTGAATTAAGTGAGGTCATAACCAAAATCCCTGCCAAGATAGTAGGAATTTCACCCTTAGTATAGAGGAGACCAGTCACAAGTCCAGCACCACATCCAGCCAGGACAGCAACCAAGGTCGCAAGAATGGGGTTCCAACCAAAATTCATAAGGGTTACTGCTACTGCCCCACCTAGTGGGAAAGAACCTTCTGTTGTCAAATCAGGAAAATCCAAGATACGGAAGGTCATGTAAATCCCAAGACCTAGGATACCGTATAGAAGCCCCTGATAAATAGATGAAATAATCATAAGTCCTCCTTATTTATCAGCCTTGACAGCAATGTCTGACTGCTTAAGCACATTTTCAGGGATAGTGATGTTGAGGTCTTGAGCTACTTTGAGGTTAAGGGTCGGTGTTCCATCATCAATCACATCAACTGGGACATCCTTCACTTTTTTACCTTTAAGAACCTTAACGGCACTACGGGCTGTGGCTTTTCCAAGCTCATATTGGCTTTGAGCAACTGAAGCCAGACCGCCTTCTTTAACCATAGTATCAACAGTCGTATAAACTGGAATCTTAGCTTGGTTTGCTTGGGAAACAACTGTAGAAAAGGCTGAGGCAATGGTATTATCCTGAGGTGTCCAAATAGCATCTACCTTACCAGTCATGACTGACATGGTTGTGTTGATTTCATTGGTTGATGGGACGGCATATTCAACCACATTTAAACCATCTTTTTCAGCGTATTTCTTAAAGCTTTCAACCTGTGATTTGGAGTTATCCTCACTAGAAGCATAGAGAATACCAATGGTTTTGGCATTTGGCGTCAAGGACTTAACCAACTCCACTGTTTGTTTAATAGGCACTTGATTGGATGTACCCGTAACATTGCCTTCTGGATGTTTAAGGTTTTTAACCAATTTGGCCCCAACAGGGTCTGAGATAGCTCCCATAATGACTGGAATATCCTTGGTAGCTGCCGCTAGCCCTTGTGCTGCTGGTGTAGCAATACCGATAACGACGTCATTCTTGTCATTAACCAATTGTTTAGACATGGTTTGGATTTTAGATTGGTCCCCTTCAGCATTTAATAAGGTGATTTGAACCTTGTCTCCCTTATAACCAGCTTCTTTAAGACCATCTTCGACACCTTTTTCAATTTGATCCAAGGCCTCGTGCGTCACGAACTGGAGGATTCCAACTTTGACAACTCTATTAGCATTTTGATGTTCTTTTTTGAAAAGATCTGTTCCAATAGAACCGAGCGTCAAGATAGCTAAGAAAACCAAAGTCCAAATTAAACGCTTGTTTTTCATATTTATCTCCTTCTATAAATTCTTCTTTTCTATTGTAAGTCATTTTCAGTCAATTAGCAATATTCTTAATTTATAAAAATTGTCTTGTAGAAAAAAAGAACCGGAACGTAATGTCCGATTCTGTTTATTGGTATTGACTTAAGTCTAGCTTCATTATGTAGAAATAGAGTTCACCGTAAGGTCCCTTAAAGTCAATATCATGACCATTAATAGTTACCTTGGTTACTGGTGTTGAATCAGGAAGTTCAATCCAACAGGCCTGCTGCGCTCGTACAAACTCATTGTAATTTTCATAAGAAACATGTTTTTCTTGCTTAGCTGTATTTAGATAAGTGACTTCAATCATAGATAGACCTCCTTTATTTAACTTCTAGCTTACGCTTCTAGGGAGGCAAAGTCAACTTTGACGACTTGAAATAAAAGCTTACAAGAGCATACAAATAGCCCTCCTGTCATTTTGACAGGAGAGCTATTTTTGCTTTGACTTCGAAAAACCTTGATATCTTTACGAACAAAGCTTATTTTAGCGTTTACGACGTTTCGTGCCGTAAAGTCCAAATCCTGCAAGAAGACTTGCTAAACCAAAGATTGCAAGGTTTGAATCTTCACTACCAGTTTTTGGAAGTTGAGCATTTTCATCAGTTGGATTGATGAAGCTTGCTTCTTCTTTTGTTTCTGGAAGAACAGATTCTTCTTGTTTTGCTTGTGGAGTTGGCTGTGGCTCTGGTGTCGGTGTTGAATCCGGTACTGGTGTTGGAGTCACGGTCTTCTTGTAGATGTGTTGGGTATTACCATTTTCATCTACAACTGTCTTCACAAATTCATAACCTGGAATATCTTTCTTAGGTTGTTGGCCTTCTTCTGTTGGGTAACCTGGAATTGGAGTGCCATTTTCGTCCACATAAGAAGTTGTCACTTTTTCGTAGACGTGTTCGAAATCACCATTTGGCAATTTCTTGGTTTCGACGAAGCGGTAACCAGAAATCTCAGCTTTTGGTTGTTCACCATCAAGAGCCGGATATCCTTGGATTTCCTTGCCTTCTTTGTCCACAAACTTAGTGATTGGACGTACAGTTGGTGTGTAGGTTGCAGAAGCTTTGGTTCCATTCACATCTTCACGAACCACTGTTACTGCTGGTGCAGTTCCTGTGAATTCAGCTTCTGGTGTGAAGGTTACAGTACCGTCTGCTGCTACTGTGTAGGTACCAACACCTGGGATAGTCTTGGTTGTTGAGCCATCGTCAAAGGTTGCTGGAACCTTGTCATTCATTGGAACACGGCTATCGCCTTCGGTAAAGACTGGTTTACCTGTTTGGGTTTGGCCCTTGTTTCCAATTGAAGTTGTAGATTCTGCTGTTGGAGTTACTGGTGTCACAGTTGGGGTGTAAGTTGCGGCAACTG
>NZ_GL698449.1:557609-560013 GCF_000187445.1 Streptococcus sp. C150 | reverse complement strand
GGACCAGTTGATTCTGCTGGTGTCGCTGTTGGTGTCACAGGAGTTACTGTTGGGGTGTAAGTTGCTGTAACTGGGGTACCGTTCTTATCTACACGTTTAACCGTTACTCCTGTACCTGTTCCTGTAAATGATTTTTCTGGAACAAAGGTTACTGTTCCGTCTGCTGCTACTGTGTAAGTTCCAACACCTTCAACAGTCTTAGTTGTTGAACCATCATCAAAGGTTGCTGGAACATCATCGTTCATTGGTACACGGCTATCGCCTTCAGTAAATTTAGGCTTACCTGTTTGTGTTTGGCCTTGGATGTCTGTAGATGTTGCAGGATCAGCAGTTGGTACAACTGGAGTGATCTTCGGTGTGTAAGTTGTCTCAGCGACAGTTCCGTTTATATCAGCTGCTTGAACCTTAACTGGAACGACTTCTCCTGAGTAAGATTTATCAGTCGGTGTGAAGGTTACAACGCCTGTTTCTTTATCAACGGTGAAGGTACCAATCACGTCACCGGCTGGTGATTTCGCATCTACTGAAGCTGCTGGCTGACCATTTTCGTCTAGAAGAGTAATGGTATCCTTATCAATTGGTGCAACTGGGTCACCTTCAGTGAAGGTTACTGTTCCAGTTTGAACAATACCTTGAGGTCCAGTAGATTCAGCTGGTGTTGCAGTTGGTGTTACTGGAGTCACAGTTGGTGTGTACTTAGCAGTAACTGGAGTACCGTTCTTATCGACACGTTTAACCGTTACTCCTGTACCTTCTCCAGTGAATGATTTTTCTGGAACAAAGGTTACGGTTCCGTCTGGAGCAACAGTGTATGTTCCTTCACCTGGAATGGTCTTCGTAGTTGAGCCATCGTCAAATGTTGCAGGTGTATCATCATCCATTGGAACATTTGGATTACCTGGTGTGAAGGTTGGTGTACCTGATTGCGTTTGACCTTGTTTGTCAGTAGATGTTGTATCTTCTGCAGTTGGGGTAACTGGTGTTACGGTTGGTGTATAAGTTGCAGAAGCTTTTGTTCCGTTCTTATCTTCACGAACCACTATTACAGCTGGTGCTGTTCCGACGAAGGATTTTTCTGGGACGAATGTAACGGTTCCGTCTGCTGCTACTGTGTAAGTACCAACACCGTCGACAGTCTTCGTAGTTGAACCATCATCGAAGGTTGCTGGAACATCATCGTTCATTGGTACACGGCTGTCACCTTCAGTAAATTCAGGCTTACCTGTTTAAGTAGCACCTTGAATATCTGTTGATTCAGCTGGTGTAGCCGTTGGAGTTACTGGTGTCACAGTTGGTGTGTACTTAGCTGTGATTTCAGTACCGTTCTTATCCACGCGTTTCACTGTTACGCCTGTAGCAGTTCCAGTGAATGATTTTTCTGGTACGAAGGTTACGGTTCCATCTGGAGAAACAGTGTAAGTTCCTTCACCAGGAATGGTCTTCGTAATTGAGCCGTCTTCGAAGGTCGCTGGAGTATCTCCATCAATTGGAACATTTGGATTTCCTTCTGTGAAGGTTGGTCTACCAGATTGTGTTTGACCTTGGATATCTGTCGATGTAGCATCTTCAGAAGTTGGAACAACTGGAGTAATCTTCGGTGTATAAGTTGTTTCAACTGTAGTTCCATTGGCATCAGCTGCTTGAACCTTAACTGGGACAACATCACCTGAATAAGATTTATCTGTCGGTGTGAAAGTCACTACACCTGTATCTTTATCAACGGTGTATGTACCGATTACGTTACCTAATGGTGATTTCGCTTCTACTGATGTTGCTGGTTGACCATTTTCATCAAGAAGAGTGATCGAATCCTTGTTAATTGGAGCAACTTCGTCACCCTTAGTAAAGATTACAGTTCCAGTTTGAACAAGACCTTGAGGTCCAGTAGATTCAGCTGGTATTGCAGTTGGAGTTACTGGAGTTACGGTTGGTGTGTAAGTTGCAGAGGCTTTAGTTCCGTTCTTATCTTCACGAACAACCGTTACGGCTGGTGCTTTACCTGTGAATGTTTTCTCAGGAACAAAAGTTACAGTTCCGTCTGCTGCTACTGTGTAGGTACCAATGCCGTCTACTGTCTTAGTAGTTGAGCCATCATCAAATGTTGCTGGAACATCATCGTTCATTGGCACACGGCTGTCGCCTTCAGTAAATTCAGGCTTACCTGTTTGAGTTTGACCTTGCTTACCTGTTGTTTCAACTGGTGTCGCTGTCGGTGTTACAGGAGTTACAGTTGGTGTGTAAGTTGCAGAAGCTTTGGTTCCGTTCTTATCTTCACGAACAACCGTCACTGCTGGTGCAGTTCCAGTAAATGTTTTCTCAGGTACGAAGGTTACGGTTCCGTCTGCTGCTACTGTGTAGGTACCAACGCCGTCTACTGTCTTGGTAGTTGAGCCATCATCAAATG
>NZ_GL698449.1:555164-557354 GCF_000187445.1 Streptococcus sp. C150 | reverse complement strand
ACTGGTGTCGCTGTCGGTGTTACAGGAGTCACAGTTGGTGTATAAGTTGCAGAAGCTTTGGTTCCGTTCTTATCTTCACGAACAACCGTCACTGCTGGTGCAGTTCCGACGAATGATTTCTCAGGTACGAAGGTTACGGTTCCGTCTGATGCTACTGTGTAGGTACCAACGCCATCTACTGTCTTGGTAGTTGAGCCATCGTCAAATGTTGCTGGAACATCTTCATTGATGTCTACTGTTTTCTCAACGCCGTCTACTGTTACAGTGCCACCCTTGAATTCAGGTTTACCTGTTTGTGTAGCACCTTGAATATCAGTAGTTTCAACTGGTTTCGCTATCGGTGTTACTGGAACGATTTCAGGTGTATAAGTTGTATCTACCTTGATACCGTTTGAGCTTTCAGCTTGAACCTTAACAGGCGTTACTTGACCTGTATAAGATTTGTCAGTTGGTGTGAAGGTTACTTGACCAGTTGCTAGATCAATTGAGTAAGTACCGATTTCAGTTGTACCGTCTGCCGCATAAGCTGGTGTCGTTGAAACTTCGTTACCATCTTTGTCTAACAATGTGTAACTGTTGTCTTTGATGGTGATTGTTTTGTCTTGACCATTAACTTGAACTGTTGTACCTGCAAAGGTTGGAGTTCCTGTTTGAGTTGCACCTTGGATGTCTTTAGATGTAGCTGGTTGAGCTGTTGGAACAGCTGCTACAACTGTTGGTGTGTAACTTGCATCTGAAGTAATAGTTGAAGTCTTACCAGCTTCATTTGTAACTGTCGCAGTTGCCTGAACAGTTACACCTTTAGCTGTCCCAACAAAGTCTTTTTCAGGAGTAAAGGTAACCGCTCCTGTAGTAGGATCAATTGTATAAGTTCCTTCACCTGCCACTGTCACACTTGTTTCATCTGTTGGTTGACCTGTTGCAGGGTCAATCAATTTCTTGCTTGTAATTTGAGCAGTCTCATCATCACTCAAAGCAAATGTAGGAGTCTCTGTTTGAGGGACATTTTGAATGTCTTCAGAAACTTTGTTTGTTGGAGTAAGAGTGACTGGATTTACAGTTGGTGTATAAGTTGCAGAGGCTTTGGTTCCGTTCTTATCTTCACGAACAACGGTTACAGCTGGTGCTGTACCAGTGAAGCTTGGGTCTGGAACAAAAGTTACAGTTCCGTCTGCTGCTACTGTGTATGTACCAATGCCATCAACTGTCTTAGAAGTAGATCCGTCATCAAAGGTTGCTGGAACAGCATCGTTCATTGGTACACGGCTGTTGCCTTCAGTGAAGACTGGTTTGCCAGATTGAGTTGCCCCTTGAACACCTGACGTTTCAGCTGGTGTCGCTGTTGGAGTTACTGGAGTAACAGTTGGTGTGTAAGTTGCAGTTGCTGGCGTACCATTCTTATCAACACGTTTCACGGTTACGCCTTCAGGTGTTCCAACATAAGTAGGAAGTGGCTTGAAGGTAACTGTTCCGTCTGATGCTACAGTGTAAGTACCAACACCATCGACCGTCTTGGTAGTTGAACCATCGTCAAAGGTTGCAGGAACGGTATCGTCCATCGGCACACGGCTATCGCCTTCAGTAAAGACTGGCTTACCAGTTTGAGTGGCTCCTTGGATATCTGTAGATGTTGCAGGTTCAGCAGTAGGTACAACCGGCGTAATCTTAGGTGTGTAAGTTGTTTCTACTGTTGTTCCATTTGTATCAGCTGCTTGCACTTTCGCAGGAACTACGTCACCTGAATAAGATTTATCCGTTGGTGTGAAGGTCACCACACCTGTTTCTTTATCAACGGTGTAGGTACCAATAACATCACCTGCTGGTGATTTGGCATCTACTGAAGCAGCTGGTTGACCATTTTCATCAAGAAGGGTAATAGAATCCTTGTTGATTGGCGCAACAGGATCACCTTCTGTGAAGGTTACTGTACCCGTTTGAACCAAACCTTGAGGACCAGTAGATTCAGCTGGAGTCGCTGTTGGAGTTACTGGTGTTACGGTTGGTGTGTAGGTTGCAGAAGCCTTGGTTCCGTTCATATCTTCACGCACAACAGTCACTGCTGGGGCTTCGCCGGTAAATGATTTTTCTGGAACGAAGGTTACTGTTCCGTCTGAAGCGACTGTGTAAGTACCAACATTTGGAACTGTTTTAGTTGTTTTACCATCATCAAAAGTTGCTGGAACATCGTCG
>NZ_GL698449.1:545709-554690 GCF_000187445.1 Streptococcus sp. C150 | reverse complement strand
AAGTTGCTGGAACATCGTCGTTCATTGGCACACGGCTATTACCTTCAGTAAATTCAGGCTTACCTGTTTGGGTTTGACCTTGCTTACCAGTAGAAGTTGCTGGCTCTGCAGTTGGCTTAACTGGTGTAACTGTTGGTGTGTACGTCGCTTGCGCCTTGGTTCCGTTCATGTCTTCACGGACAACAGTCACTGCTGGTGCTGTACCAGTAAATGATTTTTCTGGAACGAAAGTTACTGTTCCGTCTGCTGCTACTGTGTAAGTACCAACGTTTGGAATTGTCTTAGTTTTTGTACCATCGTCAAATGTCGCTGGTACAGCTTCATTGATTACTACTGTCTTATCAACGCCATCAACGTTTGCTGTTCCACCTTGGAATTCAGGTTTGCCTTTTTGAGTCGCACCTTGAATGTCAGTGGTTTCAGCTGGCGTTGCTGTAGGTGTCACTGGAACGATTTCTGGTGTGTAAGTTGTATCAACTTTAATACCATTTGAACTTTCAGCTTGTACCTTAGCTGGTGTCACAGCACCTGTGTAGGATTTATCAGTCGGTGTGAAGGTTACTGTCCCAGTTGCCGAATCAATTGAGAAGTTACCAATCACAGTTGTACCATCTGCCGCATAAGCTGGAGTTGTACCAGTTACTTCATTACCATCTTTATCCAAGAGTTTGTAGCTATTGTCCTTAATAGTAATAGCCTTGTCTTGACCGTTGACTTGGACAGTTGTGCCTGCAAAGGTTGGCGTACCAGTTTGCGTAGCACCTTGAATATTCTTAGATTTAGCAGGTTGAGCTGTTGGAACAGCTGCTACAACTGTTGGTGTGTATGTCGCGTCAGATGTGATCGTTGCGGTCTTACCATTTTCATTTGTAATAGTTGCAGTTGCTTGGACCGTTACACCTTTAGCGGTTCCGACAAAGTCTTTTTCATGTGTGAAGGTTACAGCCCCTGTACTAGGATTGATTGTATAGCTACCTTCTCCTGCTACTGTAACCGTTGCATTATCTGTCGGTTGACCAGTTGTTGGATCCACCAATTTCTTGCTTGTGATTTGAGCTGTCTTATCACTGCTCAAGGCAAAAGTAGGTGTTTCTGTCTGTGGAACGTTTTGAACGTCCTCAGATACTTTATTAGTTGGTGTTACAGTTACTGGATTAACTGTCGGCGTATAAGTTGCTGAAGCTTTAGTACCGTTCATATCTTCACGCACAACAGTCACTGCTGGTGCTGTACCAGTGAAGCTTGGTTCTGGAACAAAGGTTACCGTACCATCCGTCGCTACTGTGTAAGTACCGACGCCGTCAATTGTCTTAGTTTTTGATCCATCGTCAAAGGTTGCAGAAACAGCATCATTCATAGGTACACGGCTATTTCCAGCAGTAAATTCAGGTTTACCGGTTTGTGTAGCACCCTGAACGTCTTCTGAAACTGCTGGTGTAGCACTTGGTACTACTGGTGTAACTGTCGGTGTGTACTTAGCTGTTACAGCCGTACCGTTCTTATCGACACGTTTCACAGTCACGCCTTCAGGTGTTCCAACATAAGTTGGAAGTGGCTTGAAAGTCACCGTTCCGTCAGCAGCTACTGTATAAGTACCCACACCATCAACTGTCTTAGTTTTTGATCCATCTTCGAAAGTCGCTGGTGTGTCATCATCCATCGGCACACGGCTATCACCTTCGGTAAAGGTTGGTTTACCTGTTTGTGTCGCACCTTGAATATCTGTAGATGTTGCATCTTCTGCAGTTGGAACAACTGGTGTAATCTTAGGTGTATAAGTTGTTTCTACAGTTGTACCATTAGTATCTGCAGCTCGAACTTTAACAGGAACCACTTCACCTGAGTAAGATTTATCACTTGGTGTGAATGTCACCACTGAAGTAATCTTATCTACCGTAAATGTACCAATAATCACACCTGCCGGTGATTTTGCAAATACTGCCGCAGCTGGCTGACCATTTTCATCAAGAAGGGTAATGGTATTTTTGTCGATTGGTGCGACAGGATCACCTTCTGTGAAGGTTACTGTTCCCGTTTGAACTACACCTTGAGGACCTGTTGATTCTGCTGGAGCCGCTGTTGGGGTTACTGGAGTTACTGTTGGGGTGTATGTTGCTTTCGCTTTGGTTCCGTTCATGTCTTCACGCACAACAGTCACTGCTGGAGCTTCACCGGTAAATGATTTTTCTGGAACGAAAGTTACTGTTCCGTCTGCTGCTACTGTGTAAGTACCTACGTTTGGAACTGTCTTCGTCGTTGAACCATCATCAAAGGTTGCAGCAACCCTATCGTTCATTGGTACACGGCTATTACCTTCAGTGAAGACTGGTTTGCCTGTTTGTTCTTGACCTTGCTTACCAGTTGAAGTTGCTGGATCCGCAGTAGGCTTAACTGGTGTAACTGTAGGTGTGTATGTCGCTTGCGCTTTGGTTCCGTTCATATCTTCACGTACAACAGTCACTGCTGGTGCAGTTCCGACAAATGATTTTTCTGGAACGAAAGTTACTGTTCCGTCTGCTGCTACTGTGTAAGTACCTACGTTTGGAATTGTCTTAGTTTTTGTACCATCGTCAAATGTCGCTGGTACAGCTTCATTGATGGCTACTGTCTTATCAACGCCATCAACGCTTACTGTTCCACCTTGGAATTCAGGTTTGCCTGTTTGTGTGGCACCTTGGATATCAGTAGACTCAGCTGGTGTTGCGGTTGGACTTACTGGAACGATTTCTGGTGTGTAGGTTGTAGCCACCTTGATACCATTCGAGCTTTCAGCTTGAACCTTAGCCGGTGTAACAGCACCTGTGTATGATTTATCAGTCGGTGTGAAGGTTACTTGGCCAGTTGCTGGATCAATTGAGAAGGTACCGATTTCAGTTGTACCGTCTGCCGCATATGCTGGGGTTGTACCGGTTACTTCGTTCCCATCTTTATCCAAGAGTTTGTAGCTATTGTCTTTGATGGTAATAGCCTTATCTTGACCGTTGACTTGAACAGTTGTGCCTGCAAAGGTTGGCGTACCAGTTTGCGTAGCACCTTGAATATCCTTAGATTTAGCAGGTTGAGCTGTTGGCACTGCTGCTACAACTGTTGGTGTGTAAGTCGCATCCGATGTGATGGTTGCAGTCTTACCGTTAGCATTTGTAATTGTAGCAGTTGCCTGAACAGTTACTCCTGTTGCAGTACCTACAAAATCTTTTTCTGGAGTAAATGTAACTGCCCCAGTCGTTGGATCGATTGTATAGCTACCTTCTCCCGCTACAGTTACAGTTGCATCATCAGTCGGTTGACCAGTTGTTGGATCCACCAATTTCTTGCTTGTGATTTGAGCTGTCTTGTCATTACTTAAATCAAAGGTTGGTGTTTGTGTTTGAGGAACGTTCTGAACATCTGCAGAAACTTTATTTGTAGGAGTAACCGTAATTGGTGTTACCGTTGGAGTGTACTTAGCAGTCGCTGTCTTAACGTACTCATCACGAATCGTACCATCTTTATCTCGTCCAACAGGAGCAGACAAGGTCACCGTTACGCCATTCGCAGTGCCTGTAAAACCAGGTTCTGGAACGAAGGTCACTTTACCAGTCGTATCATCGATAGTGTAAGTTCCTTCTCCTGCCACCTTAACAGAAAGCGCATTTGTCGGTTGACCAGTTGCTGGGTCTACCAATTTAGCAGGATATAGCGCACTTGGAGTGATAGCAACCTTATTACCATCTAAGTTAGTTCCTACTACGTTAAAGGTTGGTGTACCAGTTTGGGTTGCTCCTTGCACATCGGTAGACGTCTTGCTTTCGCCTTCGATATCTTTTGGAGTAACCGTTGGGATGTAAAGACCGTCCATGGTATTGATGGCCGTATCGACATTGGCTTCCATGTCAGGGAATTTAGTAGACCAACCTGTGTCATAGCCATTGGTATCTGTACGACGGATAGAAATACCATCTGCTGTTCCTAGGAAGTGATCTTCAGGAATGAACTCAACATCCACAGCAGTCCCGTTTGGAGTGATCTTGTATTTCCCTTGACCAGCCACAGCATAATAGCCATCTGCTCCAGGTGTTACGACTTGACCAGTACGGTTGTCCACCATCTGAGGAGCAACTGTCTCGTCAATCTGAGCCTTATCTGTAAGACTATACTTATAGAGACCACGAGCCGTAAAGGCTACAGTAGAGCTTTGTTTTTCGCCTTGAAGACCAGTTGTTTCTTTGACTTCTCCTTTTGGTGGGTGAGTAACCTGAGTTCTGAAATCTTCAACTTCCCCTGAGAAAGCCATTCCTGTAGGGCTTTCGATTTGAACAGCATCCTTAGCAATTCGCACGCGGACGCCTAGTTCATTGACACTTGGATCGATATAGGTTTTGCTCTTGGTGAATCTTAGAGTAACAGATCCATCCTTGGTAATAGTAGCCAAGTCAGAGCGTTCATCTTCATCAAAGGTACCGTTTTGGTTAAAGTCAATCCAGCCATAAATATTGGCTTGAGGCGCCCCATCTGTATGGGCTTCAAGAGTGATGGTGTAGTTTCCTGGATGCGTACGATCCATTTTGATCATCTCATTGGTTGTCCCTTTGAGTTCAGCTGGGAGCAATTGATCAACTCCTTCATCAGCTGTCGTTGCCTTGTCATCACCAAACCAATCAAGTGCATTGTTTTCATCCATATCTGGGCTCAAGTGACCAAGATAAGGTTGGTTGACTTTTTTACCTGTTATCCCATCAACGGTTGCGATAGAGTGGATAGCCTTACCATAAGACTCTGGTGCATCCCCTTCATCAAGCGGGAAAAATCCAAACATAGCGGACTGTTTCCCACCTGAGACGATATAAAGTCCAATCTCAGAAGCCCCCTTGGTCATAACAAGGGGAACAGCAACATCACTTGAAGAAATATTTGGCCCGAACACTCCTGTTCCGAGACCCCCAGTTGTTAAATCGGCACTTCCAAAGTACTTCCAAGCAACCGCTTTTTTATCCGGTCCAACTTGAGTTGAACGTCGAAGTTGGTCAAGGTTCGTCCTATAGAGATTCATGCCATTTATATTAGTGGAAGGGCTTGAACCAAATAAATTGTCTGTATTTTGTGGAATATAAGTTTTCGTATTTTTATTATTGTTCTTTAACCATTCCCCAATGTGTTGCCAACCTTCTCCGTTTGTGGTGAACATAACCAATTCACCAGGGTTAGCGGACTCACCATCCGCCATGACAATGGCAGGTTTGACCACTTTTCCACGGAAGGTCGCAGAAATTTCAAACTGGACCCCAATATTGCCACCGTCAAACTCGGAACTGATGGTTGTTTTTTTAGTACCAGTATTGATGCCTTCTTTTCGTATTTCTGTCCATTGGTTTTGAGCTTCGGCAATAACTTTGGCTTCTTCACCAGCACTGAAAGCTGCTTTGGTATAATTTGAAGTAGCCCCATTCACATAACCATTTCTAGCATTGGGGTCATAGGTAGCCTTTTCAGCTTCTGTCGCTCCCCGGTCTTCCAAGCGCTTTTTGTAGATTTCTGTCGCTTGGAAAGGTTTTAAAGATTTAACTTTGATGGTTACCACATAGCCCGGCATGATTTCTTTGGTGTAGGTAGATCCTACTTGAAGGGCAAGATTCCCACTCGATGTCGTCGTTGTTCCAGTCCAGTTGGCTGTATCACCAAAGTCCAACCAAGAGATTTGGCTGGCCAAGTCTGTAGCTTTGATATTTGTTGTGAAACCTGGTTTTGTTTCTTTAGGAGTTGAAGTGGCATCTTGGACATCATCTCCGATGAGGTTTGGATCATTTGGATCACCAATAGAACGACGACTACGACGTTTGCCAGAAGTTTCAGCTGTCACTACTGGTTGTTCCACTACTGGAGATTCAACCCCTCCAGAAAGGGAGTTACTACTAGAAGCCTCTACTTCAACGTTCACATTTTGCGCTTCAGATGCTGAGGCTGAGGCTTGTGATTCAGAAGTGGCTGCTAAACTAGATGCTGTCGTTGAAGCGCCAGTCGTGCTACTAGCTACATTCACAGTACCAGCAACACTATTTGAAAATTGTACAGAACTAGCTGATGTCTCCGAAGTAGAAACAGCTGCCTGAGATGTTGCTTCACTAGAAGCTGGTGTCGTTGATGCTTCAGAGACTATTTGGCTAGCTGTTGAAACAGCTTGAGACTGACTATTTGCCTCAGAACTAGATAAAATATTTGCGACTTCAGCCGAAGCTTGAGTTGCAACAGTGTTCTGAGACTGTGTTCCTTCACTTGCTACTGCAGATGTATTGGTCACATCTTCTACTTGGGTTTGGTTGCTAGTTTCATCAGCTGAAACTTGATTTGCAACACCAACCATAACAAGAGTTCCCAACAGAACCGAACAAACTCCTACATTCAATTTACGAATCGAAAATCGACTAATTCGATCATTAAATAAATCTTTACCCACTTTGGTAATCCTCCACATTTATGCATTTAAGTATCTCACCCCTCAATGAGATTAAAAGTATTCAAAAATACTAATCGTTATACATTCTAACAAATTTCCTAATATTTGTGGGAATATTTGCTCATATTTTCAAATATTTTAAATTAATCTTAAATCAAAAACAACAAATATTGCTAATACAGCATAAATATAATGCTTTTCTAGGTTATATTACCATACCTATGTATAACTATCATTTTTTAGAATTATCTGTAAAAAGAAAATCAAGATTTCATTATTTTCGGTAATTCGATTTCAAAATGAGGGTTTTATGCATATTATTAAAATTCAAAAAATTCCTTATTTTTCATAAGGTATCCATTCCGAATAAAGCTAAATCGTTAACAACACTAAATAAGATTAAACTACCACACTTCTGGAATAAAAACCTCACTTACTTAACGAATAGCTAATCACTATTTGTCCAAAATAGCCCTAAATCTTTAAAGAAGTTTAATGACTCTAGAGATATAGAGCCACAAAAAACAAAAACAGAGCCGCAAGAAAGTTAATTCTTGCAGCTCATCATAGCAAAATGGAACCACTCCATGAGAGTGATGCTACTAAGATATTCTGGATAAATAGAATTTAACTTTCTCGCAATGGGCGCAACAATACCATACATACTGGTAATGCTGCTTTTTTAAGATTATTTGCAAGAAAAGTTAATCATCCTTTCACCCCACTTAAAATATATTTAACTAAATAATATTAAGAAAGCTCTATATCGTCAAGTTGTGAACGTGATGCTGGATAGCGTTACTAGATGTAGATGTCGGGATTTTGCCCCCAAAATAGAAAAAATATTAAAAATTGTTTTATTCCGGCCTGTTCGCGATAGGCTTTGATTTTAGTAATCAGCGCCATCTCATACCCCCTTACTGCCCATGATGTAAAATAATACCACCCTTACTATGGTTACTTCGTATATATATTGCCCCTTAGTAGCGTAGCCCTTATATGCGGTTCAATAATTTTTGCTGATCACAAGCTGAGAAATGCTCTCAATCCCGTCAACGGAATAATGATATTCTACAATTCCGGTATGAACAGACTCGTCTAAGAGTCGCTCCGCTTTTTTTAATATCAATTTTTGAACATGATTTACATTAACCGCGAGGAGAAAGACGATAATCCCGAACACCAGATAAATATACCATAGCAATGTTAATTAAAGCTTCCTTCTTTTCATCTCTGAAACCCATATGATATATAAACACAAAGCTATCTCATTATTTGCTTGTTATAGTTCTATAAATCTAGTATTTATACCTAATCTAAATATCCAAAAACTCATAAGGCCTTTCCGAAAGAGAAGATTCGCAGCACTCAGCAAGATACGCATCCTTCTCTTTTAGGCTCTCTATGTCCGGATATACGTTTAACACTCTGTCCCCCAGATTCCAAAAATCATGTGACCAAGACTGCGGGTTCTCCCATACGTGTGGATTTCCTTTCGCCCAATTCGGAAGCTCCTTGCGAACCTTGGTTGCCACTGCAAGCTGCCCTTTTGCAGTTTTATAAATCGTGTCAATCCTTATTCCACCGTCTACTGGACGTTTTACACGAGTAATCTCCATACCATAGAACATTACCTTTCTTCTTACCCCTTTTTCATAGAGATTTAACTCAATCTTGTCATATCCTTCGCTTTTGTTGCGTTGAATACTTAGAAAGTCCTGAAGTGCCTGTATCACAGCTGCAGAAACACTTCCAGCGTACTTGGCAGCATCATCAAATAAGTGTAGATCTGCTTCTGCAACATAAATATTTTTTGTGGCCATAACCATACCTCCTTATTTTTGTAACTTGTATCTAAAGTTTAGTATCTATATGTTTATAAACATAATTATAATCATATAGAGGTATTTTGTCAAGATAGACTTTCTTTCCATCATTATGATGTTGAAGACTGTGATTCTTCACTGATACTGGGAGCCTAATATCAAAATGCAATATACAAAGTTCTTCGTTTTTGCACAAAAAAAGAAGATCCCTAGGACCTTCTTTCTATGGCTCTATAATTTCTGTAGTGGGTAAAACCACCATAGAGATTATAGAGCTTTTTGAATGCAGACAAAAAGTCCCATAAGAACTATAATGAAAAGCAACCAAACCATCATTAGGAAGAACTTATGAGACTTATTAAGAATACCACAGAATTAATCGGAATTAAAGACCCAAATATCATTATTTCTCTTGTTTTTGAAAAAGATACCTACATCGAGGTTCAAGCAACACTCGATTACCCTGCACCACTATGTCCTCACTGCCAAGGAAAGATGATCAAATATGACTTTCAAAAACCTTCTAAAAATTCCTCTCCTTGAACAAGCTGGAACACCTACACTATTACGTCTTAAAAAAGCGTCGTTTCCAGTGTAAAAGTTGTAGGAGAGTCACGGTAGCTAAGACATCAATCGTTGAGAAAAACTGCCAAATCTCCAATCTAGTCCGGCAAAAAGTTGCACAGCTCCTTACTGAAAAGGTGTACACTAACAGATATTGCCAG
>NZ_GL698449.1:502364-545363 GCF_000187445.1 Streptococcus sp. C150 | reverse complement strand
ACTAGCTCGTAGACTTTTCCCGAACGCCGAAATTCATTATTGATCGTTCCATATAATCCAACACCTTGGTCGAGCCTTTTTGAAGACAAGAATTGCCATTATGAACCAGTTTGATAAGAAGTCACTCCCTTATCGAGCCTTGAAAAATCACTGGAGACTCTTCCAAAAGGACAGCCGTAAGTTATCCTGTAAGTCATTTCACTCGAAGACCTTTGGTCAAACCTTAAGTCCACATGAAGTCGTTAGGAAGACACTGAATTTCTCAGAAGAACTCGCTAACTATTATAACCTCTATCAGCTGTTGCTGTTTCACTTTCAGGAGAAGAGGGTAGATGAGTTTTTCGAGCTCATAGAGGAGAATATAAGCAAGGTCAATCATTACTTCAAAACTGTCTTTAGGACCTTCCTTAAACACAAACCATACATCAAAAATGCGCTAGAAACACATTACTCAAATGCAAAATTGGAGGGGACCAATAAGCTTATCAAAGACATTAAACGTCTGGGCTTTGGTTTTAGAAACTTTATTAACTGGCTCTATAATTTCTGTAGTGGGTAAAACCACCATAGGAATTATGGAGCCGATTTTGTTGTAGAAAAAAAGCCCCATAAGACCTATAATGAAAAAGTGACCAAACCCTCATTAGAAAGAATCTTATGGAACAATTAAATTTTATCACAAACATACTCGGAATTAAAGACAACAACATCATAATCTTGGATTATCTGGATGCTGGAACACATAAAGAAATCATCGCTAAGCTAGATTATCCTGCTCCTAAGTGTCTCGATTGTCAAGGACAAATGGCTAAATATGACTTCCAAAAAGAATCTAAAATTCCCTATCTAGAGTGTGCGGGCTACAAAACTCTTATTCGATTGAGAAAACGCCGTTTTCGCTGTAAAGTATGCGGAAAAATGGCTGTCGCAGAGACTTCCTTAGTCAAAAAGAACCACCAAATTTCAACGATCGTCAACCAGAAAATCACTCAACAATTAATTGAGAAAGTCCCTATGACTGCTATTGCCGAAAGTTTATCAATCTCTACTTCGACAGTCATCCGTAAATTGAAAGAGTTCGAATTCAAATCTGATCTTAACCACCTTCCAGAACACATGAGCTGGGATGAGTACAGCTTCAAGAAAGGTAAGATGAGCTTTATTGCACAGGACTACGATACAAGAAAGATCGTAGCTATCCTAGATGGACGGACTCAAGCAACTATTCGCAATCATTTCCTTCGTTATTCTAGACAGGTGAGAAGTCGCGTGAAAGTCATTACCATGGACATGTTTAGTCCCTACTATGATATTGCTAGAAAACTTTTTCCTAACGCTAAAATCGTTCTCGACCGTTTTCACATTGTCCAGCATCTCAGTCGAGCAATGAATCGCGTACGCATACAAATTATGAATCAGTTTGATCGGAGATCGCACGAATATAAAGCACTGAAACGTTACTGGAAACTCATCCAACAGGATAGCCGTAAACTCAGTGATAAACGTTTTTATCGACCAACTTTTCGGTCACACTTGACCAATAAAGAGGTTCTAGAAAAGCTGCTTTCATACTCTCAAGAACTTAGACAGCACTATAATCTCTATCAACTCCTACTCTTTCATTTTCAAGAGAAACAAACAGACCATTTCTTTAGTCTTATTGACGAAACAATTTCTTCTGTAAATCCTATTTTTCAAACTGTTTTTAAGACCTTTTTGAAAGATAAAGACAAGATCATGAATGCACTGGAACTTCCCTACTCAAACGCAAAACTAGAGGCTACCAATAACCTCATCAAAGTCATCAAGCGAAATGCTTTTGGCTTCCGGAACTTTGACAACTTTAAAACTAGAATTCTCATTGCTTTGAACATCAAAAAGGAGAGAACCAATTTGGTCCTCTCCAGGTTGTAACTTTTCATCAACCCACTACAGTTGACAAGGAGCCTATTAACTTTAGGAAGCGTGTTTTCATCACTCTGAACATACAAAAAGAGAAAACCTATCAGGTTCTCTCTAGATGTTAGCTTTTCGTCACCCACTACAGTTGACAAAGAGCCCTTTCTATTTAAGTAGAAACTCAAATTATTTGACTGTGCGGATACGCATAGTGTTTGTTCCACCTGTACCTACTGGAACACCAGCAACGATAACAATGTTATCACCAGATTCTACAAGACCTGAATGCAATGCTACTTTTTCAGCAACATCAAACATGTCATCAGTTGAAGCAGGTTTTTCAGTAACTACTGGAATAACACCCCAGTTAAGCATCAATGATTTTTGAGTAATTTCATCGAATGTTACTGCCAAGATGTCAGCTTCTGGACGGTATTTAGAAATCAAACGAGCTGTGTTACCAGATTCAGTAAGTGCAACGACAAGTTTGATATCAATTGAGTTAGTAGCATCTTTAACTGCAGATGCAACAACTTCAGTCTTGCTTGAACGACCAAATGTTGATGAATCAAGACGACCATACTCTTTAAGAAGAGTTTGTGCATTTTTATCAATTGTAGCCATTGTACGAACTGATTCTACAGGATATTTACCATTAGCAGATTCACCTGAAAGCATTGTAGCATCAGTACCATCAATAACTGCGTTAAATACGTCAGATACTTCTGAACGAGTTGCACGAGGTTTGTCAGTCATTGTTTCAAGCATGTTAGTTGCTGTAACAGCAATCTTACCTGCAGCATTGACTTTTGTGATAATCATTTTTTGGTAAACTGGAACCATTTCAAATGGAACTTCGATACCCATGTCACCACGTGCAATCATGATACCATCAGCAGCTTCGATGATTGAATCAATGTTTTCAATACCTTGTTGGTTTTCGATTTTAGCCAACAATTTAACATGTCCATTACCAGTTTCTTCACAGATAGCACGAACTTCTTGTACGTCTTTTGCAGTACGTACGAATGAGATAGCGATGAAGTTAAGACCTTGTTCAAGACCGAAACGGATATCGTCATTATCTCTTTCAGCAAGTGCTGGGAATGGGATTTTAGTGTTAGGAATGTTAACACCTTTTTGTTTAGCGATGATTCCATCGTTTTCAACATCAACGACGAATTCACGTTTTTCAGCATCTTTTTCTACAACACGAAGACCAAGTTTACCATCGTCAACAAGAACTTGTTTACCAACTTCAACATCATCGAAGATGTCAAGTCCACCGGCAACGTTCAAAGCGATAACTTCACGAGTTGATTTGATGCCTTGTTTAGTAGCAACACGAATTTGTTCACCAGTTTTGTATGAAAATTCTTTTGCATCACCTTCAAACAATTCAGTACGGATTTCAGGACCTTTAGTATCAAGAAGGAAACCTACTTTTTGACCAGCAAGTTCTTCTGCTTGACGAACAACTTCCATACGTTCACCTTGTTCAGCATGGTTACCGTGTGAGAAGTTGAAACGGAAAACATTCGCACCTTCCTTAATCAACTGAGCAATATTTTTAGCAGATGCATCGCGGTCAAGTTTTTCACCCCAATAGCCTTCTTCACCAAATTTTTTGCCACCACGGATTTCAACCGCAGGACCAAGTGTAGCAACGATTTTTACGCGTTTATTCATGATAAATAAAACTCCCTTATATTTATTGTCGCTTTTGCGACGGATTAACAATAATTAATAGAACCGCTATTATTTCAAGTTAGCTAAAGAACGGTTAAGCTCTGCAAAATCAAGACGAGCTTTGTGTGGATTGTTGACAATAATCTTGCCATCTTCAGTTAAACTGAACAAAGCACCTTCTTCTGCTGTACCGAGAATTGGACTTTCAACAAGTTCTTCATTGTGAATACCAATGGCAACACCACCAATACCTTCTTTAAGAAGATCAACAGCATGTGCACCCATCCATGACGCAAGAACACGGTCACGAGCTGTTGGTGAACCACCACGAACCACGTGTCCAATATTTGTGGCACGAAGGTCTGAAGTATCTCCAGCTTCTTTCATTTTAGCTGCAAACTCTTCAGCACCCATAACGCCTTCAGCAAGTACAATTACGTGGTGAGTTTTTGCACCAGATTCGTAACCTTCTTTAACTTTACGAACCACTTCGTTGATGTCGTATTCTTCTTCTGGCACGATAATTTGGTCAGCACCTGAAGCAATACCAGCCCAAAGAGCGATATCACCAGCGTTACGTCCCATTACTTCAACGACAAAAGTACGTCCATGACTGAAAGCAGTATCTTGGATTTTATCCAAAGCTTCTGTTGCAGTTGCAACAGCTGTATCAAATCCAATTGTATAGTCTGTACCAACGATATCGTTATCGATAGTTCCTGGAAGACCAACTGCTGGGAAACCATGTTCAGTCAAACGCATAGCACCATGGTAAGAGCCATCTCCACCGATAACAACTACACCTTCGATTCCATGCTTTTTAAGTTGCTCAATACCCTTAAGCTGGCCTTCAAGTTGGGCAAACTCAGGATAGCGTGCAGACTGAAGGAAAGTACCACCACGGCTCAAGATGTTAGATACACCTTTAGCGTCAAGTTGGAAAATATCTCCCTCAACCATACCAGCGTATCCACGATTAATGCCGAATACTTCAATTCCTTCAGAAATTGCTTTAAGAACAACTGCACGAGCTGCAGCGTTCATGCCAGGGGCATCTCCACCACTAGTCAAAACAGCAATACGTTTCATTATTCCCGATACTCCTTTTATATATTTAACATTATCATTATAACACAAACAATTCTAAATAGCTTGAAATTTGAAAAGTTTTACCAGTTTTTTATCTTATAACTGTTTTTAGAGTATATTGGGCCAATTCTTTTTGCAATTCTACCTCATCAGACACCCTAAAACGTTGACTGACTATTGTTTCCTTGCTTTCCTGATAACGGATGATAACAGGAATGTTACCCGGATACTTGGCTAGAATTTTGGAAATCTCTAAGTCCTTTTCATGATTTTCAAGTAAAATCCAGAAACGTTCTGTGCTAGCTTCTTCCATATTTGCCAAAACTAATTGGATTCTCCCATCACGCTCCTGAGTTCGTCCCTCAAGATAAAAGAGACCTCCTTCTTTTAACTTATCCTTATGATAAAAATAGGTTTCCGGAAAAAGCGTCACATCTAGCTTGTTTATACCATCAGAGACACTCAGAAAAGCCATCCGATCACCTTTCTTTGTTCTGATGATTCTAACTGATTCTAGTTGAACCAATACTGTGGCTTTACTATTTACAGTCAAATCTGAAATGGGCTGATAAGGATGCGTAGCCATTTTCTGAGCCAAATGTAAGGGATGAGGACTAAGACCAACACCCAATAACTCCTGTTCCATATTGTAACGGTCTATCTGACTATAATCGTCATAATCCACCCAGGAATAGGACGACTCTGCAAACAAGCTGCCTAACTCATTGACAAAAGTAAAGAGGTTACTTAAATTTCCAATGATTTTCTGACGATTCGTTTCAAAGATATCAAACAAGCCTATGTGGACTAAAGGTGTCAATACCTCTACTTTCTGATATTTCTTGGGAATACGTGTCAAAAAGTCTTCAATAGAGACGTATTTGCCATTTTCCTTTCGATCTTCAATAATCCAAAGAGCAAAATCTCTAGGAAATCCTTTAATGGTCTTTAGACCTAAAACAATTTTGCCATCTGAAATTTTGTCATGAAATGGAATTCTATTGATATCCAGTCTAGCCAAAGAAAAGCCATTTCCAATAGCATCCTTAATGTAATCACTAGACGAGTAATTCAGCATAACGTCATAGAAAACTTGAGGATAGTGGCTTTTGAAATAAGCCAATTGAAAAGCTAAAGCTGAATAAGCATAGGCATGACTCCTATTAAAACCATATCCGGCAAACTTAGCCATCATACTAAAAAGGCGCTCAGCAATCTGTGGGTTACGTCCTAATTGTTGACTGCCAGACATAAATGCCTCAGACATCTTAGACATTTCATTGGCATCTTTCTTAGACATGGCACGGCGAAGCAGATCCGCTTTTCCTAGTGTAAAGCCAGCGAACACCTGAGCAATCTGCATAACCTGCTCCTGATAGAGCATAATACCATAAGTTGGCTCAAGGATATGAGCAACAACAGGATCAATCAGATCTACTTTCTCCTTTCCATATTTACGAGCGATGAAATTGTCTATATAATCACTGGCGCCTGGACGGTTAAGAGAGGTTGTGGCAACCACTTCTTCAAATTGAGAGGGTTTTATACGTTTTAAGAGGTTTATAGCACCCGCTTGCTCAAACTGAAAAATCCCCTTGGTCTTACCACTGGCAAAAAGGGCGAGCGTCTGCGAATCTTCTAAATCAATCGACTTGATATCAATGACGACTCCTTGCTCTTCTTCCAACTTTTCCTTCATTTTTTGAACAAAGGTCAAATTGCGAAGCCCCAGGAAGTCCATCTTAAGAAGACCATTGGCTTCTACGGCAGAGGCATCGTATTGGGTAACCATCATGTCTTCACCGGCTTTTAGAGGGATGTGTTCTGTTAAGTCATCATCACTCATTACAATACCAGCAGCATGGATGGAAGTCTGTCTAGGCTGTCCTTCAATTGCCTTAGCAATTTCAAAAGCCCTCTGGAATTCCGGTCTCTGATTAATCAATTGCCTAAATGACATATTTTTCTCATAGACAGAGGTTAGATTATCACGAAAAGAAATCTTTTTGCTGAGTTGGGACAGTTCAAATTCCTTAGCTCCAAAACGTTTAAAAACATCTCGAATTGCCTGCTTGGCTCCAAAGGTAGAAAAAGTGACAATCTGAGCAGAGTGCATACTGCCATAACGGTCTCTCACATAATGTAGGAACTCACTTCGATAGATATCAGGCAAGTCAATATCAATATCTGGCATGGTATACCGTTCTTCATTTAGGAAACGCTCAAATAGCAAGTCATTTTTAACAGGGTCAATACCTGTTATATCCAAAGCATAGGCAACTAGGCTACCAGCTGCGGACCCACGCCCCATTCCCATATAGTAACCACGACTACGTCCAAAACGAAGGAGATCCCAAACGATTAAGAAATAGTCATCAAAGCCCATCTGATGGATGACTGCTAATTCTTTGTCTAAACGTTCCTGATAAACTGAGGCCGTTAACTCTTTAGTTTCCAAGCCATCTTGGGCTAATTGACGTAATTGATCAACTGCCAGCATGTCACGATTAAAACGGGGAAGCTTCAGTTCTGTGTCAAATTGATAAGTGATGTCTGAAACCAGTTGGTCCAAATTGTTTAAAGCATCTGGAATATCACTATGTGCACTTTCCATTTCTTGAGGCGAGAAAAGAAGCTGATTCATAGGACAAATAGAGGCCTCTGACAAGGAAACATTTTGTGAGATGGCATGCAACATCTGAATCGTCGAGCGATCTACATTATCAAAGTAACGTACTGTATGTAAAGGTAGGACAGGATAATCAAACTCTTTACCCGCATCTTCTGGTCTTACTCCAATAAAGACATCTGATTCAAACGCCATTCCTGGTTCCCACTCTTCACTGGGGAGGATAAGCGCAATCTCATTCAAATAGTTGGATAAAGCCGTAAACTCACGTTGTCCCGAGGAGAGCTCTGTTGCCAACTTCATCAAATTTTTATAGCCCTGATTATTTTTAGCTAAGAGACGAAATGCAATCATTCTTCCCTCGTAGACTAAATTTGCTTCCATACCAATCAAGGGACGTAATCCATTTTTAGTAGCCAGTTGCGCAAAATGATAGGCAGCATAGAGATTATCACGGTCCATCAAACCAAGGGCCTGGTATCCAAGCTCTTTGGCACGTTTGACATAGCTTGGTAAATCTACAACACTATCCATGAAACTATACACTGATTTTGTATCTAATTGGGCAAACATGAGAGCCTCCTTTCTATCCTTCTATTATAGCACACCGTACTTGTAAAAATGCAATCGCTTTGTCTTCTTTCCGAAAACAAAAAGATGGGACAGAACAAGTTTTAATACCCTTTGTTCTTATCCCATCCTTACATGACCGTATAATCACTGATTTCAAGGTCATGCGTTATTAAAGCTAAAAAATCCTTATTGCCAGTAGGCTGGACGTTGCTTTTCATAAGCAGAAATCAAATCTTCATATTGAAGAGTGATACCGATGTCATCAAGTCCTTCGACCAATTTACGTTTCCACTCATGGTCAATCTCGAATGGAAATTCTCCAGCTGAAGATTTAATCACTTGGTTTGGAAGGTCAATCGTGATTTCTTCACCTGCAGGAAGAGCTGCCAATTTTTGACGAACTTCCAAAGGTTGAACGATTGGCAGCATACCATTTTTCAATTCGTTGTTGTAGTGAATATCTGAAAATGATCCTGCGATAACACAGCGGAAACCATAGTCTTCCAATGCCCATGCAGCGTGTTCACGAGATGATCCTGAACCAAAGTTATCACCCGTAACCAAGATAGTTGCATCACGGTACTCATCTTTATTGAAAACAAAATCAGGATTCTCATCATAGTTATCATTGAGGTAACGCCATTCAAACATCAAATTCTTACCGAAGCCTTTTTTATCAACGGCTTTCAAGAATTGTTTGGGAATGAGTTGGTCCGTATCGATGTTATCATTCATCAAAGGTACTGATTTCCCTGTATAGACGGTAAATTTTTCCATTATCTTCTCCCTTATGCTTGAACTTCTGGCATATCACGTACATCTACAAATTTACCAGCGATAGCCGCTGCGGCTGCCATTGCTGGACTACAAAGGTGAGTACGAGCTCCGTATCCTTGGCGTCCCTCGAAGTTACGGTTACTTGTAGAGGCGCAATGGACACCCTCAGGAACATGGTCTGGGTTCATACCAAGACACATTGAGCAACCTGGATCACGCCATTCAAATCCTGCATCCAAGAAAATTTTATCCAAGCCAAGACGCTCAGCTTCTTTCTTAACGGGACGTGAACCAGGAACAACAATAGCTGTCAATGTTGGGGCAATATGTTTTCCTTTAACAAACTTAGCCGCTAACTCAAGGTCGCTAAGACGTGCATTGGTACAAGAACCGATAAAGACATAACCCAAATCAATGTCTTTAGCATAGTCACCAGGTTTTACATCCATATACTCGTAAGCACGTTCATCATTGAAGTCATTGATTTCTGGGAATGGTTGGTCGAACTCAACACCCATTTCAGGGTTAGTTCCCCATGTCACCATAGGAGCCAACTCAGCAACATCAATTGTGATGACTTTGTCATATTCAGCATCAGGATCAGAAACCAAAGTTTTCCAATCAGCTACTGCTTCTTCGAATTTTTCACCCTGAGGTGCACATGGACGACCTTCAACATAATCATAAGTTTTTTGGTCAGGATTCATGAGACCCATCTTAGCACCAAATTCAATAGACATGTTACAAATAGTCATGCGTTCATCCATTGAAAGGGCATCAATAGCTTCTCCACAATATTCAACTGCGTATCCTACACCTGCATCTACACCATAGCGAGCAATAAGGGCAAGGATAAAGTCTTTTGAATAGACACCTGGCTGAGGTTTACCAACAAACTCAACCTTCATTTTCTTAGGTTTCACTTGCCACAAACATTGTGTCGCGAATACGTGTTCCACCTCAGATGTCCCAATACCAAAGGCAATGGCACCAAAGGCACCGTGAGTAGCCGTATGACTATCCCCACAGACTACAAATTTACCAGGTTGACTGCGACCTGTTTCAGGACCAACCATGTGGACAATACCCTGACGAGCAGTACCGTGGGTAGCCGCATCAATACCAAATTCTTCAACGTTTTTCGCCAAAGTATCAATCTGGTTTTTAGAAATAAGGTCACGAATGTTGAAAATATCCACTGTAGGAACGTTGTGGTCAGTCGTACCGAAAGTTAAATCTGGACGACGCACTTTACGTCCAGCATCACGAAGTCCTTGAAAGGCTTGTGGACTTGTAACTTCGTGAATATAGTGTTGATCCACATACATCAATTGTGGTTCACCTTCGTTACCGGTAACAACGTGGCGTTCCCAAAGTTTATCGAAAATTGATTTTCCGCTCATAAAATACTCCAATTATTATCTAAGGATAAACTAATCCGAAAGTTTTGTTAGGATGAGATATAACATAACAAAATCATTTAGCAGGCCCAAAAGCCAACAAAGCCTAAAGTACCATTTCTTAATTTTATGTCTAAACACAGCCCCACCGAGAGAAGCACCAATACCACCCAAAATAAGGGTTTGAAATAATAATGTCTTCTCAGAAATTCGCCGCCTATGTCGAATAGCCTTGTGTTTGTCAAGCCCATAAGCACATAAAACAACGATATTCCATACCAACAAAACAGAAAGTAACACTTGTTTTAGTGTCATGATTTTAGAGATTGCTAATGATAGCTGCTGTCATTTCAGCAGTAGATGCCTGACCACCCAAATCACGTGTCAAGATGCCTTGATTCAAGGTCTTATCAACAGCATTTTCAATCAATTCTGCCCCTTCAGTTTCATTAAAACTTTCACGAAGCATCATTGCTACTGACAAAATCATTGAAATCGGATTGGCAATACCTTGACCAGCAATGTCAGGTGCTGAACCATGAATTGGTTCATAAAGACTTGGACCATTTTCTGAATGACTGGCTGATGGCATAACACCAAGAGTACCTGGAAGGACACTTGATTCATCAGACAAGATATCCCCAAAAAGGTTTTCTGTCACAACCACGTCGAAACGAGCTGGGTTGGTAATCATAATCATGGCAGCACTATCAACGAGTTGGTGTTCAAGGGTTATATCTGGAAATTCCAAAGAAACTTCATCGGCAACCTTACGCCACAATTTAGAAGTTGCCAAGACATTCTGTTTATCAATGCTAGTGACTTTCTTACCACGACCTTGGGCAATCTTGAAGGCACGACGCATGATGCGACGAATCTCATTGGCTGAGTAATCATTGATATCACGAGCCTTATCTTCTTTTAAAATATGTTCACCAAAGTAAATACCACCTGTAAGCTCACGTACAACGACAAAGTCAACACCTTCAATACGTTCAGGTTTAAGAGGTGACAAGTGTTTCAAAGCATCAAAGATACGGACAGGACGGATATTAGCAAAGAGATTCAACTCCTTACGAATGGCCAAAAGTCCTTGTTCAGGACGAACTGGCGCATTGTCATATTTAGGTCCACCAATTGCAGCCAAGAGGATAGCATCTGCTGATTTAGCAGCATCCAAAGTTGACTTAGGAAGTGGATGACCCTCGGCATCAATGCCAGCACCACCAAATGGTTTAGCATTAATATCGTAATCAAATCCGATTTTTGAAGCTACTTTATCCAGAACTTCAAGGCCTGCTGCCATGATTTCAGGTCCAATACCATCACCAGAAAGTGTTACAATTTTTTTTGTCATGTTTAACTCCTCTTAGGCTTGTGGAAGGTCACGGTAAGAAACTTTGCGTGCCATTTCACCAGAATTTTCTTTTTGAACAAGCGTATTTGCATTGATGTAGGCAATTGCTGAAGCTTTCAAAACATCAAAGTCCAAACCAGAAGCATTAAAGATAGTATCTGTATCCACATTTTCTACAGTTACAAGTACACGCGCTTGAGCGTCAATACCATCAGTTACAGCATCGATATTATAAGAAGTCAAGCGAACTGTTTGATTGAAGAATTTATCAATAGCATTGAAGATAGCTTCAACTGATCCTTGACCGTTTGCCAAGAATTCCACAGACTCACCATCTTCATTAACTAGACTAACTGCTGCTGTGATTGTTTCATCAGCATTAGTTGTCAAACGGAGATCTTGGAAGTGGAAGCCTTCTGGATTATCTACACTTGTACCAGCAACAAGTGCACGAATATCTGCATCAGTAATATCATGTTTTTTCCCAGCCAAGACTTTAAATTTGGCAAAGAGTGGTTTGATATCTTCTTCCACAAAGTCAAGCTCAAGTTCTTTCAATTTTTCAACAAAGGCATGACGTCCTGACAATTTACCAAGAGGAAGACTGTTACTCTTCACACCTACCAATTCTGGTGTGAAAATTTCATAAGTTTGTGGGTTCTTAAGAACACCATCTTGGTGGATACCTGATTCATGAGAGAAGGCATTTCCACCAACAACAGCTTTATTTTTAGGAACAGGAATTCCAGAGAAGCGAGAAACAAGCTCTGAAGTATTCATTGTTTCATTAAGAACAATATCACTTGTTGCTTGGAAAAAGTCTTCACGAATTTTCAAAGCAACAGCTACTTCTTCAAGAGCAACATTACCCGCACGTTCACCGATACCATTAACAGTTCCCTGTACACGTCCAGCACCGTGTTTAATTGCTGTCAAAGTATTTGCAGTTGCCATACCGAGGTCATCGTGACAGTGAACACCAAAAACAACTTTATGGTCTGATTTAATATTTTCAGTCAAATGATCAAAAATACGTGCAAACTCTTCTGGAGTCGTAAATCCTACTGTATCTGGAATATTAATATATGATGCACCAGCATCAACCGCTGTTTGAACAACTTCAGTCAAGAAATCAAGCTCAGTACGAGTAGCATCCTCTGGTGAAAACTCAACAACATCGAAACGTTCACGCGCATAAGTCACATGCTCTTTTACAGCTTCAAGAATTTCTTCTTTTGATTTCTTCAATTTAAACTCACGGTGAATCGGACTTGTTGCGATAAAGACATGAATTTGTGGATACTTGGCATCTTTCAAAGCCTCATAACAAGCATCAATATCAGATTTTACTGAGCGAGCCAAGCCAGTAACAGAAGTTGTTGTCATAGCTTCCGCAATTTGTTTTACTGCTTCAAATGAATCTGGACTAGCTGCAGGGAAACCTGCTTCGATTACAGAAATTCCCCATTTTTCAAGTTGCTTAGCAATGGCAACTTTTTCTTTGATTGAAAAGTTAACACCTGGTGTTTGTTCCCCATCACGAAGACTTGTATCAAAAAATTCAACTTTACGCATAGACAATCCTCTTTCTAAAAGTAAAAACGATAGTAGTAAAAAAACATCTCACTCGGAAACCCAAGCGAGATGTTTTTAACTCCCGCTTGGTAAGCCAAACAGGACTAATGCTTTTGCACTAGCCCTCATCACGCAATAGCAAAGTAGTTGTAGTTGCGAATGTCATTTGACTCATTTCCTTTCGATGTATCTTATCTAATATGATACATCTTTCGAACTTGAAAGTCAAGGAAAAATTACTGAATTGACTGACTTTTCTGACCGTTTCTTTCAATTTTTTTCAGGAAAAGAAAAAAGCTGACCGAAGCCAACTTTTCTATTTGTTAGTAATAACTACTTAACTCAGCTTATTTTCCGAGGTAGTATTCTTTAACAACGTTCAATTTTTCGTCAAATTCGAATACCAATGGTGGGAAGTTTGGAATTTCAACATCCATGATTTCGTCATCTGACAACTGTTTGATGTGTTTCACAAGGGCACGAATTGAGTTACCGTGTGCACCTACGAATACGTTTTTACCATCTTTAAGAGCTGGAGCAATCTTATCTTCCCAGAATGGAAGAGCACGTTCCAAAGTAACTTTCAAGTTTTCAGCATCTGGAATTACTGAATCGTCAAGTGAAGCGTAACGACGGTCTTTATGTGCTGAGTGTTCATCATCACGGTCCATGTTTGGAGGCAATACATCGTATGAACGACGCCAGATGTGAACTTGTTCGTCACCGAATTGTGCAGCAGCGTCTGCTTTATTTTTACCAGTCAATCCACCGTAGTGACGTTCGTTCAAGCGCCATGATTTTTCAACTGGAACCCAAAGTTGGTCAGATGCTTCAAGCGCAAGGTTTGTTGTTTTGATCGCACGTTTCAATACTGAAGTATAAGCTTGGTCAAATTCAATACCAGCTTCTTTGATCAATTTACCAGCGTCAATAGCTTGTTGAGTACCTTTTTCAGAAAGATCTACGTCAGCCCAACCTGTGAAAAGGTTAGCTTTGTTCCATTCAGACTCACCGTGGCGAGCGAAAACCAATTTTACCATTAGTAATGTCTCCTTTATATTTTGGGTTATACCCATTTACTCCTTCTATTCTACCCAAAAAACCTTAAAAAAGCCAGCAAAATCCAAAAAATTCTGTAAAAGTCTACAGCTTCTTGCCTGGGGTATTAAAAATACCTAGGTGAATTCACTTTTAAGATTATTACCCATCTATTCTTTCCTTGTTTTAGGCCCCTTTTCATGCTAAAATGAGATAAAATAGTAACATTTTGCTTTGTGATCTTTAAGGAGGATCTTATGGTTTCTACTGCTACAAAAATTGGCCAGTTTTCATTCGATAACTGCCTCATGAATGCTGCTGGGGTTCATTGCATGACTAAGGAAGAATTGGCAGAGGTTGAAGCTTCGGCCGCAGGTTCATTTGTTACAAAAACAGGAACGCTTGAAGCTCGCCCTGGTAATCCTGAACCTCGATATGTTAATGTTCCTCTTGGCTCTATCAACTCTATGGGTTTGCCTAATAACGGTTTTGAATACTACCTTGACTATGTCATTGAATTACAAAAGCAACCCAATACAAAAAATCATTTTCTTTCATTAGTTGGCTTGTCACCTGAGGAAACACACACTATTCTAAAAAAAGTTCAAGAAAGTGACTATGAAGGGCTCGTTGAACTCAACCTTTCATGTCCTAACGTTCCAGGTAAACCTCAAATCGCCTACGATTTTGAAACAACAACCGAGATCCTAACTGAAGTCTTTTCTTACTTTACGAAACCACTTGGTGTCAAATTACCACCTTACTTTGATATTGTGCACTTTGATCAAGCAGCTGCTGTCTTCAACCAATTACCACTTGTTTTTGTCAACTGTGTCAACTCAATTGGTAATGGACTTTATATTGAAGACGAATCTGTTGTCATTAAACCTAAAAATGGTTTTGGCGGTATCGGTGGAGACTATATCAAGCCGACTGCCTTGGCAAACGTTCATGCTTTCTACCAACGTCTAAAACCTGAAATCCAAATCATCGGTACTGGTGGTGTCAAATCTGGGCGTGATGCTTTTGAACATATCCTTTGTGGAGCAAGTATGGTCCAAATTGGTACTGCACTTCAAAAAGAAGGTGTGGCTGTCTTTGACCGAATTACTAAAGAACTGAAAGAAATCATGGAAGAAAAGGGCTATGAAAGCCTTGAAGACTTCCGTGGAAAACTTCACTATATTGATTAATTCACTAAAAAAGAGCTTGGAAAAATCTCCAAGCCCTTTTTGTATACTTTGATGAGGATTCTCTTGTTAGACAAGACCATCATCGTCATGTTCATCCCAGTCTTCAAAAGGGTCCTTGCCCTCTTTTTCAGCTTGAAGACGTTTTTGACGTGCTTCTTCAATCTGTTCTTCACTAGGCTTAATCAGCTTACTTATAGCAACAATACCTGATAGTTTTATAACTGTGAAAACCAGAAGAAAAATCATTACCACGGTTAAGGTTGTCATAGTTTCCCTCTATCATTTCATGTAAAGCAAAACCCCTAAAAGCTTAGGGGTTTTAACATTATTTAACTGCGTCTTTAAGAGCTTTACCAGCTTTAAATGCAGGAACTTTAGAAGCTGCGATTGAGATAGCTTCACCAGTTTGTGGGTTACGACCTTGACGAGCAGCACGTTCGCGTACTTCAAAGTTACCGAAACCAATCAATTGTACTTTTTCACCTGCAGCAAGGAATTCTTCGATAGAAGCAAAAACTGCGTCTACTGCTGCTGCTGAATCTTTTTTAGTAAGTTCTGTTGCTTCCGCAACTTTAGCGATCAAATCTTGTTTGTTAGCCATTGTAACAATCCTCCAATATATTTCTAAGCGTAAAGTTTTTCTAGCGCTTGGACAAGTATTATCTTATCCTAAAAGACCTATCAGGTCAAGCAATAAACGCTAATTTCATTGCTTTTTTGCAAAAAGTAAAGGCTTTTTAATTTATTGTCTTGTAGATGTCAAATTCGATACGGTCATTGACCAAATCAAGACTCTTAGCACGTACCGTTATTCCTTTTTCATTTTTCATTGATTGAATATTTAGAGTAACCTTTTCCTTCTTGTTATCAATGGAAATATAATCAGGTAGCTTTGTCGAACGCTTAATCATCTTAAGAGCATCTGAAACAGGGAGGCTTAAAGAGCCAGCTGAAAGATCAGAAACTTTTAAAACGATTGCACCTGATTCACTGACAACCGGGGTGAAATAAACATAGAGGGGGACGGCATACCCTAAAACCTTATAACTACTCTCAAAAACAATTTTAGAATTAGTGACATTAACCTTGAAATGCATTTTATCAGTGGAATAATCTTGAGCAAAACCGGTTAGAGCTGCATCAAGTTCTTCTTTTGTCATGCTATAACGTCCAATTTTGGTAGCACCCTTAGGTAAAGACACTGAACTTGTTTCTACTGGGGTCATGACTCTATATGTCACAACACTTACTAGCGCTAAGTTCAAGGCTAGTAGCCCTAAAAATAGCCATTTCCATACCTTACTCACCTGACCACTCCTTCTTTGTTTGCGTAATACGTTTCAAAATAGCATCTGACATAATTTGATAACCTGTGTTGTTGGGATGAAAATGATCATCCTCAAAAAGGGCATCGTTAAGGTTCTTTGATGATGATTTAGAGGACCGGGATGTTTCATCCGAACTGGTCACGCCCCCTTTACCATCAATTCCCTTATAGAGTAAATCATTGACTGGAACAAAATAAACATTTTGATATTCCTTGGAAACTTCTTCTGTAGCTTTGTTCCAATTATCAACAATCGTTTGCATCTCTGTCATATCTGGAAAGTTCAGATAGTAGGGATTGTAAATACCAACGATATAAATTGGCAATGTTTTATTGTCCTTACGAGCCAGCTCAACAATTTGTCGCAGCCTCTTTTGATAAGCCACAGCAGGTTTGTTGAAGGTATCAACACTAAGATTAGTGATATTATCCTTAACAACATGCATGACATCGTTACCGCCAACAGTTAAAGTCATTAGTTTGGCTTTTTTAAGATCCCTCTGAATGTCCGCTTTTTCCTTCATCCGTTTGAGAATTTGGTTACTGGTATTTCCTGCAATACCATAATTACTTGAGGTCACCTGCCAGTTAAAATCTGCCCCCATTGCCTGAGACAAAATAGGAACAAAGCCACCTTGATTCGTGGTATCGCCTACACCTTGAGTAAGGGAGTCCCCGATAGCAACATAGGTGACCGTATCCTTTTTGTCAGACTTCAGTTTTCCGACAGTTTTTAATGACTGATGATTACTTGGCACGATGAAGACAAAGAGCACGACGAATACGAAAAAAAGCAAGAAGAAGCCCAGAAGGCTTCTAAGTAATACAGATTCTTTCAACTTATTCATAGCGAACCATTACGGCAAAGGCGCCTTCACCAGTGTGTGTTTGAATGATTGACCCTGTTTCAAGAATTGAAATTGGAGCACCCAATACCTCAAGTTTCGAAGCAAGTTCATGCGCCAAATCCGGTTTTCCTGCATAAGAAATACCAATCTCTGCTACTTTGCGATCTTTGATATTGTCAATGTAAGCATCCAACCATTTTGTAAAGGTCTTAGCCCCACGACCTTTAACAATAGTATTCAACTGATAATCTTTCAACTCCATAATGACACGGATGTTGAGTAATGATGATAAGAGTCCTGTAACACGTCCAATACGACCACCTTTGACTAGGTTTTCAAGGGTAGAGACGCCGATATGAAGCTCAGATTTGCTTTTTACTTCTTCAACACGTGCTACAATTTCTTCCAAACTAGCACCTGCTTGAGCTAATTTAGCCGCTTCGACCACTTGAAACTTAAGGCATTGATCTGTAAAACCTGAGTCCATAACAGTCACATCAGCACCTGAAAGACTAGCACCTTGACGTGAGGCTTCACAAGTCCCAGAAAGAGTATGCATGATATGAATGGCCACGATATGTTCAGCGCCTTCATTGACAAGTTTTTCATAAGTTTCAGCAAACAGACCTACTGGCGGCTGACTTGTCTTTGGCAACTCTTTACTATGTTTCATCATTTCCAAGAAGCGACCTTCTTCCCGAAGATCACTATCTGAATAGATGACACCGTCAACCATAACTGATAATGGTACAACAGTGATTTGATACTTTTTAACCAATTCTGGTTCAATCGTGATTGATGAATCAGTTACAATTCTAATTTTACTCATAATTTTCTCGCTTAACAAAAATTTATATTCTATTATAGCACGACTAGAGAGATTTGCCCAACTGTTTATCTAAACTGGCTCATCTACTTTTAGCAAAGCTCTTGCTTGACTCAAGGCAGCATCGGTCACATTGTCACCAGCAAGCATCTTAGCGATTTCCTCAACCCTTTCATCAGGTGTCAAGAGACGGACACGCGATACCGTCGTCTCATTATCACTTTCCTTAGAAATAAAGAACTGATAATCAGCAATAGCGATAACTTGCGGAAGGTGACTGATGGCTAAGACCTGACCGTGACTTCCAATTTTATGAATCTTCTGAGCAATGGCTTGAGCAACACGGCCTGAAACACCAGTATCCACTTCATCAAAGACGATGCTGGTTTTGTCTTCTTTTCGGGCAAAAGCTGATTTAATAGCTAACATAAGTCGAGACAATTCTCCTCCTGACGCAACCTTAACAAGCGGTTTAAAGCCTTCGCCAGGATTAGTCGAAATGTAAAACTCAACTTGTTCATTACCATCACGGTTAAATTTTCCCTTCGTAAAGGTTACTTTAAAATCTGCCTTATCCATATAGAGGTCACATAGCTCAGCCTTAATCTCTGCTTCAAGAGCCGTTGCAATCTGATGACGTGCCACCTGTAAGGTCTCTGCAGACGCAAGCAAGTCTTTTTCCAGTTGCTTAAGCTCTTGTTCCATGGCATCTGATGAGCTGGAATTCCCAGTCAGAAGGTTGTATTCTTTAGTCGAATTGTCCAGGTAATCCAAGACATCATCGACAGTTCCACCATATTTACGGGTAATAGCATTAATGGTATCTAAACGGTGTTCAATTTCCTGCAAACGACCTGCATCAAAGTCTAGATTATCTAAAAGATCACCCAACTGTTTGGTTGCATCCTCAAGAACGTAATAGGCCTCTGATAGATTACCAGAGAGTTCCTTGTAATCAGAGTCATACTCTTCAAGGGATTGAAGGTCGTTCATGGCAGAGCGGACATTGGATAGACTAGAAAAATCTTCATTATCCAACATGACATAGGCATTTGTTAGTGTATCAGCTATCTGCTTATGATTCAGTAGTTTATCTCGCTCCTTCATCAAAGCAAAATCTTCTCCTGATTTTAAGGAAGCTGCCTCAATTTCTGCTATCTGAAAAGCCAGCATTTCAATACGAGCTTTATGCTCCTGCTCATTTTTCTGTTTTTCAAGAACTGCTTTTCTTAACTCACGGTAGCGGTCAAAATATTCTTGATACTTTTTCTTCGTTTGGAAAAATGCCTTATCTCCAAAAGCATCCAACATGCTAATGTGAAGAGCAGGTCTCATGAGTTCTTCCTGATCATGCTGACCATGAATATCGACCAAAAAATGTCCCACTGCCTTAAGAATGGTTAGATTCACCATCTGGCCATTAATACGACTAACACTTCGACCATTTTGGAAAACTTCACGGCGGATAATCAATTCATCCTCAACAGGAATTCCATTATCTTCCAAAAGACTGACTAAAGCAGGATTTTGTTCAATTGAAAAGAATCCCTGAATTTCTGCCTTGGGAGCTGAATGACGTACCACTTCACTAGAGGCCCGTGCCCCTAGCATTAGATTCATAGCATCGATAATAATAGATTTCCCAGCTCCCGTTTCACCAGTAAGGACAGTCATCCCATTTTCAAAGTTAAGAGAAATTTCTTCAATAATTGCGAAATTCTTTATCGTAATTTCGAGAAGCATAAATCCTCCTATTCTTCAACCCACTTGACAATCTGTCCCTGTAATTCAATAGCTGCTAATTCTGACTGAGCCACTAAAAAGAGGGTGTCATCGTCAGCAATTAAACTAAAAATCAAGTGCTTGTATTCGTCCAAAAGAATCTTTTTGATGAGACGACTAGTTCCAGGCTGAACCTGGATATTCATGAAAGCTTGTTGACGGTCAATACGGATTAAGCGCTTAGATCCAACTGGAGATACACCTGAACGTCTAGGGGCATTTGAAAGCCCATAGATATAGGAACCATCTTCAGAAGGGACTTTTGTGATTCCAATTTCATTAATATCACGTGATACGGTGGCTTGAGTAGCTTTTAATCCCTCGTTTTGGAGTAATTTAACCAATTCTCCCTGAGTCGTAATTTTATTTTCTTGGACAATCTTTCGGATTAGCTCCAAACGATCATTCTTCTTCATTTTTCTTAAACTCCTTATGTGCTTGTGCTACAACTTCCTTGATAGCGGATATAACCTCATTCTTAGGCGAAGTTGTTTTCTCTAAGTGGGCCAGAAACTCAATATTACCATGGCCACCTTGAATAGGGGAAAAATCCAACCCTTTAACCGAAAAGCCATAATCAACTGCAAAAGCAGTGACTGTTTCTAGCACCTTCTCATGAACACTGCTCTCACGGACAATGCCATTTTTCCCAATTTGTTCACGACCTGCCTCAAATTGCGGTTTGACCAGGGCAACAACTTGTCCACCATCAACCAAGACTTTAGCCAAAGCAGGTAGAATCAGATTAAGAGAGATAAAACTGACATCAATAGATGCAAATGATGGCAAGTCTTCAGTAAAATCGGTAAGTTCAGCATAACGAAAATTGTACTGTTCCATGGAACGAACACGTTCGTCCTGACGCAGTTTCCAAACCAGCTGGTTAGTACCGACATCAACAGCATAAACCAGTTTAGCCCCATTTTGAAGCATAACATCAGTAAAGCCACCTGTCGAAGCACCAATATCAATCGTAGTCATGCCTTCAACCGAGAGATTGAAAACCTTCAAGCCTTTTTCAAGTTTAAGACCTCCACGACTGACATACTTAAGTTTTTCCCCTTTAAGCTTCAACTCTGTCGCATCATCAATTTTTTCACCAGGTTTGTCATAACGCTCACCATTGATAACATTCACAACCAAACCAGCCATAACGCCACGTTTAGCTTGTTCTCGTGTGTCAAAAAGGCCTTGTTTATAGGCCAAGACATCTACTCTTTCCTTAGGCATGGAGTCGTAACCTTTCTATGATTTCTATAACGCTGTCCTTTTTAAAACCTTGACTCTCAGCCAAATTTTGGAAGATAGCCTCAGCTTTGTTAAGAGATTCCTCGAGAATGTCATATGATTTATCCAAACCAAGTAGGGCAGGGTAGGTTGATTTCCCAGCCACCACATCTTTTCCAGGTGTTTTTCCCAAGGCTTCAAAATCAGCTGTCACATCCAAGATGTCATCACGCACTTGAAAGGCTAGACCAATCAGCTGACCGGCTTCCTGAAGATTGTCCAAAACCTCTAGTCCTTGTTGAGCAACAATACCTGCTGCCACAAAAGGAAAGGTTAAGAGCTTACCTGTCTTATGTTCATGAATCTGAGCCAGTTGTGATAAATCAAGTTCTTGACCTTCACCCTTCATATCCAGCATCTGACCACCTACCATACCAAAGGTTCCTGAAGCATGAGAGAGAGCTTGAATCAATTCAACACGAATTTCTGCTGATAGCTCTGTTTGGGCAAGTAGATCAAAGGGATCTAAAAAGAGAGAATCACCAGCCAAAATCGCCGTTGCTTCGTCAAATTTTTTATGGTTTGTCAAACATCCTCGACGGTAATCATCATTATCCATGGCCGGCAAATCATCGTGAATCAGACTTCCTGTATGAATCATTTCAAGACTCGCTGCGACATCAAAATGACTATCAGTTAACTCTAAACCAAATCCTTCAAGCAAATCCAAGAAAATGAGAGGACGAATACGCTTCCCACCACCATCAACTGAATAAAGAATCGCTGAAATCAGTTCATGTGATACTGGAAGATTCTTCTTTTGGTAGTAATCACGGATAGCAGCATCAATTTTTCCACGCTTAGTCATTAGGCATCCATTTCCGTTTCTGTACCGTCTGCTTGCATAACCTTAACCAATGTCTTTTCAGCATCTTCCAAGGTCTTCTGCAAATCTTTAGACAGGGCCATACCCTTTTGGAACTCCGCAATAGCATCTTCAAGAGCAACATCGCCTGTCTCAAGTTTAGTAACGATGGCTTCTAGGTCCTGTAAATTTTCCTCAAATGTTTTTTTCGTTGACATTTTTTACCTCTACTTCTAGTTCTCCATCCCTCATTTGGATAGTTAATTGATCACCTTCAGTAATATCCTTGATAGTGGTTAGGGGCTTATCGTCTTTATTGACAATAGCATAGCCCCTTGCAACAATACGACTAGTGTCCAGTGATAATAGGGCCTCTTGTGCCTTCTCTAGTCTGACACGATATCCGTTAAGGGTGTTCTTGGTTGTAGTAACTAACAAACGCTGTAAGGACTCCCGACGGTCCTGATAATTCTCTACACTAGCCAAGAGATTCAAACCTTGCAGTCTCTGACTTAAAAGAGCCGTTTCTTTTTGTTTACGTTCAAACTCCTGCTTTATCAAGGTTTCAAGTCGGGTTGTCAATTGGTCAAGCTTTTGCAAATAGCCGTCATAAAGGCGCTCAGGCTGCCTAAAGACAATAGACTGTGACAATTTGGCTAAACGCTCTTGGTTATACTGTATACGTCTCAAACAAGCTTGATAAGCCCTGTTTTGTCTTTCCCGAATCCAAACCAAGGTATCCGCCTTAGATACTGGCGTTGCAAGCTCTGCCGCTGCTGTAGGGGTAGCGGCCCTACGATCTGCTACAAAGTCAGCCAAAGTCGTATCGGTTTCATGACCAACACTAGAAATCACAGGCAAACGACTCTCAAAAATCGATTGCACCACAACTTCTTCGTTAAAGGCCCAAAGATCTTCGATAGAACCTCCACCACGACCGACGATTAAAAGATCCAGATCATCCCTTTGATTGGCTCTTTGGATATTTTCAGCAATTTCTTGTGCAGCTCCTTCTCCTTGAACCTTGGTAGGAAAGAGTAAAATCTCCACTCCGGGAAAACGACGACTAACTGTTGTAATGATGTCTCGAATAACCGCACCACTAGGACTCGTGACAACCCCAACCCTTTTGACAAAATTAGGAAGAGCCTGTTTATGACGCTCGTCAAAATAACCTTGAGCAGTTAGTTTCTTACGAAGCTGTTCAAATTGGAGAGCCAAGGCACCCACACCATCTGGCTCAGCTTTCTCGATAATAATCGAATAGGAACCACTAGGCTCATAGATTTGCACCCGACCAACAACATTGATTTTCATCCCTTCTTCGAGGTCAAAACCAAGTTTTTTGAAGACTCCTGCCCAAATTGTTGCTTGGATAACAGCTCCCTCATCCTTAAGAGAAAAATACTGATGACTCGGCCGACGACGAAAATTGGAAACCTGACCTGTCAAATATACCCTCTCTAAATAAGGATCACGGTCAAATTTCATTTTCAAATATTTGGTTAAAGAGGTGACCGATAAATAGTCTGACACGACAACTCTCCTTTTTAAAACTGATTAGTGAAAAATCCGAGGAGACTAAAAAAGTTCCGTCCAACTGATAATCTCAAATCTCCATAATCAACTTTTTAATTGTATACACGATTACCTTAAATTATACCAAAAAAGACTGTCAAAAGACAGTCTCAGACACCCTAGTCAGGCGTTTTATAACGGTTTAATTAGCTTGTTGAATATTTTTTGGAAACGACGTCCCAAGATCCACTTGAACCATCAAGACCACCATAGGCTTCTAACTGACCTTTTTTGTCAACTCGGAAAAGAAGGACATCATTACCATAACTATCAGAGAGTTGGGCATAGACCAGATTATCGTCATCGTCAGTCCATGAATAAACATTCCAACCCAGATTTTTATAATTTTCGCCTGTTGAGCCTTGTTCCTTGGCATAGGTAGAAACTACCCAGTCTTCTAACTGCTGATCAGACAATGATGACGTATCAACATTAGAGGACTGATTTTCTGAAGATGCTGCAGCTGCTTCCTTACTTTTGGCTAACTGGCCATTTTTCCAAGGATTGGTTACGTTTTCGTTTTGGTTATTACTATACCACATTAGAGTGACAACAGGAATCACAACAGCAGCTACTGCCACAACGCCAATCACCCATCTAATCACTTTAGGGTCTCTTAGCCTATCAAAACTCGAAACCTTCCTACTTCTAGTAGGTTCATTCTTACGACGTCTAAATTCGCTCACAGCTTTTTCCTCTTTTTCTTGAAAGTAGTCCCTTTTTTTCTTTTCCTCTTGTTCCAAGAGTTTTTGCACTTCCTTACGGCCCTGCGGATCACTCGTTTGAGCCAAAGAAATTTGCAACTGAAAGATACGATTATCCAAAGCCTGCTCATATTCTTTGGCTGCTTCTCTATCACCATTATCTGCTAAGGCTCTGAGATACTCTTCATTACTGAATTCAGCCATACTATACCGCTCCTGCTTCTAAATCGTTTCTTCTATTTTCTTAAAGCCTGAGACTTTTGTCAAGTTACTAGTTTGTAACAAAATCTTACAGCTATAAAAAAGTTGAAGAAACTCACATTCTCCAACTTATTTCTTAATCATTTCCTTATAATACTTACAATAGCTTTGAAGGGGGCAGGACTGACATTTAGGATTCTTAGCTAAACAATGATAACGTCCAAAGAAAATCATGCGATGATGACTAATAATCCAGTCTCTTTTGGGGATTTTCTTCATCAACTCTGCTTCAATTTCCTCTACAGTTGCATCTTCTGCAACAATATTTAGGCGTTTCGAAACACGTGAGACATGTGTGTCAACAGCAATGGATGGAATCCCATAAACTTCGGCTAAAACAACATTAGCTGTTTTCCTTCCCACACCAGGTAAACTCTCTAATTCTTTGTGTGTTTTGGGAACTTGCCCATCAAAATTCATTAGAATAGCTCTAGCCGTTTTAATGATATTCTTAGCTTTATTCTTGTAGAGGCCGATGGTCCGTAAGCACATTTCAACGTCATCAAGATTGGCAGATGCTAAATCTTCAATTTCTGGATAACGCGCCCACAGACCGGGAGTAATCTTGTTAACAGCTTTGTCTGTTGTCTGGGCTGATAAAATAACAGCAACTAATAGCTGGAAAGGAGTTTTCCACTCCAACTCTCCATGAGCATTGGGAAACATCTCTCCCATCAAGGCTAGAGCTTCATTAACACGCTTTCTTCCCAACATTATTGACCCCCCCATAATTGACGGGCTGCATCCATTCCTGTTTTGAAGTCTTCCGAAACCTGATGAACCTGTTTCTTTCCTTGATGCTCCAGACGACGCTGTTCAACTTGAAGTTTAGTAGTGATGCCACTCAATTTCCAGTTGCGAAGAACGCCTTTAACGTAATTCCAATTTGTTTTTTGGTTAAAGACAGCTTCTCTCAAAGCCTCACGAATAAGTTCAGGATCAGTATGTTCTTCTTGAATTTCCTTATTTAAATCTTCAATAACCATAGGATTCAAGATTCCCAAAGCCTGTTCTAACTCATCCGTCAGTTGTTTGATGAGTTGTGTATTGGTTGGTTGACCAATGACAGGGCCTGACACTGTCTTTTCCTTACTCATTAGCTTATCTAAAATAGCTAAAGCAGGTGAAGCATCAACAACCATCTCAATTTCATTATTAACCTTAATTGTTGTGAAATCAAGGAGTCCGGCCTCAGTCAATGTCGTAATACTCTTATTAACCTCAGTTGGTGTCTTGCCAGTTGCTTGCGCAATCTGACTAGAAGCCACTTCTCCAATCTGAGTTGTCGTTTGCAGATAGAGAAATTGCCAGACTAAAAAGTCATCCGCCGACGGAAAAATATCCTTAAAATGGAAAAACAAGGCGTTTGGAAGGACCAGATTTCCTGATCGATACTGTTCAAAAAAACTCATAATAACCTTTCAGAGTTGCTAGACTGACGCCAAAAGTCTAAATAATCACATATAAGACTCTTGAATCTGTCTGCTACAAATAACCGTAGAATGAAAAATCATCTTCCAACTCTTCTAAACGATATGGTGTTTCTTGATAGACCGCGTAGTTAATCCAATTACTAAAGAAAGCTGATGCTGCAAGGTTCCAACGCAGTTGAGGTTCCTGATTAGGATCATCCTCTGGAAAATAATTCGCTGGTACATCTGGGTTAATGCCCACATCCAAATCCCTTCGATATTCTCTAGCCAATGTATCTCTGTCATATTCAAAGTGGCCGAAACTATAAACCTCACGAAGATTCTTACTGGCTAAAATAGACAGTCCTACTTCAGGCCCTGAAACAACAACATCTAAATCTGTCTTGTTTTTGATATCTTCAAGAGTGACTTCTGTATAGCGTGAGTGAGGTGACACAAAGCTGTCATCAAAACCATTCATGAGGAAATTTTCTGGCATATCAACGGTTTGTTTATAGATTCCAGATAATTTCTCTGGCAAGGCAACCTTGTCAACCCCATGTTTGTAGTAAAGGCCTGCTTGAGCCCCCCAACACAAATGAAGGGTTGAATAAACATGCTTTTTAGACCAGTCAAAAACTCGTGTCAATTCCTGCCAATAATCAACTTCCTCAAAAGGCATTTGTTCAACAGGAGCCCCCGTCACGATAAGACCATCGTAATACTTGTCCTTGATTTCATCAAATGTCTTATAAAAAGTCTTCATATGTTCGGCATGGGTGTTTTTCGATTTATGGCTAGCCATATAAAGAAACTCAACGTTAATCTGTAGTGGCGTATTTGCCAAAAGACGTAGCAACTGGGTTTCTGTCACTTCTTTAGTTGGCATTAGGTTAAGGATTAGGACCTCCATTGGTCGTATATCCTGACTACTAGCCCTATTCTCATCCATGATGAAGACATTTTCCGAACGCAATACATCAAGAGCTGGTAACTTATTATCAAGTTTTATAGGCATAACAACATCTCCATCCTTGTCTATTCTATCTTCATATTATAAACCGGGGAGGTATTGTTATCAAATATATATTTTCTCTAGTTAGCTATAGCTTAAAACTATATAAGAAAGCATATTCTGTTTAAAAGAGTTAAAAAGGCCCTAAGGCCTTTTGTAAAATCAGGAATAAATTATCCTGGGAAGTTCATCAATACTTTAGTGTCATAGCCTTCGATAGCTTGACGTCCATTAAGACCGTCAAGTTCAATCAAGAAGGCACAACCAGAAACAACACCGCCAAGGCGTTCTACCATTTCAATTGTGGCTTTCACAGTTCCGCCAGTCGCCAAGAGATCATCAACGATAAGGACACGTTGGCCAGGTTTAATGGCATCAGCGTGCATACAAAGCGTATCAACACCGTACTCTTTTTCGTAATCTGCTGAAATGACTTCACGTGGCAATTTACCAGGTTTACGAACTGGCGCAAAGCCAATTCCAAGTTGATAAGCAACTGGACATCCAACAATGAAACCACGTGCTTCTGGACCAACAATCATATCAATCTTCATGTCCGTAGCATACTGAACGATTTCACGAATAGCATAGCCATAAGCTTTTCCATCAGCCATCAATGGGCTAATATCACGGAAAGTAACCCCTTCTTTAGGGTAGTTTTCAATAGATGCAATATAGTCTTCTAATTTCATTTGTTCTTCCTATAGGCATTTTGCCAAAAAATATTTACATATTATTATAGCATGAATCCGTGGATTTAGAAAATGCTAACCCCTAGATTCTAAGCCAATTATCTTAGTTGGTCACTACTGCTCTGGCTTGTAGAGCCAATCATAAATTTCCCGTGGTGTTCCCAAAGCCATAAGTTCTTGGAACTTAACTAAATGTTTAAGGTCTTGGAAAATCTGACTGTCTTCAATGTCACGTTTTTCAGCTTCTTTATTGACTGTCATAACACCATTATCAATGTTCACAAAATCCAATTCATCAAAAATCTGAATCATCTTGATAAGGAGAATTTTATCAATTTTAAGGTAATGACTGAGGTCATCTAGTTTATAGCGGACATCAAATTCTGGAAATTGGTAGATGGTCTTATAGAGCCTTGCAAACTGCTCTCTGGTTCCATAGCCGGTCAGATAATAAGCCTGTTTGATGCTATTCTTAAAGTATATCGCTTGGAAATCCTTACCTTCAAACCACTCTTTCAATTCTGTCGCAGATTCAGGCAACTTATTAAGGACTACCTCAGGTGCTGTGTCTGATGCTTCTTCTACCATCGGTACGCCTTCTGGTAGAGTCATATTTTTAGCACGAATATCAAATAATTGGATGCCTTCTACACGCGCATCCTCAAGCATAAGCTGGAGTGTTGTCTGACCATTCCAAACATTTACAGATAAGGTCACGGCTAATTCCAAACCTTGAGCTTGTTGGAATTCTTGAAGCAAATCACCCTTATTGAAGGCGACAACATCAAAACTAGCCTTGCCTTGCTTAACCTTAAACTTAAGATGGGCTCCATTTTGCCCCATAGTCCTGGCTTGAGTCACTGTAATATCATGTAGGCAAAAGACTGGCTTTTTATTATCCATGCCAAAAGGAGCTAATTTTCCCAGGCTCTTTATAGTATCCAAGCTAAGCTCACTGAGCTTGAGTTCCTCGTCTAGATTGAGTGTATTTTTAGCGCTTGTTTCAATGTCATTGTCATAGACATAATGGCACAAAATATCGGAGAGTTGACCAAGATTTTCCTCTGGAAGGGTCATCCCAGCTGCTCCAGCATGCCCTCCAAAAGCAGTAAAAATGTCTCGATGATTATCTAGGGCATGGAAGATATTGATAGATTCCAGACTACGGGCTGAACCCTTAGCCAAGCCATCTTCAATATTCAAAACCACTACTGTCTGGCTGATTTGCTCCATGATGCGCCCCGCTACAATACCTAGAACGCCAGGATGCCAACCTTCCTTGGCCAAAACCTGAACTGGTTTGTCCAAGTCTACCATAGTCATGGCTTCATCAAAGATTTTTTGAACAACTTCCTTACGTTCTTCATTTTTAGCATTGATTTCCAGAGCAATGGCTTGAGCTTCCTCATCGTCAAATCCGGTCAGTAGTTCAATGGCTGGATTCGGATCATCTAAGCGTCCCAAGGCATTGAGTTGAGGAGCCAGTTTGAAACCGACCGTTTCTTCAGAAATCGTTGTTGGGTCTACATCTGAAATGCGGAGCAATTCTTGAAGCCCAATACGCTCAGTAGTCTTTAGAATTTCCAGGCCGACCTTGACCATAATACGATTTTCATCCGTTAGGCTAACCATATCAGCAATGGTACCAATGGCTACCAAGTCCAACATCTCTGTAGGAATAGTTTCAAGGAGGGCCGTTGCCAATTTGAAAGCTACACCACAACCTGCCAAATACTTAAAAGGATAATCGGCATCTGGATGCTCTGGATGGACAATGGCATAGGCATCTGGAAGTTGTGCCGGCATACTGTGATGGTCTGTAACGATAACGTCCACACCTTGCTCTTGCGCATAAGCGATAGCCTCATTCCCCGCTACCCCATTATCCACTGTAACAATGAGTGAAATACCTTCCTGTTCAATGAAGTACTTGTAGACACTTTCGTTTGGCCCATAACCATCTGTAAACCGGTTAGGCAAATAGACTCTAGCTTCAGCCCCCATCATTTCAAGGGCTTCCTTGACAATCGATGCTGATGTCATACCATCTGCATCATAGTCTCCATAGACTAAGATTTGTTCATAATTTTCAATGGCCTGACGAATTCTAGCCACTGCCTTATCCATATCATGAAGAAGATAAGGATCATGAAGGTGTGATAAATCAGCCTTTAGAAAGTCTTCAAGAGCATCTTCTGTCGTAATGCCTCGTTCATAGGCAATCTTGGCTGCTGTTTCTGCCAGCCCTCGTTCTTTGGCAAGTTTAAAAAAGCCAGCATCTGGCTCTTTTGTGTTTATTTTCCAATCATACGTTGATGTAATCATGTTACTTATATTTTCTCCCTGTTCTCTAGTCTACATATTATAACATGAATAAATTTATCATAGTGGATAGAAACCTAAGTTTCCTAAAAAGAAAATGGAAAACATCGGAAGGTGTTTAGACTCGTGGTACATTTATAATCAAGACCTGCTTTTCTAGACAAAATAATAGTCTGGATATTGTGCCCTTTTTGACTTGTGTTTTCTCCTCTTCCTTTTATCTAGCTCTATTCTACTATCGTTTTCAAGCAATGTAGGGTAAAACAAGAAGAAAAGGATTCCCTGTCCGGAAATCCTCTACATCAATTTTTATAAATCATCCCTGTACAGGCTTGCTCTGAAAGTTCGACAAAGCCCAGAGATTGGTAAAAGGCTAGATTTTTCTCGCTACGTTCAGTGGCAAGGAGCCGTTGATAGACATTGGGGAAAGTTGCTAAAGCCTCTTCTAAGAGTTTCTTTCCGATACCTTGGCGCTGATGATCTGGTTGCACCAAGAGGTCCTGCACAAAAATGACAGAGTGACCATCTCCTACCAAGCGAATGTAGGCTACTAGCTCCTCCTTATCATAGACTGACAACTGCCAGAGACTGGCTTTGACAGCTTCTTCTAGCATAGATGGGTTGTTAGTATAATTGGTCCAGCCAACCGAGCTGTACAATGCGAGTAGGTCTTCCATCGCTGGAATTTCTTGTTTGTATTCTAACATCTTAACTCCTTTTTTAACCTATAGTGCTGGAGGTTTTCTAAATAAGATTGGATATTTGATGCCGTCTAGCACCCCCCTATTTGTAGTTAAATATATTGGTAGCTAGCTTGTCCGAGATGCGTGGAAATAGCGTATAGCCTTTGTGAGCAACTGCTAAGAGTCGTGGCAGATTGACTTCTCGTTTGTTTTTGCCAAAAATACGGACAATCTTTTTAGCCACGTACTTAGGACTGAGGACAAACTTTTTAACACTCTCAAGATAAGCTCCAGAGGGGTCAGCTTGATCAAAGAAGCTTGTCTCAATTGGACCTGGATTGACGGTTGTCACATAAACGCCCTTATCAGCTAGTTCCAGACGTAGGGCATCTGAGAAGCCAATTACCGCAAACTTTGTCGCTGCATAGACACTTGAGTTGGCTGTCGCAATTTTCCCCGCCATACTGGCGATATTGATGATATGGCCATGGCCTTGCTCCACCATTTTCTCAGCCATCAGACGTGAAAAGGTCATGGTCGCAAAGGTATTGATATCAAACATATCACGGACTTCTTGGCTAGTGTAACAATCATAAGATTTAAATTCGCCGAAGCCAGCATTATTGATAAAAACATCAATACGGCCAAAACGTTGATAGAGATAATCTACCATTTCTTTAATGGCATTGTCGTCTCTAAGGTCAATGGCAAGACAGGTTTTATTTTCCACATGACGATAGCATTTCTCCAGCTTGTCCTTATCTCGGCCTAAGAGGATAATGCCATCACTGGGGGAGAGCTGCTTAACAATTTCTTGAGCAAGACCTCCTGAGGCACCCGTAATAGCGATAATACGTTGTTTAGCCATTAGATTTCTACCTCTTCCAAGTCTCGTACAATGTAGGTATTTTTGAAAATCGTTTGGGCATCTGCCGCCATCCTACCGATGTCTCGGCCCAAGAAACGAGCTGACACATGATTGAGTAACAAACGCTTGGCTGAAGCATCTTTAGCGACCTGGGCTGCTTGTATATTGGTTGAATGTCCATGACTTTTGGCAATGTTTTCATCACCCTTACCATAAGTTGACTCATGAACCAAGACATCAGCACCCAATCCCAGACGAACACTAGCATTCGTCTTCCGGGTATCACCCAAGATAGTAATCACTTTGCCTTTCTTAGGCGCAGAAATATAGTCCTTGGCAATGATTTTTGTACCATTTTCAAGAACCACATCTTGACCATTCTTGATTTGACCAAAGAGTGGTCCAAATGGGACACCAGCTGCTTTGAGAGCCTCAGCATCCAGAGTACCCTCTAGGTCTTTTTGAACCACACGGTAGCCAACACAAAAAATAGTATGATCCAACTTGTCAGCATAAACAGCAAATTTGTCATTTTCCATAACCAAGCCTAACTTATGCACATCAATCTCAGTAAAATGCACTCGGTAAGGAAGACGTGTCCCCGAGGTACGAAGACTGGTCATGACATATTGTTTAATACCGACTGGACCATAAACCTCTAGATCTGTTTGTTCTTCACTAGATTGGAAGGAACGGCTAGCCAAGAAACCAGGTAGACCAAAGATATGGTCTCCATGCATATGCGTGATGAAGATTTTCTTAACTTTACGAGGCTTTATCGTTGTTTCTAAAATCTGACGCTGGGTTCCTTCCCCACAATCGAACATCCAAACTTCATTGATTTCATCGAGTAGCTTCAAAACCAAGCTCGATACATTCCGAGCCTTGGATGGTTGTCCAGCTCCTGTCCCTAAAAATTGTAATTCCATAACGTTCTATACTTTCTATCTATTGTTCTTCTTATTTCTGGACAATATAAGCCAGGCATTCACGTTGTGCAAAGCCATAATAAATCACTTGCCCTTTATACTGAGCCAAAAGTTCGACTAATTCATCCTGATTGAAACTAGCCAACTTGATGACATTTCCCTTAAGCTTAGACACACGACTAAGAAGCTGACCTTCTGGAGTTAGTTCTTCTAGCACCTCTTCATCAAAGTCAACCTTAGCCATCTTAATTTTGCTTCCTTCAAGATAAACTTTATAGTGTGGAAAAACTTGAGCAAGTTCAAACAAAATAGTCGTTGTTGGAACCTCTAATTGCTCTGAGAAGACATGGGCAACCTCATCATCTGTTTCATAGCAAAAACCGTATGATTTTCCTGAAAGATTGAGACGAATAAAGGGCTTACGCTCATCAAAAGATGGTGCCAAATTAAACAAATCCAATGCTTTTGACAACTCCAAGTAGTAATCCGTTGCTGCTTCTGGAGATTGTTTCTGGTAGATCTCTGCAAAATAAGCATTAATGACACTTGGTGGAGGGGTAATAAAGGCCAATTTTTGACTGTCCGAAAGATCAGACAGGGTATTTTTCAAATAAACCTTATCCAAACTTGTAAAACCACCATATTTCAAAGCTAAATCCATATAATCAGTCATAAAATTCTTCCAATTTCCATTTATTTTTTGGGGAAATAAATCCTGTAATTTCTTCCACTTCTGTCTCAAAGTTGTAACTATCTAGCAAGGCCAATTGACTCAACTGATAGAGTTTATAAGCTTGGTCTTGATGAACCTTAATACTAAAAGGCTCAAACAGTTGCTGAATCTCATCAATCAAGAGTCTTCTAAGTGTTTCTCTGCTCCCCTTGTCACGCGCTGAGAGGCGAACATTAGGAAAGACGGTTGCCACCAAGTTATCAGCTACATCCATCTTATTGTAGATAGCAAGGCGTGGAATATCACTCATATCCAAGTCTTTGAGAATGTCCAAGACCACCTTTTCATGCTCTTCATGATTGGGGTCACTGGCATCAATGACATGCAAAAGTAGGTCAACATTACGGCTTTCTTCCAACGTTGATTTAAAAGCCGCAACCAATTCTGTTGGCAAATCCTGAATAAATCCAACCGTATCCGTCAGGGTCACTTGAAATTGGTCCTTAAGATAAATTTTCTTCGTTGTGGCATCAAGAGTCGCAAAGAGTTCATTGGCCTCATACTGCTTATCATCCGTCATAAGGTTCATGATAGTTGACTTTCCAGCATTGGTATAACCAATCAAGCCAATTTTAAAGGTACTTGAATCAACACGCTTTTCACGAATGGTTTCTCGGTTCTTCTCCACAATCTTTAATTGACGTTCAATATCAGCAATCTGATTACGAATGGAACGACGATTGAGCTCCAACTGACTTTCACCAGGTCCACGGCTACCAATGCCCCCCGCTTGACGACTGAGCATAATCCCCTGTCCAGCTAGACGTGGTAACATGTATTTGAGCTGGGCTAGATGTACCTGAAGTTTCCCTTCATGACTTCTGGCTCTCATGGCGAAAATATCCAAAATCAATTGCATACGATCAATGACTTTTACACCAAAGGCTGCTTCAAGATTGGTATTTTGGCGAGGCGTTAAACGGTTATTAACAATGACAGTGCTAATCTCATCCGCATCCACCATGGCCTTGATTTCCTCTAATTTTCCTGAACCTACGAAGGACTTACTATCATAGCGCTCACGTTTTTGGGTATAGCTAGCTACAACCTCTGCTCCTGCTGTTTTGGCAAGACTGGCAAGCTCCTCCATGGACATGTCAAAATGCTCTGTTTCTTGCAATTCAACACCTACTAAAATAGCACGTTCTTGCTGCTTGGCTGTCTCTATCATAGCAAACCCCTTTTCGAAATAGTCGCCTTCTATTATACCACAGGCAGGGGCAAAGAGGAGGACACGGGCCTTAATTTTTTACAAAGAAAAACAAGTTGAACTTGTCAACTTGCTTCTGCTTAGTGTTTGCGTGTCGGTTTATTTTTCGAACCCTTACGACGCTTACCTTGATGAAGGCTTGGCGTATTTTGAGAAATGGTTTGACGCATTTTCTCTGTTGCCTTATCCACCTTATCTTTAGCCTTGACTAACTCTTGAGTGGCCTTGTTAGCACTCTTAGAGGGTTTATTTTTTTTAGGATGAGTCTTGGTAACAGGCTTCACATGACTAGTCCCTGAGACACGCATGCGACGAGACATAGCTAGGAGAATTTTATTTTCCTCATTAAGATTGGTTTGATAAGCCATCGAAAGCACCAAACCAACTCCAATTAGGTTCGAGATGAGTGAAGATCCCCCTTGAGAAATAAATGGCAAAGGAATACCTGTCAAAGGAAGGATGCCTACTGCTGCCCCAATATTTTCAAAAATATGGAAGACAATCATCATAATAAAACCAGTAGAGATAAAGGTATAAAAGCGATTGTTAGACCTAAAAGTCACTCGTAACATACGGTAAATGAGGAAGAGATAGGTCAGAAGTACCAAGCCACTACCAACCAAACCAAAATCCTCTGCAATTACTGTGAAAATCATATCACTCTCACGAACTGGGACATTTAACTCTAGATGGTTAAATCCTTTACCATAGATACCACCAGTACCAATAGAAATCATGCCTTGAGTCTGTTGAAAAGCAATACCATCCGCATAAGTGAAAGGATCCAACCAAGCTGAGATACGGTTAATCTGATAAGTTTGAACCCCCATCTTAATCAGAGCTTCCTTACCCCAATCTGTGATAAAGACCATGACAAACAGGGCTACACCCGCCACAAAGGCTAGAACCACTGGCAAGAGGATACGCCAGGATATTCCTGAAACAACGACTATACCCGCTAAAATTGCCAGGAAGACCAAGGCTGTCCCCATATCACCCTGGAGAACCAAAAGGCCCAAAACAGGGAGGGTAACTGCAGTATACTGGAAGAGGAGAAGCCAATCATCCTTAAGGTCGGTCACTTCCCGGCCTTGCTTAGCCCAGACACCTATCCTCGAAAGAAAGAGGATATAGGAAATCTTCATAAATTCAGACGGTTGAAACAAGGTAACCGATCCAATACTGACCCAGTTTTTGGCACCCGTAGATTCCACCACAGCAGGTGAATAGAAAACAAGGGGCAGGACCATCAACCCCAAGCCAAATACATACAGCCAAGGAGTTATTTTCCAAAGAAACTCAGTGTTAAATAACATGACAACAAAAGCAAGTACTGAACCTAGGAAAATCCATAGTACTTGCTGGGACATGACTTGCACGAGATTCTTGGGGTAATCAAAGTTTGTCGCAATAAATATCGAGACTAGGCCAACCAGTAACAGGATTAGAACTGGTAAGAGAATCGAGTAATCTATCCGACTTTCAATAGTGTTTTTTGACTTAGTCATGTGCACTCCAAAATAAAGATTTAGTAAGAGTTATTATACCACTTTTTCGTCCAGACAAATGACCTAAATGTATAAAAAATTAACATTTTTTTAACGAAAAAAGCAACCACACAAATGTGATTGACTTCTTTCTTTAGTCTTAATTTGACATGTAGCCTTTTCCTTCAGAATTGAAGTATACCCATTGACCTGAAGGAATCTTAATCCAGCGATTAACAGCCTTATCCCCTGTATGAACATCATAGTAAGAGATTGAACCATCAGGATTTGAAGCCGTTGCTCCTTTCACCTGTCTTCCAGTTTGGTCAAAGTAAAGGTGTTGTCCGTTGATAGTCTGTTCACCGACAACGACTTCTCCCTTAGCATCAGCATAGTACCAGTTATTGTCTCCACTAGTGAAGAAAGTTGAAACTAACTTATCTCCAGTAGCACCGTGGTAGAATGAACGAGTACCATTTGGATTTGGTGCAAAACCACCTTTAACTTGTTTACCATCAGCTCCAAAGTAAAGTTTTTGACCGTTGATGACTTGAGCACCTGTCACCACATGACCTTTAGCATCGGCATAGTACCACTTATCATTTCCAGTTGTAAAGAAGGTAGAAACTAACTTATCTCCAGTATTCCAATGGTAGAATGAGCGAGTGCCGTCAGTATTGGTCACAAAGTCACCCTTAACTTGTTTACCCGTTGATTCAAAGTATAGATCTTGACCATTGATGAATTGAGCACCTGTGACATTATGTCCATGTGAATCTGCATAGAACCAGTTATTATCACCAGTCGTATAGAAACCTGATGTATGGGCCTTAGTTGCAACCCCTTTTTCATCCACATTATAGGTCTCGCCATTGACGACAACTGTCGTATCAACAAGTTTCACACCTGTGATAGCATCATAATATGAGCGTGTACCATCAGGATTTGCCACGAAGTTACCTTTAACTTGTTTACCTGACTCATCAAAGTAGAGGTCATCACCGTTGATGGTTTGGGCACCACGAAGGACATCACCATCGTTGTTGGTATAGTATGTCGCATCACCTACTTGGAAGAAACGGTTCTTGACTTGAACACCTTTGTCATTAAAGTAAAGGTTTTGACTACCGACTTTTGTAAATCCAGTAGCCAGGTAACCCTTGTTATTCGCATAGTACCAGTTACCATCTTTTTCAAAGAAGCCTGAGTACTTACGTTCACCTGAATCATTGTCGAAGAACATGATTTGACCGTCTTTTGTTGGAACAAAGATACCTTTGGCTTGGTAACCATTGTCATAGAAGTATTTTTCTTTACCTTCTACTTGAGCCAATCCAGTGGCCATAATACCACCCTTGAAGAAATATCGGTAGAATTTTTCTTCATTACCAGCGGTATCTTTAACGCTAACTTCTTTCCAGCCAGTTTGCGTCGTCAATTTACCAGTCTTGCCATAAACCAAAGATTGACCTTGAGCGTTTTTAACCACGCCATCTGCCAGCATGACACCATTTGGCAAGAAATAATAGTTTGCTCCATCAATGGTTTGTTCACCCGTCACCAGATAACCCTTATCGTTAAAGTAGTATTGTTTGCCATTATAAGTCACGAATTGACCCTTAGCTTGAGTACCTGATGTTGTGTAATAAGTCACACCAGTACCATCATAAGCAAAGCCAGTCTTAGCTTTGGTATCACCAGTCAAGGCAGCAGGCAAGAAGCTACCTTTATCATTAACGTTGAAGTACAATTTACCATCACTGAGAACATAGTCAGAACCACGTTTTTGGATGTTTGTACCGTTAAAGTACTTAGCTTCCCACTGTTTAATCTTAACAGATGGATCGATTGTCTTACCTGAAGCTTCCATAACTTCTTTGAAGATTTCTGGATAAAGGGTTTGAAGTTTTTCGAGGAAGGCCCCACCATACTGTGCTTGGAAATCTTGACCTGATGATTTAGTGTTTGTCACATAGAGTTTATTGACCAAGCTAGTATCATCAATCACCTTACCGTGCGTGTCAGTACGAGTTGCTGTAACCACTTCTTTTCCTGGAAGAGTGTACAATTGGTCAGGAACCCAGTCAGCAATGACTTGGATACCTTGTTTGTGAAGTGCCTTAAGGGCATCACGAAGGTCTTCTTTAGAACCATATTTATTGTTTTTGCTCATGGCAAGATCATAACGGTCTGTGAAGGCATAACCATTTTCGATAATAGAATCGAGGAAAGTTCCATCAGTAGATGACACATACTGTGGTGCAATCTCAAATGACGTAATTCCCCATGACTTGAAGAGGTCTGCATTTGCCGCAATCAATTTGTTGGTGTATTGGCTATCTTTTTGGACGAAGTCTTGGAAGTTTGAGAAACCTTCATAGATAACTTGTGCTTCTAGGGCTGCAGATGAGCTGTAAACCTTATCCCCTTCTTTATAAGCTTTTGTTGATGGTGTCGCAAGAACATTTTGATCGTCAGTAGCTCCTACTGGTACCCAAACAGCAAGGTAACCACTCATATCAACAGTTTTAAAGCCTTTGATTTCATCAGCTGTGAAAACAAGATTACCTTGCGCATCTGTGTATTTCACAACCTTAGTATCAGCATCAGTTAAGGCTGAGACAATACCTTTATCTGTACCAAGCAAGAGTGGACGATAGGCTTGGTTTTTATGGGCTGCACCCATGTTAACGGTAATCGTTTCACCATCTGCCAATTTCAAATCTGGGTTATTAGCGATAAGGGTCACCATTCCAGAATTACGGCCGTATTTTCCACCTTCAGTATCTGTCTTAGACATCAAGTCTTGACCATAACGGACTGAAACAAGGACTTCCTTGTTATCCTTAGCAGAGGATACTCCAGAACCGGCAAGATTGTGGACATAAGATGTTTGACCACCGGCAACATATTTTGAACGTGCTTTAAGAAGGGTAGTGATTTGGTCAAAGTATGGTGACTTCTTAGCCATGTACTGACCGTTATCAGTATACAAGTCTCCATAATAAACACGTGTTGCCGCACCCATTGTTTGAAGCATCAAAGCATAGGCAGCTGGAATATTTGAATGAGTATATTCTTTATCAACTTTCAACATATCAGCATTATAAATGTCAAAAGCTTGTTTCAATTGATCTAATGTAAAAGTAAATCCATCTGTTGTAGGATCAATTTTTTTGCTGATAATGTCTGCGATAACCGTTTGAACTTCTGAGTCGTGTGCACGAACAAAGAGATAGGTTGCAAAACCAAGTTGATCATATGATGTAACTTCCGCACGGTTTGAAAGACCGAAATAACCACCGTTAATAAGGTCCTTCATTGATGCATTACGTGCACCTGTACCCTTATTCGTTACCGGACGAGTCAATCCATGAACAATAGACAAACGGAGACCATTATCCATAGAAAGGGCAGCTGTATTGTGTTCGTCAACATAATATGGGTCATTTTGAGACCAAGCTTCAAGAATTGAGATATTAGCAAGGGCACGTGCTTCAGACTCATTGACCTTGTAAGCAGCCTTCATGTATGAAGACACTAATTGAAGCATATCGATGCTGACATTGTCCACAGCATCAACACGGATACCATCAAAGTGAGCATCTTTGTCCTTGTCACCAAAGACGATTTGTCCCCAGTTCATGAAGTAATACAATTGGTTAAGCATTTCAGCTTGCACAATTGGGTTTGAGTTGTCGATATCGCTTGATAGCAAGAACTCATAACCAGCATCACTACCACTCTTGATCTTATCGTTTGCCAAACGACTTGTTGCCGTTTGGTCAAGTTTACGGTAGTCTGAGTTAGCCCACTTCGTTAAATCACTATTAACAAAGAGGAGAGCCCCTTTTTGGAAGTGTTCTTTACCTGGAGATTCAGAGTTAATGTCCCATTTATCTTGGTCTTTAACAAAGGCCTCGATTGACTGACGCAACCAGTCTGTTGACTTATTAGCAGCAATCTTAACCTCAATCTTACGTTGAATGATTTGCGCCGCAGCATTCAAGCTCGCTTGAGAATTTTCAATCGTAAAGACATCTTTTGTTTCTTCACCATTGCTAAGAGCCTTAGTCATGTAGTTCAAGTAAGCTACTTGAGTATCCTTATCAGGCCACCAAGACATCAAAAGTGGGCGAAAATCTTTTTCAGTTGACGCTTTCCAAGTTGTTCCTGCTTCAAGGATTTCTTTTGGACGGTACCAACTATCAGCTGTCAAATAACCATCAACAAGTTCAAAGCTTGCTTTTGTTGAATCGTAAGCAGCATTGTTTTTAGTAAAATCAGTGACAAGATTTGTTGTTTCTTGTGTGAATGAATAAGTTGATGTGCTTGAAAGGACACCATTCTCATCAAAATAAAGGACCTGACCATTTACAGTAATGGCAAAGTTTTTCTTATGTGATCCATCTTCTAAAAGATAGTAATATTTACCATCTTTTTCTTTTTTAATATTATCGAGTGAGACTGCAGCTTTAATTTCAGCTTCAGAAAGCTCTTTAGACTTCTCAGTCGTTGGAGCGGCTACTCCAGCATTTGCAGCTACTTCAGATGTTGTAGCTGTTTCTGGTTTAGCGGCTACTTCTGGCTTAGCAGTCGTTTCAGGTTTGGCTTCAACCTCTACTGCTGCAGCTCTATCACTAGTTGCTCCTGAATTTGGTTGAACTGTCGTTTCAGCTGGTTTATCAGCAGTAACTGCTGCTCGGTCTGTTGTTGTGGCATTTGAAGTATTTGCCACCTCTGTTGTTGTGCCTACCTCTTTTTCAACCACAGGATTTGTATTTTCCCCGACTGTAGTTGTTGAAGGTGATCCATTAGTATTATTTATTTCTTCTGCCGAAACAAGTGAAGACGTGGTAACACTAGCACCAACAATGGTAGCCAAGGCTACTGAAGCAACCGCTAAAGTAACCCATTGCTTCTTCACTTTGTGCAGTTTATAGCGTACTTTATTTTCCATATTCAATTTTTCCCCAATATATTTTTTGTCTAAAAATCTACACCTTAAAGACTCATTCATTATATCACGTTTTATTGTCAAAGAAACTTAAGGAAACTTATTCTAATGGCATTTTTATCATCTTAAATTGACATTAGAATAACATTGCTAAATCAACTAAATAATGATTTGTTAAAAAAATCCAAATATCGATTTTTTCTGAATCAGGCTATATGTTTTCTTTCATCTTGCAAACTTCTTCATCCTGATGATTTTAATCAAAGGTCATCTCAATTTTTACCTGTCGTTCAGAACTTTAAATCTAAGCATTGACAGTTTTTCATCTGATAAGCTATGATCGAGGAGATTACAATGTCATATCACAATTTGAGCAAGACTTATTTACCATTTCATTAAAGAAACAAGGAGTCCACAATGAAAATCTATTATTCGAAATACATCGGTTATGGCTCTCTAAGCTTAGCCATTGTTCTCTTTATCCATTTAGCTTTCTTATACACTCTAGGTTTCGAAGCCTTTCCTAAATTTACTCTTATAACACTCCTTCAATTATGTCTATTTCTAGTGGCTGTCTATGCAATGATTGCTGGGATCAAGAGACTAACAAATCGCCAGATTGCCTTTGAATTGACTCCTACAGGCATCCATGTCTATCAAGGAATCATTTTGCCAAAAGATATCTTTATTCCTAAGGAAGAATTGGTGAGTGCCGCCTACAAAGTCGTTGATGTCAGTGACCCAGATCACCAAAATAGTAAGAGCTATTTTATCGAATTTCAACTTAGAGACGGGTCTACTCTCCAAAACCTCTCCAAGTCAAATATCGTCATTAATAGTCAAAATCTCACTGTAAAACTCTTTGTCAATCTTTGTCGATTTAAAGAGGAAGAATGGCAAGAACTGTCCAAATATTTGAAGGAAGAATACCAAATCACGATTATATAAAACATGAAGGGCCCTAAAAAGGGCGCAAAAAAAGCAACACCGTGTACTGACCCAGAAAGTTAGATTTTTTCGGCTCTATAATTTCTGTAGTGGGTAAAACCACCATAGTTCTTATAGAGCTTTTTGAATGCAGACAAAAAGTCCCATAAGAACTATAATGAAAAGCAACCAAACCATCATTAGGAAGAACTTATGAGACTTATTAAGAATACCACAGAATTAATCGGAATTAAAGACCCACACATCATTATTTCTCTTGTTTTTGAAAAAGATACCTACATCGAGGTTCAAGCAACACTCGATTACCCTGCACCACCATGCCCTCATTGCCAAGGAAAGATGATCAAATATGACTTTCAAAAATCTTCTAAAATTCCTCTCCTTGAACAAGCTGGAACTCCAACACTACTACGCTTGAAAAAATCGCTTCCAGTGTAAAAATTGTAGGAAAGTCATGGTAGCTGAGACATCAATCATTGAGAAAAACCACCAAATCTCCAACCTTGTCCGACAAAAGGTTGCTCAACTTCTAACTGAGAAGGTATCGCTAACGGATATTGCCAGAAGACTTCGTGTGTCGACGTCCACTGTCTATCGTAAGCTTAACCAGTTTACTTTCAAGGAGCATTATGACAAGCTCCCAGCTGTTATGTCTTGGGATGAGTTTGAGTTCAAGAAAGGTGAACTCGCTTTTGTGGCGCAAAACTATGAGACCAACAAACTCATAACCATCCTTGATAATCTCCGTCAAACCACTATTCGAAACCACTTTTTGAAGTATCCATTGAAGGTTCGCCAAAAAGTGCAGTTTATTACAATGGATATGTCAGGAGCCTATATCCCACTAGCTCGTAGACTTTTCCCAAACGCCGAAATCATTATTGATCGTTTCCACATCATCCAACACCTTGGTCGAGCCTTTTTGAAGACAAGAATTGCCATTATGAATCAGTTTGATAAGAAGTCACTACCCTACCAAGCCTTGAAAAATCACTGGAGACTCTTCCAAAAGGACAGCCGTAAGTTATCTTGTAAATCATTTCACTCGAAGACCTTTGCTCAAACCTTAAGTCCACATGAAGTCGTTAGGAAGACACTAGACTTTT
>NZ_GL698449.1:495597-502208 GCF_000187445.1 Streptococcus sp. C150 | reverse complement strand
TCAAACCTTAAGTCCACATGAAGTCGTTAGGAAGGACACTAGACTTTTCAGAAGAACTCGCTAATTATTATAACCTCTATCAGCTGTTGCTGTTTCACTTTCAAGAGAAGAGGGTAGATGAGTTTTTTGAGCTCATAGAGGAGAATGTAAGCAAGGTCAATCATTACTTCAAAACTGTCTTTAGGACCTTCCTTAAACACAAACCATACATCAAAAATGCGCTAGAAACACATTACTCAAATGCAAAATTGGAGGGGACCAATAAGCTTATCAAAGACATCAAACGTCTGGGCTTCGGTTTTAGAAACTTTATTAACTTTAGGAAGCGTGTTTTCATCACTCTGAACATACAAAAAGAGAAGACCTATCAGGTCCTCTCTAGATGTTAGCTTTTCGTCACCCACTACAGTTGACAAACATACTAAGATTAGTAGTGAAGAAATCTCCGACGGGAGAGAGTACTCACTACTTTTTCTTTGTGTTAAAGTAGTGGTGTCTTGTAAAGTCGTGGCTTCTTTTAGCGCTAGACGTCGAGTATTGAAAATGACATCACTAAAATAAGGAATCATTCAAGACAAAGAGGTAAACATAATGCGGACAGTTTTTGGAATTGTTTTGAGTAAAACAAGTTCTGAGGTGGCAATTTTAGTCAACGGTGAGAAGGTTCATGGCTACACCATACTCAACGATGCCATTGGATTCAATCGCCTGTTGGGCGACTTGAAAACTGTTCATAACCCCAAGATTATATTTTAGGCTATAGGCGTCTATACGTGTATTATTTCTCCGAGCTTTTCTTTCGTATAGTACTATTCGACTTTGTTTAGCAGTCGAGTGTTGACCAGCAGTATATCCCATCATGAGAATAGAGCTAGTTGCAGCCACTGCTCCAACACAAATTAAGGCTTTAGTTTTGACTTTATTTAACATCTTAGACCTTCTTTCTAAAAAACTAGGTCAAGCATACCAGATAAAGCTTGGAGCTTTTATCATAAGAAAAAGACTCCGAAGAGTCTTCGCATTACTTATGCAATTCTTTATTACTCAATGTATGAAAAATCCCCCACAGAAGAATATTTACAATGATAAACAGCAATATTTCCACTAAATTAAAGTCTATCAAATTCCGTGACCGCATTGCCACCATAGCTTGGGAGTAGGGATAAATTAAAGATAATTTATCTGATACAAAAATCATCATAAATCCTATGAAAGTACCAATAGCACCAATTCCCACAGATTTACTGAAAACACGAGTTTTAGCTGTTACAAAAAACTGCACTGCCATCATACTAATTGTTCCAAAAATCCCCAATAAATCCCACTTGAGGTAGGTGAACAAATTAGAAATTTCTAAATGAGCTAGGTGAGCACTGACATAAAAAATACCAAACAAGAACAACTGTAAAACAGCAATAAACAAGATAATTACTATTTCTTTTGCCAACAATAATTTCCCAAGACTGACATTATTAGCTCTGAGAAATTCAATATTTTTTCTATCAAACTCTTTTCCTAACATCATGGCTACATAAAGGCTGACCAAAATCGGAAAGAAAAGCTGGCTATAATAGAAGGTCAATTGTCCCCATAAAACAGGCACCTTTTCACTTTCTGCAACCATAGAATAAGCTGAACCAAAGTAAATCCCAAGACCAATCAGGCTACAAAAAGCTAAGAAGCAAATACCAATCATCAACATGGAAAATTTTTTTGTTTTCCGCCATTCTACTGATAGATAAGACATCATAGCTTGCCTCCTTTCTTTTCAACCAGATAGAGAGATAAGAAGAGATAGATTAGGGCTATTGGCAAATATGTAAAGAGTTTAAATCCTAGGTTTGTCACCAAAACATAACTCACTTGACTGGCGACTTGCTGGTAATCCACCAGAGACAGATATCCTATACCACCAAAAGGGAAAATCAGCTGTAGAAAAGCTGGTGCATGACCAAATCCAACTCCAAGAAATCCTCCGAAAATCCCTAATGCCAGTATCAATGCTTGCTTTTTCAGTAAAAACTGCAAAGTCAAAAACAGACAGGTCAAGATAAAAGAGGCTAGCAAGAAAATGACGATTTGCCAGAGGATTAGGCTAACAGGCATTTCTAGACCAGATAAGATTGCAATCAACTGGACTACTACTCCCTCCAAAAAAGCGAGAAAGGTCAAAACGAACATAGTCAGGCCAAGCTTACTCAGAAAGATATGCCGTACATTTTCACCATTTGCCAAAAGCAGTTTGAAAGTGTTCCCTTCCTTCTCGTTCTTGACAATCCGCGATACAAAGAGAGCAACCACAATAGGGAGAATCAAGCCATTTACTTCTTTTATCATATAGAAAATTAGGCTAATCTGGTGTATGTTTGGGTTACTTAGGTAGCGTGTAGCGGCTACAATTGCCCAAGCAAATCCGACTCCCATAACTAGTATGCTAATGAGGAAGGATTTGGTTCGTTTTGCCTTGAGCAATTCAATAGACAAATTATTCAACATAAGACTCACTCCTTGGTTAAGTTAAGGAAGATAGATTCCAAGGTTTCTTGTTCTTGCTTCACTTCATAAATTGGAACTTTCTCGACTATTAAATCTCGTAACAAACTAGAAATCTGCTGATCGGCAAGGTTAGTCAGCTTGAGTTTATCCTCTTGTATCTCTAACATCTTGCACGGATAACCAAATAACACTTGGCTAATGACTTCACGTCGATCTCTAAAATCCCCACGCACTTCCAGCCATTTATTGGACTGAATTTTACGAATTTCTCCCTCGTAAACCAGTTGACCATGATTGATAATCCCCACACGGTCAGCGATATGCTCAACTTCAGAAAGGATATGGGTAGAGATAAAGACAGTAATGCCCTGTTCTTTTGCCAACTTGATAATCAGTTCCCGAATTTCATGAATCCCTGCTGGGTCTAGCCCGTTTGTTGGCTCATCCAGTATCAACAAACGTGGTTTCTTGACTAAGGCAAAGGCTAAAGCCAAACGCTGTTTCATACCCAGGGAATAATCTTTAACCAATTTTTTCTTGTTTTTAGGTTGATCTAACCCCACAATTTTCAAGGTTTCCTGAATATTTTTCTTATCAAATCCAAGGATTTTTTGGAAGACCAAGAGATTTTCATAGCCTGTCAAATTAGGATAATAAGACGGTTCTTCAATCATAGAGCCAATCTGATTAAGATACTGCTTGTCCGTACCTATGGGTTGACCGAACACTTCAATCTCCCCAGCCGTACGAGAAATCAAAGACAAAATCATCTTCATGGTGGTTGTTTTCCCAGCTCCATTTGGACCTAGAAAACCATAAATCTCACCTTGTTGAACTGATAAGGAACTAAGGTTAACTACCTGAGTGTCCTTAAATCCCTTTTGTAAGTTTTTTATCTGTAAAACATTACTAATCATTATGAACTTTCTCCTTTAAACCAAATAATTTTCTATAATTTTGATTTCTATAAATCAAATTATCATGAGTATCTTTGATAACATCTCCACTACTCTTATCAACAAAAATGATAGAATCAACATAATTCACAATATCTAATTGGTGACTCACTATTACCATTGTTTTGTCTGAATAAAATTGATTACTTAAAACAATGGTTTGGATTACTCCTCCACCAGCACCAAGAACGTTATCGAGTTCTTCAAGAGTCAATTCTTGAAGAGAATTCATTGCTTCAATCTCAACGAGATTCATTTGTTGTTTAGCCATTTGGAAATACCTCACTGATTAAAATTTATTTGAGAAGTATCTCTATCTAGGTCATGTCTTTATTATAGACATGCTAGATTAATTTTAAACTAAGTTAACCTTAATTTTACATTAAGATTAAAGTGTTTTACCTTTTTTCACTCTTTTAAATGGTATAATATAGATAAGTGAGGTAAGATTATGAATTTCGAACAACAACTCCTGAATAAGCACATCCTTATCATTGATGACGATAAAATTTTAAACTCTTCCATAAGAGATATTCTCACTGCCTACGGATTTTCCAATCTAACATCAGCCTATGATATAGAATCTAGTTTGGACATGATTGAAACAGAGCAGTTCGATCTTTTCCTTTTGGACATTATGCTCCCCGATGGTGATGGCTACACATTAGCAAAACATATCCGAAAAAAAGGCGATACACCTATCCTCTTTCTGACTGCCAAAAATAATCCTGAAGATGAGGTAGCTGGTTTCAATGCTGGTGGTGATGATTATGTCATGAAACCCTTCATTCCAAAAAATCTTATCTATCGCATTATGGCTCTGCTCCGGAGAAGCTATAAATCAGAACAGGAAGCAATACAGATTGGACAGACTTTGGTGAGTTTTCGGAATGCAACAGTACAAAAAAATGGAGCAGAAATTTCTATTACGCCAATTGAAATTCAGATTTTGAAAAAACTTTACGATAATAAAAATTACATCGTTTCAACCGAATCTCTCTGTGATACGATTTGGGGAGTGGATAGCTTTGGTTATGAAAACACTTTGACTGTACATATTCGGAAAATTCGAGAAAAAATAGAAGAAAATCCTTCAAAACCTCAATATTTAAAGACAGCTAAAGGGCTGGGATATAAATTGTTATCATGATTATGAACCAAACCAAAATTTTAAGGTATTCACTAAAGAAATTTATCTTTTTTTCCATCATTATCTTTATTACCAATATTCTTCTAATTGCCAGTTTTGTTTTCTACATTAAGGAAAAGCAAACTGCTACTGAGACTGTGAAAATAATTTCTGAACACATTACCATCACAAAAAATAACGTCCACATACCTAAAAATGATATTTCTAGTCTAAAAGAACAAAAGTTATGGCTCATGGTATTGGATAAGCAGACTGGAAAACAAGTGTACGAACAGTATAAACCTACAGAGGTTCCTTCGCAATTTGACTATGGAGATATTTTACAGTTTTCTCGCTATTATCTTTCAGATTATCCTGTTTTTAGTCAGATAAAAGGTGGCTACATCATTGTTGTTGGTTTTCCAAAAGATAAAATTGCTCGTTATAGTTATAATTACTTAGATATAGATAGTATTCGCTTGATTCCACTAATAGCATTTGGAGTATTGCTTTTCAACTGCCTTTATTTCGCTTTTCTTTACTACTATGGTGTGACGCATATCAATCGTAAAATTGTGCCTCTTGTAACTGCTATTCAGAATCTCCCAGATGGTTTGAAAAATCCAATAAATTCTATATCAGAACTAGAATATCTTACAACTGCAATTAATCAAACCGATACTCTACTCAAAGAGAATGAAGTCTTTAAAGAGCAATGGATTTCAGGTATTGCACACGATATCAAAACACCTCTTTCTGTCATCATTTCTAATGCGTCCTTGTTAAATGATTCTGAACTAGAAACACAGTCTGAAAAACATATTCGCCCAATATTGACGGAATCCTATTACATCCAAAATATTTTAAATGACTTAAATATAGTAGCTCGCCTTTCATCCGGTCATCTTCAATTAAATCAGACTGAAACAAAAATTATCCCCTTCTTCAAAGACATTCTCATCCATATTTTAAATCAAGAAGTCTGGAATGATTTTGAACTTGAATTTGATTACGATTATTCACTTGTTAATCAATCTATCATGATTGAGCAGTTTTTAATCACAAGAGTTATCCATAATATCATCTACAACTCTGTTTTACATAACGAAAAGGGTTGCACAATAAGAATCCACTTATTCAAAAAAGATACAAATGTAATTGTCGAAATCAAAGATAATGGACAGGGAGCTTCACCAGAAAAAATTGCTGAACTTAATGAATTATCTTTTAAAAACATTGATATTTCTAAAATTAGAACGACTGGAATTGGGCTAAAAATTTCAAAACAAATTGTTGATTTGCATCAGGGCTCTATTTCGTTTGCAAGTGTTCAAAATGAATTCTTTGAAAGTATCATTTCACTTCCGATTTTCAACATTACCAATTAGATAAAAAAATGGAGAAGAACCATTAGAGTTTTCTCCATTTTTTTCATCTTATCTTCCACTTATACCCTGCCCAGCCTGCCAAGACAAGCAAGGCAAAGTTAAAGATGATAAAGAAAGTCGTAAAACCAAATAATCCATTCTGCGCCAAAACTTCCGTGTAAAGTTCAGTCTCTGTAAAGAACAAATATATTCCATAGCCCTCCACGAAAATATGAATGAAGATCTTGTTCGAGCTAAAAACCGTCTGCACAAGGTTCTACAAGTCACTTTTCCTGAATTGGAAAAGCTATTATCCACACCTACTGGAGAGCAATATTGGAACTTAATGATGGCTTTTCCATGCAAAGAGTTTGTATTAAGCCTATCTCAAAGTAACTTGTGTGAGATTATCCGTCAATCTACCTCCAAACGCATCTCTGAAAAACGTATTGCTTACCTAACTGATAAACTTATAAAACTCGCTAAACAATCTTTTTGTGCGGTCAAGAAAACCTCTCCAATGCTTGAAGAGGTTCGTTACTATGCTCAAGAATTGCTTCGTCTTTCTGAACGCAGACAAGTTGTAATTAAACGACATGGTAGCTCTAGCTCAGCCTTTACCAGAGTATGACATCTTACGGTCAATTCCTGGCATCGCAGAAA
>NZ_GL698449.1:167787-495409 GCF_000187445.1 Streptococcus sp. C150 | reverse complement strand
ATGCAAAGAGTTTGTATTAAGCCTATCTCAAAGTAACTTGTGTGAGATTATCCGTCAATCTACCTCCAAACGCATCTCTGAAAAACGTATTGCTTACCTAACTGATAAACTTATAAAACTCGCTAAACAATCTTTTTGTGCGGTCAAGAAAACCTCTCCAATGCTTGAAGAGGTTCGTTACTATGCTCAAGAATTGCTTCGTCTTTCTGAACGCAGACAAGTTGTATTAAACGACATGGTAGCTCTAGCTCAGCCTTTACCAGAGTATGACATCTTACGGTCAATTCCTGGCATCGCAGAAACCACAGCGACATCTATCATTGGCGAATTGGGAGATATTCGTCGCTTTCAGTCTACCAATCAAATCAAAGCTTTTATTGGCATTTACCTGAGACACTATGAATCTGGGAACTTTCTCGCCAAGGAACACATCACTAAGCGAGGTAATCCCTATGCCAGAAAAATCTTGTTCAAATGCATTCACAACATCGCTTCAGCTAGTCATACCAATCCCTGCCATATCGCTGACTTTTATGAGAAACGAAAAAGACAATCGACAATAGCTTCAACTAAGCCACATACGATTGCCTCTATATATCGTCTCATTCGAACAATGTATTACCTCATTACGCATAACAAACTTTACGATTACTCTTTGACCCAAAATCGATAAGGCTGTCTATGCCGTATTATTGTAACACCTTGTTTCAAAAAATACCAGATGAAGTGTTTTTTTAGCATGCCCATTTATAGATCAAAAAGTGTTAAAAATAAGACAGTAACCTCAGAATAGATACTGTCTTATCTCTTTTTTTTACTTAAAGCCTTGATAGACTTGACAAATGGTAGAAAAGAGCCATTTTTTCTGCCTAACTTTTGGAGTGCCATTCACGAGTGTTGCTTTTTTCATTGTTTAGAATGACTTATCAAAGATAATCTCTAAAGAGTTATTTTATTTTTAGTTCATATTTTCTGGTGGGTAAGCAAGACCGTTTTTATCAAAGAAAACGAAGACTCCTGGTTGAATTTCTACCCAAGTGCTGATGGCTTTCTTGCCACTATCACCAAAGTAATAGCTAATACGGCCACTGCGAGTAGTTACGATTTGACCCTTAAGTTGTTTGCCGTCTTTAGCAAAGAAATAAGTGTCATCACCAATCTTCACTTCTCCAGTCACTGTCTTACCGTTGGCACCAATATAATACCAATGATTGTCTCCTGTTGTGAAGAACTCGTTGGTCAAGCGTTCACCAGAAGCAGCGTCATACTTGCTGTAAGTACCATCTGAGTTCTTAACAAAATCACCCTTAACCTGACTACCATCTTCTTTGAAGAAGAGGTGTTGACCATTGATAACTTGAGCGCCTGTAACAGTCTTACCGTTGGCACCTGCATAGTACCAAACGTTATCGCCTGTTGTGAAGAATTCGTTAACGACCAAATCTCCAGAACTATCTTTGTACTTGCTGAAAGTACCATCAGCATTCTTCACAATGCTACCCTTAACTTGGCTACCATCTTCGTTAAAGTAGAGGTGTTGGCCGTTAATAACTTGAGCACCTGTAGCAGCGACACCATTTGCATCGAAGTGGTACCATTTACCCTTGATATTTCTCCAAGTGTTCTTGATGGCATTACCAGTATGCGCTTCAAAGTAATAAGTCTTACCGTTATAGGTTACCAACTCATCTTTAGATTGGATACCATCTTCATTGAAGTATTGCGTGAAACCATCAACGACCGTAACACCCTTAGCCATGACACCTTCGTTAGTGAAGTAACGGAATTTCACGACCTTAGACTCTTTACCGTCTTTAGTTTCAGTAACGTCAAATTTAGAGTAACCACCCTTGTACATTTGACCTTTTGAATTGTAAAGGTAGGTATTGCCATTACCATCAACGTAGAAGGCATTGCTCAACATGATACCATTTGGCAAGAAACGATAGACGTCTTTACCATTTGGTGAATATTCACCGTTGGTAACCATGTGACCACGAGCATCAAAGTAATAAGTGTTACCATTGAAGGTTACAAAGGCAGACTTGGCTTGGTTACCACTTGTACCAAAGTAAGTAATACCTTTACCATCACTTGAGAAGCCTGTGATAACTTTTTTATTCCCCTTCAATTGAAGCGGAATGAAGTTACCTTCTTTCGTTACGGTGAAGTATTTACCTGTTGCTTCATCACTAAGAACATAGCCAACACCACGGTCAAGAACATTGGTTCCGTTGAAGTATTCGGCCTTCCATTGTTTCAATTTAACAGAATCATCAATTGGTTTACCAGTTGAGATCATGTTGACTTTGAACATTTCAGGGTATTTAGCCTTAAGTTCAGCCAAGAATTCACCACCGTATTTTGCTTGGTAATCCTTACCTGATGACTTAGAGTTAGCTACATAAAGAGAATGATCAATGATAGCATCTGAAATCTTACGTCCGGCACCATCTGTACGGGTCGCAGTGACAACTTCTTTACCAGGCAATTGGTAAATTTGGTCTGGGACCCAGTCAGCGATTGCTTGAATACCAGCCTTATGAAGTGCCTTAAGGGCATTACGCAAGTCTTCTTTAGAACCGTATTTATTGTTCTTACTCATGGCAAGGTCATAACGGTCCGCAAAGGCATAACCATTTTGAATGACAGAGTCAAGGAAGGTACCATCATCAGCTGATACAAATTGTGGTGCCATTTCAAATGATGTCACACCCCAAGACTTGAAGAGGTCAACATTTTCAGCAATCTTACGGTTAGTATAAACTGAAGGATCTGAACCATCTGGAATCGTTTGGAAGTTAGAAAAGCCTTCGTAAATCAATTGTGAATCGTAAGCTTCAGTCGCTTTAAGAGTCAATTCACCCTCTTTTTTAGCTGCTGTTGAAGCTGCTACACGGATATCTTGGTCATCTGAAGCGCCAACTGGAACCCAAACTGCTACGAAACCAGACATATCAAATGTTTCATAACCCTTGATGTCATTGGCACCAAAAGTCAAGACACCATTGCCATCTGTTTCTTTCACGTAACCTGCTGCAATGGCTTCTGCATCAGATGTGAAGTTCTTAATACCATTTGGTGTCCCAACAATCAAGGCACGGTATTTTTGGTTAGCATGGATTTTACCCATCACAACATTTAGCTTAGCTGACTGATCCAAAGTCAATTTTGGATTATTGACAACCAAGGTTACTTGTCCAGATGTACGGCTGTATTTTGAACCTTGAGTATCATCAGCTGTCATAATATCTTTACCATAACGGACTGACGTATAGACTTCATTTGTGCGGTAGAGTTCAACGTCTGACTTGTCCATCTTGCCATCAGTTGGCAACCAGTATGAACGTTGCGCTTGACCACCAGAAACATACTTGATACGGCTCTTCATCAAGTTAACAATGGTATCGTAGTATGGAGATTTGGCTTCCATATAGTTACCATCATCAGTGTAGAGGTCACCATAGTAGACACGAGTGATAGTTTCCATGTTTTGCAACATGACAGCGTAGGCTGCTGGAATATTGTTCAAGGTATATTTCTTATCATTGCTGAGCATGTCTTTGTTATAAATCTCAAAGGCACGTTTCATCTCAGAATCAGTAATGGTGAAACCATCTGATTTTTCGTTGATTTCTTTCTTGATGATTTCAGCAATGATGTCTTGAACGTTGTTGTCGTGGGCACGGATGAAGACGTAGTTTCCTGACGCATCACCGTACTTCTCATTGTATTTACCAATTGTAGACTTTTTAACGGTTCCGTCTTCGTTATAAGCCTTGCTTCCATCTTTGTTAATCCAATCAGTCTTTTCATCACGTTGTGTCGTGTTGAAAGTATTGTTATACAAAGGACTTACAGCCGGTGTACGTTCTTTGATTGGTTTAGCCAATGAGAAGAGGAGAGCCAAACGTTGTTTGTTTTCCATAGCAAGCGCAGCGACATCTGTCTTGTCATTGTAGTGGTTGTCATTAAGACTCCATGCTTCAAGGACTGAGATGTGAGCAAGAGCGTTTGCTTCAGATTTGTTAACACCATAGTACTCACGGAAGTAGTTTGTGTAGAGTTGAAGCATGTCTGCATCGACATTATCTACCGCGTCGACACGGATACCATCGAAGTTAGCATCCTTGTCACCCATAACGATTGAACCCCAGTTCATAAGGTAGTGGATTTGGTTCAATTGTTCCGCTTGAACAACTGGGTTTGACAAATCTACGTCATTAGCTAGCAAGAAGTCGAAACCACCCATGTGGTTTGGATCTGATTGCTCATCAAGAATTGATTTATCAATTGTACCAGTCTGGTTAGTTGCTGTACGGTTCAAAAGACGATAGTTAGAGTTCGCCCATGGTGTACGTGAATCATTTACATAAAGAAGGGCACCACCTTGAAGGTGATCTTCGCCGCCACCTTTAGAGTAGTTTTCAGTTTCTTTGTTCCATTGTGGTTGTGTCTTAACAAAGGCAGAGATAGTTTCACGCAACCATTGTGTTGATTTTTCAGCCTGAATCTTTTGCTCAATCTTGATTTGAATGTCCTTAGCAGCAACTTTCAAAGTTTCTTGCTTATCTGTACTTGAATATTTAGCATCCAAATTGAAGACTTTAGACATGTAGTTCAAGTAGTTAACTTGAGTATCTACATTTGGCCACCAAGCCATCAAAAGTGGACGGAAATCTTCTGCCGTTGATGCTTGCCAAGTTACACCATCTTTGATGATAGAAGCTGGACGGTACCAGCTATCTGCAGTCAAATAACCATCAATCAATTCAAAGCTAGCTTCAGATGAATCGTAGGCACGGTTATTTATTGAGAAACCATCAACAATATTTGTTGTTCCTTGTGTGAAAGAGTATGTTGATGAGCTTGTAAGGGCACCATCTTTACCGAAGTAAAGCAATTGACCATTTACAGTAATGGCAAAGTTTTCTTTGTGTGAACCATCTTCATTAACATAGTAATATTTACCATCAATGTTTTTGATGTTTTTCAAGGAAAGCGCAGCTTCTACTTCTGAATCTTTCAAAGCAGCTTCTGGCGCTTTAACTTCTGTGTTTACAACTTCAGCCTTCACTGTTGCTGGTTGTTCTTCTGCTTTTTCAGTTGTAACAGCTGGTGCATCTGTTGTCACAACTGCTTCTTTATTTGGAACAGCTGCCACTGCTACATCAGCAGTAGTTGCTGTTTTAGCTACTTCAGCTGTTGCTTGTGTATTCGTTGTAGTTGCTGTTTTAGCTGCTTCAGCTGTTGCTTGTGTATTCGTTGTAGCTGCTGTTTCGACAGTATTTGTTTCTTTAGCAGGTGTCAAAACATCTGCTTCTTTTGTATTTGTACGTTTATCGACTTCTTTGGTTGCTTCAGTAGAAGTAACTAAATCGGCTGTTGTATCTGAATTTGGTTGAGTTACTGTCTTATCTTGAGTTTCATCCGCTGAAACTGAAGATGTTGTTGCAGACAATCCTCCTACGACAGTAGCAAGTGCTGCAGAGGCAACTGCAATTGTAACCCATTGCTTCTTAACTTTATGAAGCTTATAGTGTACCTTATTTTCCATTATAATTTTCCCCGTGATTTTATTTGTCAAAATCAGACTGAAATCTATCCGATTTCAAACAATTACATTATATCATTATTTTCTAACTATTTTTCAAATTAATTGTATTTTTATAAAATATATGTAATATAATAGTAATATTAGAAAGGTTTTGTAATGCGCCTGTTTCATAGGTTTTCAATTCTCATTTTATATCATTTGATAACTGAAACTATTTTTTAGAAAATGTCTAGAACACTTGATTTAATAACATTTGTAGCCTTTCTGACTCAAAATTGATATTTGTCAGATTTTTTTCTTTAAGGAGCAAAAAAAGGTGAAATTTCTTTAAACGATTCTCGTTTTCAAGAAATTTCACCTATAAATTCATGTCAAATCATATCGTTTTTCACTTAATCTCTCAGATTAAGATTAGATTGATTGATTATTTATCGAAATCAGCATAACCATTTTCATCGAAGAAGACAGTCTTACCGTCTTGGAAAGTGATCCATGTGTTTGTCACACGTTCGCCAAGAACTGATTCGTAGTATTCTACTCCTTTTGGTGTGCTGATTGGGCTACCTTTAACTTGGCGTCCCAATTTATCAAAGTAATATTCTTTACCATCGATATTTTGGCGTCCTGTTACAGCCTTACCATCTTTGAAGTAGTACCAAACATTGTTACCAGTTGTCAAGAAACGGTTATTGAGACGCTCACCTGAATCTTTATCATAGTAAGAGAGTGATCCGTCAGCATTCTTAACAAAGTCACCTTTGACTTGACTACCATCTTCTTTGAAGTAATAGTTTTTACCGCCAACACTATAGGCACCTGTCACGATTTCACCATTATCTTTGGCATAGTACCATGTCTTACCACCATCAAGAGTGAAGAAATCAGATTTAACTTGGCTACCATCAGCATTGAAGTAATAGTTAAGGTGGTCAATCGTTTGACGACCTGTGGCGAGGTTACCATCCTTATCAGCATGGTACCACTTGCCGTTCACTTCGAAGAACTTGTCTTTTACTTTATAACCGTTATCTACAGTGTAGTAGCTGATTTTACCGTTTTCAGTAACAAAATCACCTTTAACTTGGGCACCATTTGCACGGAAGTAGTATTCGTGACCATCCAAAGTAAGGGCACCTGTCACATTCTTACCAGCTGCATCACGATAGAACCATGTTGAGCCATCAGTTGTGTAGAATTCACCCTTCGTAGCTTGTGCATAGCCTTGATCGTTGAATTCATACCAGATACCATCGATTTCTGCCCAACGGTTTGTATAGGCATTACCTGAATTTTTATCGAAGAAGTAGAGTTTCCCATCTGGAGTCACATACTTAGTACCTTTAGCTTGGAAGCCATTTTCATCAAAGTATTGCAATCCTCCACCAGCATAAGTCAAGCCAACTGCCATTTCTCCAGTTGATGAGAAATAACGGAATTTAGCTTCTGTTTCTGAAGTACCTTCTTTCGGTACATCGAATACAAAGTAACCATCTTTGTACTGCTCACCAAAGCTACCAAAGTAATAATATTTACCATCCTGTTGATAAATAGAATCACGAAGCTGGATACCGTTTGGCAAGAAGAAATAAGTCTTACCATCGACATCTTGACGACCAGTTAACATATAACCTTCTTTATCGAAGTAATAGTAATTTCCAGCATATTTAATGAAGGCATTCTTAGCTTGGAAACCACTATTATCAAAGTAGGCCATACCCTTACCATCATAGTAGAAACCTGTCTTACCACCTTGATCTGTCAAAGGTTTTGGCAAGAAGATACCATTATCAGTAACTTGATAGTAGCGACCAGTAGCATCGTTGCTGAGAACATAACGACTACCACGACCAAGGATATTAGTACCATTCATGTACTTAGCAGACCATTGCTTGATTTTAACAGATGGATCAATCTTCTTACCAGTTGATATCATCACATCTTCAAACAACTGTGGATATTTCTTTTGGAGCTCATCAAGGAACTCACCACCATATTGAGCTTGGAAGTCCTTACCTGATGATTTAGAATTTGCAACATATAAAGTGTTATTGATATAAGCATTGGCCTTTGGAGTACCATAACTATTAGCACGTGTTGCTGTTACAACTTCTTGTCCTGGCAATTGGTAAAGTTGATCTGGAACCCAGTCAGCAATTGCTTGAATACCTTGCTTGTGAAGGGCTTTAAGTGCATCACGAAGATCTTCTTTAGAACCGTATTTGTTATTCTTGCTCATGGCAAGGTCATATCGGTCAGTAAAGGCATAACCATTTTGGATAACAGAATCAAGGAAGGTACGGTCATCAGCCGATACAAATTGAGGAGCCATCTCGAATGATGTGATTCCCCATGACTTGAAGAGTTCTGCATTTTCTGCAATCAATTTATTAGTATATTGGCTATCTTTTTCAACAAAATCTTGGAAGTTTGAGAAACCTTCATAGATAACTTGTGAGTCCAATGCTTCAGTAGCAGAAAATGTCTTGTCAAGTTTCTTATCTGAACCTTTAACACGGATATCTTGGTTATCAGGTGCACCTACTGGTACCCATACACCAAGATAACCTCTCATATCAACAGTACGATACCCCTTAATTTCATCTCCACTAAAAGTCAAGTTCCCTTCAGCATCAGTGTATTTAATTTTTCCAGCTGCTGCTGCATCATTTTCGTAAGTGACAATTCCCTTATCAGTACCAAGAAGTAATGGACGGTAGGCTTGGTTAGCATGAAGTTTACCCATGTTAACTTTCAAAGTACCATCACCCAGTGAGAAATCCTGATTATTGGCAATAAGGGTCAACATACCAGAATGTTTACTTGTTTCTGCTACACCCGTAGTTTGGTCAGCAGTCATAATATCTTTACCGTAACGAACAGATGACAAGATTTCTTTTCCATTGAACGTGTCGACTTTCATCGATTGTCCACCTGAAACATATTTCATACGGTTCTTCAAGAGCGTTGTGATAGCATCGTAATAAGGAGACTTGGTAGCCATATATTGACCGTTATCCGTATAAAGATCTCCATAATAAACACGAGTTACCTGCTCCATATTTTGAAGAATCAAAGCATAGGCGGCTGGAATATTGTTAATAGTATAACGTTTTTCTGCCTTCTTCATATCTTCATTATAGATTTCAAAGGCACGTTTCAATTCAGCATCAGTCATGGTATAACCATCTGATTTTGGATTGATCTCTTTTTGAACGATATCACGAATGATATCTTGAACAAGGTTATCATGAGCACGCGCAAAGATGTAGTTAGCTTGTGTATCTCCATACTTACTATTATTTGTACGGTCTGTCAAACTGCTAGTAATCAAATCTTTCAATGAAGAGCCCGATCCATAAAGTGCACCCATAATTGCATAACGAAGGTTATTATCCATGGCAAGGGCTGCACCATCATGTTTTTGATTATAAGCATTATCATTTAAATCCCAAGCTTCAAGGATAGAAATGTGAGCGAGTGCATTGGCTTCAGATTTATCCACACCAAAGGCCGCACGGAAGTAGTTTGTATAAACTTGGAGAAGGTCTGCATCGACATTGTCAACTGCATCAACACGGATACCATCAAAGTTAGCATCCTTATCACCCATAACAATTGATCCCCAGTTCACAAGATAGTGAATTTGGTTCAACTGCTCAGCTTGCACAACTGGATTTGAGTTATCAACGTCATTGGCAAGTAGGAATTCATAACCACCCAAGTATCTTCCTGTACCATTTAGAGAACCATCTTGGTTACTTGGTGTACGGTTAAGCAAACGGTAATCAGAATTTGCCCAAGGTGTCTTATCATTATTGACATAAAGAAGGGCTCCACCTTGAAGGTGGTCAGCTTGTGTATAGTTTTCTGTTGCAACACTCCACTGCTCTTGTTCCTTAACAAATGAAGAAATTGCTTGACGAAGCCATTCTGTTGATTGTTTAGCAGAGATTTCTTGCTCAATCTTAATTTGAATAGTCTTAGCAGCTGCATTCAATTCTGATTGACTTTGGCTGGTTGAATAAGTTGCGTTAAGGTTAAAATGTTTAGAGAAAGTATTGAGGTAGGCCACTTGTGTATCTACATCAGGCCACCATGCCATCAAAAGTGGACGGAAGTCTTTCTCAGTTGACACGCGCCATTTTTCACCATTTTCCAAAATAGTGACTGGACGGTACCAGCTATTTGGCGTCAAATACCCATCTACCAACTCAAAGCTTTCTTTCTTAGAATCGTAAGCACGATTATGTGAAGAGAAAGAATCAACTAGATTAGTTGTACCTGGTGTGAATGAGTGTGTTGATGTGCTTGTCAAAGCACCGTCTTTACCGAAGTAAAGCAACTGGCCATTAACTGAAACAGCAAAATTTGTTTTGTATGAACCATCTTCTTTGACATAATAGTATTTTCCATCAACTTGCTTAATGTTGTCCAAAGAAAGCGCTGCTGTTTCTTCTTTTTCAGTAACACCAGATTTTGGTTTTTCAGCTACTGTAAGCGTTGTATCTGTCGCTACAGTTGCATTTGCTGGTGTTTCTGTAGCACCATTAGCTACTGCTGCACGATCAGTCGCTGCTGGTGCTGCCACATTAGTAGTTGTATCAGTTGTAGCCGTTGCTGGTGCTGGAGTTGCTACAGTATCTGTAGTTGTTGCCTTGTCATTTGTTACTGCTGTAACATCTGTCGTAGCAGTTGCTGCTGGAGTCTCTACTTCATGCGTTTCGACCACAACATCGCTTTCAGCTGTCGTAGTAGCAACTGGTTCTGTTGTTTCATCGGCTGAAACCTTTTGATTAGCTACTGTAGCACCACCTACAATAGAGGCAAGTGCTGCCGAAGTGACGGCAATCGTCACCCATTGCTTCTTAACTTTGTGAAGCTTGTAATGTACCTTTTTTCCCATTTTAGGTCCTCATTTCATTTTCCTAGTTTGAATGAAATCTACACCATTCAAACAGTCTCATTATATCATAATTTTTTTACCCATTTCTTTACTTTATCATTCCAGTTTCGTTTTTTAACCATAACTTAAATTGATTAGCAGTATTTCTAATCTAAAAAAACTACCGAAATCACGTAACGGTAGTCTATGGTTTATAAGTTGTATTTAAAGCCTTCAAGGGCTGCCCCAAGCTTAAGAGATGACATATTTCTATTATAGTTTGGAATGTTGAAACTGTTTATTAAGTAAATACAAGAGTATGTTGGACCCTATAGCTGACTAAAAAGAGTAAGGTTTCTGTAAGTAATTTAGCTAGTACCAGGCCAAGACCAATGGCTACCAGGCTACTCAACAAGAAATAGTTACAAGCCAAGAGAACCAATACCAACATAAAATAGCGAACACTTGATCTAAAGAGTGAACTGGTTGGATTGAAGACCACATTCGCATTCAGTAGACATTGGCTAGAAGCCGAAATCACACGGGCTAGCACGACCGAAAGCAGGAGATTTTTCGTCAAGGCAAAGAGCACAAATAAGGCTGTTGCATCAATGAGTGAGGCCAAGACGGCCGTGCCAGAGAACTTTAAAAACGGGCTATAAATACGGATGGAATCACGAATGGGCCGAAAGTGCGAACTTTTATTTTCCTCCAGATAGACCGTCTCAATAGGAACTTCAGAAATATGATAACCTGACTTTTTAGCTTCGAGGAGCATATTAAATTCGTATTCGAAGCGGTTCCCATCCAAACTAAGCAACCATGGAATGAGGTCTGTCGACATGCCACGAAGTCCTGTCTGAGTATCCGTTACCTTTTGACCAGTTACTAGACGGAAGAGCCCAGCAGTCACCTTATTACCAAAGCAGCTACGTGCTGGTACCTTACCCACAAAAGCACGGGCACCCAAAATCAGATGACTTGGATTTTCCTCAGTCGCTCGAGACACTCGGACAATATCCTGAATCAGATGTTGACCGTCACTATCAACTGTCACGATAGTCTGGGCTGGGAAATGTTGACTCACTACCTCCTCTTGAATATGCGCAAAGGCAGTCTTGAGGGCAGCTCCCTTTCCCTTATTAACCGGGTGTTTAAGGACGGTTGCTCCAAAAAGAGCCGTTTCGTCGTAAAAGTCGTCATAGCGTGGACCGCTCCCATCATTGACAACAATAATCCGTGCTTTAGGGAGTTTTAAAGTAATATCTTGAACCACCTGAATCAGGCGAATGTCTGGTTCATAAGCTGGAATAACAATATACATAGGCACTTCCTTTCTGTTTCATCCTATGATGCTTTATTGGCCTCCGCCAAAGCCACCTGCAGGGCCACCGCCTTGGAGACCACCGCCGCCTTGAGGGCCACCACCGCCACCAGGCATAGAGTTTTCAATCTTGGTTTGTTTTTCACCATTAATAGTAATGTCACCACCGGTATAGGTCGCTGTACCATCAAAGTCAAAGCCAGATTGACCGGTCAAGTTGATCGTTCCCCCCGATACAATAATATCACCATTTGAATCAATTGGGTCTGTGTCACCTTGACCAACCTCGACATTAAGGGTTCCACCTGTCATCTTGAAGAAAATTTCGCTTTGACTGGCATTGGCATTAGCCGCATTTACCCCATCATCTGTCGCATAAACATCGATCTTGCCACCGTTAATGGTTACAGATTTTCCTTCGATACCTTCGGTTGATTTTTCAACTTTGTAAGTACCGCTATCAATAATCAGATCGCCTGAGGCATGAATACCATCGTCACCAGCCTTGATAGTCATGGTATTGTCAGACAGATACATGGTACCTACTGAGGTGTCGTTATCGTTATCGACCTTAACGGCATCTTCTTCGGCCTCAATAGTCATGGTTGTTCCTGTGATATTAAGTTCATCATTAACATTGAAGGCATCACCGACTGAGGTAATCTTATAGGTACCACCAGTTATATGAAGACTGTCGCTTGCCTTAATACCGTTGTTTTTCTTGGCATCAATGTTAAGAGTACCTAAGCCGTTAATAGTCAAATCTCCCTTAGAGAAAATCACGGCATCCGCATCTTCGTCACTATTTGAACTTGAATCAGAAAGGGTGCTCGTAGTGCCATCTTTAAGTGTTAGATAGACATGACCAGCACTTGTCGCAGTAATTGGGGCATTGGTGTTGGTCATAGTTGCACCATCTAGAACAATATGGACATCGTCTGAATCACCAGCGTCCACCTTGATTTGCACACCATCAGATTTTCCTGAAATGACGTAGGTACCCGCTTTAGAGATGGTTACCGTTGACCCTGATACTGCTACGCCATCTCCTGAAACATCCGCAGATGAGCCTGATAGTTTAATCTTAGAAGCTGAACTTTCATCATAAGATGTCTCTGAGTCTTTTGATGTGAAATAGTTGCTGTTCTTTTTATTAGTAGTCTTATTAGTCGTTGCAGTTACAGCACTTGTTTTTGATGTCGTGCTTGAAGTCGTCATCGTTGCTTGACTGTTTGATTGGCTACAAGCTGTCATGACTGTTAGGGCTGTCGCACAGGTTACTAAAGTCGCACATTTTTTTAGTTTTTTTGATTTCATATCTTTTTTCCTCTCGGGTTCGTTTTGATGATTACAGTTTACGGAACTTCCCTAAAACATTTCTGAAGGTTAACTAAAACTTTTCTTAAGTTAAGTTTGGTGAAAGTTTGACTTAGGACTTCTTTCAGAAAAGTTCCATAGACTAATAGGCGAGCAAGTAAGTGCTATATAAAATAGTACATTTTCGCTCAACTTTTCTACTATAAAAATAAAAGCCAAATCTTAAAGTGAAGGCTTTGTATCTTATCTAATTGAACACGCCTACAACTCGGGGGAAAAAGATGGTCCTTGCTTGGAGATAAACTCCTACGGCTGGTCCCCCTATTTCTAATTCCGAGAATTGATTTGAAATGAAAAAGAATGCTGATAAATCAACATTCTTTTTAAGTATTATTTGCAAAAAACAAGATATTTTGTCTGTTTAGCTACCAAAAAGATACCATATCTGCTTATTTTTTCTTACAATTTTTTTGATGTGCTTTTAATTTCTTCATCGCCCAATCATAATGACTTGAAGTAGTGCTTACAAAATACGAACCAAGTACACTTCCTCCTACCCTACAATATTTGTACAAATTTTATAGGTTTCATCTAATAGAAACTTATAACTTGGGATTTGTTTACTTACAGTACGCCTCTATTTTATCCTCATATTTTTTCAAAAGTTCCCGTGAATATATTTTTTCATTTTTTGAATCTCTAACTTCTTTCCAAAGGATAGCTGCAACTTTTAACTTGTTAGAATAGTATTCGCTAAATTCATCTGTACAAAAATCTTTTAAAAATTGGTTCCATTGGCAAACTGAATTATCATATTTGGCATAGTCTGATTCTCCATAGTATATTTTAATCATATCTTGGATTGTAAATTTTATATCGTTATCCCTTTTTACTTTTCGCCAAGCTGTTGCCATATCAGCATTAAATTTAAACGAATTAACGCCTATTACCTCTGAAAAATAATCTCGAAATTTTTGGTTAAAAGAAAATCCGCATTCAAGTAACGGTGTATCTAATGTTATAACTTCGGATTGATTTTTGTTTCCTTTGCTCAAAAATTTTTCTATCCTATTTCCCTTAAAATATTGTTCTATAATATGATTCAACTCCTGTTTTGTACATCTATACTCCAATCCAAGAGATTTACAAATTTGTGAAAGTTCATCTCGATACCAGTAGTATCTGTTAAATTCTTCAAATGATTTTATATCTCGAAAATCAGGTCTATTCTCTTTCAAATGCTTACCTCTACAAGTTCTAATTTTACTATTTCTTTTTCTTGGGGTTAGGTGTTGGTAGCTCATCATACATTGAATTGTTTATTAAGAAGTCCTGTAAAAGACTAATAATTTGGTTTTTATCTTCCTCTGTTAATTCATGTTCTCTCAATAAACTAACTATCTCCTCAAGGCCATCATCTCGTCCTTTAAGAATCTCAAAAGAAGTATTTAAGATTTCAGCTAGTTTCTCTACTGTATCATCCTTTGGATTTCTCCCCCCGTTCTCCCACCTAGCATATTGAGCTTGAGCCACACCTAACTTTTCAGCAACTTCTAATTGAGTAAGTCCTGCATCTAGTCGGGCTTTTTTTATATTGTCTTTTAACATGTTATAATTCCTTTCGTTTTTCTATTGACTTATAACCAAAATGGTTATATAAAAACAAAGCATACAAAATAAGTGATACTAGTTAAATTTATGAGTATGCAAAAACACCCCAGAAAGCTCTGCAAAGCGTTCTGAGGCTTTCGTTTAAAACCAATACAATTATACCAAAATGGTAATAAAAAGTCCATAAAAAGCGAGATATGGCTAGATTGAGAATATTATGACATCAACACAATTGGCATTTCAAAACAACAAAATTAACAATACTCATTCTTTTTATTCGCCTAGTTTAGAAGAATATATTCAAGTAAATGATGATGTATTTAACGATATTCGAGACGAAGAAATTGAACTTCGAGCACTTGAACTGCTCTCGAGTTTTCTAGACAAGTATTTTGGGTAATTTAAAAACTAATAAATTAGAGATTGGGAGACAAGTGCAAGGGCGCGGGCCGAAGGCAGAGCGCCCGAAGCTCGAAGTTCTCCCAATCTCTAACATAAAAGCTGGCGTTTCTAACAGCCAGCAAACCGATACACTTAAGACAACGTCCTAAGTAACGAGTCATTGGCAAAAATCAATAGTAGCAACGAATTACGCAGTTTTTAAACATAGAAAGGAGGCGTTACAGTTGAAAAATACCATTCAATCTCTACGAGAGTATCAAAATCAAGTAGATTTATCAGAACTAGAAAAATCTATTTATATCAGTATTGACCGATTAACAGTAATCTTTGATAGTGAAAACCAATCATTTAGACGAATATTTCGTGAATTACGAAAATCACTCGATAATATAATTCAAGAATTTAGTATTCAAGAAAATCTAAAAGAAGACTTTTTTACTCTATATAAAACAATAAACGAAGATAGTATAAATCTAATTTTCTTCCAACTTTCTGATTATGGTGGTTATCAAGTCATACGCCTAGACTTCAACCCAAACTCACTAAAAGAATTTGAGGGTTTACAAGTGTGGAGGCAGATTATGAATTACGCTCGATTAAATCGATTAGAAATTAGACTGTCACGATTAGACCTTGCTTTTGATATCTTTAATAGGCCAGAAATAGTTTTTTTACAACATATCAAAGGAGGGGTTAGTCATAAAATATTCTACGGTAGAGGGGGAAATATAGAAAGTAAATACTGGGGTGCAAGTGGTAGCAACGTTCAAGTACGTTTGTACGATAAGAATATAGAGGTACTAAGTCACAAAAGAGCTGATAAATTAGATATAGAAAACAAACCCTTTTGGTGGCGGTTAGAGTTCCAACTACGAACAAAGGCTATAAACGAGGAAACCATTTCAGAGATTTCTAAACGATTGGAGAATTTTAGCTTTTTTAGTCTTTCAAATGTTCCAGATGATAGCAAAGCATTTGCCTATATTTTTCTTCATGAACCAGCACTCTTACCCGAATTATTCCCCTACCTGAAACCTAACACTATTAGAGTGAAAAAGACCAGACTTAGAAAACACCTAAAAGCATTTGATAGTAGCTCATTTTCTTTAGAACTACAAGATGCACTTAAAGAACAAACCCCACGGTTAAATAATGAACTCAAACAATTAATAGGAGAATTCCTAGAACTTACTAGTAAAGGAGAAACTGACTTATGAACGATAAGCTAACTATGACAGTACAAGAAATTATGGACTTAGGTTTTTCAAAATGGACTGCTTATAATATTTTACGGCAAGCAAAACATATTATGGTTGAACGTGGATTCGATTTTTATAATAATAAAGGACTTGGAACAGTTCCAGTATCAGTTGTAGCAGAGATACTTGGATTGGAGGAACTACATGTCAAAAACTAGATATACCGGTGTTACGAAAGATGATAAGACTGGCAAATATACTTATTATTTTAAAGCTGGAGTTGACCTAGCTACTGGTAAACCTTATCAAGAACGTAGACGTGGTTTTCAAACCGCAAAAGAAGCCTTTGAAGCACGTACAAGAGCCTTGAATAAGATACAACAAAAAGGAGGAATTAAGCATACTCAATGGACTTTTAAGCAGTTTATGGAAGAAGTTTTTATGCCAAATTATTACGCTACAACAAGTCCGGATCTCGAACACAGACGTCAAGTTATATTCGATGAATTTATTCAATACTTTGGTAAGAAAAAACCTAGAGAAATTACTACTTATGATGTGATTAATTATAGAAACGGTTTATTAGAGAGATATTCAAATTCATATGCAAGAAACAAGATGACTTTGCTTAATCAAGTTTTGAAAACTGCAAAAAAATATGGGTTGATTTTTCATGAAATTCCCACAAGTAATATCAGTCCAATTCCAATCATAAAAAAACATATAGATTTTTGGACAAAAGACGAGTTCCAAAAAGTAATACAATCACTTGATAAAAAGAGTTATTTTGAGCACTTTGTTTATACACTTTTTTGGCTTTATTATTTTACAGGAATGCGTGTAAATGAGGCGACTGCTCTTTATTGGGAAGATGTAGATTTTGAAAAGAAAACTCTAGCAATCAATCACAACTTACAGTACATAAACCGTGAAAATTGGGTTAGGCGTAACAAACTAAAAACCGAAAGCTCCAGACGAACCATTGGCCTTGATGATAATACTCTAAACGTACTTAAAGAATGGAAAGAAAGACAAGCAAAAGTTGACAAGATACCATTCATTCTATCTCTTGATGGAAATCCATATCGTAAACGTAGTATTAGAGACCAGATTCTAAAATATTCTAAACGTGCAGGAGTTAAATACATTCAACCAAAAGGTTTAAGACACTCCCATGCGTCATTACTTATTAATGAATATAATGTAAATGCTCTATATATTCAAAGACGATTAGGTCATTCTGATGTCAAAACTACACTTAGCATTTATAGTCATTTATACCCAAACGCTGATTCCGAATTAACGGATAAACTCAATCTCATATCAAGTGATTTTATCGATTAATTCTCTTTGGCTACCAAATTAGCTACCAAAAGATAAAAAACTACCTCAAAAGCCTTATTTTAAAGGGCTTTTTTCCTTATTTTCCCACTATTTTCCTGAGAGTTGCTTTACGGCTTTGTATCTCATCTATAAAAGGAGTTTTTTCATGGTTAAACAATTGGAAACACGTTTTAAACGTATTGAAACAAAATATGTGGTCTCAAAGGACAATCTTGAAGACCTGCTCGCTGATCTCAAGGAGTATTTGGTAGAAGATGATTATCCGACATCTACCATTTCAAATATTTACTTTGATACGGATAATTTTGATGTCATCCAAGATGCCCTTGATGGTAATCATCGTCAAGAGAAGATCCGCATGCGTACCTACCTAGCCAATCCCAAAATTGATAGCAAGGTCTTTCTAGAGGTCAAAGCTAAAGATGAGGAGGGAATCGGTCATAAGTTTCGTCTCGTTTCAACACCCCTTGCCATCACTAACTTGATGACAGACGGTAAGAATCATAGCCAAATCACCGATCGTCAGCTGTTACAGGATATTCACCACTTACGTCAGCGTTATGATGAAGGTCTCAAACCACGTATGTATATCTACTACGACCGTTTTTCAATGAAAGAAAAAGAGACTATCCAAGGCTATGCCTACAATAAAGTTCGTGTGACCCTAGACCAAAATCTGACTTACCGTGATGAAGACGTCAGTCTCTTTAAGGGCAATTATGGGTTTCCCCTTCTTGATGAAGATACGATTATCATGGAAATCAAGGCACCTGGCCAAAAGCCAGACTGGCTTCAAGCTATCTTAGACAAACATGGTTTGGAAGAGCAGAAATTCTCAAAATACAGCTGTGCCTATCATAAGTCTCAAGGTCTAGATTACGGGCCACATCCAGTCCAAGAAAAAGGAGCTGCCGCCTATGTCTAATCTCTTCAATTCTATCTTTAATGATGCAACCGCAACTGCAAGTCCCCTTCAACTCATGCTGGCCTTACTGGTCAGCCTTGTTTTAGGCTTGGCCCTAACCTGGACTTATAAATACCGAACCCTCTACACCCGAGAATTTGCCATCAGTTTGACCTTGCTGCCATGCTTGATGACCCTAGTAATCTTCCTTGTTAACGGTAGTTTGGGGACCTCTATTGCCGTTGCAGGGACCTTTAGTCTCATTCGTTTTCGTTCGGCTACCAGTGGTTCCAGAGAACTAATCGCCGTCTTTATGGCCATGATTATTGGTCTGGCATCTGGGACAGGCTATCTCTTACTAGCCGTCCTCTTCACCGCCTTTCTTTTGGCTGTCTGGCTCCTTTTGGAAAATCGTCAAAGTCGTACCGACAACCAACGTCGTAGACTCCTGACCATTAACGTCTCACATCAGGACATGATTGATCAAAAAATCACTAAAACCTTGCTCAATTTCACCAGTGAATGCGACCTGATTTCCCTTAACACAACAGGTGGGGGCGAAAGCATGCAACTGGTCTACGAAGTGGATTTGAATCCCAAAGTGGATGACTTCCAATTGACTAACCACCTTATCTCAAGTATTGAAAATTGTGATCTTGCCCTAACCAAAAAAGCTAAAAAGAAAAAGAATTTGTAAAGCAAAAAGACATCTCCGACTGATTTTCGGAGATGTTTTTGTATATTACAAATGATTTCTCAAAGAGAAATGAATGACTTAAGCATTATTTGAATCTTTTTTCAATACAATCACTTCAGGTCTTTTTTTAGTCTCAATCGCTTGATATAATCCTCAATAATCCGTTACTTCTTTTCGGTCATGGACATTGCTTTGTTTGCCTTGACGTGCTTTAAGTACGGCTTCAACGTCTTCAGGGCTGACCCCTGTTTCAACGAGCATGACTGCTAGGTGATAGAGGACGTCTGCTGTCTCGTTGGCAATTTCTTCTTTATCAGCATTTTTGGCCCCAATCACAACTTCGGTCGCTTCTTCGCCAACCTTTTTAAGAATCTTGTCTAGACCCTTGTCAAAAAGGTAATTGGTATAAGACCCTTCTTTAGGATTTTTTTTACGATCTAGGGCTTCTTTATAAAGTGTTTCTAACATAACTACTCCTATCTGTCTTGATTGTCATCATATATATCCGTAAAGAAACAGCTGTAAGCTCCTGTATGACAGGCTGCTCCTTCTTGTTCCACAGCGATAAGCAAGGTGTCCTGATCGCAATCTGTCTTGATGCTTTTGACATGCTGAAAATGACCAGATGTGGCTCCCTTATGCCAAAGCTCATTTCTAGAACGGCTCCAGTAATGCATTTGTTTGGTCTCTAGGGTCAACTGATAGGACACCTCATTCATATAGGCCAACATGAGCACCTGCCCCGTCTTGTAATCGGTCACAATGACTGGTACAAGTCCCCCTTGTTTATCAAAATCAAGTTTAACCTCTGTCATCGTCTCACCTCAATTCCTGCATTTGCCAAGACTTGTTTGGTTTCGCCTATATTTACCTCACCAAAGTGGAAGATAGAGGCTGCCAGTGCACCAGTCGCTGTTGTCTTTTCAAAGACCTCTACAATGTCCTCAATATTTCCCGCACCACCAGAAGCGATAATCGGAACATCAACGACTTCCGCCACACGATTTAGCATTTCCAAATCAAAACCAGACTTAGTGCCGTCCTTGTCCATGCTGGTTAAGAGAATTTCTCCAGCCCCCAAGGCGACGACTTCTTGAGCCCATTGGATGAGGTCCCTACCTGTATCCTTACGGCCACCTGCCACAAAGACATGCCAGCTCCCATCAGCCATCTTTTTGGCATCAATCGCAGCCACTACACACTGGTTGCCAAATTTTTGAGCACAATCAGCGATTAGTTGCGGGTTGGCAAGGGCTGAGGAATTGACCGCAACCTTGTCAGCACCGGCTTTGAGCATCTTGTTCATGTCTTCAACTGAACGGATACCTCCACCAACTGTGAAGGGAATAAAGACCTGATCGGCAACGCGTCGCACCATGTCAACCGTTGTTTCACGATTGTCTGAAGTCGCTGTGATATCTAGGAAAACGAGTTCGTCACAGCCAGCCTCATAGTAAGCACGTGCAGAATCAACAGGGTCTCCAACGTCTGTCAAATTCACAAAATTAACTCCCTTGACAACACGACCATCCTTGACATCCAAACAAGGAATAATACGTTTTTTAAGCATCTTAACCTCCGAAAGACTTGAGTTGGTCTAATGTGATATTGCCGTTATAGTAGGCTTTACCGACAATGGTTCCTGACACACCAATCTCTTGTAGGTGATCTAAGTCGGCTACTTCTGCAATCCCACCGGAAGCGATGACTTTGGCGGTTGTGAGTTCAGATACCAAACGTTTGTAGTGATCAAGATTGGGTCCTGTCAGTGTGCCATCTCGATCAACATCAGTATAGACAAAGAGGGTTACGCCCATCTTTTCCATTTCCTTGGCCAAGGTAATAAAGTCCACATTGCTGGTTTCCAACCAGCCTTCAGTAGCGACAAACCCTGCCTTGGCATCAATACCTACGACAATTTTATCAGCACCAAATTCCTCTAAAGCTGCTCGAACGAAGTCAGGTTTTTTAACCGCCATTGAACCGATAATGATACGGTCGATGCCAACTGCCAAATAGTCTCGAATCTGCTCCAAGGTACGGATACCGCCACCAACTTCGATGCCAAGTCCAGAAACCTTCTTGACCTCTGCAATCAAGTCACGGTTAGTGGCACGACCATCAAGGGCACCGTCCAAGTCCACGACGTGAATAAATTGAATGCCCGCATCCTTAAAGGTCTTTGCCTGCTCAATAACATCAGGATTGACAACGGTTTGTTGGTTGAAATCTCCTTTGAAGAGGCGAACAGCCTGGCCATCCTTAATATCAATTGCTGGTAGAATTTGCATCTCCCCTACCATCCTTTCTAAGTGAAAAAAACTTTGCTCTCACTAGCTTCTAGGCTTTGCATAAACCTACAAATTGTTCAATAATACCTAAACCAATATCACCTGATTTTTCGGGATGAAATTGAGCTCCATAAACATTGTCTTTATGAATCATGGCTGGCACCTCGATACTATAATCTGCGGTAACATCAATATATTGGCTAGGGACATCCGTGAAATAACTGTGAACGAAGTAGACAGCTTGGCCGTCTAAACCATCTGTCAAAGGGCTGGCTTGCTTAACAGCCAAATCATTCCACCCCATATGTGGGACAGGTTGCTCCTTGCTGGCTGGAATAGCACGGCAAACACCTGGAATAAAACCAAGACCATTTGTTTCCTCATGTTCCAGTCCTTTTTCCGTTAAAATTTGCATGCCTAAGCAGATTCCTAAAAGTGGAACTCCCTGTGCGACGGCCTCTTTGATAACAGCTACCAAGCCTCTTCGCTCAAGCTCTGCCATGGCTGTTGGATAAGCACCCACACCAGGTAAAATCAACCCATCTGCAGCTAGGATTTTTTCTTTATCGGCAGACAATTCTGCAGTCACACCGATCTTTTCAAGGGCACGCAAAACATTGGCGGTATTCCCCGCATCGTAATCAATGACGATAATCATAGCATCCCCTTTGTTGAGTTTACACCATGAATATCAGGATTAACTGTGATAGCCTCGCGCAAGGCACGTCCTGTTGCCTTGAAGAGACTTTCTGACTTGTGGTGATTGTTTTTTCCGTGGAGAATCTTGAGGTGGAGATTCATTTGAACATTAAAGGCCAAGGCTTGGAAAAATTCTTCTACCAATTCTGTGTCAAAATTACCCAATTTTGGATTATCAAAACTAGCATCAAAGACCAAGTAGCTACGTCCAGACAAGTCTAAACTTGCCATTCCAAGGGTTTCATCCATAGGTACAAAAGCCGTTCCATAACGATTGATACCTGCTTTATCGCCCAAGGCCTCTTTAAGAGCTTGGCCAAGGACAATACCGACATCTTCAACGGTGTGGTGACTATCAACCCAAAGGTCGCCATCAGCCTTCACCACCAAAGACATACGGCCGTGACGGGCAAACAAGGTCAACATGTGGTCAAAAAATCCGACACCTGTTTGAATATCTACTGGTTCTTGAGCATCCAAATTGAGGCTTAACTTAATTTTGGTTTCAAAGGTATTACGTTCAATTTCTGCTTGTCTCATAACTTCTTCCTCTACTCTCTCAATTATTGTCGTTTCTGACTTCAATAGCCTTAGCGTGGGCCTGCAAACCTTCCGCGTAAGCCAAGGTTGTGATATCGTGTTGAGCCTTATTGACTGCTGCTTTGTCATACTGCGTATATTGGATACGTTTGACAAAATCGTGCACACCTAAAGCTGATGAAAATCGGCTGGTTGCTGTCGTCGGAAGAACGTGATTGGCACCAGCATAGTAGTCACCAATTGGTTCACTGGTAAAGTGACCAAGAAAGACGGAACCCGCATTTTCCACTTTTTCTAGATAATCATAGGCCTTGTCCATAGCAATTTCCAAATGTTCTGGCGCAACCAAGTTCATGAGTTCAAACATAGCATCTGTATCATTGGCTATAATAATTCGACCGTTATTTTCGATAGATGGACGAGCAATCGCCTCACGTGGCAAAAGCTTAAGTTGACCTTCAATCTCACTTTCAACTGCATCAGCAAAGGCTCGAGAATCTGTTACCAAAATGGCGCGTGCACGTGTATCGTGCTCTGCTTGAGACAAGAGATCGGCTGCCACATAGGTTGGATTAGCGCTACTATCAGCAATAACACCGATTTCTGATGGTCCTGCAATCATATCAATACCGACAATACCGTAAACTTGCTTCTTAGCAGTCGCCACGAAAATATTTCCGGGACCTGTAATCTTGTCAACCTTTGGAATCGTTTCTGTACCAAAAGCCAAGGCCGCAACCCCTTGAGCCCCACCGACTTGATAAATGCTATCCACACCAGCCAATTTTGCGGCTACTAGAATTGCAGGAACAAAGTGTTCTTGTGGCGGCGTAATCATAATAATCTCTTTAACCCCAGCAATTTTAGCCGGGATGACATTCATAAGAACTGATGATGGATAAGCCGCAGTTTCTCCAGGCACATAAACACCTACACGATTGATGGGACGAATCAATTGACCACGAATAACACCCTCACTTGGTTGGTCCTCAAAACCAGCCTCCAACTGATGCTTGTGGTAAGATTCAATGTTTTCTTTAGCATTAACTAGGGCTTGGTAAACCTCTGGATCAATCTCTTTAAAGGCTTGATCAATCAAGTCCTGTCCTACTTCAAAATCAGTCAAGTCAACCTTATCAAATTTAGCAGAGTAATCACGAAGGGCCTCGTCTCCTCGTTTTTTGACATCCTCAATAATGGCTTGAACCGTGCTTTCAACATCTCTATTTTCTTTTGAAAGTTCCAATTGCTCCTGATAAAGAAGCTCAGCAATTTCTTTATTTGTTCCAGTTAATCGTTTCATTCGAACGGTACCTCCTCGTTCCCTACAAGTGATTCAATCTTACGAATGAATGGCAGAACTTCCTTGTTATTTTTCAAAGAAGCCTTATTAACAATCATTCGTGCTGAAATCCGGCAAATATCTTCATAAACTTTTAAGCCATTGGCAACAAGAGTATTCCCTGTTTCCACAATATCAACAATGGCATCCGCTAGACCAATGACGGGGGCAATCTCAACACTCCCTTGAATCGAAATGATTTCAACATCCTCACCTTTTTGATTAAAATAATCCGTCGCAATGGTTGGATACTTGGTCGCAATACGTTTTCGCTTATGGTCATTAGGATTATAGTCCTCTGTTGATGCTACGGAGAATTTACAAAGGCCAAAATTAAGGTCTAACATTTCCAAATAGCCTGTCGGATGTTCAACTAGAACATCCTTACCGACAATCCCAATATCTGCGACACCATGTCGGACATAGGTGGTCACATCTGGAGCTTTGACCAAGAGAAAACGGAAACGGTTATCAGGACTCTCGAAAATCAAATTACGTCCCTTATCGGCCATGAAAGACATATCAAAGCCAGCTTTTTCCAGTAATTTAACCGTATCTTTCTCAATACGTCCCTTGGTCAAGGCAATTGTGATTTGATTGCTAGTCATCCAAGTCACCTCCAAATTCCACATCGTCATGTACTGCTTGATAAACTGAGTCGATATCAATGGCCCAGCCAACCGCTGTTAACTCGGTAGCTCCAAAGCGTTCAAAGAGTTTATCGTAACGGCCACCTGATACAAAGGCATCTGGTACCTTGTCACCGAAGACCTTAAACATCATGCCAGTGTAGTAAGGCACTGCTGGCAATTGAGCCAAATCAAGCGTCGTCTCTGGGAGACTATCTGATAAACGATTAGTTAAAACTTCCAAACTATCCAAAGCCGTCAAAAAGGCTTCACTGTCTGTTAACTGTCTAGCCTTGGTCAAGACAGCATTTGTCTCACCAAACAAGAAGGGTAACTGCTCCAAAACCATGTCATATTGACTTGGATTTTCTTTGGTAAACTCCTTAAGACCGGTGATCGATTTATCACGGATATAGGCCGCCAACTCTGCTTCTTTTACAGCTGGAAGGTTTAATTCTTCAAAAATGAGTTGTAGGAGGCGGGCATGTGAAAATTCAAACTTGTAATTTTTGACCCCTGCAGCATCTAGAGCCTCTTTAGCAGAAGCTATTGCTTCTTCCAATGCCTGATGAACTGGAAAACCAATGATTTCCACACCAGCCTGCGTATGCTCATTGGACAAGCCACGCATTTCCTCATTGTAGTTAAAGACTTTTCCAGAGTAAGAAAATTTAATCGGTGTATGAACTTGAGTCGAAGCAATCACACGCCCAATTTGGCTAGTAATATCAGGACGTAAACTAACAAGATCTCCATTTTTGTCAAAGAAATTATAGTTTCCATTGTCCACAACATCACTAAAGACTTCGAAATGCTCTAAGGTTGGTGTCTCAATCCGAAGAAAGCCCTTTGTCATCAACAAGTCACAGATACGGTGTTCAATCTGATACATGGTACGGGCACGTTTGAAAAGTTTATCGTGCATTCCTAAGGCTAATGTCGTTTTTTTCATGCTTGTAACTCCTGTATTGTCATTAATACGCGCTCCATCTCATCCTGCGTCCCAATAGAAATGCGTAGTCTGTCTGAAATACGCTCCACTTTTGGAAAATAACGGACATAAATTTTCTTACTTTGGAGATAGTCAAACAATTGGCCTGCCGTCACTCCGTGCGGTTTAACCAAAACAAAATTGGTTTTTGAAGGCAGCACATCAAAGCCAATAGCTTGCAATTCTTGACTAAACCAGTCACGTGTATCCATAATCTTAGCGCAGATATCCTCATAATAATCCCAAGACTGAACGGCTGCAGTCGCCAAGACTTCTGCGATGCTATCCACATTATAGGGATTGACCGAATTTTTGACGGCATTGATCACAGCCATTAGCTTTGGACTTCCGATGCCATAGCCAACACGCAAACCTGCAAGTGAGGCGTCCTTAGAAAAGGTCCTGGTGATAAATACATTTTCATACTTTTCTAAGAGAGGTAAGGCAGTCTCCCCACCAAAGTTAATATAGGCTTCGTCAATAATCACAACTACTGACTGATTGGCCTTTACAATCTCTTCAATTTGATCGAGAGGTTTATAAATACCTGTTGGCGCATTTGGATTAGTAAGGACAATCCCACCATTTTCAACCAGATAATCTTGAGTATCAATCTCAAATGAAGTACTCAGAGGCACTTCTCTAAAAGGGATATGGTACAAATCTGCCCAAACCTTGTAAAAGCCATAGGTCAAATCTGGAAACAAGACTTCTTCCTCGCTGTTAAAGAAAGCTAGAAATGCCATTGACAAGATATCGTCTGACCCATTTCCAATAATCACTTGATCAGCAGGAACACCTAACTGTTCAGATAAGGCTTGACGCAAAGCCGCTTGATCCAAAGTCGAATACTTGCGTAACTGATGGGCATCAAAGGATGCTAAAGCTTGATGGACCGCTGGACTTGGTCCATAGGCATTTTCATTAGTATTCAACTTAATGATATTTTTCTCAGCAGGCTGACTACCCGCCACATAGGGTTCAATCTTTCGTAATCCTTTGATTTCCATAGTTTATCCTTTCTGTTCAACTCCGACCAAGTGTACGGCTAGCTACAAATACTAAAAGCAAGGGTAACAAAAAACGCCCTCGCAAAAACAACTTTTGCAAGGACGTTGGCACGTGGTTCCACCTTAATTCGAACAGGGGTCACCCCCTCTTCCTCATGAAGTCACAAGGTCTCTCTTGTAACTCCTAGTCTCTAACGGAACCACCCGTCGTACACTACTGTCATCCAGAGTTCGCATACGCTCTCAAGAATGTGTCGTCTTTGATCTCATGCGTTCTCAGCTTCCCGCATTCTCTGTGAAACGATCTGACTTTTTCTATCAACGATTTCGATTTTAGTTTATTTTACCTGAAAATTCAGAACAAAGCAAGTCTTTTTTGTATATTTTTATAAAAAGTTGAAAATCATGTATATTTAATAGCAGAAACAAGCCTTTTAAGACTTTTCTTAGGTGATGACGGACGCGGGTGAAATGATTCGGTGGGTGATTCTAGCTATCAAAAAAGTTCCATGCCTAAGTTTTGAACCTCATGTCTCAAAAATCCCTAGCGCCGGAAACACGATAGATTAAGGCACTTACATCACTATAGACAGTCTCGTTCTATCTAAATTCCTATCACAAAAAAATCAAGCTCAGTTATTTTTTATGAAAATGTCTTTAAGCAAATTCCTCATTTAAAATAATTTCTTCATTTTATGGTTTGTATATTTATCCTAAATATTTTTTCAAAGCAAGACAAAAAGCCTGAAGCAAAGCTCCAAGCTCTTATTGTTAAGCCAATTTTCTAGGTCTGATAAATCCTGTCATAATACTCAAACAAAGTAGGCCCGCAGCAACATACCAATAAGGCATATCCACGCTAGTTGTACGGCCTGAAACCTCAACGATTCCCTTAACCATACAGGCACTAGCTACAACTGCAATAGATGAATTAAAGAGAAGTTTTGAAAGACGTGTTTTCACCCAAGACATTCCCAACCCTGTTAGTAGATAGATGAGAGCCCCAGCTAGTGGTGCAAAAAACATCATACGCATAAACATGGACGATTCCCCATAAGAAAATCGCTCATAGACAAAGGTAAAGACTAGACTAAAGATAGTTAGACCGATATAAGTGAAAAAGTGTCTGCTGGCTGATTTTTTAGTAACCGACGTAAACAATATCGCTCACCGCCCTTTCTGAGATTTTATTTCCGTTTGTGGTTGGCTTGTTAATGACTTGACCATTGAAATACATGGTAGATGAGCCACCCCCATCAAGGTTGTAGGCTGTCGTCACGCCATAAGATTTCATCAATTCTGCCATTTCATAGAGGGTCAAGCCTGATGACTCACTGGTACGTCCATCCGAGACAATAACAATATAGTGCACACTGCCATCACTCTCTTCGATGACTCCGATAGCTGTACGTGGATTGTCGGCCATGGCCTGACCAACCTCTTCATTTTCCGAAACAGCTACCTTACCATTTTCAACCAAGGTTGGACCAAAAGCAAAGGTATTCACCACACCTGAATCGACCAATTTTTGAGCCGTTGTATCGCTCTCCTTAAAGGTCTTGAAGCTACCATCTGAGTATACTGCAAGGTCCTCGTAGTCACTGTTTCGATCAGTATCACGATAGACTTGACCATTTTTAATCACATAGCCCGACTGATTAGCCCCGTAATAGTCACCATTGATGGCAAAGATTGCATTATTTTGCTGGGCAATACTTGAAGTAGTGTCGGTGATGTTGGTCCCATAGGTATTTTGTGCCAAAGCCGTTTTAAGGTAATCTGCACTTGAAAGCTGGATATCGGCCACATAGTAAGTGGTATCACTGGTTTTACCTGTCGTGATTTTGATATCCATATTGTCATCTTTATAAGTCGTATCCGTCTTAGTCACCTTACCAGTGCTAGTAGATGCCGTCGACGAAGCTGTGGTTGAGCTAGTCGTATTGGCCGAAACCGTTGAGACCGCTGAAGGAATGACAAAGACCTTTAAGAGAGAGTAAACATTTGCTCCCATCAGAAAAAGGGTAAAGAGTAAGGCATAGGCATGCCTTTTTAGAAATTTCATAGAAGACCTCCAATTTTGAAAGATAAGATAGAAACCATAAGTTCCTTTTGCTTGACATTAGCATAACAAGCAAAGCTTAAAATCTTCTATAATTCCCACAACTACGCCTTTTCTTTAAGCTTCCCTTAAGAAAAAAGCAGAAGAGTAACTCCTGCTAGTTGGTCTCACTTGTAGTAGTGCCTTGAATCTTTGGAATGCTTGAGTTAACTCCATCAGAAGTTTCTTTTAAATCCTCTAACTTTCTATTCCAAATAGTTACCTGATTGACAAGGAGTTGATCTGACATTTTGGCATAAGAAAGTTTAAGAGAGGTCGTTTCTGTCTGTGTACTTTTCTGAGCCTTATCGCTGACATCAGACACATAAACAACTTGATAAGTAACCTCTGTCAGGGCTTCATTGTCTTCTGTATTGACATAGATTTGAGCAGTTTCGAAGTGATAATCCAACATATAATCCTTATAGACTTGGTTGATGGATTCTTCTTGACGAGCGACTTCTTCCTTATAAGCAGAATCTGTCATATAGGGCTTAATACGGTTGTTGTTCTCTCCCAGCTTTTCCTTGGTAAAGTACTGCGTAAGAAATTCTTTGACCAGCTCATCAGAAATAACACTCGCCTTTTCCTTTTCTTTCTCTTTGGTCAATAAATGATGAGCTTCAGACTGGATTTATTTCTGCGTGTGATTAGTCACAGACTGAGAACCAATGGTGTAACCCATCACAACAATAAAGCTGGTCACAGCTAGACCACCTAAACCAATCAAGAGCCGAGCTTTCATTTTACTCAACATGGATAATACTATCTCCTTCTTCATAAGATAGCACCATCATAACAAAATGGACTTGGAAAAGTTATCACAAAAAAAGATTTAGCATAATTTAAAACTAAATCCCTTTCTTTTATATAATTTTTTCTGAAGAAGCATGTCGTAAAAATATCAGGGACAAAACAAATAAATTCAACCCATATATGAAATATAACGACCAATAAGTTTGAACGTTTAAGAATTGTAGTATGGTTAGAATCATAACACTAGCAAGATTTATTAAAATAGATGTATGCAAAACAAATTTTTCATTTCCAAAGCTTTGTAGTAACATTTTAGAACTTTCGTAAATGGGAGATAGCCCCATAGCTAAAAATGTATACAAAGTAATAGGTACAATATTTGTTGTGATTTCATCAGAAAGAAAGTGAGATAGAATATTTGATGATAACACAACAGGACAAGCAAGTAACATACTAGCAATATATGAATTTTTAAATATAGTTTTCAAAAATTCTTTGACATGTCCCATTTTCTCTGCTTCCGGCAAATAGACGGAAACTGTTGTCGAATATACAAAAGAAGGAACACGAATAATTGAAAGTAGCTGACTAATAACAGCATAAATCGTAAGTATCTCCAAACCCAGTCTTGCCATAAATGCATCAAACACTATAATAAATAACACACTTTCTAGAACCTCTTGACCAACTAATGGGATACCAAATTTTACTAACTCTAATTTCGTTGTAGACTTCACAAATAGAGACTTCCAAATCATTGGATAAACCATGAATAAATAGCTACAAGAAACAAAACACAAAGATATAATCGTTGATATAGCAGCTCCTCTAATTCCTAATAGTGGTACCAATACATAGTTCAATAATACATCTAATACTGAGCTTGCCAATCCGATCCACATAATTGGTCTTGTTTCCTTTTGAACTCTCAATAGATTAGTAAGTGAAAAATTTAATAGTGTCAAAATTATATAGGGGGACGTAATAACTAAATAATTTGTTGCTAATGCTAATAAACTACCTCTAAATCCATAAAGTCCACTCAACATAGTTTCTCCGTAAAAAATTACAAAAAAAGCAAATGCTGTGCCAATAATCAAATTTATGATTAAATTTGATTTCAACAAATCGTTAAACCTGCTGTATTGTCGGTTAGAATAAGCCTTAGAACTTTTAATATTAAAAGACAGACTAAAGGCCCCTAAAAGACCACCAAAAGCAAATAGCATATTCTGAATAATAGATATTCCCGATAAAATTATTGATGAGTTATTCACAGCAAAATGTAAAGCCAGCTGTCCAATAATAATTTGACCAATGTTAGTCAAAACTAGTGGCCCTGCAAATCTGTTCACTTCTTTTGAATCTATCATTATTGCTCCCTAAAAGGTATTAACTGTAAATATATATCAGACTTAACTAAATTTGCATAAATAATATGTAAAATTGGTGTTTCTTCTAAGAAAGATATGATTGCTTGCTTACACTCTGCCGCAGATACATCATAGTTTTGCTGTAACAGTTCTACAATATTATCCAATGAAAAATTTTTGGAAATACAATAAAGTATTTCTGCACCTATTTCATCAAACGAATAATACTCTAAATCAAGTCTATCGTATCCTATATACTCATTTTCTACTTTATTTACAATGAAATCCCTCTTACCTTTTATAACGAAATGTTCTTTCATACGACTTCCACATCTCCTTTTTGTTCATAAAAGCAAGCTAAATCAGAACCCAATAAAGTTCCATCCAATTCCAGAGCACTGCATCGGCATCCTCCACCACACCATGGTAATGGACATTCCGCACATTTGCCGGAAATATCATCAAATGTAATTGATCTTAGTTTATTAAATACAATCGAATTGTGCCAAATTTCACTAAACTTTTGTTTTTTTACATTTCCAGCAACTAACTCATCTATCCCGTTCATCAAATCACAGCCATATACATCTCCCTTGTGATTGATTGAACAGGCTCTGACACCGGCTTGACACGATATCTCCCTTTGCTTATCAAAATTTATATCTACTTTTTGGTGCCAAACACTTTCTAACAGATCCAATCTATTATAAAACGCAAGCGGAAAATAATGTGTCCAAAAAACATCACTTTCATTTGGTGGAACAATTTTAAACTTAACTTTAAATTCTCCCCTAGAAAGTCGCTCAGTTAAATCAAGAAAAACTGGATACCAGTTTTTCTTATCCGCCAAAATACTACCATCATTAGCTCTACCAGTCGGACAGATAACCATTACTGACATATACTCTATACCAAGCATATCATTCAATCTTACAGTATTTATCAAATCATTGACATTATGCTTACCTAAGGTAAATAATGTTGATACAGGTAAGTTATATCGTTGTAAATTTTTAATTCCCTCAATAGCTTTCTTAAAACTTCCTTTTCCTCGTTGACTATCGTGTACACTAGATTTACTACCATCTATTGTTACACAAATTCTGTCTAAATTCAGTTTTGATAACTCTCTAGCAATAGAATCTGTGATTAAGTTTCCATTCGTATTCAAAACCTTAGCAAATCTATATTGATTAAAAGCTTTCAAAATGTCAAGGATGTCTTCACGCATAAAAGGTTCTCCACCAGTCACACCTACTCTTGGAACACCCATCAAATCAAGCTCTCTAAAAACAGAATCCAACTTTTCTACGCTCATTTCTCCTTTTTTACTTGCAAAAGGACCAGCTTCTGCAGAACAATAGGAACAATTTAAGTTACACCGATTGGTTACACAAACATCTACTAATAATGGATATGGTGAATAATCTCTCATATATTTTCCCTCCTAAAAACATATAGGCCAACAAATGTTGACCTACAGTTGCTTTCTTAATGCTTACCCCAACTGTTAACTTTAGTTGTCTTAGGAGCATTAAACTCTTTTTTAGGTGACATAGGTCTTTCCTCCTTAATTTGATAAATCTATTATATCTTTTTGAAATAAGTGTCGAAATTTTTCCCATATCTGCGTATTACCTATTACTTGCTAAAATTTTTTCTAGATGTCCTTCATAAGTTTTTGCTAGATGGTTACTTCCTGCTAGTTTCATTGCTCCAATACACTTTTTCATTTCAATAATAGCTTTATGGTCTCCCTCTTTTTTATACTGATATAGATGTTGTGCATACTGGAAAACGAGGCGTTCATAGACTTCTGTTTCAATGAAGAAACATTGATTTAATTGTTTTTCAAAATACAAAGCATCTATGAACTTTCCTCTTTCAACACATGTGATATAACCATTTAATAACATAGTTGAAATCAACCGTCTATTATTAGGAATCTCTTTATAAAAATCAGAACGTCTTGACATCTCTCTGGCTAAAACCATAAAAACATCGTGTTTTAGAACATCTAAGGTATTTGCAAAAATCAGTAATTCATAATAACCCCAGTATTCCACACCAAAAAGATAGTCTGTTAATTCAATTAAATCTTGTTCTGAATAATAGTCTTCGCCAGACAAATCTTGCAAGCGTATTTTTAATAAAATAGTATTAATGTGATAAAATTTCTCTCTCTTAGTCTTTGACTCCATTTGAGAATAAAGTAGTTTTTTCAATCCTTCAATATCATGATTAGATACAAAATGGCGTACCTTTGACAAGATTTCGTTAAGTTCATCACGGTGAAAATCATGAACGGCATACATAAATTCATCAATTGGCATGTTAATCTCATCCAAGATGAGCATAAATTTTGAAATGGTTAAATCAGTCTCCCCTTTCTCAAAGCGAGAGAGCTGAGACGTTGATATACCAGCCTTAGCAACATCTTTTAATCGTAAACCTCTTGATTCTCGAAAAGTTTTAAAAATTTCTCCAAAATTTTTCACTTCAATCCCTCCATCACGCATATATGGGAATAATTTTTCTTTGACATCATAATAGCATACAATTAAGAAAAACAAAAGAGAGGATTTACACATGAAAAAACAACAACTATTATCATTTCTACTCCTTCTATTTGAAGGAATTCTTGTAATTGTTGTAGGCTAATTATTTGTCTACAACAAGTAACCATCGTTCTTTTTCACCCCAACAAGTCAAAACCACCCGTGAGAATGATATGATACCTCTTAAGTAGACAAGGTAAATACCTAAAATCTACTTAAGAGGTATTTTTATGTCTAGAAGAGAAAGATTCACCCCATACGAGAAAGAACAAGCTTGTCTCAATTATATTAATGATAATCGTTCCAAATCTGAGATATATAACTGTCTCCATATTTCCACAAGAACGATTCAAGATTGGGCCGCCATCTATAAAAAATATGGGATTTTAGGATTCACAAAGAAAACAAAAAAACGTTCCTATTCAAAAGAATTTAAAATGGAACTTGTAGAAAAATGTATTAGTGGTGAGGCTTCATCTATTGATTTCGCCCAACCGTATCAACATGATACTTACAATTCCATGTAGTATGTGCTAAACTATTATTATCCTGTCTCATCAGGGGTCCTCCTTTTGTATATTAGTTAGTGGTCGGGAAACCTTATCTAATATAACACTTTAGGGGGACTTTTTTGATACATCGCTAAAAGCTTTTCGGAACCACTAGCATAGCTAGTGGTTTTCGTAAGACAAAAAGACAGCCTCAACTGAAGCCATCTTCGCTATATAATCATATCTTCAGTAATGTCAAATTCTCTCAAGAGCTCCTGAATCGTATCAAAGTTCAGACGGAAATGCTCTAATTTATGACCATCAGACCCTATAGAATACTTGCGACATCCCAAATCCTTAACAAGGCCTAGAGCATAACGGTAGAGGTCTTCGTGATGATAAAGATACATGCTCTTTGCATTCAGCTCAAAAGCCAAATCATTAGCAATCATTTTCTGGAAAATACGTTTGAGTTGTTCTTCATAGACTTTTAGCTCATCAACAGTCACATCAAACAGGCGGAAACCATAGTCAAAGTGGGCCAGAACATCTGCGTCCACACGACCAATAGCGTACTCCAACTTGTCCAGATACTCTTGAATAATGCTTGCCTTGTCCATATCCGCTACCTCATCATCAAGATAATCATTGACCCCATTATGGTGAACAGATAAAAGTTTGAGATCATAGTCCTTACCATCCAGAAAGTCTAAAATATCCCTTTCCCTAGGTTGGTAATAACCAATCTCGATACCACGTTTAATACGATTACCATACTTACGGTTAAGACTTTCAATCTCACGACTATAGGCCTCATACTCGGGCACATCATCCTGTTTGGTATAAGGATTAGAGAGATCATAATGCTCAGTCGTTACAATCTCCCCATCAAAATGCGTCAAATAATCAGTAAAGTTCGCATCCGAATCATAGGAATGATGGGTATGCAAATGGTTATCACGAATAGACATAACTACTCCTTATTTTTCAAATACATTGTAAGTTGCTTATGGGCCAACCAAGTCAAGCTCACCATGATTCCCTCATAAATAATAAAGAAAATCACAAAGCACTGAAGAAAGTACTCTTCTGGCAAAACATTGATAATCGGGTCCAAGATTGGATTAAAGAGCCAACTGCTATCCCCAGGAAAGAGGGCTTCATGAAAGAGCGTAAAAAACTCATCAAATCCGAGAAAAAGCCCCACAACCCCAATAAGGACTGGCAAGAGTGCTAGACTCATATAAAGTTTAACGTAAAGACCAAAGGTCCCTTTCTTCACATTACGCCAAAGAGAAGTTACTGCTGGATAAGCTAGTAGAATAACAAGCCCCTGAACCAAATGAAAGAGCCACTTCACATCATGGAAATGCTTAAGCCCACTCTCCGATGATGGAAAATCAGGCATGGACAGATGACCAACCCAAGGAAAGGTCAGGTACTGCATGAGGATATTGAAATTATGCCAGAGCTCTGTCTTGCCAAGAATGACATAGTCCAAAAGATGCATCCAATCAATATCAAAATAATAAAAGCCCCATGCCAGATAAATCGTCACTAGGATAGACAGGGCCAAGAGCCAAATCGGAGTCAGAACAGCCTCAATTTTAGTTCGCATCAAAATCCCACTCCGCTAGACTAGAAAGCACATGGTCTGGTTTTACTGGTAAATCCGAAACTTCTTCCGCCTTGGTAAATCCAGTTGTTACAAGAAGTGTTGGAAAGTCATTTTTTATGCCAGCTGTAATATCAGTCAAGTAATTGTCACCAACCACGATAGTTTGGCTACGTTCTGTCCCAAGGATTTCAAGAGCCTTGTTCATGATAATAGCTTTAGGCTTACCAATAATGATTGGTTTCACACGGGTAGCCGCCTCGATAAGAGCTAAGAGGGAACCAGCACCTGGAAGAAGACCACGTTCAGTTGGGATATTCAAATCTGGGTTAGTTCCAATAAATATAGCCCCTTTGTGGATAGCAAGCGTTGCTTTAACCAACATTTCGTAAGTGACTTCACGGTCCAATCCAACAACAACATAGGCAGGATTTTTCTCATCTACCGTATACCCCGCTTCTGCAATTGCAGATTTAAGTCCAGTCTCCCCGATAACATAAACCGTCTTGCCACGATTCATATCGTTCATATAGTCAACTGTCGCCAAGGTTGCTGTGTAAATAGTTTCAAGAGGCGTTTCCAACTCGCATTGATTACGCAAAAGTTCTTGCACCATCTCTGGTGTACGCATACTGTTATTAGTTACAAAAAGATAAGGAATCTGGCGCTTCTGCAATTTCTTAACAAAAGCCTCCCCTTCAGGAATACGGTCCTTACCCTTGTAAATGGTTCCATCTAAATCAATCAAATAACCCTTATATGTCATCTTACTCGTCTCCTATTTCCTTCCATTGGATGATGGCATGAGCATGAATATTGCCATCAACACAAATCTGATGTTGACTACTCAGACTCTCTTGGTCAAACTCATAACCAGAATATATTTCCGACCCATGATGAATCTCTTTCACATACTTAAGATCAATGTGGGCTGGCGTGTACTTGGTCAAAAAGTTCAAATCGAAAACATCCAACATCCACTCCAAATACTTACTATTGTTAACGTGACCATTCATGTCTAAGTCAAAATAGCGCACACGGTATAAGGTATCAACGGGATTTTCCAAAACCTTGTAGCGAGGACCACGAAGCAACTTTTTAGTTTTTTCAGCTTCATAAGGTGCCACCAACTCGTCTGGAACCTCAGCTACCTTACGTGTCTCATAATCCATGAGGGCAAAAGTAGTCTTAAAGAGCATGATTTGCTGACCAGCTTCATCAGTGATGTAAAAATTACGGTAACAGAAAATCTTATTATAGGAAATAGCTTCCGTTGTAATGGTCACCTTTTCATTGTAGCGAGGCAGGCGGTCAATCTCAATCGCATAGTCTGTCACAATCCAAACCAGACCATATTGATCAAAAACTGCGTCGTCCGCATTCCCAAGAGACTCAGACTGCATGGCTGATACTTGCAAGGAAAATGCCAACAAATGTGGTAATTTCACCTGATGCGTGATATCCGTCTCATAAAACGGAATCTGATAAGGAATACTAAACTTTAATCCCATCTAATCCTCCAATATAAATTGCTCAGCGACATTATCTCCCAGAAAGAGGCCCCGTTTGGTCATACGAATCACATCTGGATCCTTAACCAAAAGCCCATCTGCTTGTAGTTTTTCCACAATGTCCCCATAAGTATCTGCAAATGATAAGCCAAACTTCTCTTCAAACCGTTTGATAGACACGCCTGATTTTTTCCGTAAGCCAAGGAAGAATTCCTCCTCCATCATCTCCGCCTTAGTCAGATGCTCCTCGTGAAGTCTAGCATGCCCATCCTCTGCTATAGCCTTTAGGTAATGCTGGATAGGACCACGATTACGGTAACGAACACCATTGACATAACCAGAGGCCCCAGCACCCACACCATAGTACTCATCATTATTCCAGTACATGAGATTGTGACGACTCTCCATCCCAGGTTTGGTAAAATTGGAAATCTCATAATGCTCAAAACCATTTTTTTCCAACTCTTGAATAATATAGTCAAACATCTCTGCTTCCAAGTCTTCAGTTGGCAAATTGAGCTTACCCCGACGCATCTTATTCATAAAGACCGTGTGATGTTCCAAGATCAAACTGTAGAGACTTAGGTGTGGAATATCCAGTTCTATAGCCTTTCTCACATTTTCCTTAACCTGATCCATGGTTTGACCAGGTAGGGCATAAATGAGGTCAATGGAAATATTATGAAAACCAGCAGCCTTCAAACTATCAATACTTTCATAAATTTGTGCTTGATTGTGACTGCGACCAATTTGACGCAAGTGCTTGTCATCAAAAGTCTGAACCCCTAAAGACACTCGATTAACAGCAGATTTTTTGAGTACTTCAATCTTATCAACCGTCAAATCCCCAGGATTGGCCTCAATAGTAAATTCCTCCAACTTAGACAAATCCAAGTTCTTCTGAAGATTGCTTAAAAGATAGTCCAATTGCTCGGCAGAAATAGCTGTCGGTGTCCCACCACCAATGTAAAGGGTGCGAAGTTCCTTGATATCTAAAAGCTCCCACTCACGAATCAAAGCCCGTAGGTAGTCATCAACGGGCTGATTTTTAATAAATACCTTGGAAAAGTCACAATAATAACAAATTTGTGTGCAAAATGGAATATGCACATAGGCTGACGTTGGTTTTGTTTGCATGTAACTATTCTACCATTTTTTAAGCAGAAATGAGACCTTGAAAAAGAAGAGTTTGACGCAAAAAAGAAGCTATCTCTTCAGATAGCCTCTTCCTATTATTTTGTTAATGAGAATGGGAAAGCTTTGTAGTTACTATAATCAAAGCTTGGTCCCAAATCAGAGATGAATTGGACTGGCGTGTAGGTTCCATTTTCAAGAATAAAACCAGGCTTAGCTTGGAAACCAGCTCCCCCTAGTCCAGTAATACCAGGAAGCAAGGTTGAAAAATCGCCACCTTCCCAAACGTAGAGATTACCAGAAATTTGAACAGCTTTTGCAGTCGTTGAACTTTGACGATAGGGTTCGTAATCGACATTGAAATTAGCTTTTGAAGTGACGTTACCATTGGCATCTACTGTGAAACTAATATCTGTCGCCTGAGGACTGGTACCAGTCCAAGTTCCCACTAATGCTGCTGGAACAGGAGCGTCACTTTGACTATCCCTTGTTGTTTGACTAGACTTATTGGAATCAGAAGTAGCACTGCTACTTGCACCTGATTGAGCATCATTTCCAGCTGTAGCTTGATTTTTTGAGGAGCTAGCTTCAGGAGTACTCGCTTCTTCTTGACCTTGGTCTTTTTTTGAAGCTGACGCATCTGACTTAGCCTGTTTGTCGGTCTTCTTTTCAGTTGACCTTGTAGATGACTTAACTAACTGAGATGTTGAAGGTGTAGATGATGCTGCGGTGTCTTTTTCTGACTTAGAGCCACATCCAACAAGGGTTGTAGAAACTGCTACAGACAACAAAACAAGTGAGCAAACACGGATAACTTTTCTTTTCATTTTCATAAACCTCTTTTCTATATGTCTATTATATCTATTTTATTACAAAAATCAAGCATTGTTTGTAATTTTGTAACATTTACGTCATTATTTGTATCCCTGTCTTAAGTTAATATGTCTGTGTAACCAAAAAAAGCCTATCACTCCTTGAGGAATGATAGACTTTGGGATATGATCTAAGCACTTCTTATCTGCTAGAGGTATCCTTATTACTATTTGTCTTCTCTTTCAAGATAACCTTTATAAGAGAGAAGGTTAAAGCTATCCTCTAAGAGAATAATGCGCTTACCATCATCTACAAGGACATAATAGTATGACTTGCTCGCATCGTGGTAGATGTCATTAACACTCTTAGCCTGATAACCATGTGACTTAAGAGACTTCTGTATTTTAGCAAACTCTTTTTGCACCTTACCACTATCTACGCTGCCTGATTGATCCACCAGATATTCTTTTAAAGGCTTAGCAATTAAGATATCTTTACCATCAGAATCTGTAGTAACAACCCCATTTTCAGAGATAGTCCCTTCTCCTTCTGAATCATCATCGGAATCAAATTTTTTCCATTTGCCAACAAAAACTTTTGGAACCGCTACCTTATGAAAAAGATATATCTTTTTTAAATCTTTGGTACTTCTTGATCCGTAGTAGAGGTCTGATAAGAATAAATCTAGAACTAAGTTTGTCCCATCTTTCTGAATCAGATTATAGTAGCCAAACACATCCGTCTTTACCAGGATGATCTCTTTGGTCTGTAATTGGTATTTCTTGTCAAAATCAGCAATCGTTTTTAGTTTTGAATCACTGACGTCCTCTAAGCTTGTTTCAAACTTCTGTCTTACTTTCTGACCAGTAGAGATTTCTTTGATTTCTTCTTCCCTATGGCCTGCAACAAGTTTTGATTTTTTCCCACTTAACTCATAAACCAAACCAGCATTATAACTAGTTACCCACAAACCATTCAAGTTTGTTTCTTTGAAAGAAAACAAAAAGACACCAAGACTTGTTGCTAGGACAAGAAATAAAGCAATACCCAAACCAATAAAAGTCTTCTTCCCAAACTTTTTCTGTTTAACAAAGACAAGCTGCTGTGCTGAAGTTTGGTTGACCATCTGACCAGTCACTTGATTTGGTAAAGGCGTGGCTCCTGCAGGCACGGAATTTCCATTGTTAGAAAAAGTAGCTTGTCTACCTTCCATAACAAACTCACCATTTTGAAGAGCCTGCTGACACTCCTGAATAGTGGGCTTACGATTATTAATCACTTCAAAATATTCAATCCATTCTTTTCGATTCATCATCTCTCCTAACAGTTCTTAACAGAAAAATCTATCACTCGATTGGAAGTGATAGATTTTTCAATTATTTAAGCACTTCTTGTGTCTTAGCATAGTTAGCTTCAACAGCTTCTTTTTCAGCTTTCCACCAGTCTTGGTGATCGGTATACCACTTGATTGTTTCTTCTAAACCTGATTCAAAGTTTGTGAATTGTGGTTCCCAACCAAGTTCTTCACGCAATTTTGTTGAATCGATTGCGTAACGCAAATCGTGACCAGCACGGTCTGTAACACGGTCGTATGCGTCTTTTGGTTGACCCATTTTTTCAAGGATAAGCTCAAGCACTTCCTTGTTGTTCTTTTCACCATCGGCACCAATCAAGTAAGTTTCACCGATACGACCTTTAGTGAGGATAGCCCAAACACCAGTTGAGTGGTCGTTAGTATGAATCCAGTCACGGACGTTTTTACCTTCACCGTAAAGTTTTGGTTTAATTCCTGACAAGATATTAGTGATTTGACGTGGGATGAATTTTTCGATGTGTTGGTATGGTCCATAGTTGTTTGAGCAGTTTGAAATTGTTGCCTTAACGCCAAATGAACGCACCCATGCTTTAACGATAAGGTCTGAAGCAGCCTTAGTTGATGAGTAAGGTGATGATGGGTTGTATTTGGTTTCTGCGGTGAATTTTTCACCAGGACCTTCACCATGTCCAGGAAGGTCTTCACGCAATGGAAGGTCACCATAAACTTCGTCTGTTGACACGTGGTGGAAACGAATGTCGTATTTACGAGCTGCTTCCAAGAGTGTGTAGGTACCAATGAAGTTTGTGTAGATGAATGGAGATGGGTCATTCAATGAGTTATCATTGTGACTTTCAGCCGCATAGTGAACAATGGCATCCGCCTTAGCAGCCAATTTGTCTACCAATTCAGCATCAGCAATGTCCCCTACAACCAATTCAACACGGTCACCAAGGATTTCTTCAATGTTAGCACGGTTACCAGCGTAAGTGAGTTTGTCAAGGACAGTCACATGTACGTCTGGATGATTGTTGTAGACATAGTGTACGAAGTTTGAACCGATGAAACCTGCGCCACCGGTTACGATAATGTTTTTGTATTCAGTCATTTTTTCTCCAAATTTCTTTGTTCCTTAATCGTTCCTTTAGCTAGTGAGGGACGCCAGCAACCCTTCGGTTTCATGGCTAAATCTGGAGCCGAAGTCTCCGGATTTCCCTACAAGATTCCCTAAGGGAATCTTGTTTTCACTAGGGCAGGAACAATCTTATAGCGCTCCTTGTAGTCGCGATTCTGCTGTGCAAAGTTCGTTCTTACAAATCCTCTGGTTTGAGTGGTTTAACGTCTTTGAGCAATGGGTGATTTTTGTCTGCTTCTGAGACTTCTGCTTCTTTCAAGTTTTCCCACTTGATATCAAGACTAGGGTCAGCGTAGTAGACAAAGGCGTATTTTGGTTTAAGTTCGAGTGCCCAGTAGTCATTCACAAGATAGCTGTAGGCGACCTTATCAGACAAAACTTGGAAACCATTGGCAACACCACGAGGAACGAAAATTCCTTTTGAGGCATCAATCACTGTTTGGTAGGTATTTCCAAAGGTTTCGCCCTCACGGAGGTCAACCCAAGTTCCAAGGACCTTTCCTTCATCTGCTACTGAGATGTATTTGTCCCATGGCTCAGCATGCAAGCCACGCAAAACATTTTTACGGGAGAAGGAAACGTTATTTTGCAATTTGCCTTCAGCAAAGAATGATTCTGGAAAACCAAGTGGCAACATCTTTTCCTTTTGGAAGTTTTCCTTGAACCAGCCTCGGTTATCACCATGCACCGGGATGTCAAATTCAATCATGCCTGGGATAGCATCAATCTTGTGTGCTGCAAGTTCTTTTCCAAAAAATTGTTCTGTCATTATGCTTCTCCAATCAAACGGAGCAAATATTGTCCGTATTCATTCTTTTTAAGTGGTTGTGCCAATTCGAGGACCTGCTCTTTAGTGATGTAGCCCATACGATAGGCAATTTCTTCAAGGTTAGCCACTTGAACATTTTGCAAACGCTGAACCGTTTCAATGTACTGCGCCGCTTGCAAGAGACTTTCGTGAGTGCCTGTATCCAACCAAGCAAAACCACGTCCCATCAGCTCAACAGAGAGGTCCCCACGATCCAAGTAAGCCTTGTTAACATCAGTGATTTCAAGCTCTCCACGAGGACTTGGTTTGATGTTTTTAGCAATGTCCACGACATCATTGTCATAGAAATAAAGACCAGTTACAGCAAAGTTTGATTTTGGATGCTCTGGCTTTTCTTCGATGGAAATAGCGTTCATATCATCATCAAACTCAACCACACCAAAACGTTCTGGATCCTTAACTTGGTAACCAAAGACTGTTGCACCTTTTTCCTTAGCTTCAGCACGTTGAAGCATAGCAGAAAGGCCATTGCCATGGAAAATATTGTCACCAAGGACTAGGGCAACGCTGTCATCACCGATGAAGTCTTCACCAATAATAAAGGCCTGCGCCAATCCATCTGGACTTGGTTGCACAGCGTATGATAGTGAAATACCAAACTCTGAACCGTCACCGAGGAGCTCTTCAAACCGTGGAAGGTCCTGTGGTGTTGAGATGATGAGGATTTCCTTGATTCCAGCCAACATGAGCGTTGACAATGGGTAGTAAATCATTGGTTTATCATAAATCGGCATCAGTTGTTTTGATGCAGCACGAGTCAATGGATACAAACGCGTCCCTGAACCGCCTGCAAGAATAATACCTTTCATAAGAAGGCTCCTTTTTTCTCTAATATATTACCTTTATTTTAGCATTTTTCAGCCCCCTTGTCACGACAAAGCCAGAGCTATTAAGCTTTCATTAAGAAAATCAAAGCTGTCCATTTTCTTAATAAAAAAGAATCAGCCAACGTTTCTCTATAGTAAGAGAAAGCTAACTGATTCTGAATATTTGGGGAAGGATAACTAGTCTTAATCCTGTTTCTTTATGTAATTAGCGACTGGATAATCTGTACTGTCCAAGTTACCAGGTCGGTTCATGACCAAATCAACCAGATTTTTTCCAATCAGTGGCCCTGTTGTAAGACCAGAGGAACCTAAACCTGAAGCAACGAAGACGTTTTTAAGCTCTGGAACTTCTCCAAAGAAAGGTGAGAAGTCACTCGTGTAGGCTCTCGTTCCCACACGTTCCGAGAAGGACTTGTCAGTACTTAAGTCAGGGAAATAGGTCTTAGCCTCCTCCTCCAGAACTTCTAAAACAGCTTCATCAACTGTCAAATCAAAGCCTTGATCATTCTCATGACTGGCACCTACCGAAATCTTTCCACCCGCAAATGGAATGACATCTAATTCGCCCTCTGGCATCAGAACTGGTAATTTACCAGTATCCATGCCCTCAAAGAAATAGTCTCGTAACTGACCTTTTTGAGGACGAACATCCACTTCAAAACCAAGGGGTTCAAGCGTTTGACCTAGCCAGGCACCACAAGCGAGGATGACCTTATCAAAAGTTTGACCATCAATCTCATAAGTACCATCGTCAAGAGGAGAGAGTGTAACTTGACCTTCTAACTTTTCAAAACCAGAAGCCTTAATCAAAGTAGCAGTCAGTTCTGCACCTTCGACTCTGGCTCCCCCAGAGGCATAGAGATAACGGTTAAAGCCAGTGAATTCAGGAAGGGTACTCGCATTTTTAATAGAGAGTTCACCAATAATGGGTGATTCTTCGAGTCTGGTCTCAGCATGCTCATACAAACCATCCAATTTACTATCGTCTTTCTTAAGAAGGGCCACACCAGACTGATCATAGAAACTCTTGTCATAACCATCATTTCCAAGATCTGAAACTAACTCTTGGTAAAAATCAGCTCCCAGTCTAGCCATGCGATACCAGGCCTTATTACGACGCTTGGAAAACCAGGGACTAATAATTCCTGCTGCTGCCTTGGTTGCCTGTCCAAGACCATGGTCAAAAACAGTAACTTCTACTTCTTTTTCCTTTGACAAGTAATAGGCAGCCGTTGAACCGACGATGCCTGCGCCAACAATTGCAATTTTCATTTTTTACTCCATCTATTTGAAAAGAGCTGAGTCCTATACACATAGGCACAGCTCTTTGTATTTCTTTTATCCCAAGGCCACATCCATAACCATCATGACGACAAAGCCAACCATAAGGCCCAAGGTTGCTACATCAGTATTACCATTAGTCTGTGATTCAGGAATCAATTCTTCCGTTACTACAAAGATCATGGCACCAGCCGCAAAAGCCAAAGCGTAAGGGATGATTGCCATCATCCACATGACAAGAGCGGCACCCATAACTGCACCTATAGGCTCAACGATAGCTGACATAGACCCCCAATAAAAGGCCTTAAGTCAAGATTTTCCATCTGCTCGAATTGGGATAGAAAGGGCTACACCTTCAGGGACATTCTGCAAACCAATCCCTATAGCTAGACCAATGGCTCCCATCAGACCCGCGAATGTCATATTGCCACCAGCCAAGGCTCCGAAAGTCACACCGACTGCTAATCCCTCTGGAAAATTATGAATCGTAATAGCCAAAAAGAGTAGGGCTGTCTTTGACAATTTCTTCTTACGAGGTTGAATACCTTCTGCTTTTGAAATATCATTTCCCAAATGCAAGTGAGGGACGACAGCATCAATCAAACGAAGAGCGACACCACCAAGTAAGAAGCCAGCTGCCGCTGGAAACCAAGACCACTTCCCATAGCCATTTTGGCTAGCATAAGCTAAAGAAGGGTCCAAGAGTGACCAGAATGAGGCCGCAATCATGACTCCAGCCGCAAAGCCCATCATGATATCTAACAATTTACGGCTAATATGCTTGAAAAAGAAAACAATAGCCGAGCCGACAATGGTACAACCCCAAGTGAAAAGACCAGCAAGTAAGGCCAACAAGACCACATGTTGATGTAAAAGCCAAGTCACAGATAGATCCTCCTAGAGATGGTCAAAGGGATTAGTTGACGACTGACTTTCAAGAATTGTCACATTCCAGCCCTTCTCAAGCTTCCAAGCCTCAAGTTTCTCAGCAATCTTTGCGATAAAGAGAGCTTCAATATGGTGACCAGGATCAATTGCCAAGAGGCCATTGGTAATCATTTCCTGACCAGTATGGTAATAAACATCACCCGTGATAAAGACTTGTGCGCCCTTTGTCAAAGCATCCTTGTAAAATCCTTGACCGCTACCACCACAAATAGCCACACGGTTAACAAGAGGATTTTCATGATTATAACGAACCAGGCGAATACTATCTAAGCCAAAAACAGACTTGACTTTAAGAGCAAGTTCTTCAATGGTTTGTGGCACAATATCACCCACTCGACCGATTCCTTGTTTGTCAGCAGTCTCCGTCAAATAAGTCGTCTTCTTAATATCAAGTAAGTCACAAAACCAATCATTGAGACCATCATCCACCACATCAATATTGGTATGACTCACATAGACAGCAATGTCGTTCTTTACAAGATCAAGCAAAATATCACGGTCAGGCGAAGACACCAAATCCTTAACCGGACGGAAAATAGGGGCATGTTTGGCAATGATGAGGTCCACACCTTTTTCAATGGCTTCGGCTACTGTATTCTCACGAACATCCAAGGTAACCATGACCTTCTGAATTTCTTTGTCCAGACTGCCAATCTGCAAGCCAACCACATCACCTTTCATGGAAAGTTCCTGTGGACAAAAGCTTTCATAAGACTTGATAAGTTCACTAGCTAACATGGTTCAAAACCTCCTTAATGGTTTGGATTTTCTCTTCGACAGCTGCACGGTCAGACTGATTGGCAAGAGGAATGGATCCTAAAGCAATCTCCAATTTATTGTTTTCACGTTGCCATTTGAGCTGGAAGACTTGAGACTGGTCTTTCATGAGATGAGGTCCAAAGCGAACCTCTTTATCTGATAGAGTCATTTGACCAGCCTCAGCCACCATAATTTCGTAGTATTTGCCATTTTCGGTCATGATGGCTTCTGCGACAATGACAAAACCATTTTCCATCAACCAAATACGAAGGTCGTCTTCACGATTATTGGGTTGCAGAATCAGACGTTCCACACCTTTAAGTTTATCCTTACCAGAATCAAGAATATCCGCAATCAAACGTCCCCCCATACCACAAATCGTGATAGTTGTGACAGCATCAGAAGGTTCAAAAGCTGCCAAGCCGTTAGCCAAGCGCACGTCAATCTTATCTTTGAAACCAGAAGCTGAGACATTAGTAAGAGCAGATTCATAAGGGCCTTTCACCACTTCACCAGCAATAGCTGAGTGAATCAAGCCCTTTTCAAGTAAATAAATAGGGAGGTAGGCGTGGTCACTACCTACATCTAAAAGTTTTGCGTCTTTAGGGACGAAGGTTGCTACGTCCTTAAGGCGTTGAGATAATTGTACGTACATCTTTCATCTTTCTATTTTTAAAGTCTCTTCATTATATCAAAAAAGGAGGTTGGTAAGAAATGCTTTTAACACATTTCCTAGCAACTTCCTTGTATCTTATGTCTTGTCTCCAGTAAAGACAAAGAATTTTGAAATAACGTAGTTAAGAACAATAATCAAAACTTGTGAGAATAAGCTTTCAATTCCATTTACCCAAGCATGACTATGACCAACAAATTGACCGATAATCTCTGGATAGGTATCTACCAAGAAATAGGCGAGAGCCAAATCAAGAACTAAGGTTAAGAGACGAGCTCCCACAAATTTAACAAAGCGTGTAGCCATACCAGCTTTTGCTTGACTGAACACAAAAACATCATTCGTGAAAAAAGCAAAAACGATGGCAATGGCATTTGCCAAAACTGCTGATAGGGTACCTTGTTGACTCACAGCGAAAATCAAGGTACGACTAACCATATAAACTACAGTCGCCAAAACACCAAAGAAAAGGTATTTAAAAACTTCTGTGGCCATAAAAGCTTTAAGCTTATTAATCATATTTAGTCCAACCCAATTTCCGCACGGACGACATCCGCAATAGTGTCAACATAGTAATTCACTTCATCATCTGTTGGTGCTTCTGCCATAACACGAAGGAGAGGTTCTGTACCACTAGGGCGAACCAAGATACGACCGTTCCCAGCCATCTCAGCTTCCATTTTTTCAATGATAGCTGCAATCGCAGGAACTTCCATGGCTTTAGTTTTCATGCTATTTTCCACACGAATATTAACCAGTTTTTGAGGGTAAATCGTCACTTCTGATGCTAATTCAGACAAGCTCTTACCTGTTTCAATCATGACTTTAGTCAATTGAATAGCTGTCAATTGACCATCACCAGTTGTATTGTAATCCATGATAATAACGTGACCAGACTGTTCACCACCAAGGTTATAGCCATTTTTACGCATTTCTTCTACAACATAACGGTCACCAACGGCAGTCACGACCTTGTTAATTCCCTCACGATCAAGTGCCTTGTGGAAACCAAGGTTTGACATAACAGTTGTCACAATTGTATTTTTAGCCAACTCACCTTTTTCAGACAAGTGTTTACCGATAATATACATGACCTTGTCGCCATCAACAATATCACCATTTTCATCAACAGCGATGAGACGGTCACTATCCCCATCAAAGGCAAGACCAATGGCTGAACCACTTTCTTTAACCAAGGCTTGCAATTGCTCTGGATGTGTTGAACCCACTCCAGCATTGATGTTAAGACCATCTGGTTGATCCCCGATAACCGTAATATCGGCATTCAAATCAAGGAAAACATTACGAGCTGACACAGCAGCTGCACCATTAGCAGTGTCCAAGGCAACCTTCAGTCCACCAAGATCAACACCTGTTGCCACCAAGAATTTTTCATACTTGCGAAGACCTTCTGGATAATCTACAAGTGTTCCAAGACCCTCAGCTGATGGACGTGGAAGAGTATCCTCTGCTGCATCAAGAAGGGCTTCAATTTCCGCTTCACGCGCATCATCCAATTTAAAGCCATCTCCCCCAAAGAACTTAATACCATTATCAAGAGCTGGATTATGGCTGGCTGAAATCATAACACCAGCACTGGCATTTTCCGTACGTACCAAGTATGAAACACCTGGAGTCGCAAGTACTCCAAGTTTGTAGACTTCGATACCTACTGATAAAAGACCTGCCACCAAAGCTGATTCTAACATTTCCCCTGAAATACGTGTATCACGTGCCACAAAGACCTTAGGACGGCCAGTTTCGTGTTGGCTAAGCACATAACCACCGAAGCGACCTAATTTAAAGGCCAATTCAGGCGTGAGCTCAACATTAGCTTCTCCACGAACACCGTCTGTTCCAAAATATTTACCCATAATTTTATTTTTAGTGCCCCAGCACTAAATCCTCCTTAAACTTTGATGCTGTCTAACAAGAGCAAAAGTAATCTAGTGAAATCTACCTAGATAGTTTAACTTTATCTGATTTCACCGATATTTTCAACCCTTCTTGTATAACTTTTTGGCTATTGCGCCAATTTTACCAGATTAAGCCTTCTCCATTTTGTCTATTTTACATAAACTTGGAAAATGGCCATTCTCTATTTTTGGGTGACCTTCAAATTAACTTTAACCGTATTTGGTTGCACTGTCACACCATCAGCTGAAAGCTTGAGCGTTTGTGTAGTATCCTTGGTCACATGACTAATATCTACTGGAACAGTGATGCTATCAATCTTATCCATAGCTTCCTGACTACCAACAATGGTCACATGGCCTCGATCAAAACTATAACTGATACTAGACACATTGCTAGCCTTATCTCCAGTCAACTCTACCTTAACAGGGACAGATTTGCTCAATTTTCTCAAAGTAATTTTGGCATGAACCTTAGCTGGAGAAATCGAGCTAGCCAAGACTGTCCCATTAGCTGAAACAGCTTGCAACAATAAGTTGCCATCATAATCATCAGACAAGTTGGCACCGCCTTCCAAAACTGCTTGAACGTGGTCAATTTGATTGATGATATCTTCACTTGATGTCACCTCTACCTTGGTTTCATCCAAGCTAACCTTTTTTACTTCGTAGCCATTAGCCAACTTATCTGGTGTGATATTTGCAACCACATCAAATGTCTTGCTAGCTTTTTTACCAATGGTTGCTGTCAAGGTCGATGGCGATACTTGGGCAGACATTCCAGCTGGTAAATTCTTAACCTGAATAGGAACCCGACTTGTCCCTTGGCCAAGATTTGACAAATCTGCAACTAACTTAAAATGGCGCGTATCGCTTGTTGCTTCAGTCGTCAAAGCTAACTGAGTAGTCGCTGTCAAATAAACCTCAGCGTCATAAGAATAACCACTGATAAAGTAATTATCACTGTCGTACTTAATATCTACAGGAACAGATTCTACTGTTTGCGTGAAGGTATTCGAAGCACTTGAGCTATTACTTTTATTTTGCGTATTACCAGACCAAGCCGTGACGAATAGCGTAACCGCAAAGAAGAGCGCAACTAGTATTTGCCACCAACGATCATTTTTTAATACACGGACAATGCGTTTCATTTTTTGCTACCTCCCATCCAACGTTGGAAGAATGACTGACGAGGTTCTTGCTCTTTCAACAAAATAAGACTCAACTCTTGCTCAAACTCTTGAATGGACAGTCCATGCAAGAAATTACCCTTATAAGCAATGGAAATCGCACCTGTTTCTTCAGATACGACAAAGGTAAGAGCATCTGTTTGCTCTGAAAGACCAATAGCGGCCCTGTGACGTGTTCCGAATTCCTTAGAAATTTTATTAGATTCCGAAAGCGGTAGATAAGAACAAGCTGTCGCAACCTTATTATCTCTGATGATAACTGCCCCATCATGAAGCGGTGTATTAGGGATAAAAATATTAATCAACAGTTCCCCTGTTACAACTGCATCAAGCGGAATTCCTGTCACAATTTGTTCTTGCAGAGTTTGCGTCTGTTCAATAGAGACGAGGGCTCCAATCTTACGAGGGCTCATATACTTAGCGGCTTTAACAAAAGCTTGAACCAATTTCTCATCTGAACTCACTTCTTTATTTTGCAAAAAATGCTGAGGCGTACGTCCAAAGGTTTCAAGTGCAGAACGAAGCTCTGGCGCAAAGATTACAACCGCCGCAATGGCACCATAGTTGATAACCTGATTCATCAAATAAGAAATCGTTGTGAAGCCTATAAAATCAGAAATAAATTTTACAAAAATAAATAAGACTACCCCTTGAACTAGGGTCATGATTTTGGTTCCCCTCAGGGCCCTAATAAAGCGGTAAATTAAAAAAGCAACAATCAATATGTCCAAACTATTGACGATAACTTTCAACGGACTATCAAAGAGTGACCGCCAGAAATCAATATCAATGGACGACAGTATACCCATACATATCACACTTTCTTTTAATTTTTAAACAGTTCCTATTATACCACGAATTCAAACTATTTTGAGACTACAATCACTACTTTTTGTGATAAAATAAATTCATGACTATAAAAACTACCATGGGTATCTTGGCAGGAAAGACTAGCCACTTTGTCCTCTCCAAATTAGGACGTGGGTCAACCCTCCCAGGAAAAATCGCCCTTAAATTTGACAAAAACATTTTAGACACACTGGCCAAAGATTATGAAATCGTCGTTGTTACAGGAACCAACGGAAAGACTCTAACAACAGCTTTGACAGTTGGAATCTTAAAAGAAGCTTTTGGTGACATTGTGACCAATCCTAGTGGAGCCAACATGATCACAGGGATTACTTCTACTTTCCTAACCGCTAAAAGAGCTAAATCAGGTAAGAAAATCGCTGTCTTGGAGATTGACGAAGCCAGCCTACCAAAAATCACAGAGTACATCACCCCAAGTCTATTTGTCTTCACAAATATTTTCCGTGACCAAATGGACCGCTACGGTGAAATCTATACTACTTATCAGATGATTTTAGATGGTGCCGCCAAGGCACCCAAGGCTACTATTTTGGCTAATGGGGACAGTCCCCTCTTCAACTCTAAAGAAGTCATCAATCCTGTACGTTTCTATGGTTTTGATACTGAAAAGCATGCGCCAGAGCTGGCCCATTATAATACTGAAGGCATTGTCTGTCCTAAGTGTGAGCGTATTCTTCAGTATCGCCTCAATACTTACGCTAACTTGGGTGACTACACCTGCCCTAACTGCGATTTCCACCGTCCAGAATTAGATTATAAGCTAACGAAGTTGACTAAAATCACTAACACGACTTCTGAATTTGTCATTGATGGACAAGACTACAAGATTAATGTCGGTGGTCTCTACAACATCTACAATGCCCTTGCTGCGGTTTCTGTTGCTGAATTCTTCGGTGTGGCTCCTGAAAAAATCAAGGCTGGGTTTAATAAGAGCCGTGCCGTTTTTGGACGCCAAGAAACCTTTAAGATTGGCAACAAATCATGTACCCTCGTACTCATTAAGAATCCAGTTGGCGCTAGCCAAGCTCTCGAAATGATTAAGCTTGCAGATTATCCATTTAGCTTGTCAGTTCTTCTTAACGCCAACTATGCTGACGGTATTGATACTAGCTGGATTTGGGATGCCAACTTTGAAAGCATTCTCGACATGGATATTCCTGAGATTAATGCTGGTGGTGTCCGTCACTCTGAAATTGCCCGCCGTCTTCGTGTGACTGGCTACCCAGAGGACAAGATTACGCAAGCAGAAAAGCTCGAAGATATTATGGCCTTGATTGAAAAGCAAGATTGCGACCATGCCTATATCCTAGCTACCTATACTGCCATGCTTGAATTTCGTGACATTCTTGCCCAACGTCATGCTGTCGGAAAGGAGATGAACTAATGACCTATACTTCTCTCAAATCTCCAGAAAATCGTGACTACACCTACGACCTAAATGTTGCCCACCTTTATGGTAATCTGCTCAATACCTACGGGGACAATGGTAATGTCCTTATGATCAAATACGTGGGGGAAAAACTTGGTGCTAAAATGACCTTCGATATCGTTTCTGTTGGGGACGACTTTGACAAAGATCACTACGACATGGTCTTCTTTGGAGGTGGTCAAGACTACGAACAATCCATCGTTGCCAAAGACCTACCATCTAAACGTGACGCTATTGATCAATTCATCCAAGATAATAAGGTCATCCTAGCCATCTGCGGTGGTTTCCAACTTCTTGGACAATATTACATCCAAGCTAACGGGGTTCGCATTGACGGCATTGGTGTTATGGGCCACTACACCCTCAATCAAGAAAATAACCGTTACATCGGTGACATCAAAATTCATAACGAAGAATTCGATGAAACCTATTATGGCTTTGAAAATCACCAAGGACGTACCTTCCTTTCAGATGACGAGAAACCACTTGGAAAGGTGGTCTACGGTAATGGTAACAATAAGGAAGACGGTTCCGAGGGTGTTCACTACAAGAATGTTTATGGTAGCTACTTCCACGGCCCAATTCTTTCTCGTAATGCCAACCTCGCCTACCGACTGGTAACTACAGCCCTTCGTAACAAGTATGGCCAGGACATTTCACTGCCAAGTTATGATGACATCCTCTCAAGCGAGGTAGCTGAAGAGTATGCAGATACTAAATCAAAAGCAGAATTCGAAAAGTAAGTCTTCTACATAGCAAAATAGCGAAGCCAATCGGCTTCGCTATTTTCATGTTATCTCTATTTCCAAAGACGTCTTTTCTTCATTCTGTCTTCAATTTTACGATTATCAATCCTTAGAATAGCAATCATATCAAACAAGAGCCAGGTTCTTTTTGGATAGACGATATATTTTGGAGACCAGATTGGAGAGAATTTTTCCTTATAACGTTGGAGGCCACTGAAAGAGTAAAAACGCTGTGCAAAAACATAAACCAGATTGGCAACCTTTTCTTCTAAGAAACTATCTTCTTCAGTACCGACGTTGGCTAGGGGAGCCATCCCCATATCAAAGTACTGCTTGCCTTCTGCTTGGAAGTATTGGAAGAGTTTGACAAAGAGGTAGTCCATAATGCCTTCAGGTGCCTTTTCAAAGTCATATCGCATGAGGTCAATCGTGGCCACTCTTTTATTTTTGGTTGGCATGATATTGGCAAAGGCAACAATTTCTCCCTCTTCACTCTCAACAATGGCAATCGGCGCTTGTTGCAGATAGGCTTCATCGAAGAAACCAAGAGAGAAACCTTTCTCCTTACGACCATTAAGCCAAACATCTGAGACAGCTCTCATTTCCTGCATTTGAGTCTCTGAAAATGGCGGTTGAAGCAATTTAAATTGGAAACCAGCTTTTTCCACGCGATTAGTCGGTTTACGGAATTTCTTACCATGCTTTCCTTCAACCGAAAACGTCGTCAAGTCAACCATAGCATTTTCTCCGAACTTCATGAAGTCAAATCCATAGTCATGAAGCATGAGGGTAATACTTTCATCTGCCTCATAAAATAGGGCTTGCAGATTCCAATCAGATAAAGCGCTTAGAAAGGCTTCCCATGCTGGTCGATAATAATCTTCATTCCCAATCGGATTTCCCATAACCACGCACTTGTTACTGGTTTGAGCGAATTGGAAAACTACTTGGTCCTGTCCATCAACACGATACCAAAAGAGGTGTTTGTCATGTAGGTAAGCCAAAGCACTTTCTGATGCACCTCCATATTTTGACAAAAGAGCTGTAAAACGTTCATCATCCATTTTTTGACCGAAAGTCTTACGAGGTGCCAAAATTTTCAAGAGCCCCCAAACAATGGTTGCAATGATAACAGCTGCCAATAAAATATTAAACCAGATATGGATAAAATGTCCAAGAACATCACGGCTCTTCGGTGGCAAGAGATGAGACCAGAAACCATTTCCCCCTAAAACAAGGAGAACCAAAATCGTAAAAGCAAGAAAGAGGAAATCTTTAGTCTTATCTTCCCAGCTATACACAAAATAACGATGGATCAATTTCTTTCTGATAATAAGCACAATCACCAAAGAAAGTGAAATCAAGAAGGTCATGGCCCAAGAAATGCCATTAAGGTTGACATAAATCAAGGCTAAGACAAAGGTTAATAAAGAGGCAGGAAATGCTCCCTTAACCCGACGCTTAATGAGACGAGCCATGAAAATAAAGAGAGTTCCAAATAAAATACTTGGGAACTGCCAAATCAACTGTTCCTGAATTGGATCAAAACGGTTAATCAAATAGACATCAGCCAACCGTTCTGGAATTAAAGCTGACAAAATCAAGAAGATTCCCAAGAAACGCAAGAGATAGACCAAGAAACGATATAAGCTCCCTGCAAATACCCGTGAAGAAACCCTGAAATACTTATCATTGATACGTCCTCCCATGTGTTTGAAAAAGAAGACGACTCCCAACAAGAATGGAATGACATAGTAAGTCAAACGAAAAAGTAAGAGCAAGCTAACCGCCATGGCATTACTAACACCCATTGAGGTTAGACCAGTAATGACAATAAGATCAAAACTACCAATCCCTCCTGGAATCATTGAGAAAATACCAATGATAACAGCTAGTAGGTAGAGCGGAATCAGATTGTAAAGATGAACATGTAATCCCATCAAATAGGCGACACTGACAAAGCTCCCAAGAGCAGTTCCCCACTCAGCTGTAGAAGCCAAAAGAAGACTTAGCCTCGTTTTCAAAGGTACCTGCCCAAAATAGGCCAACTTTTCCCGACTGGAAATAAAGAAAATAAAGGGCAAATAAAGGAAAATCCCTAACAAAAGCAGCCAATACTTTCTTAAATCTGGACTCAGAGGAAGAAACCAAAAACTAACAAATACCAAGCCACTCAAGAGTGACAATCCCGACATAAAGTAAGGCAATAAACGCGACAGTGCTTTAACACCCGTCTTTTCCTGCCCATCCTCAGAATAGAAAGAATACCGTAAACCGACATCAACCAAACCAGCAAAACCAGCCAGGTTATTAATCGTATTAACCGCCCAACTCGTCTCTAAAATATAGGGTTTGGAATAATCCGTCTCTAACTCCTTATTCAGGATTAAATCATAAAACAACATGGGGAGTACGGCGACTAACCCAATTATAATCATGAGAATAAGGTGCCAAATAGACAAGCCTGACAGAGCCGATTCTAACGACTCTAATGTAATGGTTCGCTTCAACCGGACCAGTTCAATAACGACAAGAACCGTAATTGAGATAAAGAAGATGGATTTGATTGCTGTTTTTAAAGGTTGTAATCTCTCCAAAAGACTCTTCATGCCACCACCTCTTTTCGACTAATTCTCACTAAATCACGAATTATTTGATTAAAGACCTTGTATTTTCGTTGAGCTAAACGGTGTCCTTGCCGACGCTCAACATACAGCTTATGAATCGGAAAGAGTTCCGAAATCTCTTTGGAATGCCTAAAACTAATAACATCCCTTTGCCCCATAACCACCCAAACAGGATAGGGTGCCTTGTGTAATTGCTCCCTATCCAAGGGTAAATCATGCAACATGAGACCTGTTACTTTTGCCATAATATCCATTTTAGCTGAAAATGGCGATAAGGCCTTCAAACAAAGATATTGTAAATGAACCAAGAATCTTGAGCGTCTAGTCAAACCATTAAAGGTCATGTTACCCGCATTCAGTAAGAGACCCGCAATCCGGTCAGGAAAGCGACTAGCATAAACCATAGCTAGATTGGCCCCATCACTGTGACCAACAAACAAGGCCTTTTTGATATTTAAAAATTGCAAAATTTCCTCCAAATCGGCAGCCATCTGTTCAAAGGTCATCTTAACACTCTGACGACTGGATCTACCGTGATTACGACTATCAATAAAAATTAAGCGATAGTCTCGATATAGAATTCCTTGCTTAGCAAAGTAGTTTCCAGACAAATTATTGCCATGCAAAAAGACAATTGGAAAACCCTTACCAAGATCCCGATAATAGATGATTTGACCATCTTTAACTTTGAATTCCATAATATTACCTACCTTTTCACTACCGTATTCTTATACGATGATTAGTCTTATAAGGTATAAGGTCCGATACCATAAAACAAGGTGCTCAGACCCTCTCACTACATTATAACACTTCCCTTAGGTAAGAGTCAGAATATTTGTGCATTTTCTGCAAAAAAGAAAAAGCCTTTTCAGGCTTTTATAAATAAAATCTTTTTGAGACTTCCCTTAAGTGAGTACGGACGTCAGCGACCTTCTTCGAAGTTCCATGACTAATTCTATAATGATTCAACCACTTTTCTCACAGCGGGAAGTCTCGTCTAGCTTTCTTCGATTGTTTTACGAAGAAATTATTTGTATTTCTTGTATTCTATGAATGCATTAAATAATTACCGCCTTCACCAAAATCAAATGTAAAATCAATTGCTGTATTCATATCTTCTGTATAAGAAGCAGTGGTTACTACGGCACTCTCTTCATTATCATATTTTGTTTTCTCAGAAATTTGATGATTTTGAGTATCTAAAATATAAAACTTTTTATAATCATGAAAATCAATTTCATATGTAAGATGGTTTTTATTATAATCATCTATATTTACTAAAGACACTTTTTGATTATTTGGGTAAATAATTAAATGGCACTATTCAAAAAGAAAAAGCCTTTTCAGGCTCCTCCTCTTATTGTTCGAAAGTTTGTTGGGCAATGAGTTTGTTATAGTTTTCTTCATCTTCTTGGTTATCACGGACAACCTTAGATACTGTAAATGATGATGAGATCAAACCAACACATCCCATAAGGTAGTAACCCTTAACCATCAAAGGCTCTTTAAGGGTATAGAGGCCAACCAACATCAAGATTACGAAGAAGGCAAATGATGCCCAAGCCATCATGTTGAAAGATGTTGTGTTACGATACACTTTTTTCTTTACTTTGTTCATAAAGCTAGTCTCCTTTTATATACTAAGACCATTATACCAACAATGTAAGCCTTTCACAACTCAAAACATGAAAAGGCTCTCATATTTCCTTAACCTTCCAATTGTTCTGATAAGTCGCTCCACTCTTCCATCAGAGCCTCTTGATTGACTGATAACTCATCTAACTCTTTCTGCAAGTCAGATAATTCCGCTACTTCATTTGTTTCAAGCATGGCAGCAGTGATTTCCTCCAAGCGTTCTTCAATGGTCTCTAGCTCATTTTCAATTTGCTCAATGCGTCGGCTTAGTTTACGCATCTCTTTCTGATTGGCTTTTTGAGCTTGATAATCATTAGCACCTGCCGAAGCTACTTGAACCTCTTCTTGTCCTTGATTTTCTTCTGCCTCAAGTCGTGCCAACTCTTCAAGCTCAGCCTTCTTCTCAAGATAATAATCATAATCCCCAAGATAAATGGTTGCCCCATCCTCAGAAATTTCCATCACTTTGGTGGCCACACGGTTGATAAAGTAACGGTCATGGCTGACAAAGAGAAGCGTTCCATCAAAGTCAATAAGGGCATTTTCCAAGACTTCCTTGCTATCAATGTCCAAGTGGTTGGTCGGTTCATCCAGAATCAGGAAGTTATTGTTTTCCATTGATAGTTTGGCTAGGAGCAGACGAGCCTTTTCACCACCAGAAAGCATGGAAACCGACTTTTTGATATCATCACCTGAGAAGAGAAAAGCACCCAGACGGTTACGAATCTCAACTTCAGGGGTGGTTGCAAAATCATTCCACAACTCATCAAGGACAGTATTTGAGGGCGTCAAGGCAGATTGGGTTTGATCATAATAACCTACTTCAACATTGGCACCATAGGTCGACGTTCCCTTGATAAAAGGCAATTGCCCCACTACCGACTTGATAAAGGTCGTTTTACCAATACCATTAGGCCCTACAATGGCAATGGCATCCATCTTCTTAACATCCAGAGAAATAGGCTCCGAAAGAATCTCATCATCGTAACCAATGGCAGCATCCCTAACTGTCAAGACCACATTCCCAGAGACCTTGTCCGCATGGAAAGTCATATTGGCTGACTTTTGGCCTTCTGTTGGCTTATCCAGTCTTTCCATTTTCTCAAGTTGTTTACGACGGGCCTGGGCACGCTTGGTTGTAGAGGCACGGACAATATTACGATTAACAAAGTCCTCCAGCTTAGCAATTTCTTTTTGTTGCTTTTCGAAGTTTTTGGCTTCAGTGGCCAACTTTTCAGCCTTGAGATCCATGAATGTTGAATAGTTTCCGACATAACGATCCAAGCTATGTTTGGTCAAATCTAGGGTTACTGTCGCTACCTTATCCAAAAAATAACGGTCGTGACTGACAATGATTAGAGCACCCTGATAATTGATCAGGTAATTCTCCAACCAGGCGATAGTTTCGATATCCAAGTGGTTGGTCGGTTCATCCAGTACCAAAAGTTCAGGCTTCTCTAGCAACATTTTAGCCAAGGCCAGGCGGGTATTCTGTCCTCCAGAAAGATCTGAAATAGGCATCTCCCACATGCTTTCATCAAACTTGAAACCATTGAGAATGGCTCTGATATCAGATTCGTAAGTAAAACCACCTCTTTGTCTGAAATCCTCGGAAAGGCGGTCATAGTCGGTCATTAGCTTGTCCAAGTCTGCCCCAGTCAACTCAGCCATCTTCATTTCCATGTCACGCAGACGTTTTTCATCGGCACGAAGACCGGCAAAAACATTTAACATTTCAGCGTAAATGGTATTGCTAGACTCAAAACGACTATCCTGAGCCAGATAAGACAGGTTCAAATCACGTTTCGTATTAATCTCACCACTTGTCGGCGCTTCCTCTCCAACTAGGATTTTCAATAAGGTTGATTTCCCAGCACCGTTACGTCCAACAAGGGCAATACGATCTCGCTCATCCACCTGAATATTAATATTATCAAAGAGCACATCTCCTGAAAAAGAGCGCTCTATTTTGTTTCCTTGTAAAATAATCATAACGTTTTAATTATACCAAAAAAGCCAAGCTCTTGCTTAGGCTTCCTTACTTTCTTTCAAGATGCTTGCTACCTTAGTATTTATCAAATCGATAGCAACAGTATTTGTGACACCTTCAGGAATGACCACATCCGCATAACGTTTCGTAGGTTCGATAAACTGGTGGTACATTGGTTTTACAACACTGATATACTGCTCAATAATACTATCCAAGCTACGACCACGTTCTTCCATATCACGCTTGATACGGCGAATAATACGAATGTCATCATCAGTATCTACAAAGAGCTTGATATCCATCAAATCACGCAAGCGTTTATCCTCAAGTACCAAAATCCCTTCAACGATAAAAACATCCTGAGGCTCCTGACGATAAGTCTTGGCACTACGAGTGTGTTGTGTATAATCATAAATCGGAATATCCACCGGACGCCCAGCAATCAACTCATTGATATGTTCAATCATGAGATCTGTATCAAAGGCAAAGGGATGGTCATAGTTAGTTGACACACGCTCCTCAAAAGTCAAATGAGACTGATCCTTATAGTACGAGTCATGTTCAATCATGGCAATTTTTTCATCTGGAAAATTGGATAAAATGGCACGAGAAACACTGGTCTTACCACCACCAGAGCCACCCGTAACCCCAATAATAATCGGTTTTTTAGGCATGGTAAATTCCTATCTAATAGAGTCTTTCTCATCTATTCTACACTAAATCATGATATAATAAAAGCAAATCCATATAGAAAATGAGACTTTTATGTTTACAAACTTTCCTGAACAATGGCAAGACCTCCTTAAAGAAAAAGAAATCACGACAGAAACTGCCATTCAAAAAGAACTCTTTGCACCAATTACAGAAGGGGACAATGTTTTAGGCATCAGCCCAACTGGAACAGGTAAGACTCTGGCCTACCTCCTCCCACTTCTCCTTTCTCTAAAGCCAAAAAAAGCTCAGCAATTGCTTATTCTAGCACCCAACTCTGAGCTTGCTGGACAGATTTTCGACGTAACCAAACAGTGGGCTGAACCACTAGGGCTTACTGCCCAACTCTTCCTGTCTGGTTCTAGTCAAAAACGTCAAATTGAACGTCTGAAGAAAGGACCAGAAATTCTTATCGGAACACCTGGCCGTGTCTTTGAGCTGATTAAACACAAAAAAATTAAGATGATGAACGTTAACACTATTGTACTTGACGAATTTGATGAACTACTTAGTGATAGCCAATACCATTTCGTAACAAAAATCAGCCACCATGTCCCTCGTGACCATCAAATGGTCTACATTTCAGCGACTAATAAAATTGACGATCAAGATCTTGTGGAAAATACTATTGTTTATGACTTATCTGACCAAGAACTTGACACTATCAAACACTATTATATTAGTGTTGATAAACGTCATCGTGTCGAACTTCTCCGTAAATTCTCTAATATTCCTGACTTCCGTGGACTTGTCTTTTTCAACAGTCTTTCTGACCTTGGCGCTACTGAAGAACGCCTCCAATTTAATGGGGCTTCAGCAGTATCACTCGCCAGTGATATTAATGTCAAATTCCGTAAAGTTATCTTGGAAAAATTCAAAAATCATGAGATTTCACTTTTACTAGGAACTGATTTATTGGCACGAGGAATTGATATTGAAAATCTTGAAGTGGTCATCAACTTCGATATTCCTCGAAATCGGGAAGCCTACACTCACCGTGCAGGACGTACTGGTCGTATGGGAAATGAAGGTAGTGTCATCAGCTTAGTAACCCATTCAGAAGATCTCAAAAAACTTAAAAAATTCGCCAAAGTTTCAGAACTGGTTCTGAAAAACCAAGAACTTCACGAAAAATAAGGCATGACAAAAGCACTTCAGTTCAAACGCTGAAGTGCTTTTAGCATATACGAATTAGGCTTTTTTACCAAAGTCCTCAATCATTTGTTCCATTTCTTCACGACTAGGTGTTGTCAACATGTAGAGGTAATCACCTTGCAACTCTGCAAAGGCAGCAGGCATGATTTTCTTAACCTTAAGTTGATCACGGTATTTGTCGAAGAGTTCTTCTTCTGAATAAGCGTAGTGAGAATTTGCACGACGTGATGTTGCCAAGCAGTAAAGTGGTTCAAAGTGAGATGCTGGGAAAGGCTCCCCAACAACGACATCCGCATAACCCTTGTACAAATCAATAGAATGAGCATAGTTATAAACATCAATAGTGAAACCACCGGCAGGACGATTATTATACTCAATTGCAATATAATCATCACCTTCACGGAAGAATTCAATATGGAAGAAACGTTCCTTCATACCAAATTCTTTGATAATAGCTTCACCATACTGACGTAACTTAGGATCCATATCCTTAAGAACGTAGTAAGAATTATCCATCTTGTAAAGCATCAAATCAAGTGGCGTGTGGGCATAATCAAAAGTTGTTGAGAAGACAATATTGCCATTACTATCCAACAAACCATCAAAAGTACAGATTTCACTTGAAGTCACAAATTTTTCAAAGAAATAAACTGTTTCATGATCCCACTCAGCCTTGAAATGATTGATATCGTCCTCAGTTTCAAGTTTGAATGTTGCAGCTGCACCGACACCGTTGTCTGGTTTAGCAATCATTGGAAGTCCGATTTCGGCTACAGCCTTATCCACATCCTCATCTGTCTTAACCACATCACCTGGTACAACTGGGACACCAGCCTTTTGGAAAAGCTTTTTCATTTCAGATTTGTATTTTGTCTTCTTGAGGTCCTCCGGCTTAGCACCAAATACATTAAACTGTTCACGAAGGGCTGCGTCCAATTCCAACCAGTATTCATTATGTGACTCGATACGATCGATTGGTCCATGTTTATAGAAGAGAAAGGCAACTGCACGTTTCACTTCATCCAAATTTTCCAAATTATCCACTCGGAAGTATTCAGTCAACGCATCTTTCAAAGGCTGATCCAATTGTTCATAAGGCTCTTGACCAATACCGAGAACAGTGATTCCCTTATTAGCAAGTTCAACAGTAAACTGTTGGAAGTTTTGTGGATAGTAAGGTGAAATAACAATATAATTCATTTCTGATTCCTCTTTTTTAGTTACTCAGTAGATAAGAAAATTATAGGTTCATGTTGTCAAGGAAATACGGCATCTGTTTACGCCACCATTCCCAATCGTGGGCTACATCGTACCCCCACTCAGAGAACCAAGCTGGAATATTCTTTTGTTCAAAAGCTTCCTTAAGTTTGTAATAAGAAGGAAGACCATCTTGTTCCCAGGCACCAAGACCTGTACACACAACAATTTCAGATTGACGATAACGATCGATAAACCAACCATCATTTTGATTCCAAATATAATCTGATGGTGAGTTTTGGTAAATAGCCTCATCTCCTCCGTATTCACCAACAAAGAAACGTGCATCATAAACACCACTAAGGGCTACTACTTTATTGAAAACATCTGGGTGTTGCAAGAAGAAATTAAGCGCATGGTAAGCACCCATTGAACAACCAGTTGTCATCATAGGATCAAACCAACCAGTCTTGTGTTTGATGAATGGAATGGCTTCTTGAATCACATAACGTTCATAAGCACGATGCATTTCTGCACGATCGTGTGGATTTTTCCAATCGCAAAGCCAGCTCTCACTGTCTACACTTGAAAGTGTAAAGAATTGCACACGCCCTTCTTCAATGAAGCGTTCACAAGCATTAATCATACCAAAATCATAGTATTCATTGTGACTTCCACCTGATGAAGCAAAAACTACCACAGGGATACCGGCGTGCCCATAACGATTAAGATACATTTCACGGTTCAATTGACCACTCCAGTGGCTAAGATGTTCGATATTCATAGTTTAAATCCTTTTCCTAAATTGCTATTAAATAGTTATGACAATAAAGACTAGTCCCACTTCTCAGCGAAAAAGCGTAAACAGTCTGGTAAATTCTCAGCCCATGCCTCTTCATTATGTTCAGCACCGGATTGAATGTGAATTTTGATATTCTCCAAATCAACACCACGGTCAATCAAATCATGATAATAACTCAGTGACGAATCAATATAAGCCTGCTTAATATTACCAGCCATCAGGGTCTTGTCCGTATCGTCAGCCTCCTCTGTCCCTACATAAATATAAACACGCTGATCAGAATCTAATTTTTGACGATCCATATAACGGTCAAAAGCGTCTTGATGCAACCAGTTAGCTGAAGAAAATACTCCTAGACACCCAATCTGGTCCTTATAATCAAGGCCCATAAACTGAGTGATGTTACCACCAAGTGAAGAACCAATCATGGCAGTGTGCTGGCGGTCTGAAAGAGTACGGTACTCTTTATCAATGAAAGGCTTCACCACATCCATGACAAACTCTGCATACTCAACTCCCTTTCCTCCAAACTGAACACCAGGAATATTAGACTCTTGATACTTCCATGCAGAATACTCATTCATACGATTTGGACCATCATTATCAATAGCCACTACAATCATACGAGAAATATCCGGATTACGCTTGAGAGTCGGAATAATTTTCCAAGAATAACCTGAAAATGCTTCCTTACTATAAAGAACATTCTGACCATCATGGAAATACACAACAGGGTAAGAACGATCTGTATCTGTTTCATAATTTTTCGGGAGAAGAACACGCACTCGTCGAAGTTTAGCAGTATATGGTACTTCCAACTCATGGGTTTTCATCACCAAGTAAAAATAAGATTTATTCATTATCAGAAAACTCACTCTATTCAAAATTTGACTCTATTATACCATATTTTTACAGAAAAAGAGCCTTATTACTAAGGCCCTCTTGACTTTTTTACAATTATTGACTAGCTTAACACTTAGTATTTTGCAATATCAAATACTGTTGATTTCACACGAGTCATAGCTTCAATAGAGTATTTCACACCTTGAGTACCGGCACCAGATCCTTTAACACCAAGGAATGGGAAGTTATCTGTACCACGTTGTGTTTTATTATTGATGTGAACTGTACCAACTTCAAGTTGTTCAGCAATAGCAAATGCACGTGGGTAATCTTGTGTAAAGACAGCACCTTGAAGTCCATATTCAGATTGGTTAGAAATCTTGATTGCTTCTTCAACTGAAGATACACGGATGAATGGCAATACAGGACCAAATGGTTCTTCCCAAGCAACACGCATATCTGTTGTTACATGGTCAAAGACTGTTGGATAGATAAGGTTTCCTTCACGTTTCAATTCAGTTTTAGCAGCAGCACCTTTTTCAACAGCATCATCAATCAAACCTTGTACAAAGTCAGCTGATTTAGTATCGATAAGTGGTGTAACACTTGCACTTTCTTCAGGCATACCAACAGTGATATTTGCAACCAAAGCAGTTACTTTTTCTACCAATGCATCAGCAACGCTATCCATTACAAGAACACGTTTGATAGCTGTACAACGTTGACCTGAGTAGTCAAAGGCACCTGCCACGATGTTTTTAGCAGTCAAGTCAAGGTCAGCATCTTCAAGAACGATAGCTGAGTCTTTACCACCAAGCTCAAGCATGATTGGACGCATTGCTGCCAAACGACCGATGTTTTCACCAACTGGAGTTGAACCTGTAAAGTTGATAAAGTCAACTGCTTTGTGTTCAACGATGTAGTCACCGATAACAGAACCACGACCTGTGATTGAGTTCAAGACACCAGCAGGGATACCAGCTTCAACAAATGCTTCAACCAAAAGAAGACCTGAGATAGAACCTTGTGTTGGTGGTTTGAAGGCAACAACGTCACCAGCGATCAAGGCAGGAGCAATTTTAGAACCAGCCAAGTTTACTGGATAGTTGAATGGTGAAATAGCAAGGACAAGACCTACTGGTTCACGACGAACAACAGCGATTTTTTTCTTGCTACCAGCATCAAAGGCACCACCTTCAAGTACTTCACCTTCCAAACGCAAACCTTCTTCAGCTGCATAGTGGATAATTTCAGCAGTACGAACAACTTCACCAATTGCAGATTTCAAACCTTTAGAAATTTCTTTAGAAAGAACTCGACCGATCTTATCAGCATCACGTTCCAAGATATCAGCTGCTTTATGAAGGTAAGCTGCACGTTCAGCGTATGAAAGCGCACGCCATGCTGGGAGTGCTGCTTTAGCTGCTGCGTAGACTTCGTCTACTTCAGCTTGGCTCATAGCTGGAACTGATCCAAGTTCCTCACCGTTTGCAGGTGCGTAGATAGTAATTGAATTTTCAGATGTTTTCCACTCACCATTGACATAGTTTTTGTATTGTTTAGCCAAGATAGTAACTCCTTTTATCTATTATAAAACCTATTCTATCATTTTTTTCCAAATATTCCAAGATTAAAACAAGGATTATTCAGAAAATTTTGACAAAAAATAATTAAAGTTCTTAACCTAGGTTAGACGTATTCTACTCCTAAAAAGACAATGAGTCAATTATTTTGTCTATGCAAAAAAAGCGAAAGCACAAGCTTCCACTTTTTTCTTATTAGTCTACGTTAACGTATTCTTTTGAAAGTTCAAGAACTTCTTCCATTGTTGAACATTCAGTAAGTGCGCGGTTAGCGTATTCTTCCATCTTAGCTGTGTCAAGTTTCTTCATCAAGCTACGTGTACGAAGAACAGATGTAGCTGACATAGAGAACTCATCCAAGCCCATTCCGACAAGAAGAGGAACAGCTGTTTGGTCACCAGCCATTTCACCACACATACCAGCCCATTTACCTTCAGCATGCGCAGCTTTGATAACATTGTTGATCAAACGAAGAATTGATGGGTTATATGGTTGGTAAAGGTATGAAACTTGTTCATTCATACGGTCAGCAGCCATTGTGTATTGGATAAGGTCATTTGTACCAATTGAGAAGAAATCAACTTCTTTAGCAAATTGATCAGCAAGCATAGCTGCAGCTGGGATTTCAATCATGATACCTACTTCAATGTTGTCTGCAACAGCAACACCTTCAGCAATCAATTTAGCTTTTTCTTCTTCGAGAATACCTTTAGCAGTACGGAACTCTTTCAACAAAGCAACCATAGGGAACATGATACGCAATTTACCGTGAACAGATGCACGAAGCAAAGCACGCAATTGAGTACGGAACATTTGATTACCAGTTTCAGAAATTGAGATACGCAATGCACGGTAACCCAAGAATGGGTTCATTTCTTTAGGAAGATCGAAGTAAGGAAGTTCTTTATCCCCACCGATATCCATTGTACGAACGACAACAGGTTTACCATTCATACCTTCAAGAACCGCTTTGTATGCCTCATATTGGTCATCTTCAGTTGGGAAGTCTTGAGAGTCCATGTACAAGAACTCTGTACGATAAAGACCAACAGCTTCTGCACCATTATCGTTAACACCTTCAACGTCTTTAGGTGTACCAATGTTTGCAGCCAACTCGAAGTGTTTACCATCAGCTGTTACTGTTTGAGCATCTTTAAGGAGAGCCCATTCAGCTTTTTGTTTAGCATAAGCTTCACCAGCTGCTTTAAACTCAGCAATTTGCTCTTCAGTTGGGTTAATCACAACTTCACCAGTAATACCTGAAACAGCCAAAATGTCTCCATCTTTTACAAGTTCAGTAATATTGTTTGTACCAAGAACAGCTGCGATTTCAAGTGTACGAGCCATGATAGCTGAGTGACTTGTACGTCCACCAATGTTAGTGACAAAAGCTTTAACAAATTGTTTGTTAAGTTGAGCAGTGTCTGATGGTGTCAAATCATGAGCAACAACGATTGATTCTTCGTTAATTGTTGCTGGGTTTGGCAATTTCTTACCAAGCAAGTTAGCAAGCACACGTTTTGTAACGTCACGAATATCCGCTGCACGTTCTTGCATGTATGGATTGTCTTCCATACCTTCAAAAATTGCAATGAACATGTCAGTTACTTCAGTCAAAGCAGCTTCAGCATTAACTTGTTTAGCACGGATAGTTTCTTTGATTTGACCAGTCATTTCTGGGTCAGCGAGAACCATCAAGTGAGCATCAAATACGGCTGCCGCTTCTTCACCAAGGCTTTCAACTGCTTTTTCACGGATAACAGAAAGCTCGTCCTGTGACGCCGCTAGAGCAGCATCTAGACGAGCCTCTTCTGCACTTGTATCTTCAACTATATTAGTTTCAAATGACAAATCCGGTTGAACAAGCAGATATGCCTTAGCAACTGCAACACCGTCAGATGCTGCGATTCCTTTAAGCATTTCTGTCATATTCTTATGCCAATCCTTCTTTTGTCATTGTTTCAGCGATTGCTGCGATTGCATCGTCAGCATCAGCACCTTCTGCAGAGATAGTTACGTCAGCACCTTGACCAACACCAAGGCTCATAACACCCATGATAGATTTAAGGTTAACTGCTTTACCTTTGTAATCAAGAGTGATATCTGAAGCAAATTTGCTTGCTGTTTGAACAAGCAAAGTAGCTGGACGTGCGTGGATACCTGTTTCTGCTACAATGTGGAAATCTTTAGAAGCCATAATGGATTCTCCTTCTTAATTTGGAATATTTGAGTTATCGATGATAACCCTTACAATTTAGAATTATAACATAGCTAATTCATATTATCAAGGTTAAAACATACTTTATGAAAAATTTCCTAAGGGTTTCTTCTCATTTAGTCATGTCCTTTCAAGATTTTATTCTCTCTTTTAACTATTTGTTACAGAAATAAAGATAAATTCGAAAAGTTTTTCATTATATTTTCATAGGATATTTTCATAAAGGCTAAGTTAGCGTTTAGATACGATTTAAGATGTTTTGACTAAAATCACTTGTTGAAAAAGCTGTTTTTTCAAATGCAAGGTCAGCTGTAAAGATACCCTCTTGAAATGTTTTTTCAATAGCAGCAGTGATTAATTGAGCAGCTTCTGACCAACCGATATAATCTAAGAGCATGCACCCAGATAATAGTACCGAACATGGATTTGCCTTGTCTTGATCTGCAATATCAGGAGCCGTTCCATGTGTCGCTTCAAAAATAGCATGGCCAGTTTGATAGTTAATGTTGGCTCCAGGGGAAATTCCGATACCACCAACCTGTGCGGCCAAGGCATCACTGGCATAATCACCATTCAAGTTGGTCAAGGCAACCACATCAAATTTTCCTGGATTTAGAAGAATTTGTTGTAGGAAGTTATCTGCGATGATATCGTTAATCTCTAAACGACCAGCAAGTAGGTCCTCTTTATACTCTTCCTGTGCCACCTCGTAACCCCATTTACGGAAACCGCCCTCAGTAAATTTTTGAATATTGCCTTTGTGGACTAGGGTTACTTTTTTGAGATTATTCTTGAGTGCATAGTCAATTGCTGAACGAATTAATCGTTTACTTCCTTCAATTGAAATTGGTTTAATACCGATACTACTTGACTCTGGGAAACGAATTTTAGTCACACCCATTTCTTTCTGCAGAAAAGCAATGACTTTCTTTACCTCTTCCGTTCCTGCTTCCCATTCAATACCTGCATAGATATCTTCGGTATTTTCACGAAAAATAGTAATATCCGTTTTTTCTGGTTCTTTAAGAGGGCTTACCACTCCTTTAAAGTAACGAACTGGACGAACGCAGGCATAGAGGTCAAGTTCCTGACGTAGAGCAACATTTAAAGAACGGATTCCACCACCAACTGGCGTTTCAAGAGGACCTTTAATAGCTACCAAACTGTCTCGAATAGCTTCTAAAGTAGCTTGAGGTAACCATTCTCCTGTTTTGTCAAAAGCCTTTTTTCCTGCTAGAAGCTCTTGCCACTCAATTTGACGCTTACCATCATAGGCTACCTCTACAGCCTTATTGAAGATGGTTTGAGCATTTTTCCAAATATCACGACCAACACCATCTCCTTCAATATAAGGAATAATAGGATTATCAGTAACCTCTAGGTGACCATTTCCCATTTTGATTTTTTCTGCCATAGATTTTTCCTCACTAACGTTTTTCTAAAGGAATATAAGTTAAGTTTTCTTGTCCAATATATTGAGAACGTGGACGAATCAATTTATTATTTTTTTGTTGCTCCTGAATATGTGCAATCCATCCTGCGACACGACTCATTGCAAAGATGAGCGTGAAGATATCACTATCGATACCCAAAGAATGGTAAACCGTCGCTGAATAAAAATCGACATTGGGAATCAAACCTTTCTTAATTTTCATGAATTCCTCAATCTCTTGCGACATATTAAAGAACTCTTGATTTTCCGTATTCTCAGTCAACTTCTTAGCCATATCTCTCAAGAATATTTCTCGAGGATCCTGTTTTTTATAAACACGATGTCCAAATCCCATGATTTTTTCTTTAGAGTCCAGCTTTTCTTGCAGATAGGCACTAACATCACCAGATTCATGGACTTCATTTAGCATATCAAAGACGCGCTCATTAGCACCACCATGGAGAGGGCCTTTTAACGCTCCAATAGCTGTCGTAACACAAGAATAAATATCTGTAAGGGTTGAAGCACAAACACGCGCTGCAAAGGTTGAGGCGTTCAACTCATGATCTGCATGAAGAATTAAAGCCTTATTCATAGCTTCAACTTCAATAGTAGATGGTTCAACCCCATTCAGCATGTAAAGAAAATTTGCCGCAAAGCCTAAATCTTCACGTGGTTTCACAGGCATCTGACCCGTCCTTAAACGAGCGAATGTTGTAATAATTGTTGGCAACTTAGCCATCAATTCAATACTTTGTTGATAGATGGCTTCCAGGGAGCGCTCCTCAGCATGAACATTATATACCCCTAATAATGAGACTGTAGAACGCAAAACACTCATGGGATGCAAATGAGGCCTTGATTGTATGAGAATACATTGCTCAACCGCATCCGAAATATCATAATTCTTACGCAATTCCGCTTCAAAATATTTAAGTTCCATTTGAGTTGGTAGATGCCCATTCCACAAGAGATATATGATTTCCTCAAAAGAAGCTTTATTATCCATAAATTCTGAAATATCATAGCCTGCATAGGATAAATGATCATCAATAATAGACGAAATACGTGTATTACAAGCAATCATATCCTTCAGACCATTTGTTTCAACTGTTGTCATATTATGCTCCCTTCAATTTTTTTCGAACAACCATTGGTAGAATACCACCATTCTTATAGTAGCGAATATCAGCGTCTGCATCAAAACGAACTAGTACCTTAAATGTTTTTGTTTCAGAAGACGTTTTAGCTGTTACTGTGATAACATCGTGGACACCAGGATTTTCCGAAAGATCAAAGCTAAATGTCTCCTGTCCTGTCAAACCAAGAGACTCAGCTGATTCTCCTTCCATAAATTGAACTGGCAAAATGCCCATCATCACTAAGTTTGAACGGTGGATACGTTCAAAGCTCTCAGCAAGAACTACTTTTACACCAAGGAGATTTGCACCTTTGGCTGCCCAGTCACGGCTCGAACCCATTCCATAGTCTTTACCAGCAATCACAAGCGTGTCTTGATTGGCTTCCTTGTATTTCATAGCCGCATCATAAATAGGAATGATGTCACCATCATATTTAGTATATCCACCAATTTTACCCTCAGCCAACTCATTTTTGATACGAATATTAGCAAAAGTTCCTCTCATCATCACTTCATGGTTTCCACGACGACTACCATAGGAATTAAAGTCCTGATAATCCACTCCGTGTTCAGAGAGATAATTCGCTGCAGGACTATTTCGGGCAATATTACCAGCTGGAGAAATATGGTCAGTTGTTACTGTATCTCCAAATTTCGCTAAAACTTTCAAATCAGTCAGTGGTTTAATGGACAAGTCGTCTCCCAAGCAATCAAAATAAGGTGGGTTTTGGATATAGGTTGATTCTAGATTCCATTTATAATTTTGACCTTGCTCAGTTGGAATAGCATTCCACTTCGCACTGTCTGAAAAGACATTGGCATATTCATCTTGGAAGAGTTGACGAGTCACGAATTTATCAACATATGACTCAATTTCATCACGAGATGGCATGATATCTTCTAGATAGACAGCTTTGCCATTTTCATCAACCCCAAGAGCTTCAGTAGTCAAATCAATATTGGTGTTACCAGCCAAGGCATAAGCAACAACCAAAGGTGGGCTAGCTAAAAAATTTGCTTTAACCAGAGGATTGATACGTCCTTCAAAGTTACGGTTTCCTGATAAAACAGCACTTGCCAACAAGTCATTGTCAGAAATAACTTTAGCCACTTCTGGTCGTAGATCTCCTGAGTTACCAATACATGTCGTACAACCATAACCAACTAAATTAAAGCCAAGTTTATCCAAATATGTTTGCAAGCCTGAAGCTTTGAGATAACCTGTAACCACTTTAGATCCTGGCGCCAAAGAGGTCTTGACTGTTGGAGAGACTTTGAGCCCCTTTTCAACAGCCTTTTTAGCTAAAAGACCCGCAGCCATAAGAACGTAAGGATTTGAAGTGTTGGTACATGACGTAATCGCTGCTATTGCCACATGACCAGTCTGAATCGTCTCTAAATGTTCCTCAAAATCAACTTGAGCCGTCTTTTCTAATTCCTCACGATCAAGACCAAAACCACGGACACCTGCTTCTCGAACTACAGCATCCTGGAATTCTTGTTTAGCATCGGATAAGAGAATCAAGTCTTGTGGGCGTTTTGGACCTGAAATCGAAGGTTTAATGGATGACAAATCAATTTCAACAACCTTGGTATAGGTAGCTTCTTTGCTAGGATCATAGAAAAGATGGTTAGTTTTAGCGTAGGCTTCTGTCACCTTGATATGTTGCTCATCACGGTTGGTCAAACGCATGTAGTTTAAGGTTTCCTCATCAATTGGGAAATAACCACAGGTCGCACCATATTCCGGTGCCATATTAGCCACTGTAGCACGGTCAGCTAGAGATAAACTCTTCAAACCAGGACCAAAGTACTCAACGAATTTACCAACAACATTTTCAGAACGAAGCACCTGAGTAATCTTGAGGGCCAAATCGGTTGCCGTCGCAATTTTAGGCAGTTCTCCTGTCAAACGAACACCTATAACCTCTGGGATTGGGAAATAAGATGCTTCACCAAGCATTGCTGCTTCGGCTTCAATTCCTCCGACACCCCAACCAAGAACACCGATACCATTGATCATAGTTGTGTGACTATCTGTACCAAACATAGAATCTGGATACAGAAGCCCATCTTTTTCAATAATAACGTCACTTAAAAATTCGATATTAACTTGGTGAATGATACCTGTTGCAGGTGGAACGGCACGATAATTTTCAAAGGATTGTTCAGCCCACTTAAGAAATTCGTAACGCTCATTATTACGCTTAAACTCCAAATTAATGTTATCTTCAAGAGACGTACTACAACCATAAGAATCTACCTGAACAGAGTGGTCAATCACCAAGTCCACAGGAATCTCTGGATTAATAAGTTCTGCCTTTCCTCCATTCGCTACGATTGCATCACGCATGGATGCCAAATCAACAACAACAGGAACTCCGGTAAAGTCTTGAAGAATAACACGACTTGGTTTAAAAGGAACTTCCGAATTTATCGAAATATTCGGAAATTTCAAGATACTATTAATGTGAGATTCTGTAACATCAACACCGTCCTTTTTTCTTAAAAGACTTTCAAGTAATATTCTAATCGTATAGGGTAGGTTTTCTACCGTAACACCCTGCTTTGTCGCAACTTTTTCAATATCATAAAACGTAAAGTCTTGATCTTTTACAGTCAGATTTGAGCAATATTCTTGCATACTAGAACCTCCATTAGTTAAAAGTTTTTTTTATTTTATATCTATTTTTTCTAAAATACAAATGAAATTGGCATTTTTATGTCACAAAAACTCACATAATTAGTTAGTTGACTCCTTTTTCCAATAAATATTGACTGGTGTCAAAAAACTTTAAAAAGGCTTAAAAACACAATATATGGGGTTGTGTTTGAATACTAAACACAAAATATTGTATTTTTTTCGGTTCAACCTCTTGATTTTTCCCTATATTTTGGGTATTCTATTAGAGTTCCAAAAGTGACCTTTAGTCACTTAAATTCATTATTAAAAGGAGTATTTGCAATGGCAAAGATTACATTGTTTTCAAAAAACAACTGCATGCAATGCAAAATGACAAAAAAATTCTTAGAAAAGGAGAATGCTGATTTCGAAGAAATCAACATTGATGAGCATCCAGAGAAAATTGATTATGTAAAAAGCCTTGGTTTCACAGCTGCTCCAGTTATTGAATCCGGTGATATCGTCTTTTCGGGATTTCAACCTGCAAAACTTAAAGAAATTCTCTAACTCTCAAGTTTTCATTATAGAAAGGAACTTGTTTGCTTAGTTTAAGGAATAAATCTTAATAAACCATTAAACTAAGTTTGGTATCAGTATTATGTCTTTAAAAAATCTTGGCGATGTTTCTTATTTCCGCCTCAATAATGAAATCAACCGTCCAATTAACGGTCAAATACCTTTGCACAAGGATAAAGAAGCCCTTCATGCCTTTTTCCTTGAAAATGTTAAGCCAAATTCAATGGCATTCAACAGCATCACAGAAAAAATTAATTACTTGATTGAAAATGACTATATCGAGTCTGAATTCATTGGGAAATACGAACCTGCCTTCATTGAGAAATTGTCTGCGGAAATTTACTCTCAAAATTTTCGTTTTCAATCATTTATGTCGGCTTACAAGTTCTATCAACAATACGCTTTAAAAACTAATGATGGCCAGGCTTATCTTGAAAGTATTGAGGACCGTGTTCTTTTTAATGCCCTCTACTTTGCTGACGGCGATGAACATCTAGCCAGTGATCTTGCTAATGAGATGATTCACCAACGTTATCAACCTGCTACTCCTTCCTTCTTGAATGCTGGGCGTAGCCGTCGTGGAGAACTTGTTTCATGTTTCCTTATTCAAGTAACGGATGACATGAATTCTATCGGACGTTCTATTAACTCAGCCCTACAGTTGTCACGTATTGGTGGTGGGGTAGGTATTAGTCTCTCTAACCTACGTGAAGCTGGTGCTCCTATTAAGGGGTATGCTGGTGCAGCTTCTGGTGTCGTACCAGTAATGAAACTCTTTGAAGATAGTTTCTCTTACTCAAACCAACTTGGTCAACGTCAAGGTGCTGGAGTTGTTTATCTTAGCGTCTTCCATCCAGATATCTTAGCTTTTCTTTCTACTAAAAAAGAAAATGCCGATGAAAAAGTTCGTGTCAAAACATTATCACTAGGCGTTACCGTACCTGATAAGTTTTACGAATTGGCACGTAAGAATGAAGAAATGTATCTCTTCAGCCCTTACTCTGTCGAAAAAGAATACGGTAAACCATTTAACTACATCGACATCACAGCTATGTACGATGAATTGGTTGCCAATCCCAATATCACAAAAACTAAGATTAATGCACGTGAGCTAGAAACTGAAATTTCTAAACTCCAACAAGAATCTGGTTACCCATATATCGTCAATGTTGATACAGCTAACAGACATAACCCAATTGATGGTAAGATCGTCATGTCCAACCTCTGTTCTGAGATTCTCCAAGTTCAAACACCAAGTGAACTGAACGATGCACAAGAATTTGTCAAACTCGGTACAGACATTTCATGTAACCTTGGATCTACTAACATCCTTAACATGATGACATCGCCTGACTTTGGACGTTCTATCAAGGCTATGACGAGAGCACTTACTTTTGTTACAGATAGCTCTAGCATCGAAGCTGTACCATCTATAAAAAATGGTAACCAACAAGCTCATACCTTTGGTTTAGGTGCCATGGGGCTCCATTCTTACCTTGCTAAAAACCACATTGAATACGGTAGCCCTGAATCTGTTGAATTCACTAATATCTACTTCATGCTTATGAACTACTGGACTTTGGTTGAATCTAACAATATTGCCCGTGAACGTCAAGAAACCTTTGTTGGTTTTGAAAAATCCAAATATGCCGATGGTTCTTACTTTGATAAATACGTTACAGGACAGTATGTTCCTAAATCTGACCGTGTTAAAGAACTGTTCGATGGCCACTTCATTCCGCAAGCAAAAGATTGGGAAGAGCTTCGTGAGTTAGTTAAGAAAGATGGTCTCTATCATCAAAACCGCTTGGCAGTTGCACCAAATGGATCAATTTCTTATATTAACGACTGTTCTGCTTCTATCCACCCAATCACACAACGTATTGAAGAACGTCAAGAGAAGAAAATTGGTAAAATCTACTATCCAGCTAACGGACTCTCAACAGACACTATTCCTTTCTACACTTCAGCTTACGACATGGATATGCGTAAAGTGATTGATGTCTATGCTGCTGCTACTGAACATGTGGATCAAGGTTTGTCATTAACACTTTTCTTGCGTAGTGAACTACCAAAAGAAATTTACGAATGGAAAACAGAAAATAAACAAACAACTCGTGACCTTTCTATCCTTCGTAACTATGCCTTTAACAAAGGAATCAAGTCAATTTACTACATTCGTACTTATACAGACGACGGGGAGGAAGTTGGCTCTAACCAGTGTGAAAGTTGTGTTATTTAACACTCTAAAATATCACTGTTCTTATTCATAAAGGGTATTAAAAAGGTCGGTTCGCCGACTTTTTTAATAGATAAACTCAAAAAGCTATGTCATGATTTTGAATTATGATAAAATAGAAACGATATCAATAAAGAAAGAGGTTTCTAATGGAAACTTACTATAAAGCCATTAACTGGAATGAAATCGAAGATGCGATTGATAAATCTACCTGGGAAAAATTGACTGAACAATTCTGGTTAGATACACGTATTCCACTTTCAAATGACCTTGATGATTGGCGTAAACTTTCAGCTGAAGAAAAAGATTTGGTCGGAAAAGTCTTCGGTGGCTTGACCTTACTAGATACTATGCAATCACAAACAGGTGTTGAAGCTATTCGTGCCGATGTTCGTACACCCCATGAAGAAGCTGTTTTGAACAACATTCAGTTCATGGAATCTGTTCACGCAAAATCCTACTCTTCTATTTTCTCAACTTTGAACACTAAATCTGAAATTGAAGATATTTTCGAGTGGACCAATAGTAACGAATACTTGCAGACCAAAGCAAAAATCATAAACGACATCTATGAGAATGGAACACCACTTCAGAAAAAGGTTGCATCAACTTTTCTTGAAACCTTCCTTTTCTACTCAGGCTTCTTCACACCTCTATATTATCTGGGTAATAATAAGCTTGCTAATGTAGCTGAAATCATTAAATTGATTATCCGTGACGAATCTGTTCACGGGACCTATATTGGCTATAAATTTCAACTTGGCTTTAATGAATTACCTGAAGAGGAGCAAGAAAGCTTCCGTGAATGGATGTATGACCTTCTCTATGAATTGTATGAAAATGAAGAGCTCTATACTAAGTCTCTCTATGATGGTGTTGGGTGGACTGAAGAAGTCATGACTTTCCTTCGTTACAACGCCAACAAGGCCCTCATGAACTTAGGACAAGATCCACTTTTCCCAGATAGTGCAAACGATGTTAACCCAATCGTTATGAATGGTATTTCTACAGGAACTTCCAACCACGACTTCTTCTCTCAAGTTGGTAATGGTTACCTTCTTGGTACTGTGGAAGCTATGCAAGACGATGATTATAACTACGGACTATAAGAAAAAACTAGCTGAGCTAGTTTTTTCTTGTCTTCAATACTATATTCGAAAAACAAATAGAAAAAGAGTTCAATCTGAACTCTTTTTAGCTTATTTTGCTTTAACTTCAAAGCCTTCTGCTACACCTTCAGCAAAGTTTTCTTCAACAATGCTAGCACAGTGATCACAGATTGTTGCATTATAGCTACGTTCCTTGGTAGTTGGATCAATACGACGACAACGGTCACAAACTTCACCTGAAGCACGTTCTACAGTGAAGGCAACATTTTCAAAGTTCACAGCTGATTCAGGAGCATCACCTTCAGCAATAGTCAATGCTGAAACAATCAAAAGTTGAGCAAGATTTGTATTCAAACCTTCAAGAAGTTCTTTAACTTCAGCATCTGGATAAATAGTCAAATGAGCTTCTAGTGATTTACCGATAACCTTCTCATTACGAGCTTCTTCCAAAGCTTTTTGAGCTTGACCACGGAAATCCATGAATGCTTTCCATTTTTCAAGGATTGCTTCTTGATTTTCGAAAGCTTCTGCTTCTGGCAACTCTGACAATTGAACAAACTCTTCAGTTTCAAATTCAAGATATGACCAGATTTCTTCAGCAGTGTGAGGAAGAATTGGAGTCAAGAGTTTTGTGATCTTAACAAGAATATCGTAGAAGACTGTTTGCATTTGACGACGTTCAAGAGAATCTGCACTCTCAATGTAAACCACGTCTTTAGCAAAATCAAGATAGAAAGCTGACAACTCTACATTAATAAAGTTAACCAAAGCTTTGTAGATAGTCAAGAACTCAAAGTTTGCATAAGCGTCACGAATGGTCTTAACCAATTGGTTGAATCGGATAGTCATGTACTGATCCACAGATCGCAATTCTTCAAAGGCCACAGCATCAGTTGTTGGATTGAAGTCTGATGTATTAGCAATCAAGAAACGGAGCGTGTTACGGATTTTACGGTAAGATTCAGATACTTGGCTAAGGATATCCATTGAGATACGGACATCATTGGTCGTATCAACACTTGTTACCCAAAGACGGAGAATTTCTGCACCAAATTGCTTTTCAACATCACTAGGAGCAATCGTATTTCCAAGTGATTTAGACATCTTTTCACCCTTACCATCGAGGGCAAAACCTTGAGACAAGAGTTGTTTATATGGTGCGACACCATGATTGGCAACTGATGTGATAAGTGATGAGTTAAACCAACCACGGTATTGGTCAGAACCTTCAAGATAAAGGTCAGCTGGATAAGTCAATTCAGGTCGATTAACGACAACACCATTCCATGATGAACCTGAGTCAAACCACACATCCATAATATCATTTTCTTTAGTAAACTCACCGTTTGGTGAACCTGGATGTGTGAAACCTTCTGGAAGAAGATCTTTAGCATCACGTTCCCACCAAATAACCGATCCATGCTCTTCAAAAAGTTTAGCTACATGTTCAATCGTTTCCTCAGTCATGATTGGTGTCTTATCTTCAGCATAGAAGATTGGGAGTGGAACACCCCAAGCACGTTGACGAGAGATGACCCAGTCTCCACGGTCACGAATCATGTTGTAAAGACGAACTTTACCCCATTCTGAATGGAATTTAACTTTTTCAATTTCATCCAAAATTTCTTGACGGAATTTAGATACAGATGCAAACCATTGAGGGACTGCACGCCAGATAATTGGTTTTTTGGTACGCCAGTCAAATGGGTATGAGTGAGAGATTTCTTCTTTGGCAAGAAGGAGATCACCAAGTTTATCAATGACTGTTGGTACAACTTTATCATAGAACTGACCTGCAAAATCAGGACCTGCATTTTCCATCATGATACCACGTTCATTGACCGTTACAGCAACTTCTAAGCCATTGGCAACACCTACGTTATAGTCATCTTCACCAAAACCGGGCGCTGTATGGACGATACCAGTACCAGAATCCAGTGTAACGTGATCACCAAGGATAACCAATTCATCAACTTCTGAATCCCATGGGTGTTCGGTTACAATTTGATCCAATTCTTTTCCTTGGTAAGTTGCAAGTACTTCAACATCTTCCCAACCAAATTTTTCAGAAAGACTTGGCAATAGCTCAGAAGCCACAACATATTTACGGTCAGATCCAGCAGGCTTAACAACTACATAATCAAAATCAGCTCCCATTGTCAAGCCTCGAGACGCTGTAATAGTGAATGGTGTAGTTGTCCATACAACGATATAGGTATCGGTATCCAATACGCCTTTACCATCCTTAACTTTATTAGCATAGTAAAGAGATGTAGAAACTAAATCATGGTATTCGATTTCTGCTTCAGCAAGCGCTGATTCTGATGACCATGACCAGTAAACTGGTTTCGCACCTTGGTAGATGTAACCTTTTTTAGCCATCTCACCGAAGACACGAATTTGTGCAGCTTCATAGTCAGGTGTCAAAGTTACATATGGGTTATCCCAATCAGCTGAGACACCAAGTCGTTTGAAATCTTCACGTTGCTTGTCAACTTGTGAAAGCGCATAGTCACGACACATTTTAAGGTATTCAGAGCGTTCGATTTCTTTACGTTTCACACCTTTTTTAGCCAAAACCTGTTCGATTGGAAGCCCATGAGTATCCCATCCAGGAATATAGGGTGCATAGAAACCAGACATTGATTTAGAACGAACGATAATATCCTTGGAAATTTTATTCATGGCATGTCCAACGTGAATATTACCATTGGCATACGGAGGGCCATCATGAAGGGTGAAGTGCGGTTTTCCTTGGTTCAATTCTTGACGACGTTGATACATATTAGCATCTTCCCACTCTTTTTGCCAGAGAGGTTCTTTATTAGGAAGTCCAGCACGCATCGGAAAAGCTGTCTTACCAAGATTTAGGGTTTCTTTAAGTTTCATTCTATCTCCTCTTCAATATAATTTACAAAATAAAAAGAGCCTTCATCAAAAAGGACGAAAGCTCGTGGTACCACCTTTGTTTAGAGCAAATATAAATTTGCTCCCTCATATGTCCGTAAGGAGGACCATCCTTCTAACTTACTTGATTCAGTCAGAACCAAAGAAAATGATAACCGGCCAAATAGGGAATGTGGGACTCACACCATCTCCCACTCGCTGAAAATATACTTGGTAAGTTTTATTTTTCTTATTCGCCAATATTCAATTTAAAAGTTTGTGTTTCGTTAAGGTTTACTTCACCTGTTGTTTCAGGTTGAAAATCAAAATCTTCATCTACTGGTGTAGAAGTTGGAAAGTCTGCTGCTTCGCTATCGAAAGAATCTGAGTTACCGAAATCAACTGGGGTCGAAACAGTTTCATTCGTTTCTTCAAATTCTTGATTAGAGAAATCTTCGACTTTCTTGTTACTTTCAGCAACACGACGTTGAAGTTCAGCCATTTCATCAGGAGTAAATTGACGCGTTGCATCAAATGAAGCTGCATCATTTGAATCTGGGACATGTTCGTCCAAAACTTTTTCAACAACTTCTTTAAAGGCAGCATCTGAGTTTTGAAGATAAATAGCTGTTGGTTGCAACAATTCACCCCACTCTGGAGCACTTGCTAAGCTAAGTTGACCTTCAACTGCAGCCAAAAGACGTTGATGGAAAACACGACTTTGACGTTTAAGCTCTTCTGTCTCAATAGCGACACGTTTCGCTTCATCAGTAGCATCACGAAGAATTTCAGATGCTTTAGATTTAGCTTCTTCAACCAAATGCGTTGCATTGAAGTTAGCTTTATTAATCAAGTTAGCTGATTCGTCAGCTGCTGAAGCTTTAACTTTTTCAGCTGTTTCTTGAGCCAAGATAACTGATTGGCTTAGTGATTCTTTCATTTCATCAAAATAAGCCAATTTTTCTTCAAGCTCTTTTACACGAGAAGCAAGCTCACGATTATCACGAACTAAATCTTCATAATCATCAACGATAATATCAAGAAATTCATCTACTTCTTGTTCATTGTATCCACGAAATTTAGTTGTAAACTGTTTATCTTTAATATCAAGTGCTGTGATTGCCATTACAGGCCTCCTTTATTTTTTTACCATTTCTTCAAGCTCTTTTACACGAGCAGCAAGTTCACGATTTTCATGAACTAATTCTTCATAACCATCTACGATAATATCAAGAAATTCATCTACTTCTTCTTGATTGTAGCCACGAAATTTAGTTGTAAACTGTTTTTCGATAATCTCAAGTACTGTAATTGCCATTACAGATCTCCTCTATTTACATTACCATCTCTAATGATTTTAAACTAAATACCTACTTTTTTCTTCGTCTCAACATGCTATTAATAGTGACTTTAGCTTTACCAGATTTTGAAAATCCTTCTTGTTCGGCCAATCGAAATCGACCGAAACCCCGAACCGAAATCATATCACCAATAGTAATCAACTGGTCAGCCTTCTCAACTTGTCTATAATTTAATTTGACTTTACCAGATGAAATCAGCTTCAAGGCCCTAGAGCGTGATAAATTTAACACGGTTGCTAACACATTGTCAAGACGCATGCTAGAAAGTAAAACAAAAGAATGTGAGTAGTTTTCTTGATTTGTAATCCAATTCCCTTCACTAACATCCTTAAGTGTAACGGAAACATTACCAATCTTTTTGATAGTCATTATAGCATAGTTTGCTAGGTGAGATGCTATCGAAAATTGAATACGTCCATCGTCATTGATAATGATGTCACCAAATACTTGTCGTTCAAGTCCAAGTTGATTAATCAAAGTCCCCAAAACTTTTGGATGAGTCAAGGTGTTAAACTGTCTTGCATAAGAAACCTCTAACCGCTTAATCTCAAAGTCATCATCAGAAAGCTCATAATAATCCGGAGCTATAATAACTCTTCTGTACTCCTCCGTCTCAAGATTTGAACTTACAAAGAATTTTAATTGATAGTAATTTGCTAAATCTTCAACAATTTGAATCTCACGGGGATTTAAGAAATCAGTCAAATAAGGACTATACCTATCTTCAACCAATTGGCAAAATCCCCTGACCTTTTCTAAAAAAGGACGTTCATCTAACGAATAATGCTGTTCAATATTTTTATTTTCTGACATCAGAATAGAATATTCCTAAGAATAGTGAGAGAAAAATTCAACAAAAGAACGATTACGATGATTGAAAAGTCAACACCAGCAAAGACCAGATTCAGACGACGAAATGGCGCAAGAATCGGATTAACAATTTGTCTAATGATTCTTCCAAGGCTTGTGTCATAGGCTCCTGGAAACCAAGATAACAAAGCGTAGACAACAAGAAGTATCTCTGCAACGTTAACGACACGTGCCCAAATAACATATAGTAATATAGACATTGCTTAACGTCTCTTCATGTCAAAGTCAAAGTTAGCTTCTTGATTACCGTGTGCCAAACCAATCTCTTCAATATCAACAACGACATTGATTGGTGTAAGCAAGTACATTGAAGAGCCAACTTTTTGAAGATTCCCAGTAAGTACTTTACTTGCACCATCAATGAAATCAAGACAACGACGAGCTTGTGCCTCTAACATATACTGAAAATCAATCAAAACACATTCATTTTCGATCAAAAGTTCTACAATTTCCTGAGCATCTTCATATTTCTTAGGATATTTAATTGCAATTGTTGTTTTTGTTGTACTCATTTGATGTGGTCCCTGATTTGCTTGTGAACGACTCAAAGGTAAACTACGAAGAACTTGTGTTTCCTGCAAGTCTGCGTTAACATGTTGACGACGAGGAGGAACTGTTGCCTGTGAACGCTCAGGTTGACGTTGCTGACGAGGTTGTGTCTGCACTGGTCTCTGCACTTTTACAGGACGTTTTTTCTCTTCTTCTTTTGCAGCATCTTCATAATCGGTTACTTCGTCGGTATCAAAATATGAAACAATTTTATCAATTGTGTCTTTTAATGCCATAAGGTTAATCTCCGTTCTCTTTAAAGAATGCACTGCCGATTCTGACAAAGGTTGATCCATTTTGAATTGCCTCATCAAAATCTCGACTCATCCCCATGCTTAATTGATCACAAGGAACATTCTTTATTTTTTTCTCTTGAATTGATTTTCTAAGTTCATTTGTCTGTGAGAAAATCTCATCAAGTTCTTGATTATCTGCATCAATTGGTGCCATTGTCATTAGTCCAACAATACAAATGTTATCAAGATTTTTAATTTGGTCTAGAACTGTATCAAGTTCTTCAGGCGAAAAACCATGTTTTGATTCCTCACCTGAAACGTTAACTTGAAGGAAACATTTAATCGTATGATTGGCACGCTTTTGAATTTCCTCTGCTAATTTTACAGAATCCAAGGCGTGAAAATAATCAACTAAATTAATAACATCCTTTACTTTTCGACGCTGTAAGGTACCGATAAGGTGCCAGGTCAAATCATAATTGTTTAAAGCTTGATACTTATCTAAGAATTTATCCACGCGATTTTCAGCAATGTGTTTAATTCCTGTTTTAACCAATTCTTCAGCAATATCACTAGAGACATATTTGGTTACGGCAATAATATTGACTTCATCACTAGAGCGATTAGCCTTCTCACAAGCTGCCTTTACCGCTTGATAAACATTATTTTTATTTTCTTCTATAGTCATTATTAACGATTTTTAAAGAATGGTGGTGTTTCCAACTCATCATCATCCTCAACTTCACTTGAAAATGTAGACATAGTCAACTGACTATCTAATTGGCCAGTTTCAGGACGTGAGATATTATCACGTCTTAAGTCCCAGTTTCCAAAAGCAGACTGCTCTTGTTGAGATGCTGCCGCTGCAGGACGAACCCCTGCTTGAGGCATTGAAGGTGTTTCATTATAGTCAAAATTTGGTTGACGTTCAAATGAAGGTTGAGAAACTGGACGTTGTTCTTCTTGAATTGCTTGCTGAACAGGTGCTGCTGGTTGTGACGGTACTGATGTCACTTTGCGAGGTTGAGCTTTCACTCCCGCTACTTTATCAGCACGATCTTGACGAACTCCTGTGGCAACAACAGTTACGCGAATCTCATCTTTCAATGTATCATCAATTGATGTACCCAACCAAATGTTAACACCGTTACCAGCTGCTTGGCCAACAATTTCAGAAGCTTCTTCAGCCTCTGTAAGAGTCATATCAAGACCACCAGTTACGTTAACGATTACGTCTTCTGCACCATCAATAGTAGTTTCAAGAAGTGGAGAGAAGATTGCTTTGCGTGCAGCTTCAACAATACGTTCCTCACCAGAACCAATACCAATACCCATAAGCGCATTACCTTTGTTTGCCATAACTGTTTTCACATCAGCAAAGTCAAGGTTAATTAATCCTGGATTAGTGATAAGATCCGTAATACCTTGGACACCTTGGCGGAGAACATTATCTGCTTCGCTAAGGGCTTCAAGAAGCGGGGTTTTCTTATCAACAATTTCAAGAAGATTGTTGTTTGAGATAATAAGAAGTGTATCAACTTGCTCACGCAACTCTTGAATACCTTCAACCGCATAAGCACCACGTTTGTTACCTTCAAATCCGAACGGACGTGTTACAACTGCAACTGTCAATGCACCTAAGCTTTTGGCAATACGTGCAATTACTGGAGCTGCTCCTGTACCAGAACCTCCACCCATACCGGCAGTGATAAATACCATGTCAGATCCTGTAAGTGCTTCTGTAAGTGTTTCTTCACTTTCTTCAGCCGCCTTACGACCAACTTCAGGTTGACCTCCGGCACCAAGTCCACGGGTCAATTTAGGGCCCAATTGGATAACAGTTTCTGCTTTTGAAGAGCTGAGCGCTTGAATATCAGTATTAGCTGCGATAAATTCAACACCAGAAAGACCTTCTTCAATCATTCGGTTGATAGCGTTTCCGCCACCTCCACCGACACCGATAACTTTAATGACCGCACCTTGAACAGATGCGCTATCAAATGAAAAACTCATTTTATTTCCTCGCTTTTTCTAGATTAAATTAATCGAACATACTACCAAAGATACCACGAACACGATCTCCAAGTTTTTGTTTTGGTTCATGATTTCCTTCTTCAACTGGCAAAGGCACTTCGATTGTATTCTCAACTGGAATAGGGTTAGGTTGTGGAGCCACTCGTGGCGCTGGTGATGGTGCTGGAGTTCTGTCAAAACTCAATGCGGGAGCCTCATTGTCGATAGGTTTACGACGGAGATACTCTTCACCAGATACTGCTCGTTGAGCAATAATATCAACTTCTGTAAGAAGGCCAACATACTCAACAAGACTAATCACATTTGCAAACATCGGATTACGAATGCCTACTTGATTTGGTACGTAAAGTTTGACATTTGTCTCAAAAAGCTCTTGAGCAACTTCAACTACACCAGGCATAATAGCTGTACCACCTACAAGGACGATACCACCAGGTAAATCAAGTAGACGACCACGAGTCAAATCTTGTTTCACTCTGTCCAAGATATGTTTCACACGAGCTGAGATAATTTCAGCAAGGTATTTTTCAGTGATTTCAACAGGTGAATTTTCGCCTACAACTTCAACTTGAACAGTTTCAGATTCACTTGCTTCGTCAATATCAGCATTACCAAAATTAAACTTAAGCGCTTCTGCAATCTGCATAGAAGTCTTCAAAACCTTTGAAATATCCTTTGTGATGTATTCGCCACCTTCAGAATAAATATTGGTAAACTGAAGTTCTTGCGCACGCATACTTGCAACAGTAGTTTGACCGCCACCCAAATCAATGACTGTAGCACCAAACTCACGTTCACCTTCATTTAAGACCGCACGTGTCATCGCAAGAGGTGAGATAATAATATTCTCAACCTTAATACCTGCACGTTCAACCGTCTTACGAAGATTGTGAAGGATTGTTGTTGGTCCTGTATAAATGAGACCCCTCATTTCAAGACGAATTCCCATCATTCCACGAGGATCACGAATTCCTTGGAAGCCATCAACGATAAACTCTTCAGGAACTAGCGAAATAACCTCACGCTCAGGTGTAATGCTCTTAGTCAAGGCTGAGCGAACAACACTTTCAACATCTTCATCTTTGATTTCTTTTGATTCACTTGTTACAGGAATCATCCCTTGGGTAGGCTCAATTTGAAGAAGATTAGCTGGAAGCCCAACATTAACTTGCTCAATAACAATACCAGCTTTTTCTTCTGCTTGTTCAATAGCTGTTTTGATGGATTTCGCTGCAGCGTCAATGTCAACAATGATACCATCTTTCACACCAGAACTCTTAACATTACTTACTCCGATGACATTCATTGATCCATCAATAAATTCAGCAACAAGAACCTTAATCGAGCTAGTTCCTATATCTAATCCTGTAAAAAAGCCATCTCTAGCCATTCACTCGACCTCTCAATCTTTCCATTCAATATCTTTGTAAACTGTATAAAAACAGAATTATTCGGATACTATTGTACCATAAAAAAACGTAAAATGTCAGCATTTTACGTTTTTTATTATTCAATATTAACCCTGAGTTAGGGAAGTTTGATGTGAGTTTTCTTGCCCTACTGCAGGAATACTTTCTCCTTGGTCACTTGAACTTTCGGTATTAGTATCCTCTCCAGAACTTTGTACAGACGATTCTGACTCTTGCCCTTCTTCAGAAGTAGCACTGGTTTTTTTACTATCAGTCTTGTCTTTATCTTTCTTTTTATCCTTATCGGATTTTTCAGATTTTGATGCTTCAACTTCCGGAGTCGTCGTATAAATACCAACTTCCATATCAACAATAGTCCCATCTGAAAGATGTTTTTTAATTTTTTGGTAATATGGTAACTTGGTTGTTAATTGAGATAGTGGGACACGGATGGTATTGCCATCATACAACTCAATAGTCAACAAATCTGAAGTTGCCTTGGTAGGCGTTAAATTAATAATCTGAATGTTATTTTTGATTTTAGCATCCAGTTGATTTAGCTCTTTTACAAGTTCTTCAATTTTCTTGTCATCATCTATTTTTAAAGTAATAAATTTGTCTGGAAGATTCCCTGTTGAAACCGTTCCACCAGTTTTACCACTCTCGAGAATTGACATGTAACCATTGCCAGTTTGACGATAAGCCACTATTGGGTATTCTTTTACTGCAATGTTAAATTGATTTGGAAAGTCATAGGTCACATTCGCTTTTTTAACCCAGACATTTGTTTTTTCAACAGTTCTCGCAACTTTGTTCTGATTTAAAAAGACATAACTAATATAATCTGTATCAAGAATACCACTTGCCACTTTCACATCTTCTGGCAAAGCATTTTTTGTTCCTGAGACAGTGATAATCTTTTGCTTAGACCAAGGCGAGATATAGAAGAGTGAAAACACAATTAAAATAGCAGCTGAGAAGACAATGAGACCAGCAAGATTTTGTTGTGCAATAGGAATGTTACTGCTTGATTTCAACTTATTCTTTTTTTTCTTCTTGGCCTTTTTTTTCTTTTTAACCTTCTTCTTTTCCGGTACCTTGTTTTCGATTGGAGTATTCTCTTTCTCTATACCTTCAGAATCTTCGCTCTCTTTTTTTCTTAAAAATTCCAAGTTTCGCTTCTGCCACTCCGTCAGAACTTGTTTTTCTTGTGAATTTTGTTCCTTTTTTGCCATGAAATTCCTTTATTTATTTGAAATACTAGTTACTAATAGGTGGTAAAAATCATCAGGAGATGTGATTTCCTCAGATTTTGCCATAGCTTCTTTGTAAGTCTTTGCATTTTCAACAAGTTGTTCTAGCTCATCATTCAAAGTTGCCCAACTTAAATCAGGTTCCTGTAATTGGCGGGCATAACCTTTTCGTTCAAAATAAGCAGCATTTTCAAGTTGATCTCCACGGCTAGCTTCTTTCCCCAAAGGAATGATTACATGCAGTTTTTTCATCGCCAATAATTCAAAAATGGTATTTGAACCACCCCGAGTTACTACTAAATCAGCCAAATCCATAAGAGGTTGGTACAAATCTGTTACATAATCAATTCGGTAGAGATGAGGTTGTAAGGTATTTAATGAAGAATCACCAGAAATATTAATGACATTGTAGTGTTCAGTCAGTTGTGGAGTATTGCTAATAAAATCATTAAAAACCTTTGCACCAGCTGATCCACCGATAAAAAGAACGGTTTTCAAATTGGCATCAAACTGTTTCTTAATATTATCGAGGATATCTTTTTGGCCTGTTTGTGCCACACCAACCTTTGTAATAGCGCCAACATGTTTTGTCTTTGTCAAAGCTTTTGGTTGCTCAAAAGTCGTAAACATCGTAGTCGCAAACTTGTAGGCAATTTTATTGGCTAACCCCATAGAAAGGTCAGACTCATGCACATAAACAGGGACTCCTAATAATTTAGAAGCAATCACTGGCGGTACAGAGACAAATCCACCCTTAGAAAAAAGTGCTTGTGGCCGAATCTTTGCAATAATCGCAATAGATTGAAGGATTCCCCAACCAACTTTAAAAACGTCAAGCATGTTTTGCCATGAAAAATATCGACGTAACTTCCCTGTAGCAATGCTGTGGAAGGTAACATCTAAACCAGATTTAGAGATTTGTTCATGTTCGATGCCATGCTTATCACCAATATAGTGAACCTCCCATCCATCTTTTATGAACTTTGGAATTAAGATAAGATTTAGGGTCACATGTCCAACTGTTCCACCACCGGTAAAAACAATCTTTTTCGATTTTGCCATAGCTTATCCCTTCAATTGCTCAACCGTTGCGATAAATTCATCACCACGCACTTCAAAATTCTTGTACATATCCCAGCTGGCGTTAGCAGGACTCAATAAAACAACATCTCCTGCACTGGCTTGATCAAAAGCAATACGTGTTGCATCAGCTACATCTTTAGCATCAAGATAAGATACACCTGCTTTCTCAGCGGCACGTTTGACACGAGGAGCGGATTCTCCCAAAATAATCATTTTCTTGACTCCTGTAATATCAGGAACGAGTTCATCAAATTCATTACCACGATCTAAACCGCCAGCAATCAAAATGACTTTACTATTATCAAATCCAGAGAGTGCTTTTTGGGTCGCCAAAATGTTTGTTGACTTACTATCATTATAGAATTTCACGTCGTTAATGGTATCAACGAATTGAAGGCGATGCTTAACCCCTCCAAAACTTGCTAAAGTTTCTTTGATTGCCTGGTTTGAAATACCTGACAGCTTAGAAACCGCAATTGTAGCTAAGGCATTTTCCACATTGTGACTACCAGGAACGCCAATCTCATCGGCTTTCATAATCAACTCACCTTTATAGTAGAGACCTCCGTTTTCAAGATAGGCTCCATCTACTTTTTCCACAGTTGAGAATGGAACGACTTGTGCTTTCGTCTTAGTAGCCAACTCTTTAGCAAGATCTTGGTTAAAGTTCAAAATAATGAAATCATCTGATGTCATTCGATTTTGAATATTCCATTTGGCTGCCACATATGCTTCAAAACTACCGTGATAATCAATATGTGTTGGCATCAAATTGGTAATAACCGCAATGTGGGGATGGAAACTGTCAATTCCCATCAATTGGAAAGAAGACAATTCCATAACTAAGGTGTCTTGAGCGGTCACTGATTGGGCAACTTCTGATGCAGGGAAGCCGATATTTCCTGACAAGACGCCAGACTTACCACCATGATTTAGGACATCAGCAATCATAGTTGTCGTTGTCGTCTTACCGTTTGAGCCAGTTATACCAATAATCGGTGCCTCTGACACTAGGTAAGCCAATTCAACTTCAGTCCAGACTGGAATTCCTTTTTCAAGCGCACGGGCTACCATCGGATTGTCGTAGCGAATCCCAGGGTTCTTGACCATTAGTTCAAAATTTTCATCCAAAAGCTCAAGAGGATGTCCACCACAAACAACCTTAATTCCTTCTTCAAGAAGAGCCTGAGCCGAAGGGTTTTCCTCAAATGGTTTTCCGTCATTAACAGTGACGATAGCTCCTAACTTAGCCAAGAGGCGAGCCGCTGCTTCACCAGATTTTGCCAAGCCAAGGACCAAAACTTTTTTATTTTCAAATTGTGTTATTGATTTCATAATTCGTCCATTCTCTCAAATTGTATCATAACCATTTTACCTTTTATCCCAACCTATTTCAAGAAGTTACCTCTTCTAAGTACAGAAAAAAGCCAACCTGAATGATTGACTTTTTAAGGTTCATGGTACTCAATTTTCTTTTTGTTCAGTTTTTTCATGATTTAGCTCTGACATGGAAAAGAAATCTTTTAAGGTAAAATAACTCAATACAAGCATTCCCACCGTGACAAAAAACTCACCAGGTAAACTAAAAAATTTAATGATTGATAACACTGCTAAAAGTAATAGCAATGCTGAGGTAACCATGACAAAGAGGAGATTCATGGTGTTTTTTACCGACTTGGGTGCAATAAAGAAATAAAATGACGAAATCAATATAGCAACAATCAGATAAAACATTCCTTCTCCTCCCTATAAATTATTCAGCTTCTGCTGCTTTCTTCTTACGTTTGTTAGCTTTATCACGCTCTGCTTTATTCAAAATTTGTTTACGCAAGCGGATAGATTCAGGTGTTACTTCCATGTACTCATCATCATCCAAGAATTCAAGTGATTCTTCAAGTGTCAAGATACGTGGAGTCTTGATTACGGCTGTTTGGTCCTTCGTAGCTGAACGAACATTTGTCATTTGTTTTGCTGTAGTGATATTAACACCAAGGTCATTTTCACGAGCATTTTCACCGACAATCATACCTTCATATACTTCTGTACCTGGGTTAACAAAGATTGTACCACGTTCTTCAATACGCATAATTGAATAAGTTGTCGCCTTACCTGTATCAATAGAAACAAGGGCACCACGGTGACGTCCACCGATTTCTCCCGCTACAACTGGCATGTATTGGTCAAAGGTATGGTTCATGATACCGTAACCACGTGTCATAGACAAGAATTCAGTAGAGAATCCGATAAGACCACGTGCTGGTACAAGGAAAATAATACGTGTTTGACCATTACCAACCATTTGCATATCAAGCATATCACCTTTACGTTCCGAAAGGGCTTGAATAATAGAACCTTGGTACTCTTCAGGAGTATCAATTTGAACACGTTCAAATGGTTCGCATTTTACACCATCAATTTCTTTAATGATTACCTCTGGACGAGATACTTGAAGTTCATATCCTTCACGACGCATTGTTTCAATAAGAATTGACAAGTGCAATTCACCACGACCTGAAACCGTCCATTTATCAGGTGAATCAGTCGGATCTACACGAAGAGAAACGTCCGTTTGCAATTCTGCCAAAAGACGTTCTTCAACCTTACGTGATGTTACGTGTTTACCTTCACGACCGGCAAATGGTGAGTTGTTGGCCAAGAAAGTCATTTGAAGAGTTGGTTCATCAATACGAAGTACTGGCAATGGTTCAACAGCATCTGTTGGTGTGATTGTTTCACCAACGAAGATATCTTCCATACCTGAGATGGCAATCAAGTCACCAGCTTTAGCTTCATCAATTTCACGACGCTCCAAACCAAAGAAACCAAAAAGTTTCGTAACACGGAAGTTTTTAGTTGTTCCGTCAAGTTTTGAAAGAGTAACTTGGTCACCAACTTTTACAGTTCCACGGAAGACACGTCCAATACCAATACGTCCAACAAAGTCGTTGTAGTCAAGAAGTGACACTTGAAATTGAAGTGGCTCATCTGAGTTATCTACAGGAGCTGGGATGTGATCAATAATCGTGTCAAAGATTGGAGCCATAGTGTGCTCTTGATCAGCAGGATTATCTGACAATGATGATGTACCATTAATCGCTGATGCATATACAACTGGGAATTCCAACTGATCATCATCGGCGCCAAGTTCGATGAAGAGTTCTAGGACTTCATCAACAACTTCTTCAGGGCGAGCTGATGGTTTATCAATCTTGTTAACAACAACAATAGGTGTCAAATTTTGCTCAAGCGCTTTTTTCAACACAAAACGTGTTTGAGGCATAGTTCCTTCGTAGGCATCAACAACAAGGACAACCCCATCAACCATTTTCATGATACGTTCAACTTCTCCACCAAAGTCTGCGTGCCCTGGTGTGTCCATGATATTGATACGAGTACCTTTGTAAGCAACAGCTGTATTTTTAGCAAGGATAGTAATACCACGTTCTTTTTCAAGATCGTTAGAGTCCATTGCACGCTCATCAAGTTCCTTACGTTCATCAAGGGTATGCGATTGTTTCAACAATTCATCTACAAGTGTTGTTTTCCCGTGGTCAACGTGCGCAATAATGGCAACGTTACGGATGTCTTCTCTATATTTAGTCATTTTTTCCTCTTTAATTTTTATTTCAACTTTTCAAGTATACCACAATTTTAAGAAAATAGCAGAACCCAGACCAATTGTAAACGTTTTTCAATAAGAAAAAGGTGTAATAGGACCCCAGTTGGTCAGATACACCTTTTCGCATTATTTTTGAATTGTAAGAGCTAGACTGGCAGCTCCAATGATACCAGCATCATTACCAAGCTCAGCCAATTTCACTTTTGTTGTACGACGTACTTGTGGGAAAGCATAACGTACAAAATAACTTTCTACTCTACTACGTAAGAATTCTCCAGCAGCTGAAACACCACCACCGATAACTACAGAATCAGGGTTAAGGATGTTTGAAATATTTGCTGTGGCAAGGCCAAGGTATTCTGACACTTTGTCAACAATACTATCGGCGAACTTATCTCCTTCAGCTGCAGCCATAAAGATATCTTTACTTGTTACTTGTTCACCGTTATCTACAGCAGCCTTAATGGGTGAATCACCTTCATACTCCTCGGCCATATGACGTGCCAAACGAACCACACCAGTTGCTGAAGCTACAGTTTCCAAACAGCCATTATTTCCACATGTACATTCAAAACCTGTTTCAGGTTCAACGATAATATGACCAATCTCACCACCAGCACCAGCAACACCGTGAATCAAATTACCGTCAGCGATGACACCGCCACCTACACCTGTTCCAAGTGTTACAAAAACAACATCTGGATTGTTGGCACCAGCACCAACCCAACGTTCACCTAAAGCAGCCACATTTGCATCATTATCAATAGCGAATGGAATACCCAATTCTTTTTCAATGACAGATCCAACTTCTTGAGTGTCTGCCCAGTTTAGGTTGAAGGCACCTGTTACCGTCTTATTTTTACGGTCAACAGCACCCGGAGATCCCATACCAATTCCAATAAAGTCATCTGCAGTGAGTCCGTACATTGCCAAACGGTGTTTCAAGGACTCAATAATATTTGGAACGATGTGACGTCCATCTTCAAGCGTATTTGTTTCAATCGCCCATTTTTCCTGAACGCTACCTTCTGCAGTCAAAATACCAAATTTGACAGTTGTTCCACCAAGGTCAATACCCAAGAGTTTTTTGCTCATTTTCTTTCTCCATTTCAATGCGATGCTCATGTCGTAAAATCATTTCAGCAGATAGATAATTGTCTTTATCAATTAAGCCATTCTGGTAAAGAGCCTCTAACTCAATTTTCATCATCTCAATATCATAAAGTCTTTTACCTAGATAAACTATTATGCCAAATTGCTTCAACAACTGTTGAACATCATATAAAGTTCTCATAGCAATATTTTAGCAAAAAGCTTCAGTCATGACAAGAGACTATTGAAAACCTTTACAAATTATCAATGCAAAATTTAAAACCCAAGCCGATAAGACTCAGGTTTTAATCTATTGGCAATTCGGGCAAATGCCATGGAAAATCATCTGTTCTCGAGTGATACGGAATCCTGTCTGCGATTCAACTTCTTCCTTGAAAGAAGGAATTGGCAAGTCTAAGTCAGTGATATGACCACATTTTTCACAAACAATATTCAAATGATCATGTCCCATAAAATCATAGTAGGTCGTATTATCATTGTTTACTTTAATTTCTGAGACGATTCCCTCTTCAACCAAAACCTTTAGATTGTTATAAACAGTCGCAAGACTCATACCTGGGTTGTCAGGGAGGAGATCATAATATATCACATCTGCACTAGGGTGCTGATCAGACATCATCAAATAACGGATAACAGCTTTGCGAGACTCCGTCAATCGAATTCCCTTCGCCTTTAACTGATTCAAGACATCTTCATAAACGCTTAAACTACGTCGATGTTGAGACATATCGTCCATTCCTTCTTCTAAAAGTATTTGTTAATATTATACACTTTTAAAGGAACTCTTGACAATCATCTTAACTCAGAAAAATGCTTATTTCAAGCCAGGTTCTTTACCAAGTTCAGCAGTCAACATCCAGACTGTTTTATCAATTTCTGACTTAGCTGCTGTAAAGATATCATTTGAAGGAGCATCTCCTTCTTCATCTGTAATATCCAAACCAACTTGGAACAAAACTGACAAGTATTTATATGTATCAACCAACAATTTGATTTGATCAGTCATTGATTTATCAAAAGTACCTGTAGTTTCCGTCAATCCTGAATTAGATGAAAACTCAACGAGTGTTGAAAATGGTTCCCCACCAATAGTAATCAAACGTTCGCTAATAACATCAAGATGACCGTTCAAGCTATCCATTAATTCATCCATTTTTGGATGAAGATAAAGGAAACCAGAACCACGCATATACCAGTGTACTTGGTGGACAATTGAAGCTGCCACAGACAAATCAGCAACTGCTTGATTCAAGACTGCTTTAGTTTTAGTGTTTGTTGATGCTGTAACATGATCATTAACTGTTTCAGTGATAGTTTCTTTAATTGTATGTACCATATTTTTTCTCCTTATTTAGAATTACTATTGTTTACATCTTTATTTTAGAACATTTCTAAATAAGAGTCAAATATAATGATTTTTTTGACTCTTTTTCGAATACATAGGTATGTTAAGTATCATTTATTTTTTTCTAGGAGCTTCCTTAGGCTCATTTATTGGCTTGGTTTGTGACCGTTTCCCCGAAGAATCCATAGTGACTCCTAGCAGCCACTGCAGCTTTTGTAAGCACTCATTGCGATTTTTTGAGATGGTACCTGTCTTCTCACAACTTATTCTAAAATCTAGGTGTCGTTTTTGTCAAAAACCTATTCCTTATCGTTATCTCTTTATTGAACTGTTCTGCGGAGTAGTCTGTTTACTCTTTTTACACCACTTTCTAGATTTCGCTGAAGCCTACTTTATTATTTTCAGTCTCTGTCTAACACTCTTTGATTTAAAACATCAATCTTACCCACTTGTTATTTGGCTACTTGGAACTACGCCTCTCATTTTTTTGGGAAACTTTTACCTAACCTTTACTTTAGGACTCTCACTTGCTATCCTAGCTTATCTCAAACACCTAAATATCGGAGAAGGTGATTTTCTCTACTTGGCAAGCGCCTCACTCATTTTCCCATTTTCTCAAATACTACTGGCTATCGAAATAGCTTGTCTTTTGGGACTTATTTATTTCCTAGTCAGTAAAGACCTCAAGCAAAAAATCGCATTTGTACCTTTTCTGTTTGTAAGTATTTTATTTCTCACTTTCATCAAATAAAGCAAAAAAAGCCGATGATTTCGGCTTTTTGATTTATTAATTCATATTAACACGGTGCCACTCGTTAATCACATAACAGAGCATACCCAGTTGTTGAAGACCCCAACCACTAATTTCCGATGAGTCTTCAGTCGAACCACCGAGGTAACGTGTATAGATTGCTACCATGTAAGGTGTGTCTTCCATAACAATAGCATCAACGTTTAGTGCTTCACGGACATAACCTGGTTTTTGATAAATCGTTAAATCAGGAAGGTAGGTCTTATAGTACTCATTAGGGAATGATTCACCAATGTAATGGAGAATATCCTTGTAGTTGTCCTGATGTTTCCAAAGGTAATCCAAAACTTGAATGTAATAATCTGTTGTTGTCTTATTACCATGCATTTGGATAGTCTTAACATCACCTTTTGACTTACCATATTTATCAAGCATACCATAGAATTTCTCTATACCACCTAGGCGTTCTGCCAAAGCATAAGCTGGAGTATTTTCAGAGTATACAAGAGAATATTCTTGCATTTCTGGAATGGTCATTGAACCACCAAAGGCAGCAACATAATTATCATGCTCACCTTGATACTCATACTCAGTGTTCGTAATATCAAAACGTTCCGTTAAAGAAAGTTTACCTTTATTGACCTCATCCATGACAAGCATGTTTAATGGCAATTTGTAGGTAGAGCCTGCAGTCATTGGTTGAGTATCATTCATGGAATAATGCTCATTAGTTTTGGTATTCTTGTATGAGAAAGCAATTTGGCTAGCATCAATACCTTGATCAGCCAGATAAGCTTCGACCACTTGGTTCAAAGTCATATTGGCATAGTCATAAGTCAAACCATTGGCTGCCATCGTGTTAGCATCAGCATCCATAACAGCTTGTTTAGCTTCAGCTGACTTGTTGGTTGGTGTGACCTTTTCCTCTTTTTCCTTCTCATCTTTTTTAGCCACTTTTGAACTGGATCCAAAAATATTTCCAAAGTTACCTGAGTGACCAGCTTGCTTACCGCGCCCTGCTAGAGCAAGCATAGCAATAAACAAAAGAACCACCAAAGCACCTAGGAAAGCCAAAATAAGGTAAGCTTTTTTATCATCTCGAGATGACTTGGATTTTGACTTAGATCTAGATTTCTTAGAACGCTTGCTCCTTAATGCTAAAGGTTCAGTTTTTGGTTCCTTTTCCTTTTGTTCATCTGATACGACTGTTTCCTTAGCAGGCTTCTTATCTACAGATTTTTTAGAAGACTTTTTATGTTCTTTTTTCGTTTCTTTCTTCTTGGACTTTTTGGCGTCTTTTTTGACATCCTTCTTATCATCCTTGATATCATTTTTGCCGTCTTTTTTGATATCGTTTTGAAGGTCTTGTTCTAGCGAATCTTCCTTCTTGTCTTTAGTTTTTCGGCGACTTCCACTATACTTTTTGCTTGAATGTTTTTTCTTTTTTTCATAACAATAATAGTTTAAGCTATAATGCCCTAAAAAGCAAGGAGATTTTACAGCCCTATTACAAAAAAATCACCCTCAAGAACGAGGATGATTCTAGGCTTATTTAGCTGCTGCGTAAAGCTCAGCAACTTTATTCCAATTGATGATTTCAAAGAAGGCTTTGATGTAGTTTGGACGTACGTTACGGTAGTTTAGGTAGTAAGCGTGTTCCCAAACGTCAAGTGCTAAGATTGGTTTTTTACCGTCTGAGATTGGTGTATCTTGGTTGGCAGTTGAAACAACTTCAAGTTTACCTTCTGCGTTAACCACAAGCCATGCCCAACCTGAACCAAAACGAGTTGTTGCTGCTGCAGTAAAAGCTTCTTGGAAAGCTTCAAATGAACCAAAAGCTTCGTTAATAGCAGCTGCTACTTCTGCAGTTGGTTCTTGTTTTTCTGGTGATAAAAGTTCCCAGAAAAGTGCGTGATTAAGATGTCCACCACCATTGTTAATAAGTGCTTGACGGATATCTGCTGGAATTTTTTCGACATCAGCCAAAAGCGCTTCAAGGTCTTCACCAATTTCAGGGTGTTTTTCAAGCGCAGCATTAGCGTTTGCTACATAAGTTGCGTGGTGTTTGTCGTGGTGAAGGGTCATTGTTTCAGCATCAATGTATGGTTCCAATGCATCATAAGCGTAAGGAAGGTCTGGAAGGATAATAGCCATATTAAGGGTCCTCATTTCATTTTTTCTTCATTTTACCCTAAAATGATAGAGCTTTCAAAAAATTTGCTTACTAAATCACGAAAAATCTCAAATATTAACGATGTGAGCCTATCTTCAGAAGTGCTAAATCAAACAAATACTCTTTATCGTAAGTACCATTTTTAATCTGATAATCAGTCTCAATCAAACTCTTGATACTCGTCTTCAAAAATTCTATAGATAATGGACGACTGTCTCTAAGAGCATAGCGAATCTGATATGGATTAACTTTACGTCCTAGATAATCCGAAAGGCTTACGACAATTTGCTGTTCACTTTTACCTTGAGCAGATAGGAGTTTCACTTGTAAATAGGTACGAAATTGTCCCAACATAACCGCTATTAACTTAATATCATCCTCTCCCTGGAGGCGCAAATCATGAACCAGTTCACGTACCCCATTAATGTCACCTCGTAAAAGGAGTTGGGTCATGTCAAAGATATTATCCTGCAAGCTCTTTGGGATTGCTTCGGCAATATCCTTGGATGAGATATTTCCTTCCGCTTTGTAGCCCTTTAAAAAGGCCATGTTTTTTTGAACATCTGAAAAGTCAAAATTTGACTTGATTAAGAGCTCCTCAAAAACACCTGTATCAAAAATAAGTCCCTCTTGATGCGCTTTTTTTTGAAAATACGTTTTAAGTTCCGCATCCTTTAGAGGACTGGTTTCAAGTACCAAGGCATCACGCTTTAATAGTTTTACTAAGCGACGCTTACCATCAAGTTTTCCCGATGCCATTAAAACAAGTCGAGTCGTTTCCACAGGCGACTGAAGGTAACTTTCAAGCCGTTTTAGCTCCTTATCATCCAGATAGGATTTTTTCGCTGTGGTCATATCTGCGAAATGATCAAAAATGACCACCTTCTCATCCACAAAAAAAGGCATACTTTCTAAATCCAGTTCAGCCTCCTGATAGGTCGTCTCAGACATATCAAAATAGGAATAGGTCAAGTCACTGGGATCAAAACCGATTTGTTTTAAAAATGTTTCTTTAGCTTGACTATACTGCCCCAAATCTTCACCAGCTAAGACTGTTAACATTGGTAGGGATTCTTTAGACAGCTTTTCAATGGTTTCCATAGCAATCATGGTTTTATTATAACAGAAATTTTGCCATAACAAAAAGCCCACCACAATAGTGATGAGCAAAAGTCTGTCTGTTTGATTAACCTGAGTTACGAAGTCCTGTTGCAATACCATTAATAGAAATATGGATAAGACTAATTTCGTCATCAGTCAAATCATTGTTACGAAGACGTTTAATCAATTCAATTTGGATGTAGTTCAAAACGTTGAAGTATGGCAAGCGGAAGTCTAGACTTGCTTTAAGTGATGGGCTTTCATCAAGGAAACCATCATGTTTTTCAATAGCAAGAATAACATTCTTAGTCAATTGCCATTCATCCAAGATAATATCGAAGACACTACGGACTTCTTCATCTTTCGCCAATTGTGCATAGTGGAAGGCAATATTCATATCTGATTTTGAAAGTACCATGTCAACATTCGACAAGAGTGAACGGAAGAATGGCCATGTTTCAAACATATGTTGAAGTTTTTCAAGGTTACCTTCTTCAGCTTGAATATAATGATTGAAGGCTGAACCAACCCCATACCAACCTGGGAACATGATACGGTTTTGTGACCATGAGAATACCCAAGGGATGGCACGAAGACCAGAAATTTCAGTGATAGTCTTACGAGCAGCTGGACGAGAACCAATATTCAAACTTGACACTTCTTTAATAGGACTAGCTTCAAAGAAGTAATCGTAGAAATGTTCATTTCCAAAGACAAGGTCACGATAAATAACATTTGAATCGTGAACAATTCCGTCCATAACCTCACGGAAATCAACCAATTCTTCTGGATCGGCAATTTGACGTGTCACCATACGGTCAAGAGCAGCTGAAACAAGCATTTCAAGATTGTAGTAAGCAGCATCCTTGTTACCATATTTATTACCGATAACCTCACCTTGTTCAGTCAAGCGGATACGGTCTTTGATTGTACCAAATGGTTGAGAAGTAATGGCATCATATGATGGGCCACCACCACGACCAACAGTACCACCACGACCATGGAAGAAGGTAATCTTAATACCACGCTCTTCCCCAATCTTAGTCAATTCATTTTGAGCCTTGTAGAGGGTCCAACCAGATGACAAGTAACCACCATCTTTGTTAGAGTCTGAGTAACCCAACATGATTTCTTGGTAATTGTTACTATTTTTAATCCAACGTTTAACAATATCATAGCCAAGATATTGTTTCATAATATCGTTAGAATTTTCCAAGTCTTCGATAGTCTCAAAGAGAGGAACGATTTGGACACGTGCACGTTCTATATCAACCAAACCAACTTCTTTAAGCAAGATAGCCAATTCAAACATATCAGATACACTTTCAGTATGAGAAATGATATGTTGTTTGATCACATCTTCACCAATATGGTCTTTCAAAAGACGAGCTGTGCGGAAGATAGACAATTCTTTTTCAAGGATTTCAGACTTAGGCACATTAGTTGATGACAAAGTACGAGGATCTTCTTGCAATTCCTTAAGAAGAACGGCAACTTTTTCAACCTCAGTCAACTCACTATAGTTATCAACAATGTTTGCTGACTTAAGCAACTCAGCAACACAAGTTTCATGAACACTTGAGTCTTGACGCATATCAATTGTAGCCAGATAGAAACCAAAGACTTCCACTGCTTGAAGAAGCTCTTCGAAATCACCTGAAATCAAGACAGCATCGTCATTTTCAAGAAGTGAATTTTTAATTGCCAAAAGGTCATCATGGAAAGCTTCAGCTGTTTCATAAAATTCAGTCGTTTGTTGAGAGACAGCTTGAAGACTTTGGCTGAGACGTTGTTGCACGTAATCAGCTACAACTTCACCAGTTGAGACTGAACCGAAGCTAACCTTTTCAGAAAGACGTTTAGAAACTCTTTCCTTGTTAAAGTTACCTTCTTTGAAGAAAAGAAGCGTTTGAATCAGTTTAGATTGAATGTAACTGAAAGCACGACGATAAGGTTCATTTTCACGATAAACTGATGTATCTGGAGAATGTTTCGCCATTTCTGCTACTGTTTCTGAAACTTCAGTCAAACGTGATGAGAGTGAGAACGAACGGTAAAGGTTATCAACTTTTTCAATATAATAATTGAGGATAACTTCACTTTGAACCGTTGCAGAAAGTTTGAGGGTTTCTGCTGTTACAAATGGGTTCCCATCACGGTCACCACCAATCCACATCCCCATTGTAATAGGTGTTGGATTATCAAGTTCGATTCCTTTTTCAACAGCTAAACGTTTGAATTCGTGCGATAGGTTTGTAATCGCCTTAATCAATGAGGAGTTGTAATACTCCATAACGTTAGTGATTTCGTTTTTAACCTTAAGTTTCTTTTCACGAATGATATCAGTTTGCATCATGATTTCCACATAACGACGCAAATCCGCATACCATTTATCCTTGTTAATAAGACCAGCCTTCACATCACGATGCTTACGGAGAAGTTCGTGAATATGGTTAGTCAATTCAAGCATTGTTTTACGTTGAACCTGAGTTGGGTGAGCTGTCAATACTGGCACGACATTAACATGTTCAAGAATGTCACGCGCATTGTCACTTTCAGCGACAACATCAAAAGTCTCAGACAACTTACCAAGGTAGGTTTCATCAATATTATTTTTGTGGTTAACTTCATAAGCCAAGTCAACGTCCTCAGAGATGTTAATCAAAAGAGGCAACAAAGAGAAATAGCGTGATGCCACGACCATATCGTCATTTGTCATTTTTGAAATGGCTTGTGTAAGGGCCACATAGTCACCTTCATCATAAAGTTCAACCAAATGTCGGATAGTTGTGAGGCCTTGCTCTCCAGCCATGCCTCTTGTTGCATCATCCAACAATTCTTTCAAGATACCAACTTCTTCAGAGATGATTTCCTGGTTGTTACTGCTTTCCAATTTGTTAAAAGCCAAACCGTATTCTCCTTACTTTATGTAGTACCCTTTTATCATATCACTTTTAAAACAAAAGTAAACTATTTTTTCTGTAAATCGTCAGTTCTTTGGGAATCTTCGGACTTTTTTGAAAAACATCTTGCTCCTATTTCCGAACTTTATTAAAAAAAGACTCTGAAACAGAGCCCAGAATCTTAATTATATTTCTCTTGGTAGAATTTGATTTCATCACCGTTTTCAACTTTAAGTTGATTAGCGGCTTTCTCACCTAACTTGCCATTGACATCAAACATCCAATAGATACCCTTGTCTTTATCTTGAGAAATACCGTCAATCTCAGTAATAAAACCATCATTTTCTTGGACTGGATAAACTTCTTCCAAGACATCAAGAACAGTATCACCTTTTTGGATATTTACTGCTTTCTTCTTACTTTCTTTTTCTGTTTTCAAAATCAAGGTTACCTTGCCTTGACTCTGAGACTGCTGGCTACTTGTTCTTGTGAGCTTAGCTGCTTCGCTTTTACCACATGCAACTAAGGTGACAAGAGAAAGGGCAAGAACAATATATGACAATATTTTTTTCATTTTACAAACCTCCTAAAAATAGACTGGATAAATGGATAGAATAACAGTGTTGATACTGCATGGTAAGTGTCATAAAGTAAGCCTGAGATAACGAAGGTCAAGCCACTCTTGAACAGAAGACCATAACCATAATCCATTAAAACACCATAGAGAAAGGACAAAATGGTTACCAAAACAATCTGCCAAACTAATGATACTCGAGGTGCAATCAAACTCCAAAGAGCCATTAACACTCCAAAAGTCAAAATCTGATTAAAAACCCAAGGACCAAAGCCATATAGAAAGCCTGAGATAGCCATGGTTAGAGCCATAATGAGTAGACCATCCACCAAACCTAAATAAAGGACAGCGACAAAAAACATAGCTGTTATAGGCTGAATATTGGGAAGCCCTATAAAAGCTGACCGTAATCCAATGGCCAGTGCTGTTAGAATGGCAATACGTGTCATTCGTTGAATTGTAAATTCCATACCTCTATTATGCCAGAAATATGGAAAGATGACTAGTTTTCGAAAATAAAAATTAAATGATTTCTTGAAAAAAAGAATGAGATAGTACAAATTGTGGAAAATACTGTTCTTTTTTACCTCCTCAAAAGTATCAAACAGTCTGACCGATTAGAATAGTTGATATAAAAATGTACTCTCATTCACTACCCTAAGATCATTAAATTAACATGATTTAGTTAACCATACTTAATTTATTATATTCACTTGACTTAATTTTTATTTTAAGATATATTAATTAACAGGAGGCAACTAATGATTCAAATTGAAAATATTAATGTGTCTTACCAACAGACATTAGCTCTAGATAATATCACCTTAAACCTAGACGGACCAAGTATCACTGGGATTATTGGACCTAATGGTGCTGGCAAATCAACCCTAATTAAAGCACTTATTGGTATTATCCCTCACTCTGGGCAATTCCTATTCAATAAACAGCCTATTCGTCAGCAATTGAATCATCTTTCCTATGTTGCACAAAAGGCGGAGATTGATTTTAACTTTCCAATTACTGTCAGAGAGTGCGTCTCTCTAGGCCTCTATTCTAAAACCAAGTTCTTTAAACGTCTATCTAAAAGAGATTGGTCTAAGGTCACAAAAGCTTTAGCTCTACTCGGTTTAAATGATCTGGCTCATCGCCAGATAAGCCAATTATCAGGTGGCCAATTTCAACGTGTTCTGATCGCTCGTTGTCTTCTACAAGAGGCAGATATCCTCCTATTAGATGAGCCCTTCGTTGGGATTGATTCCGTTAGTGAGGATATTATCATGAACACCTTGAGAGAACTTAGGAAACAAGGCAAGCTTATTCTCATTGTTCACCATGATTTGAGCAAGGTCCCTCATTATTTTGACCAAGTCGTTCTCCTCAATCGTAAATTGATTGCTAGCGGGCCTACTAATCTTGTTTTTAATGAGGCTAATCTCCGTAAAACCTACGGAAACAGTTTATTTTATAAAGGAGATTCAAATGTTTTCTGAATTTATTGATGGTTTGCTTAATTTCCACTTCTTACAGAACGCCCTTATAACGGCTTTAGTTGTTGGAATTGTCGGGGGGGCTGTTGGCTGTTTTATTATTCTAAGAGGCATGTCACTTATGGGTGATGCGATTTCACATGCGGTTTTACCTGGAGTAGCCATTTCCTTTATCTTAGGTATTAATTTTTTCATAGGAGCTATCGTCTTTGGTCTTTTAGCTTCTACTATAATTACCTATATCAAAAGCAATTCCATTATTAAGAGTGACACAGCAATCGGTATTACCTTTTCGAGCTTTCTAGCTCTTGGTATTATTCTCATAGGTATCGCAAATAGTTCCACAGATCTCTTTCATATTCTCTTTGGAAATATTCTGGCTGTACAAGACTTGGATATGTGGATAACGATTGCCGTTGCCCTTCTCGTACTAACAACTATAACAATTTTCTTTCGCCCTCTACTCCTGACATCCTTTGACCCAATCTTAGCTAAGTCTATTGGAGTTAAAGTCACTTTCTACCATTACTTACTTATGGTTATTCTAACCTTGGTTGCTGTAACTGCTATGCAAAGTGTTGGCACTATTCTTATTGTAGCTCTTTTAATCACACCGGCTGCCACCGCCTATCTATATGCTAATAGCCTTAAAACCATGATTCTCCTCTCATCAGGTTTTGGGGCCCTAGCATCTGTTCTAGGTCTTTTTATCGGCTATAGTTTTAACATTGCGGCCGGTTCAAGTATTGTACTAACATCTGCTCTTCTCTTTCTCATCAGCTTTTTCATCGTCCCTAAACAGAGTGGCATGAATAAGACTTATCAACAATAAAATAACAGGATGGAAATATTATGAAAAAAATACTATCAACAATGGCACTATTACTTTTAGCGGTAGTTGCTTTAGCAGCGTGTAGCAATAAACAAGGCAATAGCAATGATAAATTACGAGTTGTTACGACTAATTCCATTATTGCCGATATCACCAAAAATATTGCTGGAGATAAAATCAAACTCCACAGTATTGTCCCCGTTGGTAAGGACCCTCACGAATACGAACCTCTTCCTGAAGATGTAAAAAAGACGTCACAAGCTGACTTGATTTTTTATAACGGTATCAATTTAGAAACTGGTGGGAATGCCTGGTTTACTAAGTTGGTTAAAAATGCCCATAAGATAGAAAACAAAGATTATTTTGCAGTTAGTGATGGTGTTGAGGTGATTTATCTTGAAGGTCAGTCAGAAAAAGGCAAGGAGGATCCCCACGCTTGGCTTAATCTGGAAAATGGGATTATTTATGCGCGAAATATTGCTAAGCAACTCATTGCTAAGGACCCCAAAAACAAGACCTATTACGAAAAGAATCTAGAAACCTATACTAACAAACTTAGTAAACTGGACCAAGAAGCTAAAGAGACCTTTAAGAACATTCCTGATGAAAAAAAACTGATTGTCACTAGTGAAGGATGTTTCAAATACTTCTCTAAAGCCTATGGAGTACCATCTGCCTACATCTGGGAAATCAATACTGAAGAAGAAGGCACACCGGACCAGATCAAAACACTTGTGGAAAAACTCCGTCAAACCAAGGTACCAGCTCTCTTTGTCGAATCTAGTGTCGATGACCGCCCTATGAAAACAGTCGCTAAGGATACCAATATTCCTATTTATGCAAAAATCTTTACAGATTCTATTGCCAAAAAAGGGCAAAAGGGCGATAGCTACTACAACATGATGAAATATAATCTGGATAAAATCGCCCAGGGCTTGAATCAGTAAAAATCTTGTCTGAGATATGTTCTGTATTCTTCTGAAAAATCTGTTATACTAAGGTGAGACTATTTTCAAAGGAAAAGACATGACACCTAATAAAGAAGACTACCTCAAATGTATCTATGAGATTGGTACTGAAGAAGGTAAAATCACTAATAAGGAAATCGCAAACCGCATGGAGGTGTCTCCACCTGCTGTGACGGAAATGATTAAAAAATTGATTTCAGAAGACCTCATCATCAAAGATAAAGACAAGGGCTATCTCCTAACGGAAACAGGTACAATCAACGTTGCTGAACTCTATCGGAAACATCGCCTTATCGAAGTCTTTTTGGCGGACCACTTGCAATATTCTTGCGATCAAATTCATCAAGAGGCTGAAATTTTAGAGCATACTGTCTCTGATCACTTCATCAATGCTCTTGACCGCCTACTCAATTATCCTCAAACTTGTCCACATGGCGGGCAAATTCCCAAATCAGGTCAACTCATAGAAGAATTTTATAACCAAACTTTTACACAAGGCCTTGCTCCTGGAGACTATGTCCTTCGTCGAGTTCAAGATCAAATTGATCTAATCCATTATTTGAAGACTGTCGGTCTTAAAATTGGAACACCTTTTACCTTGGAAGGCTTTGACCCTTTCACACAACTCTACCGACTACATATTGATGGAAAGGACATCCAAATCCCAGAAGCCATTGCTAGTAACCTTTATATCGAATCAATCTAAAAAGAGAGGCTGATAAACACCCTTAGAAGTGTCATCAGTCTCTCTTTTTTACATATGTTTTAAGCGTTCCACCCGTTCTGAGATTGGTGGGTGAGTGTAAAAGAGCTTCTGCAAACTAGATTCCTTTTTAGGATCATTGATATAGAGGGCAGCACTGGCATCATCTACATGATGTTGCATAGGAGCACTATTATCAAGCTTGAGCAGAGCGTTAATCATACCTTGTGGGTTACGTGTCAATTCGACGCTAGAAGCATCAGCTAAAAATTCACGCTGGCGTGAAATAGCCAGTTGAACCAAGGTGGCTGCCAAAGGTGCCAAGATAATAGAGATTAAGGAAACAATGAGAAGAATAATCTCCAAACCACTGCCTCCATCACGATCATCATCACTCCTACGGCGACCGCCACCCCAGAACATCATATTGCGTGCCATTCCAGCTAACATGGTAATGGCAGAAGCCAAGGCCACTGCAATGGTAGAAATACGAATGTCATAGTTGCGAATATGGCTTACTTCATGTCCCATAACTCCTTCAAGCTCCTCACGGTTCATAACCGCAAGGAGACCTGTTGTAGCTGCTACTGCAGCATTCTGAGGGCTAGAACCAGTCGCAAAAGCATTCATTGAAGGATCGTTGACAATAAAGACACGTGGCATGGGAATCTGTGCCACCATTGCCATATCCTCAACCACATGATAAAGATCTGGGGCTGTTTGTTCATCCACTTCTTGTGCACCATTCATGGCCATAACAAGATTAGTTGACTGAAAAATCATGGTCACAGCATAAATGAAACCAATAACCAAAGCAAGAATCAATCCACCATAACCAGAACCTAGCCAAAGATAACCAACAGCATAACCAACAAGACCCAACAAGAGGAAAAAGACCAGAAGTAAAAGCCAAGTCCTTCTCTTATTTCGAGCGATTTGATCAAATAACATATTAGTTACCTAATCCACTGAAATCAACCTTAGGAACAGCTTTTTCTGCTTCAGGTGTTTCAAGGAATTCAGCAGCCTTAAAGCTAAACATTTTGGCAATAACATTGCTCGGGAATGTTTCCAATTTCACATTGTAGTTACTTGTCACACTGTTATAAAGTTGACGTGAGTAGGCAATTTTATTTTCAGTGTTTGTCAACTCTTCTTGAAGCTGACTAAAGTTAGCACTAGCCTTAAGGTCAGGGTAACTTTCAGCTACCGCAAAGATGCCAGAAACCTGACGTGTCAATTCATCACTGGCACGCATAGCTGCGGCAGGGGATGTTGCTGCTGCAACCTGATTACGAAGTTCTGCTACTTTTTCAAGCGTTGAACCTTCATATTTAGCGTAACCTTTAACGGTTTCAATCAAGTTAGGAAGGAGATCATTACGACGTTTCAATTGAACATCAATCTGACTCCAGGCCTCCTTAGTCTGCATACGGCTTTTAACCAAGCCGTTATAACTTGCAATAACAAAGATCACAAGAACAACAATAATGGCGATAATAATCCAAATCATATTTAGTTTCCTTTCTTATAACTTAAAAAGAGTTCAAATGACTATCCTTTTAAGTGTTTTGATAGACTCAGTATATCAAATTTTCAAATAAAAGTGGTGAAATGTGAAATCATTTTGCGAAAAAAACTGGACATCTTGTCCAGCTCTTCATCATTCTTTAGTTGTGTGCCGTTTACCTTGGGAGATGGCGTCTGCTTCTGACATAGTGACGACATTTGATTTGTTGGTGTTTTTAGGCATATGTAAAAAACATCCCATTTCTTGGATGCTTCCTACTTATTATTTACTAACATTTTTACCATGCTTAGTAAGGTAAACTGTTGATAAGCTTAATGCTGCACCGATCCCGACAAGGAATAGGACTGTTGTAGTATTCGACTTACCTTGCTCTTTTGAAGTGCTTTCTTGACTACCTGATGCCTTAGCCACCTGACTTGCTTCAGTTGATTTATCAATACGTGCGACATTCTCTGGCTTGTCATCCTTCTTGCTTTCCGCCAATTCTGACAAATCTCTGCTAATCTCTTTGATAGCACCTTCAGAGCTTGCAAGTGTTGCCGCTTCTGAGGCTAATGTTTCAGATGCCATAACCGCCATGACCTTACTTGCAATCACATCCACTGATTTCGCATTCAAAAGAGAATGATAAGGAATGGTTTCTGAAGCCAACTGACTACTTGTTACAGGGATTTTTAGGTCATTGTTATAAGCGATCTGACTATTTGGCAAAATGCTGACAACTTCAGATGTACGTGCTGTAGTTGGTGCTTCAGAGACTTTAACAGCAATCTGACTTGTTGAGCCCTTTTCAATAACTTCTGAGGAAACCTCTCTTATCGGATCCTTTTGTGTGCTTTCTGATGTTGAAGTTTTTTCTGGACTGTCAGAGGTAATGGCTACGTCAACTTGACTGGTAGAAGAAGCTCCTGATGCTTCATCGCTCTTTGGTGACTCAGAGGCTGGCGTAGTTGAACTAACTTCACTCTTTGGTGTTTCTGAAACTGATGTCTCAGAAGCCACTTCACTGGTTGAAACTTCGGAAACTGGTACTGTCGAGCTTGCTTCACTCTTCGGTGTTTCTGAAACTGATGTCTCGGAAGTTACTTCACTAGTTGATGCTTCAGAAACTGGAGCAGTTGAGCCTGCTTTACTCTTCTGTGTTTCCGAAGCTGAGGTCTCGGAAGTTACTTCACTAGTTGATGCTTCGGAAACTGGGGCCGATGAACTTACCTCACTCTTTGGCGTTTTGGAAACTGAAGTTTCAGAAGCCACTTCACTAGTTGAAACTTCGGAAACTGGGGCTGTCGAGCCTGCTTCACTCTTCGGTGTTTCTGATGCTGATGTCTCAGAAACCACTACACTAGTTGAAGACTCGGAAACTGGGGCTGTCGAGCTGGCTTCACTCTTTGGTGTTTCTGATGCTGAGGTATCGGAAGTTACTTCACTAGTTGATGCTTCGGAAACTGGGGCCGATGAACTTACCTCACTCTTTGGCGTTTTGGAAACTGAAGTTTCAGAGACTGGATTATTAACTGGTTTTGGCTAAGGTTTTGTTGGAGAAACTGCTGAGACATTGCCAATAATCGTCGCTTTGTTATCTATCGTATTATTAGACAAACGGATTTCTCCATTACCATTGTCACCCATCTCAAAATTCTTGGTAATCACAGGATCAGCCAAGGTGTTCAGTAGCTTATTATCGTAAACATCGACATTCTTGATAGTCCCACGAACCTGTTGGAAATCAATGGCACCACGGTGGAGGTTATAGAGGTCATTAGTTGTTCCTGAACCTAGAATAGTATTGTCATGTATCTTAATTCCAGTATCATTATGGTCGAAATTATGACCAGCAAACACCGTATTAACACGAATACCTGCTCCAGCAAAGACGTCCTTGATGAGGTTTCCTGAAATCTCATGCCCCTTACCACCAAAAATACCGATACCAGCCGCACGCCAGCCTGATTCAATGGTGTTGTTGAGGAATTTATTATTTTCCTCGGCTGCGGCATTGGTCCCATCTGAAATGCTTGACCAAATTGCCAAACCATCATCACCATTTCCACGAATATTAGAGTTTTTGACTGTTGAATTTTTGGTACCTTGGGCAAAGTTAATACCATCAGCCAAGTTATTACGGATACGAGTATTTTCAACGATAAGACCATCCGTATACTTCATATTTCCCGTCTGATCGTAGTCGCCAATCCACATACCAACTTCAAAATGCTGAACCCAGATATCATGAATGTGCGAATCCTTACCAAGTGTTCCTGAAATAGCCTTGTACTGTGCATCCTCCTTGTAGCGAGACGTCAAGTTGGAATCCATGTAGAGATTGCTCAACTCGATGCCGTTACTATTATGCCCAAAGACAATACCACCACCATAGCGTTTGTCACTTGTAAAGTGTAGTTGTGTATGCCAAACACCGGCACCTGAGATTTTTAGATTATCCGCTTCGATATTAACTTGCTTATCAAAATTGAAACGTCCCTCTGGAATATAGACAGACTTTCCACTGGCTTTAGCTTCTTCAACAGCCGCAAGTAGGGCAGCTGTGTCGTCACTATCATCATTAGCAGATGCACCCTTATCCACGATACTGATACTATTTTCACTTTGGGCAACTGGCGCTGGAGCCTGTTCTAGCTCAATAAAATCAATACCATAAGGGACATTGTCATCCTTCTTCTTAACGAGAGAAATCTTATCACCAGATTTTAATTGGATATCCTTGAGGAGGAGACGTGTCTCATCAAAACGAAAACGGGCACTTGAACCATCAATAGCTTGATCATACTCATGATCACCTTTAAGGTACTGCCATGCTGAATGAGATGACAAATCAAGATTACCAACGCTTGATCCATTAACCTGCACATCCAACTGACCTGACGCACCATCAGGTATTGTATAACGCATATTCAAAGCATTGGCTGGCTCAGTAACATTGAAAGTCACTGCCGCATCCTTTTTAGGAAGTTCGACATAAGTTTGGTTAGTCGCTTCTACAGCCGTAGATTCCATATCCGTTGACTGTTGGATTGTAGCGCCATTTTCAATAGTCGCATTTTCAGCCTCATGGCTTGTATAAGGCATCTTTGCACCGTAATTATCGGTGTTGTACTCCTTTCCTTGGCCTTGATCCTCAGTCGCATTGGTTAAGACATTTGCTGAAGTTTCTTGATTTTGAGGGGTGACTGTCTCAACCATTTGATCAATGGTCGGAGTCTGCTCAGCTGCTTGAACAGTCGTTACCTTAGGTTGAGACGGCATAATATTGGCAGGCTGTGACGTTTGCACAATCTCTGATGTTGGCTCTGAAGTCGCCAACTGAGCTGTTGAAGCTGTTTGAGGAGCCTGTACCTGATTTGAGGCATTCGTCAAGTCACTAATCGATTGTGCCTCGTCAGCATGAGCTACTTGCCCGTGTACGAAAGTCATAAAACCAATCAAGGCAGATGCTGCCCCAATGGAATATTTACGGATACTGTACTTTGGTTTTGTCTTACTGTCATTAAACACTTTTATTCTCCTGATACTTTTTTCATAATCTCTCTATCTGAGAACCAAACCACTGTTGGAAGAGAAAATAGAGATTTCATCATATTCGATTGTTGATAATGCTGTTGTTTATCTTCGTGAAAACAAACCAAAGAAAATTATAAGGGATGAAAAAGTAAAAGAAAAGGCTAGGAAAGCCATTTTAACAAGGCCTTAACAACATTGTCATATTAGAAAGTTCAGTCATTCACCTATAAATGACAGTCTAAAAATGTCGCACAAAATGATGATTTCTGCCACATGTCAGACAGGAAAAATTAGCATGTCCAAAAAAGCCTTATCTGGTAAGAACTGTCAAACTAAATTTTGAAAATACCTGAAATCTATTTTCTCAGATTCCTGTCAAACGTTTGACAGTCTTTTTTAATTTTACGCTTCAAAGTATTATTTTCCGAATGTTTTAGTATTACAAATGTTAAATACCAAAAAATAAAAAAAGAGACAAAAACTGCCTCTGACTTTCAAAAAAATGTTTATTCCTAACTGATTCTTACGATAACAAGGCCTCTAGCTCTTCACTCGATAAACCTGTCACATCTGACACAACTTTTAACGGTAGACCTCTTGAGAGCATCTTACGAATCAGTTCTAATCGTCCCTCATGACGGCCTCGTTCTATCCCTTGTTCCAAGCCTTCTTCACGTGCTTCATCAATAGCTGTTTCCATGGTCATGTCATAGTTTTCTTGAATACGTATGCGTTCATCAATCATCGCCTTTTCCTCCTATCGGTTGGCTCTTACGATAACAATGCCTCTAGTTCTTCAAGCGATAAACCTGTCACATCTGACACAACTTCTAGTGATAGACCTTTTGAGAGCATCTTGCGAACCAACTCTAGACGCTCCTCATAACGACCTTGTTCCAAGCCTTGTTTAAGTCCACGCTCTATTCCTTTCTCTATCCCTCGCTCCAAGCCTTCTTCACGCGCTTCATCAATAGCTGTTTCCATAGTCATATCATAATTTTCTTGAATTCGTATGCGTTCATCAATCATCGCCTTTTCCTCCTGTGTCCAGCTGGATGAATCCAGTAATGAATCTGCATGCGTGACCGCTCGGCTAGGTTCCTTGGAAAATGGAAGATTCCCAAAGAACTCTAGCCACTGCCGCCCTTCATCCGTAATATGCTTACCTTTATTATACTTATCCAACTCTAAAAAGGCAATCTGAAGAATGTTCTGACGTTTTCCATCCTTATAGTAAGAATTCAAAGGCTTGCCCGTCCGACTATTGGCCATCCAATAAATATTAATCGGGGACTCCTCATCTGTCAACAAGGTCTTCTCCAGGATAGCTATACCATAAACAGGCTCCATCTGCTCATACATCTTGTGTGTCTGCCCTTGTTGGCGTAATTGTTGCACATTTTCCACCAGCTGGTTAGCCAAATAATAATGAAAACGATTGAGAAAATAATGCTGTTTACGCACCTGAATCTCAATAATGACCTCAGTTCCATCATTCAACTTAGCCCGAACATCCACCGAGGTTGAAAAGAGCTCATCCTCGTCAAAGTCCTTTTTATGAAGCTGTGTCCCCTCCAAAATCTGAGCATCCACAACATCCAAATCCAAAATATCTCGAATAAAAGCGACCGTCACCTCAGGCAGGCTAAAAATCTTCTTAGCCATAATATCCAAGGTCGGTGAGACATGCTTGTGTCTTTTTTCCATTTACCTCTCCTTAAGAAAAAATAGAGGGCTGCCCCTCTACTTCTATCTATTCGGAAAAAGCAAATGAAAGATGGCAACTACCCCTTAAATGCTTCCACAAAAGCCTTGAGTTCTTCGTCCGCTTCTGGTGTGGTTCCATGAAGCTGACCAAGCATATCAAGAAGGGATGCTGTCTGACTTTCGATCGTCGCATTAGTCTGATTAATCTTAGCCACAATCTCGGTCAAGGGCTCCACTTCTTCTTCCTCAAAGGTATCCACATAGCGAGGAATATTAAGGTTGTAGTCATTTTCCACAATCTCTTCAAAGCTAGCCAGATGGGCGAACTTGTCCATATCCTCACGGCTCTTATAGGCATTGAGAATCTTTTCAATATGGGCATCCGTCATGATGTTCTGATTTTTCCCCTTATCAAACTCCTTAGAGGCATCGATAAAGTAAACATCACGATTGGTGCGGTTCTTTTTGAGAATGATAACCGTCGTCGGAATACTGGTGTTAAAGAAAATATTAGCAGGCAGACCGATAACCGTATCAATGGCACCCTCTTCTAACAAAGCCTTACGAATGGTCCCTTCAGCATTACCACGGAAGAGCACCCCATGAGGTAGGACGATGGCCATGACACCATTATCTTGTTTCAAGTGATAGTAACCATGCAAGAGGAAGGCAAAATCAGCCTTAGACTTAGGTGCTAGTTTCCCAAATGGTGAGAATCGAGGATCATCCATGAAACCTGAGCTGGCAGACCACTTGGCTGAATAAGGTGGGTTCATGAGAACACCGTCAAAGTTAGTCGGCTCTTGGGTTGGCCAATCCTCATCCAAGGTATCTGCGTTGTGTAAAAACTGGTTTTCAATCGGCACACCATGCAGAATCATGTTCATACGTGCCAGGTTATAAGTTGAGGTGTTCAACTCTTGACCAAAGTAAACCACTGTCTGTGGCTGGCGTGAATAGCGTTTGGCATTAAGCAAGAGCGAGCCTGACCCCATAGTCGCATCGTAGATGGTAAAGCCTTGCTTGTCTTCACGACCTAAAAAGGCAATCTGAGTCATGAGCTTGGCAACAGGTTGCGGTGTATAGAACTCACCAGCTTTCTTACCTGAATCCGTCGCAAACTGACCGATCAAGTACTCGTAAGCATCCCCCAACATATCACCTGCATGACCTGCCACATCTAGGACAGCCAACTCTTTCATCACAGCCGCAACCGTCTGGTTTTGCTTTTGAGGAGTCGCCCCAAGTTTCTTAGAGTAGAGGTCGATGTCTTCAAAAAGGTTTTCATAGAGCTCGTCGCTCTGCTCAATATCGCGGAAGCCCTGAGCCAAGTCCTCTAACTGAAAGCTTCCATCGTTCACTCGCTCCACTAAAGCCGTAAAGGTCAAGTTAGGATGAATAGCATAGCTCATCTCATCTGTGATGACTGCCAAGAGGTCCTCGTGAGTCTCCTCATCCTCGTAGTATTTACGATAGACCGCCAGTGCCTCTTCCAAGCTTTCTGTCTCCTCCTCCATGGTTTCTGCCACGAAAAAGAGCATCTTATCCGACAAATACTTGTAAAAGACCATACCCAAGAGATATGACTTATAGTCGTTGGCATCCATCTTAGAGCGGAGCACATCCGCTGAGTTCCATAGGGCTTGATAAAGCGACTGGGAGGTTTGTGTTGTTTCTGACATAATGTTTCTTTCTTTGTATTTTTGAATGTTATCCTATTAGTTCTAATAGCCAATCACGACTGTTTCCACTTCTTTGATGACTTGATCTGAAATCTCAGAAATAGGAAGTTGGTAAATGGTGTTTCGACGTGGGTTGAAAATGCCTAGATTTTCAATGGTTTGAAACTCTGGATGAATTGAACGCCTCCCCATGAAATAGTAAATCAGTAGCTGCAAGGTATGGTCCTTATTGGGCTTTCCTGTGGTGACTTTAAAGTCCCAAAGGGTATCTTTGGTTAGAAAATCACCATCACCAGTTGTTATGGCAGCCGTATAAGCCCCCTCCATGGTAAAACCATCCGCAGTCACAGGACCAAAGACCTTGAAGAAGCTCAAACTACGCTCAACCATGATACGAATATTAGCAATGGTAGCCTGATCTGGAACAATACTCTCCACTGGACGATAAGTCAGAGGACCAGCACGAAAGGCACTATCAAAACCTGCCAACTGACAAGCCTTAGTAATTGACAAATCATCTAGCCCCTTAATATCATCCAGAAGACCAAAAGCCTTAGCCTCCATCCTCATGGTCCTAGCACCAAGCAAGGAAATCTCAAAAGCCTCCTCAACAGCTGTCCCATCCATGAAACGACTGAGATAGTCCACAGCAGTCCCAACCAAACTAGCCGCAATAGACTCCTCAGGATTAAGAACCTGACCGTCATCAAGCGTCGTCACTGTAAAAGCCTTAACAGGCAGATAACCTCCACGAGGCTGTTTAATCTGTTTGATACGTTGTGTTACTGATACCATGTTTGTCTCCTACTTTTGCTTAAATTTCGTATCTTTCGTCTACTATCACTGTAAAACTAAAACTTTCGTTACACTTCAGTCAAGTAAATAGACAATCCTTTTTTACATTTTAGATGAACATCGCTTGCAAAAGTTCTTCTTCATAAATTAAGTCATTAGCGTATCATTACAGAGGTTACGATTCAAATTTTTGTTGAATTTTTTCTATTTTTTCTCTAGTTGAACCTTCATTAATACTACCAAGTTTTTCAATCAGATACTGGTAAAACTTTTTAATATCTTGATCATTTAAAATATGCCATACCTGTGTATTTTCCAGTGCAATTTCTAAAAGATCTTCTATTTCTTCTGGTTTCCAACTAGTGTATTTTGATAAATTTTCAATAATAGCATGAGTACTCTTAAAACTACCACTACTTTCTAATGAGTTGATTAAATCTAATTTCTCTTGCTCTTCTTTTGGTTTAGCTTGTTCAATAGCTTCTTTTTGATTATTGTACTTTTTCTCATAGAGTTTTTCATTGTATACAGTTTTATCAATAATCAGTTTTACTAGTTCGTCAAGTTCACTCCCCTCTGAATAATCTGCAGGAGCAAAATAAGAAATACGCTTATCTCTCATCATTTTATAGACCTTATTCTTTGCTTTTAATTCATCTTTTTCATCTGGATTAAAAACTCCGACAGAATAACCACCTTGAGAATTCACCAATTTCATACAAGGAATATCTGTGTCGCTGTCACCCAGATAAATCATATTTCGAAATGGAACTCTGATTTCGTCAGGTGCGAATGAATCATTAACCGCTTCATCATTCACGTCAAGGACACCCTTTGAGATACGAAAAAGAAACTGTGTCTTATTAGTATAATTCACTACTTGAGCAGGCCAAACAGCAACTCCATCATCATCAAAATAGAAAGAAGTTGCGTACAGTTCTTTAAACTCTTTTGCAATTGAAGTTCCTTCTATCATCTCTTTTAAACCTGAAGATATAATATAATGCTCGACAATGATTCCTTTATCGGCCCCGTAGTCTCTTATACGTTTAAACCAATCCTCTACTCCTGGAAAAAGTGCAACCTGAGATCCATACTCAGCTAACTTCTCTTTTGTAAAAACAATCTGACCACGTGCTTTTTTCTTCATGGTATACATATAAGCAAGGTTTTTATCCATATTATTTGCTGTAGCACGACCATTTGACTCCTTCCAGAAATCACCAATCATGTCGCTGCCTTATGGTTGTACTGTTTGGATATATCCTTGAGCCTGCATATCATCTGGAGAAAGTGTCTTATCAAAATCATAGCAAAGTGCTATAACCGGTCTATCTGTTTTCTTTTCACGTTTAAAAGTTGTGTCTGGCATATTTAGCCCCTTTCAGTTAAATAAACATATCCTGCAAGAGTTTGTTTTTGAGTGTTTCAAGTTGAGAAATTTTTTCTTGGTAAGAATTAATGAGGTTATCAAGGTTTGAGAAATAGGCACCGATGGCTTGTTGTTCTTCGAGTGAAGGAGGAATTGGGATTCGAATATTTGCGAAGTTTTCATAAAAAAGATATTCCCTCACACTCCCCTCCGTATTCCTTCTAACTTCTTTGTTGAACTCAGGTGATTTTATGAACAGTAGCGCGTAGTTGTTATTTATAGACTTATCTAACGAAAAAATAACATATAGAGAACTTACAATCACTGTTTCATCTAAATCATTAAATGCAATGGATCCGACATTTATACGAGCTGGATTATATGCGAACTCGTTTGGTTCAACTATCTTATATGAAGTTTTTTCAAGATTTTCTAAACGACTTCCTTCGAATTGTTCCGATTGAGGAATCAACCCACTCTGGTTGCTAACAGAATATGCTGGATAATCATACCCTTTGCTGTTTGATTTCCCTCTTTTAGTACTTATACTCTTAAATTTCTTTATTTCCCACTCACCTTCAAATCTATCCAAACGCATCTCGGGAATGGTCTGTCCAGCTTTGGGAAACATCTTGGCGAGCATGGTAGCCTTGAGGGATTGGTAGTTTGCGAGATTGTCCTTGTAGCTAGCAAGAAGGTCGTCTAGGTTACGGAAAAGGGAGCCAATGGCAGTTTGTTCGTTTATTTCTGGATGATACACTTTGTAGTTCCCAAGTTGAGGAGCTGTTAGTTGAGGAACACCCGTAGACTCATTTAAAATTCTCATTGAATTAATCTGATTTTCAAGATAATCAACATCAATATTTTCCGATTGAAGAGTCAGAAGTCTAACAATTGGAGTAAAATTTTCATGTCTTGCTACTGCATATCCGACATCTCCACGTCCTGTAACAGTCACTGCAGGGGCTTTCACTTTATAATCGTCATAAAATCCAACTATTCCTCTGTTTGTCAAAGAATTTGCAACAACGGGATATTGCCCAGTTTCTTTCAACTTTATTTTATCTACATCACCACCGGCAGATATTTTGACTATATCTGCAATTCTATTTTCTACCCAAACAACATCAAATCCCTTAAATCTAATTCTAGGAACTTTAAAACTATTCATTGGAATTTTCCATTCTATATTCATTTGCATACTTAATTACTAAATAATGATTATCTAATTTTGCCTTCTCTATAATATATTCTTTATAATCACCATTTGAAATAATTTTATCTATATTTTTTACAATAACTAGCTTGATATCGGAGTTAGAACAATCCATCATATTTGATAGTTGATTTAATATAATCTGTTTAACTATCTCAAATTTAGTTAGTTTAATCAACAAATCAGTTGCATTCATCTTAATATTTCTAGAATAATGTTTGGTCATGTTTAAACAAAAATAAGTACAAAACATAATAAATTCATTATTCGTAGAAAATTTATCAAATTCGAAAATTATTTGTAGGAATGACATTAGCCTCTTAATTTCAAATATATTTTCATCAGATAGCTTGAGTATATCGTTAATAACTAGATTATAGTTTCCATCACAAATACTTTTCAATACATTCAGTTGAATAGACAAAATAATTGGATTTTCATCAGTTAAATCGCTATGTACTAGCAATGTATTTCCATTTGATTGAAATACATCGATTAGTTTCTCCCAATTATATCTATGAGGCTGAGAATAATAAATGAGAAATAAAAGATTAAAAGCAGAAAATTTATCTTTTAAAAATTGATTATCAGAAATAATAGTTTCTCTACAAACATCAACTAATTTATTAAAGAGAGTTTTAGATAAAATTACATTGTCTATCTTAATAATATTAAATATAGTTTGAAAATTATTTACTCCATAAAATTCAAAGATTCCGTCCTTACCTTGTGTTTTGTTATAAGTAATTATATCGTCAATAAAACCGCTAATATATTTTTCAGGAGAAGCATCATGTTCTAATTCAAATTTAACTTTTTCTTCTAATGCGGAATTACTTTCTCTAATATTATTTAATAATTCAGTATTATCAATGCTAGAACTCTTTAGAAATCGAATAACAGCATCTCCATAATTCCCATGTATATTTTCTTTATCGCCATTTTTAAAATAATCAACAACTTTTTCCTGAATCTTATCAGGTAGACCACTAAAGTCAATGAGAGATAGTAGAGAAAACGAACTATCATAAAAACGAATCAAATTTTTTTCAAAGATTGTATCTAGAATAACAATAATATCCAAATAGTTAGATCTATTGACTATTTTTTTTAAAGCCTCAAATATTGGCTTTTCTAAATTCAATTCACTATTATCTTGATTCAACCATTTTATAACTTCACCTTTGAATTCAATAAGACTTGAGTTTAATTTAAATTCATCAAAGTAATCAGAAAAATATCGCAGTAAATAACATAAGGAGCGTAGCCGATTATTTTGAAATTCGATATTACGGATCATTTTTAAAGCAAATTCAATCTCTTCTGGTCCAATAACTCCTATTATTGATTCAGATTTTAGTATATAACTTGCCAATTCTTTATCAGAAGTTGTTATAGCTAATCCAAATAATTCTATCTTAAACTCATAATCATCATACATTCCTACAAGTGTTCTTAATAATACTTTCATCAAAATTTTGACGCGTTTTAAATGAGTAATGGAACCATAGCTAAGAGATATCATAAATGACTCCGATATCCATTGAAATACTCCAACATTACATAGATTATAATTTCTTACAGATTCTAAATAAATATTATCGACATGAAATTTATTAATCTTCTCGAAAAACAAAGTTTCTTTTCTATCTAACAACGGAAAATAAATTGGCTCTTTTGAGTTGTCTATATATTCTTGTCCACTATTTTTTCTCAACCGATAATTTTTGTACTCTCCTTTTTCATTTTGAATATTTCTTAAATCTATTGCTAAATTATTAACTAACCATATCGGAATACCACTATTATCAGCTGATTTCTTTATAGTTTCAGATAAAATGGATATTGCATCATCTAGATTACCCTTAAAGTATAACTTTAAAGCAATGAATCTTTGAGTTAAAAAGTCTTTTAATTCCTCTTCAGCTTTTGAAATAAAATACTCCTCTAGAAAGTCAAAATTAATATCCTTGGATTTATTTTTACTAAGAATAAGCTGGAAAAACTTTATTATCTCCTGCTCAATGTTTGATAATTTATTTTCATCTTGTGATAAGTTCAACTGAAACATTTTGAAAAGGTATTCACATAACACTTTTGATTCTTTTGAAATATCAAGAATTGTTGAAGAATACTTATCTGTATTTATATCAGAGATTTTATAATCAACAGCATCACTATTTCTATAACGATAATAATAAATAATATCTCCAGTAATTGATTCAATTACTGTTTTCGGAATCTGATCGAACGTAGATATGTCTGAATACTTTTCTTTGGAATCTAGATCTTCCTGCAACTGAGTCCTATCACTAGAATTTTCAGTACAAAAGAAATATAAACACTTTTTATTATACTTTTTTGCAGTGTCAATTTCCTTTAAAACTGAGGGACTGATTCCATCTTCATTATCAATGATAAACAAGCATACGTCACAAGTTTTTACATGATTTATATAAAACTCCTCCGATTTAACACTACGACTTCCCTCTTCTTCATAACATATTGAATTCATTAAAGGTGAATCATTAATGAGTTTAGAGAGTCTTTTACGCATATCTCTATACTTCCCATCACATTTAGAACTTATAAAAACTTTAATCGGGGCTTTTACTTTTTCCATCATTTCCTCACTATTAAATATAGTAAACAATTTTATTTAGATTATTGAATATTCTATTGAAGCAAAGTGCTAATTTCTATTTATTATTGTTGAATAGTAATCTTAGACTGATCCTCCTTTCGAATCATTATTACGACATTAGAGTTGAGTTTATTTTTATGAAGTTCAAAAAATTGAATCATAAATTTCAACAATTGATTCGAATCATAATTCAACTTTGACAATCCGCTTCCAATTAACGGCATATAAATTGGACTACCATTTGAATTCTTCCATATATTTTCAACTATTTGATTTAACACAATAAGATAATCTAGATCCTTAGTTATGGCAGTTTTATTTTTCTCAATTTTTGAAAATGCGATAAAATGAAATCTTACTGTACCAATTACAACAAGTGCTACACTCCCAACAGGATATCTCTTAGATTTTCCTTTTGATTTCCCACCAATACTGACATCATTTCCAATATTCTTAGCCTTTATATTTTGTTCTTTCAAACTTTCTTCAATATTACGATTTAGTTCCTCCTTTGAAATCAAATCATTCTGAAATAGATATTGCATTATCTGCCCATGTACAGAATTAGAAGAAATAACCAAATCATCAATTATCGTATCATAACACCGATTAACAGGAACAACGATATTAACATTACCTAAACCAATAGAATCTAGAATGTTACCATATTTTCCTATGACAGTATAACCATTATTCTTAAAATAATTGACCTTCCTTTGATATTTTGTATGTAAAAATGCATAAATAACTGATATTCCCAAAATTAAAATGATTGTACCAATTATTTTAATTACCATCATAATAATATTCTTATCTTTGAAAAGTTCACTAAAATTTATAAATGTTGCTAACAAAGATAACATGGTTAATATACCAGTAAATACATTTTTTGATAATTTAAATATTGGTTTATACATATGATTCAATTTCCATTCTCTCTACCTCCCCACTCTTAGCGGCTCAATCACTTCTTCAATGAGTTTGGTGTAGGCTTCTTTGATGTGTTTTTTGTAGCTGAGCGGGTTGAGGGCATCAGCTGTTTCTGCTTTGTAGTCTTTGTAGCGTTGGCTCTTAGTGAGCTGGCTTTCTCCAGATTGCTTTTTAGCACCCTTACGATAGTGTTGAACGTAGTAACGAAGTTCATCGAGTCCGACATACCATTCTCTGGCAAAGCATTTGAGATGGTCGTCGATGATGGCTTCAATCATAGTGTCTAAGACGCCAGTAATAGACTGTCCTTGGTAATCTTTAGGATTGGCTTGGACTTCTTTCCACAGATTTCGGATGATTTCGGCTAGTTTAGGATTGGTGCGTTCCAGACTCTGGATATAGTTATCAACCGTTTCGATATCCTTGTCACTAAGAGCCTGTGGACTATCCTCTTCCTGCTGAATCATACTTTGAATCAGGGTCAGGATGTAAGCATAGTTAATCTCGTCAACTTGGACGGATTCCAGTTCGTAGTGGATATCAAAGAGATTATCATCACCATCGTCTTCAGCTCGGCTTTTGAGCTCTGCTAGGATATTTTGATAGATTCCGAGATAGGTTTCAAGCTTTTCATCTGATAGGCCTGTCTCTGCATAGATAGCTACTTCATCGTATTCGCTATATACACGGATAGATGCCAGATACTTGTCAAAGGTTTGGTAAGCCTTGGCAATGCGACGAAGTTGTGGGCTAGTGGCCTGCTCTATCGTGATGATATAGTTTTCCACATCTTCCACTTTTACTTGAAAGTCTATCCAGGCTTGGATAAAGTTGGCTTTTTCTTCTTCCCAATCTGGGGCAGTAACGTCATTTTCATCACCGTTTGAGTAGAGCTTAAGGGCATTATCCACAGCCTCTTTAAAGGCCTCTGGTCTTTGGAAGGTAATGATATGGCCATAACGCTTTTTACTGTCAAAGATGCGGTTGGTGCGACTAAAGGCTTGAATCAAATCCTGTGGACGCATGGGCTTACGATCGATGAAGAGAGTGGATAGACATGGGGCATCAAAACCTGTCAAAAGACGGTCAACCACGATAACCAAATCCAACTGCTCATTGCGAGGAATGTATTTGTCTAACTTTCTGGCTAAACGATTATTGATATCCGTGTTAAAGCCACGCAAATCAGCCATAGTAAAATGGGTACCGAACTCCTGATTGTAATCGTCCATGACCTGCTTCATGTGTTCTTGGTAGCCGATAGATTCTTCTTCATTTTCCGACACGGAGTAAGTGACTGTCACCTTTGGAAAGTCAAGCAGCACGCGCTTAGCTCGCTCTGACACTTTGACACGTTCCTGTCCTGCCTTGATACTCTTAAGCAGATTGTAATAAGCCTGAGCTTGTGGAATGGACTTAACCGTTAAGATAGCCTCGTAGGTCTTGCCCACACCATTTGGGAAGCCCAACTGTTGATAACTTTTGTTTAGGATAGCATCCAAGACTTCTAGCATGTGTTCTTTATCTTCATAGACAGAGTCAGGAAGATCTTTTTCAGGAATCGGCGAAATAATGGTATTCCGATAGTCCACCTTGAATCCCAGAACTGCCCCGTCATGGATGGCTTCTTTGACCGTATACTCGTGTAGGCGTTCGCCATATTGTTGGTGGGTGGTTTGTGCCAAATCGCCTAATTGCTTGCGTTTATTTTCCTTGAAAATCGGTGTACCAGTAAAGCCATACCAGAGCGAATTGTGGAAAAATCCTTTGATATCTTTTTGAGTCTGAGGCGTAACCGCTCGGTGACATTCATCCACAACAAAAGCTACACGGAGGTCCTTGATTTTTTCCGAATCCTTTTGGTATTTACCTTCTCCAAACTTGCGCATCATGGTTGTGATTTTCTGGATAGTCGTCACAATCACACGCTTATCATTTCCTGCCAAACGCTTAACCAAGTCATGGGTATTGTCCGTTTCGTCGATATCAATAACATCGTTAGCGGCGTAGGAAAGAAAGGACGACGTCGTCTGCTGGTCAAGGTCCCTACGGTCCACGACGAAAATTGTCTTTTGAATGGCTGGAATCTGCAAGAGGTTGCGAGCCACCTTGTAGGAGGTCAGGGTCTTACCAGAACCCGTAGTATGCCAGATATAGCCTGATTCCTGACGACGAGAGGCATCTTGAACAGACTCGATGGCATGGATTTGATAAGAACGTAAGAGGATGAGGGCTTTCTTACTATCATCAATAACGGAGTACTGCATCACCATCTGATGAGCACGTGGAATAGACAGGACTTCGTGGGCAAAGTCCATGAGACTGGTCATGGGTTTATTATCTTTGTCCACCCAAGATGTTAAAAATTGTTTATTAAGCTTATCCTCTCGTGCAGCTGCAATATAACGTGTATCAACCTTATTAGTCACAACAAACATCTGAAGGGCAGAATAGATGCCACGTAACTTTCCTTCACGGTCATACTTTTTGATTTGATGAAAGGCATCCAAAAAGGCCACACGAGGACTCTTGAGCTCGATATGGATAAGAGGAAGTCCGTTAATCATCAGCGTCGTATCTAAACGACGGTCCTGATCTTGTGGATAAGCCTTGTCACGTTCCACCTGATTGACCACTTCGTAACTGGATTTTCCAGCAGCAATATTATCACGCCAGATGACAGAAAGTCGGATAGTCCCAAGGCTAGCATCTTCACGCTGTACCTCGACTTTGGCAATACCATTTTCACCAGCCAGCCACTTAGCAGCTTCATAATAGTTAATGAAGTTAAGCTGGTTCTTGATTTGGCGCTTCTCCTGATCGGTCAAGGGATGGTCAGCAAGTAGGGCAACGTTATTTTGCGCTAACTTGTCAAAAAAGTTGTCCCATAATTGACCTTCATTTTTTAAGTCTGGGCGATAGGTCCACTGGCTCTCACCAGAGGTTAATTGCTCGATTAATTGACGTTCTATCTCAAGTTCTGGAGTAACTGCTGGCATGACTTATCCTTTCAACATTGTCATAATCCCTTACATTATAGCATTTTCACGGTTTCTTTCATAGTTTTGGGAAAATTCAAACAAAAAACACGGGAAGTCCGTGTTAATCGTTTTAGAATAGTAAATCATAATTGTTATGAAGATACATTATCTTCCCTAAACTTACTTCACATGTGAATCAAGTGGGACCACTGCCAATGTCTTACCTAGACTAGCCAGTATTTTAAGAACCGTATCTAACTGAGGTGCCGTTTTCCCTGTCTCCATACGTGCGATAACAGGTTGTTTGACACCACTCAATTCTTCAAGTTTCTTTTGGGAGATACCTTGTTTTTTACGAGCATCAATAATCTCAAGCATCAGTGCGACACGGAGTTCACTTGCTGCGATTTCTTCTTTAGTGAAAATAGTTTTCTGTAAATCATCCCAACTACTTCCAATTGCTGGATTCTTTTCTAGGGTCATCTTACAATCCTCGCTTTCTAACGTCATCTAAAGCTTTTTGAGCCTTCGTCAGCTCACGCCTTGGAGTCTTTTGTGTCTTTTTCACAAAATGATGAAGCAAAATAAAACCATCATCTAGCCATGCTGCAAATAAAATTCTATCTCTTAAGGGCCTTAGTTCCCAAATATCTCCTTCTAAATGTTTAATGAATGGCTCACCAATCATGGTCCCTCTATTTTTTAACAGAGTCAGGTAGTCTTGAATTTTATGCAATTTGATTCGAGAATCTTTACTTGAATTCATGGCTAATGTTTCAATCTACTCTCTTACAGGTTCATGTCCATTTCTATCTTTATAAAAATGAATAGGGTACATATCAATTTCTCTTTCTTTATTATAACTTATAAGTACTTATTTGTAAATACTTATAAGTTATTGTTTTTTAAATATCTCTATTCAAATTTATTATTCGTAAAAGTTAAAGAAGATGTTAAAAAGCCACTTAGAGTGGCTCAGAATGTATATTATTTATGATCTAGACATGGCAAGAATACGAGTAAGCGACCAAATTTTGTAGCCCTTTCCATCTGTGAATTGGCTTATCGGAAACCTTTTACTCCCCCCTATGAATCGTAAACCCTGTGGCTTGTTGGTTAGCCATGATGGTCATGTCTGAAATCTGGACACGTCGTGGTTGCTTGGTGACATAGAGGACTGCCTCCGCAATATCTTGGGCTTGGAGGGCTTCCAAACCTTGATAGACCTTGGCTGCCTTGTCCTTATCACCGTGAAAGCGAACTTGAGAAAAGTCGGTCTCAACGATACCTGGCTGAATGGTTGTTACCTTGATATCAGTAGCAATGGTGTCAATACGCAAACCATCGCTGAAAGTTTTAACTGCAGCCTTGGTTGCTGAATAAACGGCTGCGCCTGCATAAGCATAGATGCCCGCTGTAGAGCCCATATTGATGATATGGCCCTCATTGGCAGCAACCATGCTTGGTAGAATCTGACGTGTCACCATCATCAAGCCCTTGACATTGGTGTCGAGCATGGTCAGCAGGTCCCACTCTTCATAGTCTTGGTAGGCTGTTAGACCTAATGCCAGACCTGCATTATTGACTAAGACATGGACTTGCCCCACACTTTTGAGAATGGCTTGGCAAACATCTTTGACCATATCCATATCAGTGACATCCAGTGCAAAGGTCCAAACTTTTTGATTGGGATAGGTCGCTTCAAATTCTGCTTTTAGAGCTTCTAAGCGCTCTACACGGCGCCCTGTCAAGATCAGGTTAGCCCCCTCTTTGGCAAAGGCACGTGCCGTAGCTTCGCCAATGCCTGAGGTTGCTCCTGTAATTAGTACATTTTTAGGCATCATATTCTCCATTTCTATCACCCTATGCCTCTAATCGTGATTCCTTAACTCGCTTAACTTCTTAATGAAATCAGGAAGTTCTAGTTTGGGCAGGCTAGTTTTTTTATTTCCTGACTTCCAAAATATCCAGAGTAACTGGTTGAAACCGTCTTGCAAGACCTTCTTTTGTTTGTCCGAGAGATTGCCAAATTCTTGCAGCATCTGACCTATCTGTGGCAAGGCTTGGATGCCAATATCATCTAGGCTTTCAATACCTGAATCAAGGATGGTATCAAAAACCAAATCGCAAACTTGCTTGAGTTCTTGATTAGGCAAGGTCTCAATCCACTCTTGGAAGGTTTCTTCCAAACGCTGACTCAACTCTGTTGGCTGGTCCTCATAAACAAAATCATTTGCCGCTAAATCAACCTCCCAAGTCAAGGCGTTATGTTGCGCAAATCCAATGCCTCCTGCTGCGACTAGCTGGGCAGGCCTATCCCAATAGAGCATAACCCCCACGACAGAATCTTGAGGTCTAATAACTATCATCTTGGCTTTTAACTCTTGGTAAGAAGGCTTCTCTAAGAGGGACTTCATCAAGCCTGGTGAATCCAGGAGCAAGAGCTCTGCGATTTTCTCACGCAAAGCAGTCGAACTTTGAACAGCCGAATAAAGAGCAAGATTGCCACCCTTGGAGTGACCAGAAACAGTGGTACGTCCACTGAGATTCGGTAAGTGGTCCTCCAGAAAAGTCATGGCTGAGCGATGGGCAGGAATTTCTCGACTATAGGTCAGCTGGAAATCCTCCTTCCATCCAATGACACTATCATCCGTCCCACGAAAGACAAGCTGATGGTAGTCCAATTCAGGCAGACTGAAAATCATCGCCGCAAACTGTTTTTCCACCTCCTTGTCCAAGACACTACGGTAGTTACTGAGACTCAGACTGGCAAAACGCCTAGACCTGACCATAGCCTCTGCGAGTTCCACCCGCTCTTTGGTCACCATAAAGGAATAATCTGGATTTAACTCCTTGCCCTCAGCAAAGTCATGTAAATTGATGGGTTTCTTTAAGTCACTGGCTGTGAGCCATTTTTCATAGGTCAGGTAGCCTATTTCGTTGATACAAACCTTATCCAAGATATTCAGAGGTTCTTGGTCAAATGTTAGATTCTCAACCTTTTCAAGATAATCGATGAGATGGGCCATAATTACTCCTTAAAGTCTTTCTTACTTTGATTTTACTAGAATTTTCACTAAATTGTTAGTGAAAAATGTGATATGATAAGAGAGATTATTTATTAGGAAAAGGAAACTTATGACTATTTCTCGTTTTTACCGTATCTTACTAGCCCTTTGTGGTCTGGTTGGGGTCTCTATTCAAATCCATGATGATGGTTGGGGCATGCTGCTCTACTACACTGTTTTGTCCAATATCCTGGTTTTCTCTAGTTTGATTTTCTTTATCATCTACGATTTCAACAAAGGGGATGCAACGACCAACATCAAACTCTTACGTTACAAGGGTGGTGTCACTATGGCCATCTTAATCACAGGTGTTATTTATCATTTTCTATTGGCCCCTAGTACCAAGCCGGAAGACTTTTGGACGGTTCGTAACCTTTTGGTCCACTACATCGTTCCCTGGGGATTGGTGCTTGATACCCTCGTTTTTGATGCCCGAAAGGCTTACCGTTTGCGTGAGCCCCTTTACTGGTCTTTAGCACCTTTGGCCTACTTTGCCTTTGCCCTTCTCAATGGATTAGTCTTAAAATTGCCTATTCCACACGCTAAAAATAGTCCCTTCGCCTACTTTTTTATCAATGTCAACAAGTTGGGCTGGAACAAGGTTTTGCTTAATGTCCTACTCATTAGTGCTGGCTACATTGCTGTGGGCTACCTCATCTATTTCTTAAAACGATTTATCGGACGCAAAGCCGACTGATAGACAAAGGCCATTTCTCTTAGCAAATCTCAGAATTGAAATTCAAAACGCTTGAAGTCATTGATTTCAAGCGTTTTTAGTACGATAAAAAGTCACTTTGGGCGTTCAATAGTGTAAGCCTATTCTTCCCACAAAAACACATGAAAGCTATAGACCTAGTGCTTCAAAAGGTCAAAACATTGCCTTTTGTCATGAAAGAGGCTATCATGACAGTATGAACGATTTAACAACACTACTGAACTACTTGCCCTATAAACTAGCCGCCTACGATGCTAAAGGAAACTTTCTCTATGACAATGGTGGCGCTGACGGTAGTTTCTTCCCCCGTGAGGCTGAAAATCTGCCTGATTGGATCATGTCTGAAGTTCTAGCTTCTCCCACCAAAACCATTAGTTACCCCATTCCGACAGATAGTTTTGAGCAAATCCTCATCCAGACTTATCAAGCTTCAACAGACCAAGAAGGACAGGTCTTAGGATTTTGGGAGACGATTTTTGATTTGAAGCAACCTCTCCAGACCTATCTGGATAGCTCTGCTCAAGCGCTAGTAGCCTGGTCAGATGCTACTAGTGGCGCCAGTTTTAAGGAAGAAGCTGACAAATAAGGCTAAAATTCCGTCTTAAATAAATGAAATATTCACTTAATTCACAACTAAATCCCTAGGGATACCTTCATCAAATCAGTGTGAACTAGCGTTACTAAAGCTTTTTAAAAATCAGTTACTTTAATATAACTCACATAATTTATAAGCCGACTATTTTGCATTTTTACGCTATTTAAGGTAGAATGGAAAGTAATGAGAAAAAGAATAAAACCGATCGTTGTTTACGTGGTTCTAGCTCTTTTAGGATTAGCATTAGTTATTGCAAACATTCACAATACGTCCAAACAGCAGGCGCATCTCGAGAACGTGAAATCGGCTATTCCTTCTGCTACAGCGCCCAAAACAACAACCAGTCCATCTAGTAGCTCTAATGAGAAGCTCGTGCTTAATCCCATTATTGACCTTTCGGGTTGGCAACTACCTCAGGATATCGACTACGATGTCTTGTCAAATCATATTTCTGGTGCTATTATCCGCGTCTTCGGTGGATCACAGATTAGCAAGGATAGCAATGCCGCCAGCTCAAATGGGGTTGACAAATCTTTTAAAACACATATCAAAGAACTCAAAAAACGTGACGTTCCAGTCGCCGTCTATTCCTACGCACAAGGTACTTCTGTAAAGGAGATGAAGGAAGAAGCTCGTATTTTCTACAAAAATGCTTCTCCATACAAACCTACCTATTACTGGATTGACGTTGAAGAGGAAACCATGTCTAACATGGATGAAGGTGTCCAGGCCTTTCGAGCCGAACTCAAACGTCTTGGAGCTGAAAATGTTGGTCTTTACATTGGTGCTTATTTCATGCTTGAGCAAGAAGTTTCCACTAAAAACTTTGATGCCGTGTGGATTCCAGCCTACGGTACCGACTCAGGCTACTATGAGGCCCTGCCAAATACTGAGATTGACTATGACCTTCACCAGTACACGTCTCAAGGAAGCCTTCCTGGTTTCGACAATATCCTAGATCTTAACCAAATCAATCCTGATAAAAACAAACGTAAAACCTTTGAGAAACTCTTTGGTAAGATTAAGAAAAAATCAACTAAAAACAAGACCACTAAATCGTCAAGTTCAACTAGCTCAGCTACTGTAACCAGCTCATCTAGCTCCTCAAGGATGTCTAGTAGTCAGTAGAAATCAGTGTCTCGGACACTGATTTTTTTCTTTTCAAAATTGGCTTAGGCGTGTCAAGTCGAATGTGTTATAATGAATGATAGAAATGCACAATTTTAGAAGGAGATATAATAATGGCAAAGAAAAGCAAAGTCAAGAAGACCTTGGTTGACCAAATTCTTGATAAGGCTAAAATTGACCATGACAGCTTAGCCTTCAATGGGTTAGAAGGTGAGCTTCCAGAGGATGTGGCACGTGAGAGCATCTATAAAACTCTCGCCCTCAACGGTGATAAGACGGGACCCGTCATTGGTATCGTTCCCATCACTGAACATCTATCTGAAAAAAAACTGGCTAAGATTTCAGGGAACAAGAAAGTTCATATGATTCCACAAAAGGATCTCCAAAAAACGACGGGTTATGTACATGGAGCTAACAATCCTGTGGGCATTCGTCAAAAACACAATTTTCCTATCTACATTGATCAATCGGCACGAGAAGCTGGTTTTCTCATTGTTTCAGCAGGAGAAATTGGGCGTTCTATCCGTATCAATAGCCAGGCCCTTGCTGATTTTGTCAAAGCTGAATTCGCTGATATTAAGGAGTAATTATGAAACTATATTTCGTTCGTCATGGTAAAACTGAATGGAACTTAGAAGGACGTCTTCAAGGTGCCAAAGGGGATTCGCCTCTACTTGAAGAATCAATTAAACAAGTACGTGAGCTCGGTCGCTATCTTAGTGACACACATTTTGATCTAGTCTTCTCAAGCGATCTGCCACGCGCTAAAAAAACAACGGAACTCATTATTGAGTCTCAAAAAAGTAAGGTTGAGGTTACCTACACAAAAGCACTGCGTGAATGGAACTTGGGTAAACTTGAAGGCCAAAAGATTTCTTTGGTCCAATCGATTTATCCACAAGAAATGCACGCTTTTCGCAATAACCTAGCCAAATTCCGTGCTAAAGATTTCCATGCAGAGTCTGTTTATAGCACCACTCAACGTGTCGCCCAATTAATCAAAACACTTAAAGATAGTGATGCTAAAAACGTTCTCCTTGTGGGGCACGGAGCTAATTTAACAGCTTCGATTCGTAGCCTCTTGGGATTTGAGCCAGGTCTGCTCCGTCAGGCTGGTGGTCTCGACAACGCATCGGTCACTATTCTTGAAACAGAAGATTGCGAACATTTCACTCTCAAACGTTGGAATGACACATCTTACATGGATAAAGAAAACAAAATCAGCTAAATCATCGTCTAACAAGATAAACCAAGCGATTCTTATTAAGATCGCTTTTTTGGTATTCAAAAAGCCCTTAAAGCAAACACTTTAAGGGCAATCCTTACTAATCTATAGGACTAGGTTCCTCTGGTAGACGATCAAGCTCAACACCAAAACTTCGAGCCAAATCGTCTAATTCCTTTTCAAAAACGTCTAATTCCTGTGAGACAAGGTCAAACTGTCCTTGAGACAGTAAACGTTTAAACCGTAGACCACGACTTAAGACAAATTCCATGTCTATCTTGAGATCACCAGAAACATGCTCCCAATAGTTATTAGCAAATTCTCTTTGCTTTTCTTCAGCCCTGAGGTGATCCGCCAAGGCATAAAATGAATCCCAGGCAACACTTTTCATCTGTTCTGCATCTCTAACACCTTCAAAGAGATCATCACGTTTAGCTTTAAGTGCTTCTACCTCTTTTTCCAGGGCATCACGCTCAGCACATAGTGCTTCAATATCCTGTCTCAGGCTGTTTTTTTCTGTCATTTTCAACCTCCTCCTATCACTCTTTAGACAATAAAACGGCCATTCGAGACCGTTCTATTTATTTGCCATATTTCATACGAATAATTTTTTCTTGATTGGCATCCAAACGAAGAAGGATAACCACCTTATCAATACTCATATTGCTCTCAAGAAGACGCTCAGCTGCCATCATGAGACCATTATTGATGCCCAGTTGCAGAACCGGATTTTCTTTATCGTTAATATCAAAAATATATTTGTTATTAGGAAGGTCGAAAAGTACCTTGACAGCTCCGAAAAGTTGCTCGAAATTATCGATTTCCAAATCAAAAACTGGTTTAGTCCCTGGTTTAAGGCTACGGCCACGGTGGTTAAACCACATCGAATGCCAGCCACCATTGAAGGCACCCATGACATCATTGTCATAAGAATCTCCGACATATAATGTTGTTGACGGATTCATGTCAAACTGTTCAGCTGCAAGATTAAAGATTTCCTTCTCTGGTTTTTGGAAGCCAGTCGCTTGACTAACAATAACACGCTTAGGATCTACATAATCGTAAAGTCCCAACTTTTTAACCTTCTTAAGCTGGTGCTCTGTTGGGCCATTGGTAATAATGCCCATTGGAACCTTCTTTTCCTTGAGGAAATCAAGGGTCATGCGCATCTCATCAAGCATGGTGATATTTTCCAACTCCTGCTCATAAACCTCTTGGAAATGATTGCCCGTTGCTTCATCAATTTCACGGTAACCAAACTCCAAAAGTGTCTCTTTACAGCGCCAAAAACGGAAATACTCGGTTGTCCACTCACCGGCCATTACACGTGGAAAACCAACGTCAGAATAGTGGCGAAAACGAATGTAGGCCTGATTTATGTGTGCCATATCAAAGTCAGGGAAGCATTTTCCCATGGCAATACGATAAGGCGCCTGCTGATCATAAATAGTATCGTCAACGTCAAAAACAATAGAAGTAATCATCTGTCCATTCTTTCTTGAATCAATTCTCTTCTCCAGGGACTTAAACACATTAGTAAGTACACTGACTGACAGAAAAAGTAGCCAGCCTTATAACTGTTTCTCAGCCCGGCAAAAGTTAGCTTTAGGTCAACTGTCCATAGCCAGTCCTGCCTGTCTTATTTGACCTGCATGCAACTGCCCAAACAGCCCTATTATATCGTTTTTACTCTATTTTTTCAATTTTCCACTTCACTTCTTTTAGGTAATCTTGTCTATTTTCTAAGGGTGTTAAGGCATTAAAAAAAGTTTGGAACACCAGGTCCCAAACCTTCAAGCATTTTGAACGAATCTAATGCTTATTGAATTTCTTTAAAGGTCATTTTTTGTTTAACTTCGCCTTGACCGCCTTTAGCAATTTGGTAGAAAAAGTCTTTTGATGTGAAGTGGTCACCATAAGCAAAGACCTTGTTGTATTGCCATTGTGACACTTGATCATTTTCTTTTTTACCAAGGGTAAGCGTTGTTTTCGTTACGCTGTATTCCCATTTAGCTGATTGATCATTGTAGGCCTTGTCAAAATCGCCTTGACTTTTAGCGGCATTAAGAACAGTTGTACGGTCCTGACCGACAATCGCCTTGTTACCACCTTCTTGGAAGGCAACATACATGACACGGTTATTGACCTCACCGTTAAGTGAGCTTGAGTATTGATAAACCTTACCAGGTACAACACTATCTAAATGGTGTGTGCCCCAATAATAGAAAGCACCGAAACCAGTACCCGTAATCACAAGGCAGGCAAGAATCACACTAATAATGATATTTCTCTTTGACATGCTTAGCCCCTCTCTAGTTATCACCATTTAGGTCATCAAAAGTTGCATCTGAGTCTGAATCACTATGACTTGAAGAACTTGATGAATGGTCGTCGCTTGAAGAGCTTGAGCTCATGCGTGATTCTGTTTGAGAATCATTATTTGAAGAATCCTTAGATTCAGATGATTTTTCAGAGCTTGATGATGAGCTTTCTTTTTCTTTGTAAACGTCAACGTTGAAGGTCCATTTATCGCCTTGGTAAGTTACCTTAATTTGCGCATATTTTGCCTTGATTAAATCTGACATCTTGCTGTCTCTGTTAAGAGCGTCATAGATTTTTTCTGCAAGAGCCTTGGCATTAGATTCAGTTTTGGCACCATCTTTAGGTCCATCAACGATATCTTCTGCCTTAGGTGTTTCACCTTGACGATAGAGAGCTGTGCTTTCAGTATCCTTCTTAGCTTCAGTGTTGCCACCTGCTGTATCAGTCACATGTGAGAAGAAAGACCATGCTGGGCTACCTGAGCGTTTTTGTTGATAAACTTGTTCGAATTCGCTTTGAACCTTGTCTTGGAAAGCATCATCAGACAATTCTTTTTCCTTAGAGCTTTCTGTAGTTGGTTTGCTTTCACTACTGCTTGCTGTTGAGCTTGAAGTAGAAGATGATGATCCACTTGTTGAACTTGATGAGCTTGATGAAGCATCTTTAGATTCCTTAGATTCTGATGATGATGAAGATGAATCCTTGCTATCTTTAGAATCTTTAGTATCTTTAGAATCTTTGGTATCTTTGTCACCTGAGTTATTGTTAGTGTTTGAGAATGAAAGACTATTGTCAGAATTATCTGGTGCATAGATAACTGTAGTCTTAGAGTGGTCATCAGATACAAATGTCGTATTTTTGATGACAACACGGTTGTGGTCTCCATAGTAGTTGTTGATAACTACTTTAGAGTTTGCACAACGATGACCGCTACCAGTCACATGGTAATCAGTTGGTACTTGACCATCACGATTCAAGATAAGAACATCACCTGCATAGATAAGGTCAATATTCTGAATATTGTTATCGTAAGCTAATTTTTCAACTGAAATACCAGTAGCTTGAGAGATTCCCCACAAAGTATCTCCCCATTGAATGACGTATTGTTGACCATTCAATTGTTTTGGATTGATATTTTGAGTTGTCAAATTATTTGTAATTTGTTCAGGTGTGCTGGCAATCCAGTTTGTAATGTCAGCAGCATGAGCACTTGTTTGATTTTGATAAAAGCTATCTGCCAAAACAGATACCGTTGGCATCCCAATAGGTGCTAGTAAAGCACCAAACATAAGGGCCTTACCAACATAATTTTTCTTTTTCATCGTATATCCTCCTTATTAAATACGAAACTTACCATGATATTGTACACCTGGCTTATTATATTTGTCAATAAATTCTGTAACTTTCTAATCAAAGATTAATGCTATCTCTCTATTTTTTCTAAAAATAGAGAATTTTCCCTCTGAGATTCAACCATTTCTCCTATCTTTAGAGGTCTATTTATGATACAATGGTAACGACTATTTTATGGAGGACTAACATGTCAAATCAACACATGGAAGAATTAAACGATCAACAAATTGTCCGTCGTGAAAAAATGGCGGCCTTGGCTGAACAAGGAATCGATCCTTTTGGTAAGCGATTCGAACGCACAGCTACATCTGGTCAATTAAAAGAAAAATACGCTGACAAAACAAAAGAAGAATTGCACGAAATCAATGAAACTGCTACAATCGCAGGTCGTTTGATGACTAAACGTGGCAAAGGTAAAGTTGGCTTCGCCCACATCCAAGACCGCGATGGTCAAATCCAAATCTACGTACGTAAAGATGCTGTCGGTGAAGAAAACTACGACATCTTCAAGAAAGCTGACCTTGGTGACTTCCTCGGCGTCGAAGGTGAAGTTATGCGTACAGATATGGGAGAACTTTCTATCAAGGCTACTCATATCACGCACTTGTCTAAAGCCCTTCGCCCATTGCCTGAGAAATTCCACGGACTTTCAGACGTTGAAACCATCTACCGTAAACGTTACCTCGATTTGATTTCTAACCGTGACAGCTTTGACCGCTTTGTCACACGTTCAAAAATCATTTCTGAAATCCGTCGCTACCTCGATGCACAAGGTTTCCTTGAAGTCGAGACACCTGTTCTTCACAATGAAGCTGGTGGTGCTGCTGCTAAACCTTTCATCACTCACCACAATGCACAAAACATCGACATGGTACTTCGTATCGCGACTGAGCTCCACCTCAAACGTCTCATTGTTGGTGGTATGGAACGTGTTTACGAAATCGGACGTATTTTCCGTAACGAAGGTATGGATGCCACTCACAACCCTGAGTTCACATCTATCGAAGTTTACCAAGCTTACGCTGACTTCCACGATATCATGAACTTGACTGAAGGTATCATCCAACATGCTGCTAAAGCGGTTAAAGGTGATGGACCTATCAACTACCAAGGAACTGAAATCAAGATCAACGAACCATTCAAACGCATCCACATGGTTGATGCAATCAAGGAAATCACTGGCGTTAACTTCTGGCAAGATATGACTTTGGATGAAGCCAAAGCAATCGCTGCAGAAAAGAATGTTCCAGTTGAAAAACACTACACTGAAGTTGGTCACATCATCAACGCCTTCTTCGAAGAATTCGTTGAAGAAACCTTGATTCAACCAACTTTCGTTTACGGTCACCCAGTTGCTGTGTCTCCATTGGCTAAGAAAAACCCAGAAGATCCACGCTTCACTGACCGTTTCGAACTCTTCATCATGACAAAAGAGTACGGAAATGCCTTCACCGAATTGAACGACCCAATCGATCAATTGTCACGTTTCGAAGCACAAGCTGCTGCTAAAGAACTCGGTGACGACGAAGCAACAGGCATCGACTACGACTACGTTGAAGCTCTCGAATACGGTATGCCACCAACAGGTGGACTCGGAATCGGTATCGACCGTCTCTGCATGCTTCTCACTGACACAACAACCATCCGTGATGTCTTGTTGTTCCCAACTATGAAATAAAAAGTGATATCCCATTAGTCAAATAATGGGATATTTTTATATGAGGTATAAACGTGTTCAAAAAATTACAGTCCCTATTTAAGAAAAAATCAAGTGTGGGTGAACAGGCTGATACAAAAATAGAAGAAAGCCAAGTAGACTTTCCCATAGACCGCACAGATTATTTCTTCGATCACGCACTTGTATTTTATTGTGAAGAAAACGATATCCCTTCAGAAAAACTAAGCCAATCAGATATGCAAGAGATTAGTAAAAGAGCTGCTTTTCATCTCAGTATCTTCGTAGCTTGGTTAGCAAAACATGATTTTCTTAATCCCCAAAGTGATGGATTTAACCTTGAGGATGCACAAAAACTCAAGAATGAAAAGATTACAGGTACAGACTATCTCTTTAAACATCTTGATGAAAAACTCTATTCAAATGACGTTAGTGACATACTCCTCCCCTTTATCTCTGATTTTTATGAAGATTATATGGATTTTTGCTATACAGTCTTGGTTGATGATGTTGCGAGAACTGAATTTGACTGGAAAATCTATCACATGGTTGAAAATGACATTGACGAGATGTTCAGTCAATATAAGACTCACATCAGATAATATTTAAAAACGCTTCTCTCAATCGAGAGAAGCATTTTCTTATGTCCAAATTTTTGCTTTTGATACTGATACCCAAACTGATTGACATGTAAGGACTGCTACTGCATAGATAGCGTATTGTTTAGCAGGATAAACCATACTTTGTTTTCTTTGTACTAAAGAGACTTCCAGAGACCAATGTAATCTCCTGTCAGTCCAGGATTTTCAAGGTGCTCTATCTAGTTCGATGGCAAATTATCTAGTTAATTTTTCTACCTCATCCATTAAATACTCTACTTTTATAGTTGAGTATAAAAAGCCAATGCTAAAAAGTCAGATTTGACAAATATGCCAACGTCTTGCAAAATCTTGCACATCTTTCTCATAGTGTTATAATTAGGTTGTCTGGCTGAGTGGTAATAGTGACACTTCCATTCAGATAAGACTTAGAAAGAGGTGCTTATGACATCTTTAAAAAAGGTTTCACTTTCTGAAGTGAACCAATCAATTGATACACCAAATAATAACCGTTTTGGGCAAAATCTCAAGGCTTTCTTAGGCCCTGGAGCACTAGTGGCTGTGGGATACATGGATCCCGGAAACTGGATTACCAGTGTTGTTGGTGGTGCAACCTACAAGTACAGTTTGCTTTTCATTATCTTAATTTCCTCTTTGATTGCCATGCAGTTGCAACAAATGTCTGGGAAATTAGGGATTGTAACCCAGATGGACTTGGCGCAAGCTACTGCCTTTCACTCGCCAAAATGGTTGCGATACACGCTTTGGGTTATCTTGGAGTTAGCCTTGATGGCGACGGACTTGGCTGAGGTGCTTGGTTCTGCCATCGCCTTAAACCTTCTCTTTGGTATCCCAATCATGATTGCCATTCTGGCAACTGTCCTAGACGTCTTCCTGCTACTACTCATCATGAAGCTAGGTTTCAAGAAAATCGAAGCGATTGTTTCTACCTTAATTTTGACAATCTTGATTATCTTTGTCTATCTAGTGGCCTTGTCCGAGCCTAGTATAACAGGAATTCTCAAGGGCTATCTCCCTACAGCGACTCTATTTGAGCCACATGCTCCTGGACATACCAGCCAGTTGACCTTGGCACTTGGGATTGTCGGGGCAACGGTTATGCCTCACAACCTCTACTTACATTCATCCATATCTCAGACACGTAAGGTAGACCACACTGATGGAAAAGATGTAACCAAGGCTGTGCGCTTCATGACTTGGGATTCTAATATTCAGTTGAGTTTGGCCTTTGTGGTGAACTCCCTCCTCTTGATTTTGGGGGCGGCTCTCTTCTATGGTCATGCTTCTGATATTTCGGCATTTTCACAAATGTACGATGCCCTTCAAGACTCTAAGATTGCCGGTGCGATAGCTAGTTCGACACTTTCAACACTCTTTGCCTTGGCGCTCTTGGCTAGTGGTCAAAACTCTACTATCACCGGAACCTTGACAGGTCAGATTGTTATGGAAGGTTTCCTTCATATGAGGTTGCCACAGTGGGTGATTCGTTTGTTCACACGTCTTTTTGCCCTCCTACCTGTCATCATCGTAGCCATTCTTTACGGTGATCAAGAAAAGATTTTGGATCAACTTTTGGTTTACTCTCAGGTTTTCCTTTCACTTGCCTTGCCATTCTCTATTTTCCCTCTGATTTACTATACTTCTAAAAAATCACTCATGGGAAAACACGTCAATGCCAAGTGGAATACTTTGCTTGGCTATGCCATCGCTATTATCCTAACCATTCTTAATCTCAAACTTATCTTTGATACGTTTTAAACACAAAAATAAGGCCAGCTCTTCTGCTGACCTTATTTCTTATTTTTTGAAGGCATCAACTAGAACTTGGAATTCTTCGTTGCTAAGGGTTATACCTTTACCCATCTTAGTGTGGTCTGGGCTCCAGCTACGGATGTCATACTTGGCTGGTGCTCCGTTAAAGCTCACGCGGTTAAGTTCCTTGGTCCAACCCTTGTCGTTCTCGGACAAGACCAAGAGTTTTTCTTCAATTTCAAATGAAAATTCTGCCATTTTGTACCTCCACTAGGTTTATTCGTTTTTTTCTGTGAAAATGGTGCGATTTTGACTAACTTATCCACAAAATGTCACCTTTCATGCTATAATTATTTTAACAAGAAACGAGGGAAATGACCATGATAAACTTTTTAGAAGCGGTAAAGCATCAGCTTCATCAGTTTGTGGAAACAGGTCACAGCAAACCTGTCCACCTACTGCAGAATCAGCTTATTAATGATATCTATCATGCTATTGATAATAAACAGATGGTCATGCTGACGTCTAACCAAAAGATTTATAAAGGGTACATCAATCGTTATGACAGGGAACGACAAGCACTCTTCATCGAACAAGATAAGGTTATCAGCATGATTGAACTAAAAGACATTAAACGTCTCAAAATCATACCACAACGAAGTTAACGAAATAGTTAACTTTGTTTTATTTTTCAGTTGACTAAAAATATACTACTTGCTATAATAAGTTAACTGTTGTATGAATGGAGGTTAACTAAAAATGTCAAAGAATCGTACACTTTATATCATCATTCCAGCTTTTGGTGCTGCTATCATTGCTGCCCTATCACAAATCATCATTCCGATAGGAGCGGTGCCCATCACCTTACAGACCTTTGCTGTAGGACTGGTGGCTGCCATTTTTAAACCGAGGGAAGCTACCCTTGCTGCTCTCCTCTATCTTATTCTCGGTGCAATTGGTCTACCCGTTTTCGCAGGAGGTAGCGGTGGTTTTCAAACCTTCTTTAGTCCAATAGCTGGTTATATACTTGCCTATCCCCTTTTCGCCTTTATCACTTCTAAACTGACCAATGCTGATACACCCATTTGGAAAATCTTTTTGGCTTTTGTTTTAGGAGATGTCCCAGTATTTGTCGGTGGAATTCTCACCCTTCACTTCCTGGGAAATATGGGTTGGTCTACAGCCGTAGCTGTCGGTTTGACACCTTTTATCATTCCTGACCTGTTAAAAGGACTCATCGTCTCTTTGGTGACTAAGCCAGTTTTAAAAGCACTAAAAAATCATAGCTACTTTAACTAAAAAAGATTGAAGACTTTGTTCGTTGGAACAGAATCTTCAATCTTTTTATTTTGCAAAATAAATGTCATAGTGCTTTGAACAAGCTGGGTTAAACCGACTGTGACAATTGGGACAGGCTACTGCCTCTTGGTACTCCTCAATAGTCATTTCCTGCCTACAAACACCGCAAATAAGAACCTTGTCCTCCTTCAACTGACAAGGATAGGCTCGAAACTTGTGGTCCTCCAAGCTATCATGACACTGATAACAAGCATAATATTTTTGACACTGGAAACATTTTAGGGCAACAATATCAAGCTCTGTGTGATAATGCTGGCACCTGCTCTCATTATCTACTAAAAGACCGTTTATTTTTTTCGTCATTAGGCACGAACAGTTTTACTTGAACCGTCTTTTTGGTAGAGGTTAATCAAACCTTCTTTGGTTGAACGAATCATATCACCAGGTTTAACTTCTTGTGGGACAGTGATCGTAAGAAGTTCCATAGGGTTTGGTGCACGGTCAATCTTATTACCATTTGAATCGTGAAGGTCCTTGATGTCACACTCGAAATGACGGAAGCCTGGTCCGTAGAATTCAACGTGGTCACCTTCGAGGATAACATTACGTTGACGGATTGTAGCTGTCATAGTTGCTGGGTCAAAGTCAACGACTTCACCAACAAATTTGTATTGTGGAATTTTACGACGGGCACCAAAGAGTTGCTCGTTTTCTGTTGGTGTCTTGTAGTAGAAACCTGTTGCCAATTCACGTTGGGCAACTTTCCAAAGCTCATCAATCAAATCATCTTTGATGGCGTAAAAGGCTTCTGCACTTTCCATGTAGGCGTCACAGGCAGCCTTGTAACAGTTGGCAACCGTCGAAACATAGTGGACAGATTTCATACGACCTTCGATCTTAAGGCTATCAACACCATTATCGATAAGGTCTGGGATGTTTTCAATCATACACATGTCAACGGCTGACATTGAGTATTCTTCAGGAACTTCACCATGAATACTCTTACGCTCTTGGCCGAATGGCATGTCGTAAAGGTCGTATTTCCAGCGGCATGACTGAGAGCAACCACCACGGTTGGCATCACGGTCTGACATATGGTTAGAAAGGGTACAGCGACCTGAGTATGAGATGCACATAGCACCGTGGACAAAGGCTTCGATTTCAAGATCCGTGCGTTTACGGATTTCGGCCAATTCTTCCATGGTAACCTCACGTGCTAAAACAACACGGGTCAAACCATACTGTTTCCAAAAATGGAAGGTTTCAACGTTTGTCGCAGATGCTTGCGTTGACAAGTGGATATTGAGTCCTGGAGCGTAGGTTGAACAGATTTCAATCAAGGCTGGGTCAGATACGATAACGGCATCAAGTCCCATGTCACGCAATTCACGGAACCACTCACCAGCACCTTTTTCATTTCCTTCATGGGTAACCATGTTTGAGGCAACGTGCACATCAACACCACGAGCGTGAGCGTATTCGATACCTTCACGAAGTTCATCCATGGTAAAGTTTCCGGCACGGCTACGCAAACCATAGGCTTGTCCACCAACAAAAACAGCATCTGCGCCGTAATTTACAGCGACTTTTAATTTTTCCAAAGTCCCAGCAGGTACCAGAACCTCTGGGCGTTTTTTAGTTGTAGTCATAATTTCTCCAATTTGCAAGATTGTCGATTTTAGTTTTTAGAAGGCTCCTTCGTTCCCTGAAAATGGAAAACTCTCAAACGAAGGAGGAAGTATGTTTATTTTACACGGTCAGGTTCATAATCATAGAAACCTGTATCCAAACCACGGTTGGCTGGGTGTAATTTGTGAATAGCCTCATCAAAAAGGAAGGCTTGGTCTTGTGAAAATTCGCCAGCTTCAATGAGGTCACGAGCCTTCACAAAATACTCAGTAATTTTTACAAAGTTTTCACCCGGACAATAAACGCCATCCAATTTCCAGTGGTCAAAGCCATGTTCGATGAGTTCTGAAAGCTTGGTCATCATATCCAGGTCATTGTTGGCAAAGATATGTGTTCCATGCAAGTCTTCATAAACTGAGTAGTGAGAATCTGGATCTCCAGGCTCAGAGAGGAAAAGGTCACGTTCTTTAGTAACAGATTCATCTGTTTTGATAAAGTTGTAATAGTTTTGAAGAAGCGGACGTTTGGAATGGTGAATGATACTTGCCCCATAGACCAAAACCTCAGCTGGAATTTGAAGATTTTCAGCCATGATGAAGAGTTCCGCAGACGGAATCTCACGAGCCAAAACTGCTTCAGAAGCTCCTGCTTGTTTGCCCCAGAAATTAATCTGACGGCTAGAGGTTACCATGGTTGAAGCATCATAAATCATTTTGAAGGGACGATTGTCACGGTTACAGATGTAGAAAACTCCCGCATCACCAACCGTGATATAATCTGCCTTGATTTCTTCAAGAAAATCAAGGTAGTCTGGAAGAGCATCCATCATACCTTGGTGCATGAGGGCATTAACTGCAACAGTTAATTCCTTACCTGACTCATGTACCAGCTCTGCAATCTTTCGCATTTCTGCGAATGAAAAAGGCTTTGGCAAACGAAGGCCGAAGGCTTTTTCGCCGATGTAAATACGATCTACGCCAAGTTCTAGGAGCTCACGTGCCTGCTCGTAGCTCTCAGCTGTCGCTGTAATCACTATTTTTTCCATAACTTACATTATAGCACAAATAACCTAATTATTTTAGAATTTTTAGTCTATTTATGTGTATTTAGATATTTATATTTAGTTTTCGAATACTCGATTTTAGAGAAAATACAAAAAAACTTTGCAAGTCCAATTTTTTTATGGTATTATTAATGAGATTCTAAATAGTGAAATACTGACTGAGTCATTTTGCCAACACTAAAAGTGTTTTAGGTATCTGATATAGAAAGGAGGCAGACATGGCTGACAACTTAAACCGTCAATTTGATCACATGGAAGATCTTGAGAGTGATAGCTCACAAATGACTAGTTATCAGGATTATCAAGGCTTAAACAATAATAGTATTAAGCTACAAGATATGATTTTCTTCGGACGTATCTCAAGCTTCTGTATTTCAACAGTCCTAGTTGCCTTCCTTTTCTTGGTAGCACAGGTGGCTTCCTTCTGGGCCTTTTTCTGGGCTATTACAATTAGTATCCTGGGACAGGTTGGCATTTACTTCCTCATCGAAAATTATAAAGCAAAAAAACGTTGATTTCGGGTCAACGTTTTTCTTGTCATTTCATTAGACAATACTGTCACTCAATGACAAATGTCTTTGAAGTCCTGACTAACATAGAAGTCCAGTTTAACTTTTCCAAGCACTAAAAAAAGCCCAGCGGGCTCTTTTTTAGTTTGCTTCTGATTCTGCTGCTGCTTCAGAAATATCTTTGATATCAATCACGATATCATCAACCATAGCTTGTGTTTTAGCCTCCACATCTGCTTGTTCAGGTGTCACTTGGGCTGTTTTTTCTTTGATTAATTCAAAGCTATCTTTTGCAAATTCAGCAACTTGAGCTGTTTTTTCTTGAACGGCTTTTGTCAAATCATCTGCAGTGATATCACCATTTTCAAATTTTGTTTTGTAGTCTTGGAAAGTATCAACTGCCAAATCTTTGTAGTCGTTAGCTTTTTCCACCACTTGATTTTGGTAAGCTTTAGGATCTTCTTTGAATGAGGCAATCTCCTCATCAATACGAGTCTTAACGGCTTTACCTTTTTCAGTAGTGAAGAAATAAGCTGCAGCAGCTCCAGAAGCTGCTCCAATAACTAGGGTATTTAGAAATTTACTCATGAAAAGACCTCCTTATTTTTTCTTGTCTTTTTTACGAAATAGTTTTGAGGCTATCTTACCAACAGCGTAGGCTGAACCAGCTTTACCAACACTTGCACCTGCAGCGCTTGCCTTAGCACCAAGGTAACGGGCTTCAGTATTCAAATCAGAAACACTTTCAGAAAGCTCAGCTACTGCCACAAAGAGTGGATCGATGGTTTGAACTTTTTCGTTGACATCTTCGACCAAAACATTAGCTTTAGCCAAGATTTCATTAGTCTGATGAAGTGTGACATTAATATCTGTGCGTAGAACAGCAACCGTTTCTTCAACTTCTTTGACCACATGACGTGTACGAAGTAGTGTTGGAATCAATGCAACTAAGAAGGCTGCAAGAGCGATTGCGATAATAAGAAATGCAATTTCTGCCATTTTTTGGACTCCTTTTTACCTTTTAAAGAAAAACTGAATTAAATTTCCAGCTTTTTTTGACATTCGTTATGATAAATTTCATTATATTATAACAAAGTCTGAGTGGTATGACTAGTTTTTCATTTTATAATCTGCTTCGGGGCGTTGCTTGCGGAAATAGAGCAAGACTATTCCCAAGATAAGAATGGCGATGCTGACCCATTGGGAAACACGCAAGCCAGCGAACATGAGGCTATCCGTACGCATTCCCTCAATCACAAAACGTCCAATACCATACCAGATAAGATAGAATGAGGTCGAATCTCCCTGTCGTAGTCCCTTTTTAAAACGTCGCAGTCCTAGAATAATAAGAAAGCCTAGTAAATTCCACAGACTCTCGTAAAGGAAAGTGGGAACACGATAACTGCCTTCGATATACATCTGTTGACGAATCCATTCGGGAACATAGTTGAGATGACTAACTGCCTTCCCGTAGGCTTCCTGGTTAATAAAGTTGCCCCAACGTCCGATACTCTGAGCAATCATAACGCCAGGTACCGTAATATCCAAAAAGTCTAAAACAGCAATGGCATGGCGCTTAGCAAACCAATAAAGAACAGCCGCTCCGGCAATCAAACCTCCATAGATAGCAATCCCACCATTCCAAATAGCGAGAATTTCCGATGGATTTTGGCTGTAATAAGACCACTGGAAGATCACATAATAGAATCGTGCACCGATAATGGCTATTGGAAAAGCAAGGAGAATGAAATCTAAGATATTTTCAGGATCTATCCCCTTTTCGGGAGCCCAACGCTGGGCTAAATAAACAGCAAGTAAAAGACCAGATACAATACAGATAGCATACCAATGAATGCTGATGGGACCAAGCTTTAGGGCAATTGGATCAATAGTTGCTAACATCACTTTTCTCCGTTCTCACTAATGAGTTTTGTTAAGCGGTCTTCGAAGGTTTTAGTCGCATCAAATCCCATCTGTTTGGCACGATAGTTCATGGCTGCAGCTTCGATAACAATAGATATGTTACGACCGGTTTTAACTGGAATGCGAACGCATGGAATCTTAACCCCTTGCAATTCAATCTCTTCATTGCCATTTCCGAGTCGGTCAAAAATCTTACCTTTTTCAAAGTTTTCAAGGTAGATAGCCAACTGAACTTGAGAAGAATTACGAACAGCACTTGCTCCGTAGAGGCTCATGACATCAATAATCCCAACACCACGAATTTCAAGAAGGTGGCGAAGAATCTCGGCTGGCTCACCCCAGAGGGTTTCCTCATCCTTGGCATAAACATCTACACGGTCATCCGCAACCAAACGGTGACCACGTTTAACCAACTCAAGCCCTGTCTCACTCTTACCGATACCGGAGTCACCTTGAATAAGTACGCCCATTCCGTAGATATCTACTAAGACACCATGAACACTGGTACGTTCAGCCAACTGTGCATTGAGGTACCAAGACATCTCACCAGAAAGTGTTGATGTTCCGTTATGGCCTTGGAGCACACAAACGCCATTTTCCTTGGCAGCTCGAAGCATTTCCTTAGGAATTTCAAGCTCACGTGCTACGATAATAGCTGGCGTTTCCTTTTTGAACATAGTACTGAAGACTGAGTAACGGTTATAGTCAGTCATAGTATTAAGGTAAGACCACTCCTTCATCCCAACCAATTGGATTCGTTCTGGCGAATAGTAGTCAAAATAACCCGTCATTTCTAACCCTGGACGAGAGATATCAGCGGTTGTAATTGGTTTTTCTAATAGCTCTTTGGTACCATAAATAACCTTGAGTTTAACCTTATCAACCAACATTTTAACGGTTACTGTCATGTGATTTCCTCCGATTTTTTACTAGTTTTATTGTAACATAAAAAGGCTTTCAATGCGGCCTTCAAACCAAAAAAGACCTATGATAGGCACCAAAGTCCTAGCACAGGCCACTTTATTTTAACTATAAATTTTACCAGTTCCACTCATCTTCAACGGGTTCGGCATTTTTGCGCTTGCGTCCATCTTTGAGTTTGATTTCAGGATAAATATCTTCTTTATAAGGGAGAAGAAAAGCTAAAATCATATACAAAACGATGCCAAACTGAGTCGATATCATGAGAATAACAGCCAAGACACGAGCCAAGGCCAAATCCCAGCCGAACTTGTCTGCCAAACCTGCAACAACACCGGTAACTAGTCTATTTTTTCGTGTCTTATAAAAACGATTTGACATGGTTTTTTTCTCCCATCACTTCTTTGATTTAATTATATGATTTTTTTAGACTAAAAAAATCAGCCCTAGGACTGATTTAGAAAAATGAGCCTACCTCGGCATAGACCGCAGCCAAATTTCTGTGTATTGACACGGCGTTTGCGACGGTAAGTATGACCACAAGATTGACACTGATAGACATAATATGTTTCATTCTGACCTTGCATCTTGGGTGCATATCTAAGGCCATCAACCTTAGCTAGTAACTCCTTAAAATCTCTATCTCCATGCTTGTAGCCCTTCTTTTGAAAATAAAGGTGGTAATGACAGAGTTCGTGACGAACGATTTTTCGAAAGGTTTCAAGGCCGTGTTCCTCATAAAGTTTTGAGTTGAAATCTAAGTGGCCATCCTTGGGAAAAAATCGCCCTCCAGTAGTCTGGAGGCGCTTGTTCCACAAGGCCTGATGCTTAAATTCCCAGCCGAAATCTTCAATAGAAACGGTCTTGACATAATCAGTTAGATTCACGTGGATTCACCAAGGAAAGATTAAGCTTTTCATGTTCCAGATCAATTTTTGACACCCAGACAGTAACCAAGTCTCCGACAGAAACGACTTGACTTGGATGGTTAACAAAGTTCTTGCTCATCTCAGAAATGTGGATAAGGCCATCCTCATGGACACCGATATCCACAAAGGCACCAAAATCCACGACATTACGCACTGTTCCTTCGAGTTTTTGTCCCACAGACAAGTCTTTGAGTTCAAGAACATCTTGACGAAGCACCGGTGCTTCAAAATCGTCACGGAGGTCACGACCTGGTTTCAAAAGGTCAGCAATGATATCTTTAAGGGTTTCCTGACCAAGCCCTAGCTCTTCTGCTGTTTCTTTAAGAGTGAGGGCCTTCAATTTTGCCTTGGCAGAGTCGTCCAAATTTGTGATATCCAACTGCTTAAAGAGGGCTTTCACTGCTGGATAAGACTCTGGGTGGACTCCCGTATTATCCAAGATATTTTTAGCGTTTGGAATACGAAGGAAGCCGGCTGCCTGTTCAAATGCTTTAGCACCAAGACGTGGGACCTTTTTGATTTCAGCACGGGATGTAATCGCACCATTTTCCTCACGGTAGGCGACGATATTTTCAGAGATGGTCTTGTTAAGTCCTGAGACGTGTGACAAGAGGGTACTACTTGCCGTATTGACATTAACACCGACTTGGTTAACCACGGTATCAACGACGAAATCAAGATTTTCAGAGAGTTTCTTCTGACTAACATCATGCTGGTATTGGCCTACTCCAATTGATTTAGGGTCAATCTTAACCAGCTCAGCCAATGGGTCTTGGAGACGACGGGCGATAGAAATGGCCGAACGTTTTTCAACCGTCAAATCTGGAAACTCATGACGGGCCAACTCTGACGCAGAATAGACAGAAGCACCACTTTCATTGACAATAACATAAGAAGTCTCTGGGAAATCCTTGAGGACTTCTGCCACAAAGGCTTCACTTTCTCGGCTGGCTGTTCCATTACCGATAGCAATAATCTCAATGGCATGCTTTTTAATGAGGTCAGCCAAGTCTTTCTTAGCTTGGGCAATCTTAGCCTGACTAGCTGGAGCTACTGGATAAATAACTTGCGTCGTAATGAGTTTTCCTGTTTGGTCAACCACGGCCAACTTAGCTCCTGTACGGAAGGCTGGGTCAAAACCAAGCACCATCTTGCCTTTCAGTGGTGACACTAGAAGAAGGTTTCGAAGATTGTCAGAGAAGAGATTAATAGCTCCATCTTCTGCGGCTTCAGTCAACTCACTACGGATACGGCGCTCCATGGCTGGAATGATTTTCTTCTTGAGAGATTGGTTGATGACTTCCTCGATATAATCATTTTTTTGTTTGAAACGGGCACTGTAGAAACGGTGCATTTTCTCAAGATTATGCTTAAAGGCTACCTTGATAACGACCAGTTTTTCACCACGGTTAAGGGCCAAAGTACGGTAACCTTGGAGCTTAGACACCTTATCCTCGAAATCGTAGTAAATCTTGAAGATTTCTTTTTCATCCAGAGATTGATCCTTGAGGGTCGATGTGATGTCACTATTTTTCCAGATTTCATTGTAGGTCCAAGAACGAAGACTATTGTCCTCAGAAAAGGCCTCAACTAAAATATCCACAGCACCCACAAGTGCCTTGTCAGCCGTTGGAAAGGCCTCAGATGTTAGCTTTTCAGCTTCAGCTTGGAGGTTGGGACTATTTTGCAAGATAAGACGAGCCAACGGAAAAAGACCTGCTTCACGGGCAATGGTTGCCTTGGTACGGCGTTTTTCTTTATAGGGAAGGTAGAGTTCTTCCACATCCGCCAATTTTTCAGCGGCTTCGATGGCTGCTCTGAGTTGGTCGGTCAATTTGCCCTGAGCCTCAATCTTGGCCAGAACCGTTTCCTTGCGGTCCAAAAGAGCCGTCAAAGACTTGTCCATATCAATAATGGCCTTGATTTGCGTTTCATCAAGATTGCCTGTTTTTTCCTTACGGTAACGGGCAATAAAGGGAATGGTATTGCCTTCTGCAGTCAATTCCAAAACGGTTTCAACTTGTTGTTTTTTCAGGCCCAATTCCTGAGCCAATGTTTCAAAAATACGATTTTCCATAAACTCTATTATACCACGATAGGAGATTTGCTTGGGGAGAAAACCTTGTAGCTGAAGCGAGAATTTTTAAGCAAGAGGTAGTATAATAGAAGGGTAAACATATTGTTAGGGCTATTTCTTGCGGAAAATAGATGCATCTTCCTAGAAGCAGAGCTTCTTCGTCTGATGCCCTAATTTTCTCTTAGAAATAACGCCCTTAGTATCTTATTTAAACTCGGAGGCTTTTTATGGCAGTTATTCAGAAAAAAACAAATGAACTTGAAAGCATGATGGCATCTTTTGCGGCTATCCCTGATTTTGAAAAGGCGGGAACGGATCCTAAGAAGGACAAACGTCTTCAAGAAGATAAGAAGAAATAGAATTTATGGCTATTTTCCATCAACTACCAGATAGCGTTTTGCAGCTTCTGGCAGTTTTTCTATCTATTATTATTGAAGCCTTGCCCTTTGTCTTGTTGGGAAGTATCCTATCAGGCTTTATCGAAATCTTTGTGACGCCTGAGAAGGTCCAAAACTTCTTACCCGAAAACAAGGTCTTGGCAATTCTCTTTGGGACTCTGGTTGGTTTCATCTTTCCCTCATGTGAATGTGGGATTGTTCCTATTATCACGCGCTTTCTAGAGAAAAAAGTGCCTAGTTATACGGCCATTCCGTTTATGGCAACGGCTCCTATCATTAATCCAGTCGTTCTCTTTGCGACCTACACGGCCTTTGGGAACTCTTGGTACTACGTCCTTTTACGCTTTATCGGAGCTTTCTTGGTCGCCATGATTTTGGGGATCTTGCTTGGCTTCGTGGTGGATGACCAGATTCTCAAGGATAATCGCAAGGTCAATCATGTTCATGATTATAGTGGCTTGTCAGCTGGTAAGAAAATCTTTCAGGCCTTGGTTCATGCGGTGGATGAATTTTTCGACACTGGGCGTTACCTGATTTTCGGGAGCCTGGTGGCCGCAAGTATGCAGACCTACCTACCAACCCGCATCCTAACAAGCATCGGGCACAATTCGGTGACGGCCATCCTCATCATGATGCTTTTAGCCTTTATCCTCTCGCTTTGTTCGGAAGCGGATGCCTTTATCGGAGCTTCGCTACTCTCTAGTTTTGGAGTGGCTCCAACGGTGGCCTTCCTCATTATCGGGCCTATGGTTGACATAAAGAACCTCATAATGATGAAACACCAGTTTAAGACACGCTTTGTTGGACTCTTTGTGGGAACAGCGGGTCTGGTGACAGTGATTTACTGTTTGGTATTGGGGGTGATTTAATGTTACGTTTTCTTATCTTGTCTGGGTATTTTGAGCTGGTCATGTACCTGCAAGTTTCTGGCAAGCTTAACCAGTACATTAATATCCACTACTCCTACTTGGCTTACATTTCTATGATTCTTTCCTTTATACTTGCGGTGGTTCAACTCATTGTTTGGATGAAGCAGATGAAGGTTCACTCGCATCTGTCTGGCCGAGTAGCTAAGGTAGCCAGTATCGCCTTCTTGGCCTTTCCAGTCCTCACTGGCCTTTTGGTGCCAACCGTAACACTGGATGCAACTACTGTCTCAGCAAAAGGCTATCATTTTCCACTGGCGGCAGGAAGTAATCCTAATCAGGCCGACCAAGAGGGAACGACCATTCAGTACTTGAAGCCTGACACCAGTTCCTACTTCACCTCCTCAGCTTATGAGAAAGAAATGACCAAGGAACTCGCCAAGTATAAGGGACGTGAGACCATCCACATTACCACGGAAAATTACATGGAAGTCATGGAGCTCATCTACCTCTATCCTGACGATTTCGTAGGTAAGAAGGTCAACTATACAGGCTTTGTCTACAATGACCCACAAACCAAGGGCTATCAGTTTATCTTCCGTTTCGGTATCATCCACTGTATCGCCGACTCAGGCGTTTACGGATTGGCAACGACCGGAAGCAATCAAACCTTTAAGGATAATGCCTGGGTAACAGTCACAGGTACCATTTCTGTGAATTACTATAAAAATCTCAAACAGACCCTTCCTATCCTTAACCTGACTGAGGTTAAAGAGGTCAGTCAGCCCGACAATCCTTATGTTTATCGCGTATTTTAAAAAGCCAAGTTCAGTTGAACTGGCTTTTTAAGTTGAATCAAACTGTACAGTTACTTAAATCTTGAGAGTACAAAAACTACCTCATAGCCAAGCTGGTGCATGTTGACGTTGTACAGTTACTTAAATCTTGAGAGTACAAAAACAATCTCGATAATTGACACCATCTTGCTCCAGTTGTACAGTTACTTAAATCTTGAGAGTACAAAAACACATGAACTCATCATACGTCGTATTGATGAGTTGTACAGTTACTTAAATCTTGAGAGTACAAAAACACTCTATCCAGAATCAATCCCAGAGGATTGGTTGTACAGTTACTTAAATCTTGAGAGTACAAAAACGACATTCTTAACAGTCAAGGTCAGAAAGAGGTTGTACAGTTACTTAAATCTTGAGAGTACAAAAACTGTAGTATTTGCCTGTTGGTACTACTTCCTGTTGTACAGTTACTTAAATCTTGAGAGTACAAAAACACTCGCTGATACGTTGAGCACGCTCTTGCTGTTGTACAGTTACTTAAATCTTGAGAGTACAAAAACACATAAACTCGTCATAAGTGGTGTTGATGAGTTGTACAGTTACTTAAATCTTGAGAGTACAAAAACGACAGACTCGACAACATGTCTAAGAATCTTGTTGTACAGTTACTTAAATCTTGAGAGTACAAAAACTCTTGAGCTGACTAGCCATGTTTGAAGTGGGTTGTACAGTTACTTAAATCTTGAGAGTACAAAAACTCGCTTTTTTGAGCTTCATTTTCTTATCCAGTTGTACAGTTACTTAAATCTTGAGAGTACAAAAACATAAGCCTAAAGACATTACAGAAGGTCAAAGTTGTACAGTTACTTAAATCTTGAGAGTACAAAAACCTCAAATGAAATTTTGATGTTTTTATACCCACATAGTGATTATAAAATCAATCACTGTCCTTGTCAATTCTTATTTTCTAAAAATTTATGTAATAGCTCCTCATCAGATGTTTGAGAATATCTTATACGGTAATTAAAATGAAACAACTGATTTAAGATATTCAAAATTACTGAATCAACAAGTGAGAGACTAAGTTGTCTCAGCATTTTTGCCAATAAATAAGGCGTCACAGTCTCCAAGGACATCCTAAAATCATCTCTCGTTGGAAAATTATTACTTGGATAATGTTTCTTTACCCTTTCATACATAAACTCAATATCATACAGATGTTCTACCTGATCAGATAAAATATTGACGAACCTACTATTTTCCTCATCAATCTTTAAATAGCCTTGGTCACTAGGAAACAAAACAAAGGTCAGGTTTGGATATTTTTTGACTAGCTGACCAATTTGCTTAAAAAAACCATCATAAGATTCCTCTGAGATAAAGCTATCAATATTTTTTAGCACAATAAGATATTTCTCTGTTGTTTGTGACAGAAGACGGTCTAACATTTCTAAAAAGAGGGATAGTTTATCGGTATTTGTGACCCATTCAAAAGATAAATTCTTGTTCTTAATGGCAAAAAATGGACTAAAATTTTTTGAAATTAGTTGGTCTAGTGTCAGAGGACGATTCTCTAAATGGTATTCCACCTTACCACAGTTTAAGTTTATATGCTGATTCATCGCTCCTTCTATAAGCTCAACTTGTTCATTAATTTTCTCCAAATGGTCTACAATATCAACCTGATTGACAATTTTACTAAGATAACCCTGAGCAAGTGTTCCTTTCTTGTATTCCATCTGCTCCAGTAAATCCTTAAAACTTGAAATGTCGATATAGTGATAACTACTTCGTTTCACTATTTCTCCAGTCTCATCAAGTATAGTAGGCTCCTCATAATCAAAAATACTTAAGTCCTCACTTGAGTATTTTTTTCCACCAAAATACCAGCTCAAAATCTGCCAAATATAATATTTGAGTTCTTTATTCTGACCAACAATTTGTGTTACTGCACCAATATTCAATTCAATACGTTCTTTGTAAGGATGTTGTACAAAAAATTTCATATAACCACCAACTTATTATCACTGACGATTTCTTCTTGCTTAGTTTTGCCACCTATGATTAATGTCATTTCTGAAAATTGCTTTTCAGTAACCGCCAAAAGTCTCACATTTCCAGCAGGTAGATTGCTCATCTTTAACTTCTTATAAAATTTATTTGCAAAGCTTCTATTAGGACAAGTGCGATAATAGACCGAAAATTGTAACATTTCAAATCCATTTGAAATTAATTCTTTACGAAAATTACGATAAACTCTTTTTTCATCCTTGGATTCCATTGGCAAATCAAAAAAACATAATAATCTCAACGCTTCATACCTCATCTTATTTTCTCCACTCTAAACTTGATATCACTGGACAGTAGAATTTACTACTATCCTTTTCCGAAATGTATTTGATAAATCCTTTAACATATTTGTCCATAGCAACTGTCACTGAGCATGTCTCTTTGCCATATTTGATTTTAGCATTGAGTAAATCTGTCAATCCCAACCTATACTCATACTTAAGGAATTCTTGATCTCGTAGATTATCATAAACCCAAACATCTACAATCTGTCTAAATGGCTCCATCAAGTCATCAACCAAATTAAACTGATTGTATTCATTTTTATGGAAGATTCCTAGTAGACCATTTAAACCATAACCCGCTACTATTCTAGCCATCTGAGCCCTCATGATAGCATAGCCATAGTTTAAGCCGGCATTGATGACATCAGCTTCTTGCTGGGTTACTCTGACAAATTGTTTACCAAAGAGTTCATTAAAGTAGACCTTAGCAGCATGTCCCTCTCTATTGGTTCTATCACCAGGTTCTATCTGTTCTTTATAGTCTGAAAGTAGTCTAATGTTATCCAGACTTTTTTCAAACATAGCTAGGACGTCCTCTTGGTTATTGATTTTATAGTAAGTCACAATCTGCCATGCCTTATCCTTTTGCTTCTGAGACCAGTCCATCTGTTCTTTCAAGCGCTTATAAGCTCTAAAGTGCCCATTTTGAGAGTGGTAAATCCCTGTTGGTAAATGTTCGTTATCACAAACAACTAAAGCAATATTATATTTACTCAGGGCACTTAATAGACGAAGGGTAACAACTGTATCCCCACCTTCAGCAACTATTATTGAAATATCACTAAGTGGCACCGTAAACTCTTGGCCCATCTTTTGCACTAACAAGTTATCAAGTTTTAAGCGCATCTTCTCACTTTGACTGACATGTACAACTCTCCAAGTCATTTCTTCTCCTTTTTAAATAACGAAAACACCCTGCCATAAAATGACAGGGTGTTGATTTCGGCATGAAGCCTTATCTTTGTAGCTTCTGCAAGATTTAAGTAACTGTGTAAGGCGTCCCTTACACGATTATTATAGTATATGATAACTATAATTGCAACACTTTTTAACAATCAATATTAAAAATCTAGCTTAGGCTTATCACCCTCATTTTTGATGATATGCTGATTTCCTAGGACATCTGTTCTTACTTTGTAAATAGAAAGATTTTCTATCTGCATATTCTTTTGCAATCGATTAGAAGAAGGAGGTACCTTTCCTAATACCTTAAGTTCTTCTCCTTTCTCGAATCTTGTTTTTTCATAAGGTTTTAATTCTAATTTATGCTTTTCAAAACTTTTTGGATTATCCTTTCCAGTACGAGACCAAAATCTAAAGATTTGTTGACGATTTGTTTCAGTATCCTTAATTAAAATTAAATCATTCTTATACAGTGTAAACTTAAATTCTGAATTCTTACCAATTCCTTCTTTCTCTCTTATTTTATTATACTTAACTTTTGAAATACCGTAAGAACCTCCTTTTTCGAAACACAAATCTGCATACTTTAATCCTAAGAATTCATATTTTCTTGTTTCTGTATTGTAGTATACATCTGTTCTCCAAGGATTCAAAGATAGTAAAGCTACAGGATTTTTACTTTCTGAGGGAGTTATATCAACAAATCTTCCTAGGAGATTATCGTAGTATTTAAGACTCTTGATTTCTGGGCCATTGCCTTTTCGACTATACTTGCGAATAGGTCCATTTTCAATTCTATATTTTTCAAAAGGATTAAAATCAACCTCTTTTCCATTTTTGTCCTTTTCTTTAAATGGTCGATATTGTTCCAATATCTTCTCTATTACTTCATCCCAAGTTCTTCTATCCTTCTGATACATTAAGAATTGGGATTTATCCTTTTTGTATAAATCTAAAAACTTATAAAATCCCGTTTTAGAAGGAGTTTTTGTCCCTAAAGCATAGATATCTTTTATTTTCCCCAAAGTATAAGTGTACTCTTTTTTCTCTTTATCTAATTTCGCTTTTCTTGTTGCGTAAATTGTTGCATCAGAAATCTTTCGATTAAACTTAGAATCCACTTGATATGAGAATAAGATACTGTCTTCAAATTCTTTACTCTTCAATGTATCAACAAAATGTTGATAAGGGGCTTTGAATACCGATTCCTTGTACTCATCGTCACTAATAAGTTCACCTGTTTCAATATCAAGTAGTTGATCTTCTGAATAACTTACAAGGGTATTCTTTTGTTTCTTCCACAAATTCAACTGACTTGAAGCAGCAATAATCAATGCATCGACAGCATGGTGATGATAGGTATCACGAGTCTTCTCAATTCCCCAATGGCGTCTCAATTGAGATGTGAATTGCCCACGAACCACGGAAACTTTTGTATCAATCTTGTGAGTTCTAAAGTGTTCTTGAAGGGCATTGAGAACAACTCTTGAAGCGTATCTTGTATCCACAAGGTTGCGTTCAATAAATTTCTTTCGAACATCAAATTTTGAAATATCCTCTTCTGTAAGAAGGTATTCTTTTTTCTTGTTTGAAAGTGCTTTTGATTCACGTACAAAAGCTTTTAATTCACGGAAAGACCATGCGTCATCCATACTATCTAAAGCCTGATAAGGTGTTCGTTGTCCTTTTTCTTGGTTAGCTGTTGCATAAACCAAAACCTTATTAGCAAGGCTATCATCAAAGGTGATAGAAAGAGGTAAAATATGATCTATTTCAAACTGATTAGGATTATTTATCAAATCATGGATTGAAATCGTCTTACCAGTATAAAGGCAACGTTCTCCTTGCTGATGCCAAAGGCGGATTTTAGTCGCTAATTGCTTATGACCATGGAAAACGCTATGTGGTAATTCAGCCTTTCCATTATATTGGTTGGCAGCCTTACGCATTGCTGCATCCTTTTCAGCCTTATTAGCTTTTTGAATCTTTTGAATAGCTTTCTTTTCGTCATCTTCATTCGTTTCTCGAGCCATTTCGATGACAATATTATCAAAGTCTCCATATTTTTTAATTGCTGCATTTACAATTTTAATAGCTTGACGAACAGACTTAGCAACAACAGGATTGTAGATTTCTTCCGTTAGTTGTTTTTCATCAATGTATTTTGTTTTATTTGAAGACGAAGTTGTTTTTTGTTTTCCTAGTCGTGTCAAGATAGTCATTTGTTCTTCTGACGTCGCATATAATTCTGGGATTAACTCCATCATCAGCTTAACAGAAAAACTATGCCAGCCTTTTCCAAAAATGGAACTATTTGCTTTGCGGAATTGCACCAATTCGTCAACTTGTTCCTGACTAAAAGTACCATCAGCAAACTCATGATCTAAGGCTTCTTGGATACCTTCCCTCTCAGTGTTTAATGTTAAGACATAAGCTAACTTATCAAGTTCCTCTCTTGCCATTTTCTTAACATCAAGGGTTTCAAGTGTCTTCATTTTTCGATAGGCTTCAAAAGTATGGATCTCAGCCTTATCTGATTTGTCGATACGGTATCCCTTGATATCTGCAACATCACAAGAAAGTAGCTTAGCGATATATTTAAAGAGTTTCGCTGGACCCATTGCCTTTTCATTTTTGACATAGGTAATGATTTGATATTTCTGTTCTTCACTCAACTTCTTGGTTTCTGTTGGGACTGTCAAATTGTTCAAATCATTTAGCAAATTGAATTCTTGAGCCGTGTAAGATGCTTTTGCTGCTCTATACTCTTCCGGATAAAATGTACATTTCCCAATTAAGATTCCAAAAATATTATTTAAGGTTATGTACTGACCTTGAGCATCTTTCTTAGTAGTATACTTTCCATAATCAGTCCGTGACTTTTCATTTCCAGGTCCGTGATAATATTTACGTTTTCCAGTTAATATTTCGAGATAGCTATTAATAAATTCATCTGTAATCTGTGGATTAAATTCTTGCTGTGTTTGCAGTATTCGCAGTGCTTCTGCATGATAAGCTGATGTTGGAAAGACATTAATTAAGCGATGTTTTCTTCCATCCTCCTCCACTGTAAAATCACCACGTAATTGACCATATTTTTGGTAGCGTTCTAATTGAATCTGACCCGGCGTTTTTGTCTCTAATTGTTTACTGTTTTCCTTAACAATTTGTGCATAGTCTCCTACTGATGAATTTCCGTCATCACTGGCATCATCCAGATAACTAATCCCACGGTGCTTCACCATATTTTTAAGAGCGATGAACAATTCTTCATTTGATAATTCAGCAGTCAACCCCTTAACTCGTAATTGATACGGGTTAAGGTTAATTGAGACCTTGGTGAAATCTGTGATTAAGCCACTCTCCTCAAATAAATGATTTAAACGAACTCTACGATGTTTTTTACGTCGTGTTAATCGTCTTCCTTGACGATTCGTTCTACGTTCTAGATTATTCTCAGCTTGAGCAGCTGGAAAAATGCGGGAATTTTTATGGATAATTTCTCCTGTAACTTTATTAAGGATACCTACACCAACAGAACCTATACCGATATCAAGTCCTAAAACTAAATCACTCATTTAGTATTCTCCTTATGCTTTTTTCTAAAATTTTACAATAATATCTGAAAAATTACAACTGTATTTGTAAACGCTATAATCTATGTTTTAAAAAGCCAAATCAATTTCATTTTTAGCTAAAAAACTGTATTCATTTCATTCCGAAACCTAGGGAGAATACAAGTACTATTCCCTTTGACATCTTTGCGCATGCAAAAAACCAAGTCAGCTTGGACTTGGTCTTGGGTTTCATTTTTGAACAAATGGTTGTAAATTACCAACTGGTTGGCAAGGAAATTGGAATGTTGAGTTTGACTTTCATCTTACCGTTAGCAACTGAGGCTTGGTCAATCTCGTAGCCGATGTCAGGGAGTTTAAGCTGAATCTGATCGTTAACCATGCGAATACCACTATTAGATTGAGCGATGCTCTTCTTGAGGTAAGGTAGAACCAGTGATTTAGGGACTGGAAGGCGACCTATGTGAGCACCTGCTAAGTCTAGTAGGATGACTTCCTTGTTAGTACTAACTGTAAAATCAAGGCTAAATGTTGATCCGACTGGGCCAATGGAAACCGGTACCTTGACTGTCAGATAGGAATCTCCCATATCTACGGTGCTATTTTGTAGTGTCTCGTCCTTAGAATCCGAAAGGCTTGCTTTAAGCACCTGACGCAGTTGGTTACTATCGAGATTAATTTCGGTAGAAAGACCGCCTGATGATAGGGACGCCCCTCCAATACCTGCTTTAGCTAGGTCAGCTAAAGTCGTTTGTGTTGATACATTTTTTAATTGGTCTTGACTGTCAATCTTGTCCGGAATGAGAAGGGCCGCCACTGCAATAAAGAGCACAATGACGAGGACAATGAGTCGTTTAAACCATTTCCACATAGGAAATACCTCGTTTCAAATTTTCACTTTTGAGGTCTATTGTACTGTAATAAGGGGAAAAAAGCGAGTAAGAACTGGAAATTCTCTCATATTTTCTTAATGCTCAAGCTAGTCTTCACAGTCTAAGAGAAATAAAAGTGATGAGCAGTATCAGATAATCATCTGCTCTCATAGGCTCATCCCTACTCCTCTAAAGGAGTGATATCGCTAATCAGAGACCTGCAGCAGTATTTGCAAAAGCGTGGATAAAGACACTTGGAAGAATAGAGCCACCTGCTTTTTTCTCATTGATAGCACCAAAGACGTAAGCTATGAGACTGATAAAGGCAAAAATCATTACAGATTTTAAGAAGCCTATTAGTTGGATAAACATAAGCGCATGAATCAGACCAAATAATAATGACTGGATGAGATTTGCTCCTAGAAATCCTAGTTTTCCTTGCAATCTTTTCAAAAGAAAACCTCTAAAAAAGATTTCTTCTGGTAAGGCAGTGCCTAAGATAGCGTAAGCTAGGATGGCAGGGAGAGCTCCGATTCCCTTTCCAGAAAAATCTGCTGTAGCTGTTTTGCTAGGGTCAAACCAACTAAAAAGCACTACCGAAAAAAGAAGGAAAACTAGGGCCATACCTAAGATAATTTGGAGTAGCTGACTGATATTTTTTGTCTGAACCTTCTTTAAACCAATCCAGTCAAAGAAGCCGACCTTTTTCCTCCTCCAAATCAACCAAGTCATAAAAGGAATGAAAGAGACGATGATCAGTTCCAAAATACCGTTCACCAGTTTAGACATAAACAAGTTCATGACTTTGTTCTCCTTTTCGAGGCAAAAGACAACTTTGACCTTTAAAAATAGATACCTTGCACCTTGATTATACTACTTTTAGGGTAAGAAAGAGCTCTTTCTTACCAGTCTTGCCAGGTTTCTTTGGCACGAATCACACGGTCCTGCTTATACTCGATATGGTAAACACGCCAGCCACCAATCCAATCGTCGGCAAGCTTGTACTCAACACTTCCTTGAACATCATCCCCCTGGCCCAAAAGCTTCTCCACTTCTTTTCGCGCCATTCCTTCAAGTTGATACTGGCGTTGAAAACTCCACATCAACTTGCGACGCATGGAATCTGGGGTATGGGCCCATTTTTCGGGAGTAAATACCCGGTCGCGAGGGACAATGATTGCAACATGAACGAGGCAAATGATTTCAATGATTAGCCACAAGGCTTTTCGTCGTCTGCGTCTGCTTTCTAGAGTAAGGTATGCCATCAGACTACCTTACCTTCTCTTGCTCCCAATGCTCATCAATCTCGACGGTATGCTCCTTAGCAAAATGGTAGATTATATCTCTAGCCAGGTCTTGAGACACACGAGCCACATTAGTCATATCAGTGTCTAAGTCTTCTGTGTCGTGCTCTAAGCGATACTGGCCATTCTCGTACTCTACAAAGATGAAACGAGGGGACTCTTTACCGCCATAGGTGAAATAAAGGCTTTCGTAGGATACAGGAAGTTGCACAAGAGCATCCCAGATGTCACTTTCACTTGGGCCTGCAATCGTATCGTAGTTCACCTCATCTGCTGTCGAAATACGCATGACTAGACCTTCTGATTTCTTCCTAAGAACCGTTAACCAATAAAATAAATCCATCTCTCTTCTCCTTTAAATGATGATGCCTTTTTGCTTCAGATTATCCAGACATTCCTGTAAATAGACAGCATTATGCTTTGGATAAATAATAGGCGGTAATTTTTCCTCTTCAAGCCTGTCGTAGGCTGGCAGTTGTTTTCCTCGATACTCTTTTTCAAACCACTCGGAGCTGACACGATAGCCCCGTTCTGTCATTTCTTGCATAATGAGCTCATGGTATTTAAACAAGCGATACGGTGAATAGTCAAAAACATAATTGACCGTAGCATGTTTACGTTGCCATCCCTTGCCACGAAGGGCACAACATTCTCGGTGTTGCCCTAATAATTGCTGACGGGGTAGTTTTGAAATCAGATCTTGATGCCATAGTCTCATTTGCTACCTCCATTAATCAGAGTTGACTCCTCAAGATAGCGATTAGGGTACTTTGTGAGGAGCTCTCTGACGGATGTCACCAAATGGAGCTGGGAAATACGACCTGCCGCATAGCTATCCAATTGGGCCATAAACATCTCCTTCTCACTGGCAGTTGCTTTTTTCTTAAAATAGCCCCAGATATGTTGGAAGGCATTAACGACCTGACCTGGATTTTCAGGAAGGTCCAGGGCTTGATCAATGTAGGCCTGAACCTGATCCAAACGAACCTCATCTTGCTTTAGATAGGTACGGATTTCTAGGTAAATCTTGTTGGAATGGCTGAGCACCAGATATTTATTTGCTGCCCAAAGTCGCTCGCACTGGCGGCGGGGATTGCTTGTTGTCATTAGAGACCTTCCTTTATTGCTTTCTTAACAGTATAGCATAGTTTAAATGGGGAGCATAGACCATCCTCCTAATCCGTATCGGTTTAACTTTCAAAAATAGTCCAAACATTTTCAGAAAGGAGATTTTGCTTGGTTCGTTTGAAAACGTTTCCTATACTTGAGTTATCAAAGAAAGGAGACAAGCCTATGACATTGTCTAAAAAACTCACACTTTCTCTTGCCTCTATGGCAGTTCTTGGTCTTTTAGCAGCCTGCTCAAACCAGAAGGCTCAAACACCTGAAAGCTCTGCAAGCACCCAACAAAGTTCAAGTAAGGTTTCATCTTCACAAAGTTCTGAAGCTACCAAACAGACTGAAGGGCTAGATGGCACCTATAAGGGAACTGATGAAAATGATCGTATTACTCTTACCATCTCTGAAAATACTGGGACTTGGGAGGAGGACGAAGCAGAGGGCGAGAAGGAAAGCAAGTCTGTAACAGTCAACCCTGACAATCAAAGTCTAACGATTGGGGATGATATCAAATACTATAAACTTGATGGGAATCAGCTAACTATTGAAGATGATGGCCACGATCCTAACGATACCCTTATATTGAAAAAATAATATGAAAACCCTTAGCTACAATCTTTCTGGATTTAGCTAAGAGTTCTTCATTTTTATGCTATACTATAAGCGTAAAGAAAGCGAATACAAGTAGGAGGTTGACGATGGATCAAAGAAAACTATGGGTGATGCTCTTTGCGGTATCCATTATGGTGACTCTTATTGGGTTGGGATTTTCTGTATATAACTATTTTGTCTTTGATAAGCCTTTTATGACTCCCACTACAAAAGGGTTACTAGCTGCATTTTTCCTGTGTGCGGCAATGGTTGCCATTAGTCTATCCAAATTAAGTAAGAAGTAAAGATATGAAAGAGGTATAAGTTTGAAGACTTATACCTCTTTTGATACCACATTATTTAATCTTGTGTTTGTTCATCTTTTCTTCAAAGATGCCTGTCATGAGTTTACGCAACTCTTCTCCTTCTTTTTCAGCCTTTTGATGATGAAATGTATCCTTGACCAAACGAGTCACCTCCTAAAAATGAAACTGTGTCATTATATCAACAGATAGGAAAGAAAAACTCCCACCGAAATTCAGTGGGAGGTTCAACTCTATTTCTATGATTTTCGTACCGCCACCAGCCAAGAGGCTAGTAGGATTTCGAAAATAACCAGAAGGATAATCTGAGTAAGAGAGCTCTGAACCAGCATAAGGACAGCCAAACTATCGATCAGCATATGGGCAAGGATACAAGGAACAGCTCCTTTCGAGTACTCTTTGAGAGCTCCAAATAGAAAAGTATTTCCTAAAATCATCAGGTAAAAAATAAGATAGTTGGAGGAACCTGCTGTAATCCAAGGGAGTTGATAGATAGGGATATGCCAGAGGAACCAGACAATGGAAAGAACCATCATTTTAGTTATAAAGTGCTTACTAAAGTAAAGATGTTCTTGTAAAAACCAACGCCAACCTACTTCTTCCAGCCCCCCATATAAAAAGGTCCAGGGAAAATATAGTAAGAAGGCCAAGAGGGTGTTACCAGTAAAGCTAACATTCCTGAGAAAGAATGAGATTCCATAGTAGATGACTGGAATGAAGAGAGCTAGAATCCAGGACAGAGGACTTTCTTTTTGAAGAAAGACCTTTTTGAAGAATTCACCCAAGGATTTGACTTCACTCAACACAAGAGAAAATACAGCCGCCATAATCAGGGGAATTACGTTCATTAGGATAAACAGTAGTGAGGCACCCAGACTACTCCTGTCTGGGAAACACCATAGGATAACTTGCCCTACTATATATGTAGCAAAGAGGGCGGTCAGTGCATACCAGATAGCGACTGATTGTTTTGAAATAAATTTGCTCATTTTTTCTCCGTAACGGGATGGTAAAATTGACAGTATCTCTTTTTTATGGAAGGTTAATTCGTAATTGTAGAAATAAACACATTGTCTTTAAAAATCTTATTTAATCTTGTGTTTGTTCATCTTTTCTTCAAAGATGTCTGTCATAATCTTACGTAACTCTTCTTTCTCTTTTTCAGGAAGGCCACCTTGGCGCTTAGCCACTGCATAAAGTTCAGGATATTGCTTGGCTACACGCTCGACTGTCTTAGTCGTCGCATGCCCTCTGACAAAGAAAGGAATACGTTTAATCCATTCTTGCGGTACCAAGTCAAGCAACTTCTTAGCCGCTTCCTTATCAGAAATCTCAGCTGTACTCAAGCCTTTCTCGATTTGCTTTTGTTCTTGTTCTGTAAAATCTTTTAATTCCATAACTTGCTCCTCTTTATCTTTATATAGTAAATTTTACACCCATGCATGAGAATATACAACTGATTGGGACTGATGGGACAAGTTATAAAAAACTAAATCAAAATTAATATACACTGTCTCCTCAAAAATCAACTATTCAAACTAGAGCTATAAAAAAAGATAACCTCATAAAATGAAGTTATCTCTTTCCTACTCAATCACCAATAGCAGCATTTCAGAGTTTCCACTCTTCAATCAACCAGTCTGAAAAAGCATCATATCTTTCTTGGAGATGGTCATGATGACCGTAGGGGTCAAATGCTGAATAAGTAGACAAGCACTGTTTTTTGATAAGTTCATGCACTTCTTTGGCATAACTCGGAGCTTTGGCCAGTCTATTCTTATGATTAGTCCCCTCGGTCAAACCGTTACATAAATAGACCGAGCAAGTCTTATTAAGAAGCTGATGGGCTTTGCAGTAATCTACAAAATTTGGATACCAGAAGGATCCACAAATGGAGAAGATCAAAGGCATCTTATCACTGCTATAAAGACTGTGGATAGCAGCCAAGCCACCTAGTGAGTAGCCTCCGTAAGCCATACGACTGTCATCCAGTCGACACTCCTCTTGGATGCTATTTAAAATATGGCCAAATAGATGGTCATGATAGCTGGCTAGATTCCCACCAAAATCAGGACTTTCAGGTCTCAAAGCCTGAGCATACCAAGGTGTAAAATCATCCAAGCGATGCTTGGGCTCAAGGCCTATCAGGATAACAGAATTCGCTAGTTTTCCCAGATAATCCAGTTGACCATCGTTCAGAAAAACAGCTGGATAAGTCTTAGTAGCATCATAAGACCCAGGAAGGGCAATCGTCACTCGAATGCCATGGCAGACAAAGTCTTTATTTATTAACAAAGTCATTAACCTTCTCAAGAGAATCAATCACAGATGGACCGTAATCCATAAGCTCATCATAAGAAATAGTCATTATTTTCTTGTTTTTAACAGCTGGAACATTTTCAAGAACAGCGTTCTTTTCCATCTTGTCCTTAGCATCCTTGTCCATAGCCTTATTACGGTCACTGGTTACATAGATAATCAATTCTGGTTCCATTGACACAAGATTTTCCAGAGTCAAATCTGATGTTCCTGTCGCAACATTGGTATAACCAAGCTGATTGAGCATACTTTCTTGAAGGGCAGATTTGTAAGTTCCAAAGGTCTCATCGTTGTAGGCACACATAATAAGAGCTTTTTTCAAGTCTTTGTCAGAAGACTTGTTTTTCTTTTTAACGGCGTCGATACGCTTTTGGAGTTGTCCTGCATACTTGTCTGCCTTGTCTTGAACGTTGAAAATGTCACCAATATTTTTAACATCTTCGATAATATTATTCAAATCTTGTTTGGTTGTTGAAACAGAAGCTTTTTGCGTATAGACGGGAATGTCGTTGCTGTTCCACGTGCTGATGGTTCCCATTGATTTGTCTGAGAACATCATGTTACGACCAATAAGGGCATCAGGTCCGTAAGCCAAGATGGCTTCTTGAGAGATGGTCTTTTTATCACCGATATGTGGGATTGAGGCAATGTCTTCCTTATATTTATCGGTTACTTCATTGTCAGGGTTAAGCATACCGACAATCTTGTCTTTTAAACCAAGCTCAATCAAGATTTCCGTTGATGAAAGGTTGTTTGTGATAACCTTTTCTGGTGCCTTTTTGAAGACTTGATCTAACTCTGTTCCCTTATCGTCATAAGTCTTGACGGTCAAGGGATACTGGGTTTCTGAGTTGGTCTTTTTCACCGTTTCTTTTGCTGATGATGACGATGATGTGCTGTTTTTATATGTAGAACTGCATGCTGTCAATGTGAGGACTGCTGCAGCGATTAATGCGATACCAAAAGTTTTCTTGTTCATAAGGCCTTCCTTTCCTAGGCTTATAAATACTGAATCATTGCCTGTTGGTCATCCGTCCAGGTAATACGACTCTGAACATCATAAACCGCCTGCAAGGATTGTGGGGTTACGGCATCCCTTGGGACACCTTGGGCAACAATCTCACCTCCTTTCATTAAGTAAATATAATCTGAAAAACGACAGGCCAATTGAATATCGTGGAGAACTGCGAGAACATTAATGTCGAGTTCCTTGACCAAGGCCAACATCTCCAACTGATACTTAATATCCAAATGGTTGGTAGGCTCATCCAATAAAAGGAGTTTGGGTTCCTGAGCCAAAGCACGCGCTAGGATAACTCTTTGTTTTTCACCACCTGATAAAGACGAATAATAGCGTGCCTTCTTTTCAGACATGCCAACCTTGTCTAGGGCATCCTGGACGAGCAAGTGGTCCCGCTCCGATTCTTTTTGTAGAAAGGAAAGGTGGGGCGTTCGGCCAAGCATGACAATTTCTTCCACCGTGCAATCAAATTGAAGGGTGTTAAACTGTGTCACAACGGCCATTTCTTTTGCAGTTTCCTTTAGGCTTACCTGATCTAGGCTTTTTCCATCCAGTAAAATCTGACCACTATCTGGTTTCAACTGGCGATAAATGGTTTTTAGCAAGGTTGATTTCCCACTCCCATTTGGTCCTAGTATGGTCTGGAATTGTCCGCCCTCGACTTTTAGGGAGACTCCATTTAGGATTTTTTTCTCTCCAATCGAATAATGAATATCCTTACACTTTACATCCATAAGTCAAACCACCTTCCTACGATTTTTAGTCACAATATAAATAAAGAAAGGTGCGCCAACCAAGGCTGTAAAGATACCGATAGGTAACTCTGCATTTTTAACGAGGATTCTAGCCAATACATCTGCCCAAACCACAAACAAGGAACCTAGGAGAGTTGCCACTGGAAAAAGCTTACGATAGTTAGTTCCGACTAAACTTCTAGCAATATGAGGGGTAATCAAGCCGACAAAGCCGATAATTCCACAGCTAGCAACCAAGACGGCCGTTATAACCGCAACGATGGCGATGTAAAGATACCAATAGAGTTTAAGGGGAATCCCTAAAGTCAAAGCTGCTTCATCTCCCATCATCATGGCATTAAAAACACGATACTGTGTTGAGAAAAAGAGAAAGGCCAAACCAACCACTACCGCTGGGAGCAGCAAGTCTGACCAAGATGTTCCTGTCAATGAACCCATGGTCCAAAACTTAATTGTCATGACACTGTCTGCTGTCGCTCCAATAGAGATGATAAAATTGGCAAAGGCAATAAAGAGAGCATTAACAACCGTTCCAGATAAAATCAGGCCAGAGGTGGTCACTCTCCCCTGCATAGAGGCAATAATTAGGACAAGAACCGTCGCTAAGATAGCACCCACAAAGGCACCCAAGCCTACCACAGCTTTAAGGCCTAAAATGATGGCCAAGGTTGCTCCAAAAGTTGCTCCTGCCGAGATGCCTAAAATGTAGGGCTCAGCAATAGGATTATTAACGGTTGACTGCATGACACTCCCAGACATGGAAAGGCCTGCACCAACTATTAACCCTAGGAGAACCCTCGGCACTCGCATATTCCAAACAATGGCTTCAAGTGGCTTAGCTATGCTATGACTGGCAATGGGAAGCCCCAATTTACTGAGGATGACACCATAGGTATCACCTATATCTATAGTGACCGCTCCTAAAGACACTGCTACAAAAACTGACGCTACTAGCAAAAGCAGAAGCAAACAGAGCAGGCTTAGGTAACGGGAAAAAACAAGGTGTTTTGTTATTTTAAAAGGCATTAGCACCTCCTTTCCACCTGTAATGTCAGAAAATTTCGACAATACATTTTTAGTATAACATGTCTCAAAAAGAAGGGCAAGGTCATTTTAGTATTACATAGAAAAAAGAGCAGTCTTGAACTACTCTTAAGATTTATAAGTCTCTGATAAGATTGATACCAAACCAGCTTAGGATTTAGCTTTCTCCATACTGCTACTAGCTATTCTCATGGCAAGAAGGATTATCAACACCTTAATCACAAGGGATAGCCATACGCTCTCAGCTGATGACAGTTGCGATAAAGCATTGATCAACGCATGTGTCATCACACACAGCCAAAGACTTCTGGTCTTTGTATAAATGGCTGATAAGATGAAACAATTGCTGAATAAGCCAAGCAAAAATGGTAGCAAATTAACCATTGCGAGAGAACCGTCAATGTAAAAATAGAACAAATGCCACAGTGACCAGGCTACAAATGTACAAAGCGTAGACACTAGATAGGGCAACTTTTCTTGCAAAGTAGGCTGGAAAAAATAACGCCAACCGATTTCTTCGATACCACCAAAGACGAGGGCTTTTACAAATAAAATTATGGGGAGATACCAAGTTGGAATAATCATTTTCCCACTCAAAACCAATGGTAAAAAATCCAATCCTATAAAAATGAGGACTAAGAGATAGTTAAGAGGAGCTTGTTTGACTTGAAAAAAATCTCTGACAAGCTGTTTAAAACTAGAATGATGATAGCGGATGCTAACATAGCCTCCCCAAATGGCTGAGGACACCCCACCTAACATCAGGGTAAAGAGGCCAATTGGAGTCCCATAATCAACCCTAACTTCTCCTGCTCTTAGTAACCAAACAAGAAGACTGACTAATAAGATTTGTCCAAGGGTGCCCGCCAGATAAAACGACAAAGCTTGTTTTCTATTCATATCTTGATACCTTCTCCTTTTTCTTGGCAGTTCAGGTTGTTAATAGGATGTAGGAAATAAATAATGCTAACTCATTTTTTAGAATTTTTTTCAACGAGTTCTTTCAGTCTTTCTTTTTCCTGGATAAGCATAGACTTCTCAATAGGTGACCACTCACCAAATAATTTTTCGCGAAGAACTGACGATGCTGTTCCCTCATCCTCCAAGGAATTATAAATACATCTTCTATCTCGTTGGTAAATCTGGATGTATTCAAAAATACTACTAGTTTCTAGCTCTTGAAGATTTTCCACTAAACGGTCTACAATCGCATCATGATACGCCTTAGGTGTCGCTCTCGCTTGACTTGGTTCCAAAGCATAAAGTTCTTCATAACGAATCTTAGTACTAAGATAAGAGAGTTCGGGTTTTGTTGCTATCAAGGCAAGTGCTACTTGGTATCCCCTAGAACTCAACAATTGGGCTGTTTTTTTAGGAATATCTACAGTTCTCAATGTACCCTCAATCAGAAGGTGGTACCCCAATTTGCTCAGTTCTTCTATCAAAGCTTCAACTAACTTTCCAGCAAAAGTCTTCGTGTAGTTAACACTTTCCTTGCCGTACTTTTCCTGCAATTCAAGATAGTTAGGATGCAAAGAGCGAAAGCTGTCTCCATCAATAATGATGATGTTGCCTTTAAATTCTCTTTGTTTAATACGATGAATGGTTGTCTTTCCGGCACCACTTTGACCACCTAACAAAAAGGCTTTTGGATGCTTCGAGTTGGTTTTTCCACGTGTCAATGAACGCATTGTCCTTTTTAAAGCTCCTTGAAAGTCTACGTCTCTGTAGTTGGCTAATGTCATTAGGCCACCACCTGTTGACTCGCTAGCCTTAACATACGTTCGATACCGTCCATATAACCACTATAACGTTCAACTTCGTCAAAACTTTCAATTAAGTAAATCTTAGTATTAATCAAGTCAGATAAATCGTCACTCATAAGAATCCATGGATTCGTTTCATCATCAAAGGCAATTCCTTGATTATCTTGATAGCGATAAAGCTGTGATAAAATACCGGCTCCACGTTCTTTCAACACTTCAATCTTCGTGGTCAACTGGTAGTCTTCAACCGGTGTGAGCATCTTCTCTTCTCCTACAAGATCAACATAAGAAACATTCAATGTCTGACAAATACGGTCCAACAATTCTGTTGAAATAGCACTTGTTCCATTTTCATACCGACTAAGACTATTGCGTGAAATACCAAGTAAGTTAGCTAATTCAGGCTGTGTCAACTGTTTGTACTTTCGTACAGCTTTAATATTTTCTCCAATCATCATGTCCTCCTTTACTTTAATATTATTATAACATAAAAACGCACCAAATTTGGTGCGTAATGTTAACCTAGTCCATATCTACCCATTTGTCATTGTCCATGATAAAGGGTTTGGCTAAACCTGGTCCGGTATAGTCCTTGTACTTGGTTGTCAGATACTTGTAGCAATCTTTTTTGCTGGCAAATTTAATGGCTTGGTAGGGCTCTTCAAAGGTCAACTTTTCAACAAATAAGTACCCATCCGTCGTAGGCACCAAGACGCCGACGTGACCGACAAAAAGGGAATCTCCATCCAAATTATCGTGGACTACAACTGACAGCATGCGTGCCTTGTCATCAAAGGTGAACTGTTTGTAATAATCCTCCATATGCTTGGCGTGAACCTTGACATCTTGCGTAGCTTCAGTCTTGACCCTTGAAAAAAGAATGTCAAAGTTTGCTTGGTCCTTGGCATTAAAGAGCTTGCCCTTGTCAATGGCGTCCTTGTCTTGGAAAAGGAGCTCAGTATCACTCTTGACTTGTGGAATCTTGATTTTGCCTTTCAGTAGCGTGTAGGTGTTGATACGGCAGTTGGTACCGATAAAGTCACCATGCTTGGCTGTCCACAGGCTACTGATTTTTTCCACATCATAGTCCGTTTTGGTAAATGGTGCAAAATCCCCAGAAAGACCTACAGAACCTACGGTGTAATTGTAATCAGTAACGAGATTGATAAAGTTATCTACACTCCCCTTGTCCAAATGTTTCGAGAGAATGGAACGTACCTCATTAAGACTGGCCTTACTATTAAGGTTGGAGTAACTTGGTTTTTCCTCCTTTTTGTGGAGATGTGCAAAAGCTGCTAAACCGACAAGGAATAGGCTAGCTATAGATAAAAGAATTAGCGTCTGTTTTTTTAGATGTTTCATAGGCGCCTCCTTGGCTTCATTATACCAGATTTTGTGGACTACTCCTTCTCAAGATACTTATCCACAAGAAAAAAGCCTTGTTGCCAAGACTTTAGACTGAAGACAAAGACTTTTGCTTAAGACTTTCCGACAAACCTTTACTTGCCATTCACAATATTGGCGAAGGCTTCTTGGATGTCCTTATTATTGGTTGGATACATGTAATACATGTTTTCAGGATTACCTTGATTTTGCAGAGAAACTAGGACCACCGGTTGCCCATTATGGATAGTGAAATGGTAGAGAATCATGGCTGAGCCTGAATAACCGTAACTGTCTACGATGAGGTAGTCAGCTGTTCCTGTACCATCGTCTGAAAAAGCAACGTCTACCTTTTGTTGGTTGGTCATAGGGGCATTTTGTTCGGCCTTTTCACCTACAGTGATACGGTTATTTTTGGCAAAAGACATGGCACCATAGAAATCGTCACTTCCGTTAGGGGTTAGTCTTTTATAACTTTCTTGATTCATCTTATGACCAAACTCAACCATGTAACTCGCAAGCTTGGCGGCCTTGTCACTATTCCAAAGAGCAGTCGTTTGGGTTTGGCTGGTTTGACTCTTACTCCCAACTCTGTAATAAGACGTGTAAACGACTCCTGGTCCTGAAAATTCTGGAATTTGAACCAAACGATCCCTATCTTGGACAGAATTGTCCGGAGAGGGTGCTGCTTGGTTAGCTGGCACTGGAACAAAGGGACTAACCCCGTGACCTGGACCATTGTCCGCAAAATAGAACATAGGTTGACCGTTGAAATCCTTAATCACAGTCTTACCATCAGTGCTTCCCGTCTCCTCAGACTTTGTGAGGCCAGACTTTGTAATCGTCACAACATGACCACTGTCAGAAACCCAATCTCCTTCGATGCTCGAAAAATCTCCCTTTCGAATAGCCTCCACATCCATAGCTGGTGTTTTAGCCTCCGATGAGGAACTCTTACTTTGAGAACTAGAGCTTGAAGATGACTCAGAAGCCTTAGAACTTGATTGTTTAGATTTGTCTGAAGAAGACGTCTGACTGTTAGATGAAGCTACTGCGAGGGATGGTGTCTTTTGAGTTTGTGAGTTGTGAGAATGCCAGGCAAAGATGGCTCCACCACCTAGAAGCGTCATACAAGAAATTGCAAGGACTGATGCTGCTACCTTATGAGTCACCACAAATTGACTTAAGCTTTCCCAAAAGCCCTTTTTAGATGCTGGCAACAAGGCTTCAACTTCTGCTCGATTGCCCAAGAGACTGCCATTTTGTATCGCCTCGTCAACCTCTGTCATCTTTGGGCGACGTCCATAAATTTTCATAAAATAGGTTAACCATTCTTCTGCTTTCATCTCATCTCCTTTTTGAAGCGTAATAATTCCATTTTAGCATAAATTAGGAATTCATGTTGACTTGGTGGAAAAGAAAAAAACTGCAAGCAAGTCGCTGCAGTTAGTGTTACAGACTTAGTCACTATTTCTGAGTATGGCCAAGCCTCTTAAGATAAGTATAGCCCAAATAGAAAAAGAAAAGGGCAAAGAGAATAAAGGCACCCATGACAAGTTTAGTTCCGCCTAATTGATAAATAACATAAACAAAAGTATTAATCTTGAGCTGACCACCCGTTTTTTCCAATAGTGAAAGTCTCTGTGAGTAATAGTGACCAAGCCAAATAGCCCCTAACCCGATTAACGGATAAATAATGACACCCATGATCGGATTCTTTTTTAACAAATTATCTAACATACATCCCCCAATTTTTTATTGCTATAGCAATAGCTTACCAAAGACTTCCTAGAAAAGCAAAGTGACTTTTTCAGTCCACAAGAAAGCTAAAAGGGACCGGACCAAAAGGGAATTGCCTATCTCAGATAAGCACTGATTAGAACAACTTTGTCGCTTTCTTTTTATACATCCATAATACTATAGTAAATGTTAACAACTGCCACAGAAGAATTCTCAGATAAGAAGGTTTCATCCGTCCTAATATAGAAGTATTCAATTAGCCTTGCTACTGAGCAGATAACAAATATAATTGAACAACTTAAAATAGGTTTCTTTATTAGTTGATTTAGCATATCTTCCTTTCAAATAAGTCTTTTATAAAAGTTAATTTCAATATTTCACTCAGTCCAATTCCTTCTCTAGTTCTTTTAGAAAGGTGATTAAAAATTGATGGCGACTTTCTGCCATTTGTTTGCCAGTCTCCGTGTTCATTTCATCTTTTAAGAGGAGCAACTTGTCATGGAAATGTTGGACGGTATCAGTAAGGGACCTCCCTTTGTGGCCACCATAGGAAAAAGTTCGCGCAATTCCAACAGCTCCTATCGCATCCAGGCGGTCTGCATCCTGGACAATCTTGCCTTCTAACGATTCTGGATGTTTACCGCGATTTTTGCTGAAAGAAACAGCATTGATAACCCGACAAATCTGGTCGATTTGCATTTTAGAAGCACCAATCTCTTCTAGAAACATGCGAGCATTCGCATTATTCTCTGTTTGAAACAATTTATAATCATCAGCATCGTGAAGAAGAGCTGACAAGCCCACTATCTCCAGATCACATAGACCTTCTGCTTGTGCGATTCTCATAGCATTGGTATAGACGCGAAGGGTATGCGCCACATCATGGCCATCCGCTCGATCAGCAAATAAGGTTTTAACATACTGCTTAGCAGCAAGAATTCGTTCTTCGATCATCTTTCATGTCCTCTGTATCATCTGTGCACAGTTCTATCTATTCATTTGAACTAGTTATGGAGGTGCAGTTTACTTAGAAACCATCTCTTAGCAATTACTACTTCTTCTTATGTGGAAAAAGGGGAAGGCCGAGCTTAGCAATCTTTTCTGCTGGGGTCTTCATGCCATCCTTGACCCATTTGGAAATTACTGAAACAATAGCCGAGCTCCAGAAGGAATTAAGGTAGCTACCAGCACCATTTGATGAGCTACCATTTCGTTTTTCCAAAAAATCATAAACAGCCTTGGTCAATACCTGCTCAAAATTGTAATCAATGGCAAGACTGATGATTTTGGCTTCTTTTTTGACTTCTTTAAGGAGATAAACCCAGACTTGGTAAAGATCTGTCTTGAGATTATAGCCGTCCAAAGACTTGGTAATCTTTGCAATGCTAGACTCAAAAATAGACTTCAAAATCTCTTCCTTGGACCCATAATTGCGGTAAAAGGCAGCACGGGATACACCTGCACGCTCAACCAGTTCTGATATGGTAATCTTTTTCAAGTCTTTTTTCTCCATCAATTGCAGGAGAGAAATTTCGATGGATTCTCGTGTAATTGCCTTGTTTTCTTGGTTAAATCGTTTCAGATTTTCCAAGGATTTCTCTGAGATTTTTCTTTCTGCCATAACATTCACTTTCTATCTGTCACACCTGATGAGATCTGCTTTGATAGCAATGCACTTCATGATAAAATTGTAAAAGAAGACAAATAACTTGTCAATGTACATTATGCAGATATGAGGTGTAACCTATGAAATGGAAAATTATTGCGGATTCAGGCTGTGACTACCGTTCTTTAGACAATCTGGCACCAGATACGGAGTTTGTCAGTGTTCCTTTGACTATCCAAGTGGGCGAAACCATTTACAGGGATGATGCCCAACTCAATATTGATCAAATGATGGAGGAGATGTATGCGACTACAACTGCTTCCAAATCTGCTTGTCCAAGTCCTGATGACTATATGAAGTCCTTTGAAGGAGCGGACAATATAGTTGTCGTGACAATCACTGGAACCCTTTCTGGTAGCTACAATAGTGCTGAAATTGCTAAGAAAATTTATCTGGAAGAGCATCCTGATACCAAGATTCACGTGATTGATAGTCTATCAGCTGGTGGCGAGGTCGACCTTCTCGTTCGTAAACTCAATCACATAGTTGCTGAAGGCCTTGAGTTCGACCAAGTCCTTGATGCCATCACAGCTTACCAAGCCAAAACTAAGTTGCTCTTTGTTTTAGCCAAAGTTGATAATTTGGTGAAGAATGGTCGTCTAAGTAAACTGGTTGGCACCGTTGTTGGACTCCTCAATATCCGTATGGTCGGTGAAGCTAGTAAGACGGGTACCCTTGAGTTGCTTCAAAAAGCTCGTGGACAAAAGAAAGCTATCAAAGCTGCCTTTCATGAACTGATCAAGGCAGGTTATACAGGTGGACATATTACAATTGCCCACCGCAACAATGACAAATTTATCGAACAATTCTCTGAATTGGTTCGTGAAAAATTTGCCCAAGCAAGCATCGAAGTCCTTCCTACTTCTGGACTTTGTAGTTTTTATGCCGAAGAAGGCGGACTCCTTATGGGGTATGAAATTTAAGAAATATCGAAAAGAGGCTGGACTAGATGTTCGGTCTTTTTAAAATCCTACTCTTTTATTAGATAATCAGTAGAATAAAATTTTATAACTAAAGATTCTCTCTTTTTCTTTACGACAATCTAGCGTAATCGCTTTCATTACTCTCATCATTTATGGTAAGATGGAAGTGACGCATTAGTGTCATATTCTTAAAAATTAAAATACCCTTATTAAACATGGAGACGCTTTATGAAACAGAAACATTCACATTTTCTAATCCCTGGGATCCTTCTTCTAGGGATCGTTTTGCGGGCCCCGTTCACAACCTTGTCTACGGTCTTATCAGACATTGCTTCTGGTCTAGGCGTTGAGGTCAGTTCTCTCGGTCTCTTGACAAGTCTCCCTCTCTTGACCTTTGCCATATTCTCACCTTTTGCGGCTAGCTGGGCCAAACGCTTTGGTATAGAAAGACTCTTCCTCGGTGTTTTAATTGTGATGACACTTGGTTCTGCTTTGCGTACCTTCAATCTTCCCCTCCTTTATGTGGGAACGCTGTTAGTCGGAGCTGGAATTGCCTTTATCAACGTCCTTCTCCCAAGCCTAATTCAGGCTAACGAGCCAAATCAGTTAGGATTCTTAACCACACTCTACATTACAGCCATGGGATTATCCACAGCCGTAGCTTCATCAGTTGCCGTTCCAATCACTAAGGCAACCTCATGGCAAGGCTTAGTCTGGGTATTGACAGCAGTCTGTGCCCTGGCTCTTGTAGTTTGGCTTCCTAATGTCCATCACAATCATTACTTAGAACAAGAAACTTCTACCAGCGAAAATTCAGGCAGTTGGTATAAGAGTGGCAAGGTCTGGGCCATCATGATTTTCGGTGGATTACAGTCACTCTTCTTCTATACCACTATCACTTGGCTTCCAACCATGGCCACTCAAGCCGGTGTCGGCGAGGCCAATGCTGGAATTCTAGCTTCCGTTTTCACACTGACGAGCATTCCCTTCTCTATGATTGTTCCTAGCCTAATCACGAAACTTTCTAATCGTAATCGCCATGTAATGCTAGTGGCTACCGTCCTAGCAGGACTCATCGGAGTTGCCATGCTTTTGGTTAATACCAACAGCTTTGTTTATTGGCTAGTCCTTAACCTCTTAATCGGAAGTTCTGCTAGTGTCCTATTCCCTTACATGATGGTAGTCTTTTCAATGAAGGCCAGCTCCCCTGAAAAACAGCCCAACTATCTGGGTTAGCCCAAACCGGAGGATATATCTTTGCGGCCCTTGGTCCAGTCTTGTTTGGTTCAAGCCAACAACTCTTTAACTCTTGGACCCCTGCTGTTTTAATTCTTCTTGTATTGACCATAATCATGGGAATTGCCCTTTACAAAGTTGAAAAAACAGACCTTATTTTGTAAGAGAAAAACTAATAAAAGAAAATGCCCCACAAGTTGTGACTTGTGGGGTGTTATTTTGCGTGTGGCGAATGAATGAAACTTTTAAAGACAGAGGTCGAAGTATTCGTATTTGTCTTTCGAGAAGTTTTCTTAACCACATAACCCTATTCCTCTAGCCAGAAGAACGCTTGCTTTAACATCTCTTTTGCTTGACCAATAATACACGGTCCATGAGAAATAATAATATTCTTAGGTTCCCATTTCTTTATTTTATGATAACTCTTCAATGCTTGTTTTTTACCAAATAAAAAAGTCATTCTTAAATCTCTTGGTGTTTTACCATTTGGATAGTGATTATCACCTATTTTTAACAGTAGCTTTTCAAAAATCGATAAATTTTCTGTTTCTATGTTTTCAATAAGATCCGTTAAAATTAGAGTTGAACTTTCAGTATGGAAAAAAACAACCTCTTTCACGTAAAAACTTCCCTCAAATGTTGTAAAACAAATTTCCTCGTTCCAATTGGCTTTCTCTAGTTCATGACCATAATATAAATTCATTCCCGATTTTCTGGCACGCTTTTGAACACCACTAGCTAGCCATACTTCTGCTTCCGGAAATAGTTCGTGCCACTCATTTATATAACTATAATGTAAGACATTGGGTGCAATAAGGTGTTTTACCTCACCTAATTGCTTGATTTCAAAAAGTAAATTATCACTAGGCTTAATCGGCGAATGCACCCAAAGACCACCATTCTGCAGACGGATAACTGTCATTCTAGTTGAAAAAGGCACTTTGAAGAGTTTGAAATTCATCAGTACTTCTTCCCCATCTACAATCCAGAGGTTATCTGCTATCTTTTTTAAGGAATTGAGCGGACTATATTTTTTGACTTCCATGGAACTCTGCTTTCTAAATTAATAAAGTATAATCAATTGTTATTCTCCAAAAATGGAACAACCAACTTAATCCACTCTTGAGGTATATAAGCTGATAAATAGCCGTGGTTATAGCCTTTAGCTTCATACAGGATCGTATTGGGATGGAGCTGCTGAAATAATTTCGCCGATGCTTTCACACAGTTCAATTCTTTTTCACCGTAGATATACAGAACCTGCGCCTTACTAGCAGAAATCGTGTCCTTCAGCTTGTAACGCCCCATATAGGTTTTGTAAATAGTCACCAATGTTTTGATAGGCGTTCTTGGCAGATCCTCCAAATAATAAGCTTTTAGTTCGTCTGAATAAGCCAATTTAGAATAGAGTTTGTCCATCATGCTTAACTGGAGTTTGCAAGAGAATTTACTGAACATCAGTTTACCAAATAGTGATACTAGAAAGATGCTGATTTTAGCTAACCTTGGTTGAGGAATACAGAGGCTTCCGTCTATGATGGCCTTCTCAGCAATTTCGCTGTCTAAGGACAAAAGCTCCATAGCAATTTGACCTCCAAGCGAAACACCACCAATCGCAAACAACTTCCCGCCACAGTGTTCTTTGATATAGTCTAGGATCTCCAAAGCAGAATCTTCCGTAAAAACATAATCAAGTTGATATTCTTCGCCGTGGCCATTCAAAGTAGGTAAAATAACACGGTATTCTTCTGATAAGATCCGTGCTTGGCGAAGATAATTCCACCAAGAACTGCCACCGCCATGTATCAGCAAGATAGGAGGCAAATTCTTATCACCAAATTCATGGAATTTCATATTTAAACTCCTTACTATACCAGTTTAACTTGTATTGATTAAAATCACCCATATTAAAGATAGTCAGATGTGTTTAAATTTGGGCAAATAATCGTGTCATATTTTCCAAAAATGATATTCCAACGTTTACATTATTCAGTCTTCTTCTTGTTCAAGTACCAACTAGGAATGATTTGATTCATATCATCATACCATTCTAAAATTTCCTTAGCTTGATGTTGCATTACTGATATTTCTTCAGCTCCGTAAGGTACAGCCCATGACAGAGCACCAACTATGTTATTTAGAATATAGATAGCGAGAAGCTTCCAAAATAAATCCGGAACCTTATGATCAAAATATCCATCTATCATACCAGACGCAAAAGAGGGAGAGACTTGAGCAGACCATACAATACGATTGAATTCCTCCCAAGGATCCCCGACGTCAAAGCGATCAAAATCAATGACATAAATTTTACGATCTTCACCAATCATGAAATTTCCTATATGATAATCTCCATGTTGGAAAACCTGAGGTCTATCTTTTAACAATTCTCGATTTGCATTTAAAAACTCAATAAAGATCTGACCATTTTCATATTGAACTGGACATTCTTTGTATTTGGAGATTTTGTCATCAATTTTTCGATTATAAAAGACCTCCCAATCATCACGAACTTCTGTAACTAGGAGTGAATGAATTTTTCGAAGGATTCTTCCTGCTTCTAGTCCGTAAATGTATTGTTGTTCTTTTGAAACAGTTAAAATTGTTTCTCGAGCATCTTTCCCATCTATCCATTCATGTAAAGAATGTACTTCGTCATCGCAGAGTTCAAAGCTAATTGGTTTACACATCGGAACTCCAAGAGAAGCTACTTTCTCCATCATATCAAATTCAAATTTTTTAGAATCTAACTTCTCCTTATCAGAAACACGCAAGAAATATTTTTGCTGTTTTTGATCTGTCACACAATATTTTTTATCATCTGACCAGCCTTTATTTATGGCTATCTTACTACTAAAATCCACCAATAACTCCTCGATTAACTTTACAACATTACTATATTCTTAACTAATGAAAAGTAATTCGTAGTCCGTCCAATCTTTCACACTTTCTAAAGATACATAAAGTTTAAACAAGTTTATTCTCGTTTCGAAATTATAATTTTTTCTTAAAATGAATAATTCTATTTGCCTCCTGAAATCCAATATTGAGATGAAATCTTATAGAATCCGTATTCGTTAAAGTACAGTCACTTGCAAATTCCTTACATCCTTTATTTTTCGCCCATTCCTCACATTTTGTACAGAGATTTTTAGCAATATCCTTTAAACGATATTCCTCGTCGACAATAATCCCTTCTAAGAATCCAACAGGACTATATTTACAACCTTCAACATAATCAAATCTGAGTGAACATAGTGCTAGACCTACAATTGTGTCACCTTCAACTTCAGTAAAGATTGCAGTATTTTTGCCATTCGTATATCTTTTTACTTCATCAATAGCTTCTTTATCGGTTAATTGGGGCCATAATTGTTTCATTAGTTTAGCCGTTTTTATAGAATCTTTTGTTATTCCATCCATATTGATGTTCCTCCGCAAATTACAGGCAAATGTTTCAAATCATGCTGTTACTTTGTTACTCATTGATTGACACCAATACCATCCCCTTCTATTTATCGCTGTCTCAGATTGGAAGAGCAGTGATACTGCCTCAACTTGTGCTGAGAGCTTTCTTCTATACTAATAGACGAAAGGGTGTGAAAATGATTTTTAAATGATACTGTGGAACGGAACAGTAGCCCTAGTATTGACTACTGTCGTTTCTATTCATATTGGCTATTCTAGGACTGAGATGAAAAAATCTATAAATGCTCAGAATAAAATTGAACCCGCAAATCTCCCCAAAACAATGGTGAGTCATGTACTTGTATTATTCCGAAAAAATACACCTCTGGTGCAGTGAGACAAATTGGTGTATCTTATAGTGGCTTCGTAGATGAAAGCTATACTCTACTATCACTCTTTGATGATGTAGAACAAATTGAAAAAGATAATAGACTTCAGACAGCTATTGATGTTGTCAGAGAACAGTTTGGTTTTTTAGCCATACAAAAAGGAACCGTCCTAACTGAAGGTTCCAGAAATATTGAACGCAGTAAACTTATCGGTGGTCATTCCGCGGGTGGATTGGAGGGATTAAAATGAAACAAGAAAAAAATACAGTACAATTTTCAGAAATCCGTAGCAAAGGATGTAATGATATTGAAATGCTTGAAAGATTTTTACATGGAATCGTTGAAACAGCAACTTCAAAACTTCGTCAGAGAAAACTCAAAACAACTGAAATATCGATACGACTAGTACATGCTAAATCTGAAAACCGATTACCATTGGAATTTACATTTAGCATTAAGCCAACAAGCTCATCTGTGATAATCTATACTGAGGTAATCAATCGCTTTAAAGAATGTTACACAGGTGGGGGAATTCAAGGTTTTACGATTCAATTTGATAAAAATACCCTTGCCTCTGCATAGAAAGGATTTGATATGATTGACCGTTCATATTTACCATTTCAATCAGCAAGAGAGTACCAGGATACAAAGATGCAAAAATGGATGGGCTTTTTCCTATCTGAACATGCATCAGCACTCTCTGATGATACAAACAAAGTAACGTACATGTCTGACTTATCACTAGAGAAGAAATTATTACTCCTCAGTCAAGTATACGCCGGGCAGCTACGCACACGCATTCAAGTGATTGAAAAAAACAAGCGTGTTTCCTACACTGGAACAATACCAAGTCTGACCAAAGATTTCATTTTGATAAAAACTACAACAGGTCACATCAATTTGAAATTAAAAGACATTATTAGTATTGAACTTGTCGAGGAGGTGCTCTATGAATCAGCTTGAGTTTCAGCGTAATCACCTACAAATGGACTATTATAGCGAGAGCTACCAAGATTTTGAACGTGACTTCTACCGCTACTCTAACATGAATATTCCATTGACCTTCCTAACTGATGATATCCTAAAAACAATGGCGACTTCACGTAAGAATTACTTTGTCCTCAATAAGGAAAAGTCCAGAGATAACCGCGATCACTTCTTCATATTTGAAGTAAGTACCGTAGATGAGAATCCGCTAATCTATCATTATACATATAAGAAAACTACAATATATTTAGCAGAAAAATAGGAGCAGTTCAATTGACTGTTCCTATTTTTAATATTCATAAAATCTAAAGTCTTTATACTCTTTAACAATGGAGTCGCCAACCAGAACAGACTATACTGACCAGCGACTACCTTAAATTTAATGTTTCAGATTTATTTTCTTATCTCTAATTTCATAAACTACATCTGCTACATTTTCGAGTAATCGTTTATCGTGGGTGATAAACACGATAGTTCCGGTGTACTCCTTCATTAGTATTTCCAAAGCCTCTAAACTTGGTATGTCAAGGAAGTTACTGGGTTCATCCATTATTAGGATGTTATATCTACCCATGAGCATTTTAGCAAGCAACAATTTTATAATTTCTCCACCGCTTAAAACAGATAAACTTTTTCCAATATCGTTCTGTTTGAACCCCATAGATGCTAGCACTGAACGAATTTCTGATATATTGTAGTCACAATCCTTCTGCATAAACTCCATAACATTCTGATTACTGTTGTACTTGTAACCATTCTGTGCAAAGTAACCTATTTTTGCCTTAGGCGAAATAGAAATTCCTTCTTCATGGTTTAAGATCATTTGGATTAAAGTTGTTTTTCCGATTCCATTACCACCAGTTAACGCCACTTTTGCTCCTAACGGAATTTGAAAAGATGCATTTTCAAACAGAGCCTTATCCCCAAATACTTTATTAATTTCTGCACCGACTATAGGGTATGGATTATGGAGCTCCAATGCTTTACTTTGCCTGAAACGAATTCTGCGAATGCCTTCCGGAGCTTCTACTTTTCCTAAGGCCGCAATCCTGTGCTCTAGGGTTTTAGCAGCATTATACATCTTTTTTTCCTTACTTCCTATTGATTTTTGATGAGCTAAACGCCCTCCGTCTTCAGTACTTTTTTTCTTTGAAGAACCTTTTGCCTTCTGTTCTATTTTACGAGCCTGTTTTCGCTTTTTCTCCGCAGCCCTTTCCAATCGGGCACGTTCCGCAATAAATTGTTCGTATTCTGCAGCTTGGCTCTTACGTTCTTCCTCTTTCTGACGAAGATAATCAGAATAGTTTCCCCAATACTCAGTGATTTTGCCATCTTTCAGTTCCCATATTTTATCTACTATTTCATCAAGAAAATAGCGGTCATGGCTAATAACTAACAGTGCACCTGTAAAATATTTTAGCTGTCCTATTAGAAAATCAATTCCTTCACGGTCTAAATGGCTCGTAGGTTCATCCGCTAAAATACCATGAACCTGTGCCGATAAGGCCTGTGCTATTTTAAGCCTTGTTTCTTCACCACCGCTCATAGTCTGTATATTTAATTGCTCAACACCTAGCTTGCCTACAAGTGCAAAATCTTTTTCCTCCTGCAGAGTTACTTCGTCCAACTGGGGAATATAGGCAAGTTCACCCAGACGATTCATTTTACATCCTGGGGGAGTTAATTCTCCTAAAAGTACCCTGAGTAAAGTGCTTTTTCCAGCACCATTTGCTCCTACTAAACCAATACGGTCATAATCATATACTTCTAATTCATTTATATCTAAAACATCGCGTCCTTTGAATTCCACACGAATGTCTTTTGCTTTTAATATTAATTCCATAACATTTCCTCCTGTCTATAATCGCATGCTTTCATTTGCTTGTATGCAGGGAAAACCCTGCGATTTTAGCAGGAAGAGTTACATGAAAATAAGATACATAAATATTCCTCCAATATTGTTTATTTTAAATCTAATTTTCTAACCTCAGTTATCATTTGGCAAACTATAGCAATGCCAATAATTAAAATACCTGATAGTAAAAACCAATGATTTACACCGATTTTATCAGCAAAGAATCCAGAAAGAATTAACCCAATTGGCATAGCAAGTGACATGATACTTCCGATCAAAGAAAATACACGTCCTAAATATTCAGGCTTAATTTTCTCCTGAAAAAGAGCTGTTTGCACACCGCTATAAAATGGCACCGAAAGCCCCATTATTGCACAGCAAACTACGAATATTACAAATCCATTTGGAGGAAGTATTCCCGAAACGGCTAAACTGGTCCCCATTATAAAAAATGAACTTGTTATTAGTAATACATGCTTTTCGAAGCCCCCTAATCTTCCTAATAATAAGCCTCCTGCTAGCATCCCAAATGCAAAGGAAATTTCCGTAATAGAAATATGCACAGGCGTTCCATTAAAGTGTTCCATGCTTATTAAAGGAAATAGTGCATTGATTGGCATATAAACAAAAGTATATAGTGTTCCTAAGAGTAATAAGGCAAACAATCCTTTGTTTTGTCTCAGAACCACAACTCCTTCTTTCATCTCCCTTATGAAATTTGGTTCTAAACTTTGCACTTGATTACCCAGCTTAGGTATACGTACAATTGCTACCGTAATAGATGCAATCACAGCACCCAATACGTCGATGGCAATAATAGCATTTAAATCCCAAACGGAGTATAAGAGTGCTGCAACTGCCGGACTAACAATATAGCTTATAGACTGCAAAGACTGACTATAGCCTGCGCATTTCGTTAGCTGTTCTTCTGGTACTAAAAGTGGTGTAACCGCATTGAGTGCTGGGGTATGAAAAGCTGTTCCAATGCTACGGATAAACAATACTATCATAATCATCCAGACAGGTAGCTCCATACAGAATGCAACAATAGCAAGCACTGCACCAGCTGCTGCGATAATTAAATCGGCACCAATCATTATCTTCTTCCTATCATGACGATCCACTAGCACACCAATGGCAGGTCCCAAAATCGCATAGGGTAAAAAACCTACTAATGAAGCCATAGACAAGACCATCGCAGATCCTGTTTTTTCTGTAAGGTAAAAAATAATCGCCATTTGCAGGATGGCACTAGTGATTAATGATACTGCTTGCCCTGCCCATATTGCATAAAATTTTCGTTTCCAATTGTTGTATTTTTCCATTTATATTATCTCCTGCATATTATTTTGCTTGAATTTCTATTTTGAATAGCATTCTAGGCAATAAAAAATGCAGGCCAAACCCCACAATGTGGCTTTTGGTCTGCATACATACAATTTGGAAACATTCATATTAAAGACATAGTTAAATAAAGGTATAGTTAAATAACCAATATCCTCACCGTAACTAATGAATGCTCAATATCGTATAAATAAGCACAACAAAAAAGCCTATCATCGGGTATAGATTCTGCTTTTTTTATTGCCAGCTTATCTTAAACGCATTGAGGCTGTCATAGTTTCGGTTCCTCCTACATCTTTGTTTATATCAATTTATAGTATAACACAACAAGATGATATGTTCAATATAAAAGTTATGGAATGAGACTCATACTTCCAATTCGATGCCAGATTTAAAGGATATGACGAAGTTTTCTTCATAGACTGTAACGCTCTGGATTATCTTCCTTAGTAGCAAGCGATTAGCTTTCACAAAATCTTCTGTTTGTAGTTTTAAAAATTCATCAGGATTTTCTAACTCAACCTCAAAATATTTCATTTTACATTCCCTCATTTCATTTATTGATAAATTGAGTTTGCAAAAAAGAGTGGACAATTTTTGTCTACTCTTAACCTTTAAAATAGTTTTTTTTAATCGATTTGAAGTTGCCTAAATTATTACTTATTCGGTAAAATGAAGTATTGCTTTCAACAGATTTCCTTCAACTACACTTCACTTGATTCAAACAAGGTGGGTACATTTCTATTCCCACAAACTCCTTGTCAATGGAAACAAACACGTACCCACAGGGTAAATGGAAATAGAAACTGATAATTTCTAGCTATCACTTCTACTCATTCCAAAAATTTTCTCACTCTGATACTTACCCACCATAAAGCAAAAAGCCTTGCAATCAAGGCTTTCATTATCCCTTTCGTTCAAAGGTTTCTAAGCTTTTACGAGCAGAGCGACACACTCAGCGGTTCGCTATCTCCGTTCTGTCTGCGTGCTAGCACTTGTCAATCACGGACAGCTATCGCATGGGCGGAAGTAAATGCTAATCTTCGTCGTTTTACTCCTTGACTAGCAAACTTACCGCCTCAACATGTGGAGTTAGTCAACATCTATATTATATAACGAAAGTGATAGAGTTGTTGTTTAAAATTAAACTTTAGAATGAAAATATTTAAAAAAAGTAGATCACTTTTAGAAGTGTCCTACTTGTATTATTTTTATTTAAAAAGGGATAAATCCTTAACAAAAGGGGTGTACTCCCGCGCCTTCGGGAAGGAAAAAAAGAAATGGCGCAAAATCAAGGTTTTATTTTTGAAATTTACCAGAAAATACCCTTAATGAAAGTAACGTAGTTCTTGTTGATGGTCATAGTGTGTTCTATTGATGCACGTTCAACGGTTACTAGATTTAGGTTAAAATCGTTAAAGCCCATATCATAGTTTAAAAAAGCGATTATACAAAAACTTGTATATCGCTCTGTTTGTTCACTTACTTTGACAAAGTGGAGGTATCTATCCTCAAGACCCTCAATGCATTCCATACTGCTAGTAGCGTTACACCAACATCTGCAAAGATGGCCTCCCACATATTAGAAATTCCCAATCCACTTAGAACCAAGAAAATTAGTTTAACTACAATAGCCAAGGTCATGTTTTGTTGGGCTATTCTGACTGTCTTTTTTGCCAGTCGAATGACTTGAGGAAGTTTTCCAAGGTCATCATCCATCAGTACAACATCTGCTGATTCAATGGCTGCGTCCGAACCTAGCCCTCCCATAGCAATACCAACATCTGCCCTAGCAAGAACCGGTGCATCATTCACCCCATCTCCAACAAAGGCAACAGCCTGCTGAGACTGAGTCAGAATTTCCTCAAATGTACTCACCTTATCCTGAGGCAAGCAATCTCCAAATGCATCATTAAAGGCAAATTGCTGTGCAAATTCATCAACCACTGCCTGACGATCGCCTGAAAGGAGAACCGTCTTTTTAATTCCGACTGCCTGTAAATCCTTCAAGGCCTCGATGCTCGTCTCCTTCACTTGGTCTGTGATAAGGAAATAGCCTAGAAAATGACTGTCCTCTGCCAAATAGAGAACTGTTCCTGTGCTGTCAATAGCTGGATAAGCAATCCCTTGAACTTCCATTAATCTAGCATTCCCAAGATAGAGCTGTCTGCCATCTACCCTACCGGACATGCCCTGCCCTGGTAGCTCGGTAATCTGACTCACCCTATTCTCGTCCACTTCCTGTCCATAGGCTGTTCGAATAGAGTTTGCGATTGGATGATTGGAATAGCTTTCCAGATGGGCAGCGAGGTACAGAATATCATCCTCGACACCTTCTGCGTTGACAACGGTATCCACCGCAAAGATACCTTTTGTAATTGTCCCCGTCTTATCAAATACGACCGTATCCAACTTGGCAAGAGCCTCTAAATAATTCCCACCTTTCACTAAGACACCTAATTTAGATGCTCCCCCTAGCCCGCCAAAGAAACTCATTGGTACCGAAACCGCAAGAGCACAAGGGCAAGAAATGACTAAAAAGGTAAGTGCCCGATAAAGCCAAGTCGACCACTCCCCTAAACCAAGCAAGGGAGGCAGGCTTGCAAGCAGAAAAGCGATTCCGACAACCACTGGTGTATACACACGCGAAAAACGTGTGATCATCCGTTCCGTCTCCGCTTTTTTATTGCTTGCATTTTCAACTAATTCCAAAATTTTGTTGACCGTTGATTGCGAAAAAGTCTTACTCACTTCAATTACCAATGGACTAGTCAAATTGATCACACCACTTGTAATGTCCTCACCAACGCCAATTTCCCTAGGCAGTGATTCTCCTGTCAAGGCTGACGTATCCAGAATAGAACGACCTTCTCTGACCAGACCATCTAGGGGCACCTTCTCCCCAGGCTTAACTAAAATATGGTCCGCAACCCTTACTGTTTCAGGGTCTACTTGAACGGTTTCTCCCCCCTCTAGTCTCCAAGCCTTATCCGACCGAATATCCATCAATCGTGCAATGGACTGACGAGATTGAGAGGTGGCCTTATCTTGGAAATACTCCCCAATCTGATAAAAAAGCATGACGGCTACTGCCTCTGGAAATTCTCCCAAGAGAAAGGCTCCTAAGGTCGCGATACTCATCAAAAAGTTTTCATCAAAAAGATTACCACGTTGAATATTTTGAACCATCTTGATAAGAACCTTATGGCCGATAATGATATATAGGGTCAGATAATAGACCAGACGAATCCAGAAATACTCCTCTGGCAGGAAAAAGCCGAAGGCAAATAGAATCATAACAGCAAGTAGCAGCTCTTTCGCCCAATCTCGTTTTTCTGGAAGTGCCTCTTCCTTTTTCTCACTGATAACTTCGATTCCAGGTTCAATAGCATCCACCAAGTCAATAATTTCCTTATCTATCCCATCTTCGCTTTTTGTTTCCAAAATCAGCTTTTGAGCTATCAGATTGACAGTGGCAGATTCTACCTGCTCCAATTGATTGACAGCACGTTCAATCTTAGCAGCACAATTGCCACAGTCAATTCCTCGAAGTTCATACTCTTTCTTCATGTTTTTCCTCTTTCAAATGTTTCAGTGTCAAAGACAAGACTGCTGCGACATGATCGTCCGCAAGTTCATAATAGGTCATCCTTCCTTTTTTCTCCCCCTTGACCAATTGGCAGTCCCGCAGATAGCGTAGTTGGTGAGAAATAGCAGACTTGGTCATCTGTAACGCAATCGCTAAGTCTCCGACACAAATTGGATTTTGCCGTACTGCTTGTAAAATCCGCAAACGAGTTGGGTCAGAAATCGCCTTAAAAAAATTGGACATATTTAGCAATGTAACGGTATCAAACTCCGTCTCATGGACCCCTTGAATTAAATCTGGATTACAAGCTGTTAAACACTGTGACATATTTTCTATTCCTCCTATACTAAAGTTGTATCAAGTAACATCATGATTAGAAATCCGGCCATAACCCCACTTGTCGCAATATCGGTATTCTTGTGCTCTTGAGCACCTGGCACAAGTTCTTCCACTGCAACATAAATCATGGCTCCCGCCGCAAATAAGAGAGCATAAGGTAGTAGCTGGGTCATAGACATAACAGCATAGGCCCCTAAAACAGCTGCAATCGACTCAACAATCGCTGACATGGCGCCATAGTAGAAAGCTGATTTCCTACTTCGCCCTTCTACCCGTAGTGGCAAGGACAAGGCAGAGCCTTCTCGAATATTTTGGATGCCAATTCCCAAGGCCAATCCAAGGGCACTCATTCACGTAAAGGAAAGTCTAGTTGCGAGATTTGCCACACTAGCAAATGCCACACCAACTGCTAAGCCCTCTGGTATATTATGAAACACTACCGCCAGATAAAGCAGCATGGTCTTTGATAAGGGTCTTTTGGGATTCAAAATCCCTTCCTTATCACTCATCTGATGATTCAAATGTAGGTCGGGAACCAAATAATTAATAAAGCGGATAAATAAGCCCCCGACAATAGAACCAACAGCCGTCGTCAACCAGTAAAATCTGTTCGTAGCTATTGACTGGCTATAGTCCAAAGAAGGGACAAGCAAAGGCCAGACTGCCGCTGCCGTCATAATGCCCGCTGCCAAGCCCATCATCATATCCATGAATTTTTGATGAATGGTTTTGACAAAAAAGACCAAACTAGCACCGATAAGGGTACAAAACCAGTTGAATAAGCCAGCTAATAAAGCTTGCATTACTGGTGATAGAGAAGAAAAATTACATCTCATACCTCAATAATCGATGATTCAGTTGAACAACCACTTAACTATTATCATTATAGTTGAACACTCGCTCAATTGTCAAGGAAGAAAGTAAAAAAGCTATGAGAAATCCCCATAACTTTGTAAATTATTGAAGCAATCTCGTGTTCTTAGAGAATATCACAATGCCATAAAAAGCCCAAAGGACTATTTGGAATTATCATATCATATAACGCTTCGACACAATTTAACGATTACTATATTGAGAAACAAACTTTACTCCTCAAGAAAGTTAGATGTTCCCAATGCTATCCGTAAGAGTACTTAAAACCTTGAAACATACTGATTTCAAGGTTTTTATAACGTGTTATTGTATCACCTAATTTCTACTGATTTCCATAGATCAAACCTTTCGTGATTTTTTCATATAGGTGGGTACGTTTCTATTCCCTCAAACTCCTTGTCAATGGAAATAAAAACGTACCCACAGTGTAAATGGAAATAGAATTTGAGAATTCCTAACTATCACTTCCACTCACTCCAAAAATTACTTACTCTAATACTTCCCCACCATAAAGCAAAAAGCCTTGCAATCAAGGCTTTTCATTATCCCTTTCGTTCAAAGGTTCTAGGCTTTTACGAGCAAAGCTACACACTCCACGTGGTGCGTTTGCGGAAATAAATCAACCGGTTGTACTTTCTTCAATTCATATCCCAATTCTTGGTAGAGTTTGATATCACGCGCCATTGTTGCTGGGTTACATGAGACGTAGGTAATCTTTTCAGGTTGCATGGCAACACTGGCTTTAATAAAGCTTTCTGTCAAGCCCTTGCGTGGTGGGTCCACAATGATAACGTCTGGTTTGATGCCATCCTTGCTCCACTTGGCCATGGCATTTTCGGCTGAGTCCGCCACATAGTGGGCGTTAGTAATGCCGTTGCGTTCTGCATTTTTCTTAGCATCTTCGACGGCTGTTTCGATGACTTCAACGCCATAGACTTCCTTGACCTGTTTGGCGAACGACAAACCGATTGTCCCGATTCCTGAATAGGCATCAATAACAATGCTGTCGCTGTTTAGGTCTGAGAAGTCAATGGCTGTTTGATAGAGTTTCTCAGCCATTTCGGTGTTAACCTGATAGAAAGACTGGGCAGAAATCTCATAGTCATTACCCAACATACTGTCTGTGATGGTGTCTTGACCATAAAGGGTGCGGAACTCCTTGCCAAAGATGGCGTTAGTGTTCTTATCGTTGATGTTTTGGATGATAGAAACAACATTTGGGAAGGCTTCCGTAATCTTAGCAATGACTTGGTCAATACGGAAAATTTTTGGTCTAGTCGTTACAAAGACCAGCATCATCTGACCTGAATAGTGGCCACGACGAACCACCAAATGACGAATTAACCCTGTCTGCTCCTTCTCATCATAAGGTTTGAGGTCATAGCGGCGAAGAAGATCACGGACAAAGACAATGAGTTTATCAATTTCCTTGTCTTGGATGAGGAAATCTTCAATTGGAATCAAGTCGTGAGAATTCTTGCGGTAGAAACCTGTTTCAAGCTGACCTTTAACACGGCGAACGGGCACTTGCGCCTTATTACGGTAGGCGTAAGGCGTCTCCATCCCCAATGTTTCAGCGACCTCTACGTCTGAGATACCTGCTGTCTTATAGAGGTTGTCCACAACTTGTTTACGCTTGAACTTAAGCTGCTCCTCGTAATTCATATGCCCAAAATCAGCAATCCCTGAACGGAGATAGGTTGCATCAATGTCCTGATTGCGGTTTGGTGAAAGGGTCACATACTCCTCAACCTTACCAAAGCCGATATTTTTCTTGAGCTTAAGCACGCGCATCTTGATGACTTCACCTGGGAGGGCATTATCTACGAAAAAGACAAAGCCGTCCACCTTGGCAACGCCTGCTCCTTCATGTGTCAAATCGACAATTTCAACTTCTACAATAGCGTTTTTATTTAACATAATTCAACTTTCTTTACTCTTATAGGGCTTTAGAGTTGCCTAAAAAGCCACTTGCTACCCTCCATTATAGCACATATAAATTAAATTTATGGCTGGCTATAAATAATATAGATTTTTCAGAAAAGTCAAACAGTGCTATCATAGATACATGACAAAAAAATACACGACTCAGCCACTTGTCTAGATGTCGTTTCTATATAAAGGAGAATAATCATGCCAGATATTACCATTCATACAATCGAAACTGCACCAGAAGAAGTCAAAGACGTCCTTCAAACAGTCAAAGATGCTAATGGGGGATACATTCCAAACTTGATTGGTCTCCTTGCTAATGCGCCAACTGCGCTTGAAACTTACCGTACTGTCGGTGAAATCAACCGTCGCAATTCATTGACACCAACTGAACGTGAGGTTGTTCAAATTACAGCTGCTGTTACTAACGGATGTGCTTTCTGTGTGGCAGGTCACACAGCCTTTTCAATCAAACAAATCCAAATGACACCTCAACTTTTGGAAGCCCTTCGTAACCGTACACCAATCGAAGACGATCCAAAACTTGATACCCTTGCTAAATTCACTATTGCCGTGATTAATACCAAAGGTGCTGTTGGTGACGAAGCCTACAATGACTTCTTGGAAGCTGGCTACACTGCACAAAATGCCCTTGACGTTATCTTGGGTGTCAGCCTTGCTAGCTTGTGTAACTACGCTAACAATCTCGCACAAACACCAATTAACCCTGAACTTCAAGAATTCGCTTAATGCAAAGATAAACTGATAAAGATAAACTAGAGGAGGACCTAAGCCTATGTCACATTTTTCAAAAGAATTCATTACTTGGTTGGACACCAACGCTGACCATATCGACCAAGAGTCTGGACCAATTGCAGACCAGCTTCTTGAAAAAATCGCTGAAAACGATGTCTTTAAAATCGGCGTACCTGCTGAGTTTGATGGCCTAGGTGGTGGTCCTACTCAAGTTGTTGATGTGCTTAATGAATTGGCACAACATTCTTTGACAGCTTCTTTCATTTCTTGGGGGCACCGTACCTTCATTGACTATATCCTAGCCAGTGACAATGCTTACCCTCGTGAAACCTGGTTGAAAGAATTGTATACCGGTGAGCGTGCTGGTGGAACTGGCTTGTCAAATGCTGTCAAATTCTTGTCTGATATTGAAGAATTGAATGTGACCCTCAGTCAAGAAGGTGATGACTATTACCTCGATGGTCGTTTACCTTGGGTGACTAATCTTCGTTCAGATAAATTCGCTGCTCTCTTTGCAGCTGACTTTAAGGACGGTAGCCAACCTTGGATTATTACTATTCCATCTGAAGCTGAAGGTCTTAGCCGTTCTGAAGATTTGGAATTTGTTTCCCTTCAAGGGGCTAACACTGCTTCTCTTACTTTCGATCATGTTAAACTCGATCCTAATTGGGTCCTTTCAAAAAATGGTACTGACTACATTGCCAAAACACGTCCAAACTTCCTTGGCTTCCAATTCGGTCTCGCCTTTGGTTTGGCCCAACGTTCTCTTGACGAGGTTGAAGCTAGTCTAAACAGTAACCGCAGTGTTCTCCGTGGCGAATTTGAAGCTACACGTGACAACCTTCTAGCTATTCAAGACCAACTCTTTAAAGGGCTTAATGATGCTAACTACTTTATCGAAAGACCACGTGAACTTTTCCAATTGCGTATCGATATCGTCGATGTCGTAGCCAGCAGCCTGCTCCTCGAACTTCAGGCTAGTGGTGGTCGTGGCTATTTGAAAGAATCTGACTCAAGCTTTATCCGTCGTTGGAATGAAGGCGTCTTCCTTCCAATTGTATCTCCGAGTGCGGTTCAGCTTCGCCATATTCTTGCAGCTAGCTAGAAAGACAGTGGATCAATGAAGGTATTTCTCAAGAAAATTCCCTTGGCCCTATCTAGTCTGGTACTTGCCCTCTTTAGTTTATCCAATCAAATAAGTCAACTTACCCTGATTGCTCAGGGTATTTGGCTTATAGCCGTTTTTGGCTTTTTCCTAGTGCTAGGACGCCTAATCATCGGCTATAGACAAACTCAAGAAGATTTGCACAATCCAGTCATAGCTTCGGCCTTCCCCAGCTTCTTTATGGCTGCCTTTCTCTTTGCCAGTCGTCTTCCGCTTGATCAACTTGGCTTAAGTGTGACTTGGATTGGGCTCCTTGGACTATATATTGCCTATATCATCTTTTTCAGTCTGCGTTTTCTCCGCCCTCTAGCCTTAGATCAAGTCTATCCGAGTTGGTTTGTGGTTTATGTAGGCCCTGCGATTAGTCTTGTAACTGTACCAGATAGTATTCCAAATAGTATCAAGGGGCTTATCCTAGGGCTAACGGGACTGGCGACTCTGGTCCTCTTTCCACTTATTTTATGGAGAATTAAACGTTTAACCATTCCCCAGCCAGTTCTTCCTATACTTGCCATTTTAGCAGCTCCATTGGCCCTTCTCATTACAAGCTCAATCAAGAGTGGTCAAAGGCCTGAAACTATCCTCTTAGTCGGCCTGCTTATCTTCTCCCAAATTTTCTTTTTCTTCGCCTTGGGACTCTTTGCCAAGCTTGTCAAAAAAGGTTTTATCCCACTCTTTGCAGCTTTTAGCTTCCCCTTGGTTAACAGCGCCAATGCTTTCAAGGCAGCTACCACTAGCCTTAAGCTCATGAATCCGATGACCCATCTGATTTATCTAGCCGAGCTCTTACCAGTTCTTGCCATTATGGTATATTTGCTCTATCATTTTCTAAAGCTTTTGTATCATGCTCTTGTAGCGGACGCACACTAAAAACAAGCCTGTTCACACTGAACAAGCTTGTTTTTTTCTTATCTAAATCCTAATTTCTTTAACTTAGCCTGATAACTGTCAAAATCAATTTCAATACCTTGACCGCCGTAGAGGTCATAGTTATCTACCCAATCACCATCTGATGGAATAGTTTGAGAACTGATACCATTTTTGAAACTACCGGCATTTGAAAGACCCAAATCCAACATTTCTGTCATGCTCATATTGGTTGAAGTCAGAGAGTAAACCTTCCCTAAAGCCTCAGGTCCCTTGAAAAGACTAAGCGGATTTTTAACTTGCTTCATCATAGCTTGAATGACTTGTTGTTGACGCTTGGTACGGCCATAATCCCCTTCATCATCCTTACGAAAACGAGCATAGTTCAGAAGGGTGCGCCCATCCATATTTTGTTCACCAATTTTGATGGTTTGATTTGGCACATGACCATTCTTGTCCATTCTCAAATCATCTGGAACTTTGACTGAGGACACTTTTTTACCATCAACAGTGGAGAATTTGGCATTGATTTCCACACCATTCGGAAATAAGGTATCAATCCCCGTCGCAAAGGTCTCAAAGTCAAACATAGCGTAATACTTAATATCTATGTCAAAATTCCGCTTGAGCGTCTCACGCATGAGTTCTGCCCCTTGATGGTTATTTTGCTCACCAATATTGAAGGCTGAATTGAGTTTCAAGTCTTGAGAATACTCTGATTCTGAAGCGCCTTTGATATTAACCAAGGTATCACGCATAAAGCTGACCATCTTGATTTTACCTTCCTTATTGCCCACATTGATGACCATGATGGAGTCCGTTCTAGCATCTGTAGATTCCTGACTCACACGTTGGTCCGAACCAAGGATAAGGATATTAACCCCATCTCTAGTATCCTTGCCGTTAAAGGTCTCAACTAAGGCAGGCTGGTAGGATTTACCGTTATTTCCGGCTGCAGATAGGTCTGTCCCCTTGTAAAATTGATAGGCCATAGCCAGCACCAAAAAGACAACACCAAGACTTAAGCAACTAAGCACTAGCTTAACGACTTTCTTGAGTCTTCGCTTTTTCTTTGGTCGCTTCTTCTTAGCTGGTTGAGGGCTTGGTTTAGAAGCAGTTTTTGAGATAGGACGTCCTTTTTTAGGAACTTTTTTTCGCTCAGGTCTGCTTTGAGGGGTCTCCTCTTGATAAATGGGGAGTCCTTCGTCTGTCAGCTGATGAACATTCTCATAATCAGGCTCCTGATAGCTTTCCCGACGATTGTCATAAGGCTGTCGCCAAGCGGCTTGATAGTCATCCTCTCTTTGCTCCTGATACCTTCCATAGGAGCGCTCCGCTTCATAAGCATCCAACTTACTTTGCAGATAATTGAATTCCGAAGCCTGCTGCCCATTGAGGTAAGCAAGATTTTTTAAAAGATAGCTGTAACGTAACCGTTCATGATGCGTAAACGGCCCATTGTTAGATTTGGTCATAAGATTTCCCTTTAAATTTCATATACCTGGTAAGCACCCAAGATTTTATATCCAATTCCAACTGCAGTTAACTCTTCAAGAGCAAACTGAGCCAACTTCTCCTGTGTATAATCACAATCAATGATAAAGAAATATTCGCCAAGCACAGTCTTCAAAGGACGACTTTCAATCTTAGTCAAGTCAATGCCTCGCCAAGCAAAGGTAGACAGAGCTTTATAAAGCGCACCCGGCATATTGTCAGGCAAGGTCAAGGCCAGCGTTAATTTACAATCAATCTGATGAAGAGGAATCTCAGGAACAGAGTTTCCAAGCACCCAAAAACGGGTATAATTCTTCTCAATTTCTTGGATATCCTTGGCTAAAATTTCAAGACCATATTCCTCAGCAGCAGCACTAGGTGCGATAGCCGCATATGGCTGATCTGGATTATCAGCGACAAAACGCGCTGCAAAGGCTGTACTGGCTGTTGTCTCAATCTTGGCATGTGGAAAATGCTGTTTAATATACTTTTTCCCTTGGGCAATAGCCTGTGGGTGTGAGAAGATTTTCTCAATCTGTGCATGGTCCTTAACCGCCATCAACTGTTGCTTGATAGGCTGAACAATCTCTGCCACAGCACGAATATCTGCCTGGTGAAAAAGATAGTCTAAACTCTCATGAACAGATCCCTCGATAGAATTTTCTACCGGAATAACCGCATAATCCACACGTCCTTCTTCATAAGACTTGATAACTTCAGTAATGGTTCCCAGTGAAACCAAGTCAGCCTTAGGAAAAGCTTTTAGGGCTGCATTATGTGTAAATGACCCAATCGGGCCCAAATAACCTACATACATTTGATAAACCTTGCTACTTCTTCTGGTGTACGGTTATCGACTGTGACAACCAAGTCTGCTAAACCTTGATAGAGGGCCATGCGACCATCGTAAATGGCTTTGAACTCCTCTTTAGAATGGTTGAGAAAGAGGGGGCGTTGATTTTTAGTATCCTTTTTAATGCGATCATAGGCCACATCGAAAGAAGCATGGAGCCAAACGTTATGCTTACGATTCTTCGCCAAGAGTTGACGATTTTGCTCGGTCACAACGACACCACCTCCAGTAGAAATGATGACATCATCTCCCTCTTGCAAGAGGTCTTCCAAAGTCTCAGACTCAATCTGACGAAAAGCTGCTTCACCTTCCTTGGCAAAAAAATCTGAAATGGACATACCGATTTTTTCTTCGATGACCTGATCCATATCTACAAAACGGCCATCCAAGTAAGGAGCGACAGAACTCTTTCCAACCCCCATAAAGCCCAATAGAACCTTAGCCATGAATCAATCCTTCCAAATCACTAAAGAAGCTCGGGTAGCTAGTATTGATGGCTTCTGCACGTTGCAAGTCAACTTCGCCATCTTGTACCAAGAGAGCCGCAATGGCTGTCATCATACCGATACGGTGGTCACCAAATGTATTGATCTCTGCCCCATGAAGAGCTGTCTTACCAGAAATAATCATCCCATCTTCGGTTGGAACAATATCAGCACCCATAGCATTCAAGGCATCAGCGACCACCTGAATACGGTCTGTTTCTTTGACCTTGAGTTCTTCAGCATCACGAATCACTGTCTTGCCTTGGGCTTGTGTCGCCAAGAGTGTGATAATCGGGAGTTCGTCAATCAAACGTGGAATAATATCCCCGCCAATCTCAGTTCCTTTAAGTTCGGAAGTTTCAACAGTAATGGTCGCAGATTTAGCAACCTGGTCAATATCTGAAAGGGTTATCTTACCACCCATATCTTTGATAACATCAATAATACCAGTACGAGTTTCATTGATGCCGACATTTTCCAAGACAATCTTAGAGTTAGGCACCACGAGTCCAGCTACCAACCAAAAGGCCGCTGAAGAAATGTCCCCTGGAACCACAACTTTTTGAGCAGTAAAGCTTTGGCCACCAGAGATACGGATTTCCTTACCATCTACCTGAAGCTGACCACCAAACTGCTGAATCATATCTTCTGTATGATTACGTGTTTTTTCCTTTTCAATAATGACAGATTCACCATCAGCTTGAAGGGCTGCAAAAATAAGGGCAGACTTAACCTGAGCAGAGGCCACTGGCAATTGGTAATGAATGGGTTTAAGGGACTTGCTGCCGTGCATTTTCAATGGTGGCAAATCACGATCCGTTTGACCTGATACTTCTACTCCCATCTGACGTAAAGGAATAGTGACACGGTCCATAGGACGTTTCGAAAGAGAATCATCTCCAAACATCTCTACCTCAAAATCTTGACCGGCAAGCACACCTGAAATCAAACGAATCGATGTCCCAGAGTTCCCCATATCCAATTTATTTTGTGGAGCCTTGAGACCGTCAAAACCAACACCGTGAATGCGTACCACATCACCGTCATCTTCAATAGTCACACCCAAATCACGAAAGACCTGCATGGTTGAGAGAACGTCTTCACCTCGTAAAATATCACGAACAGTAGTCACACCTTTGGCAAGACTTCCGAACATAATCGAACGGTGACTGATTGACTTGTCACCAGGTATGCGCAAGCTACCATGAAGACCTTGGACCTTGGTTTCTAGTTTCATAGGTTACTCCTAAAAATTTTTATAGTTACTCCATTATACCATATTTGAAGGCCTAGCCATAGACTGAATTGTCAAAATATTCACTCGTTTGTATTAGAATACTTATTATTTAGGTAGGCAAAAGACTCTTCAACACGATTCCTTATCAAAGTAGCTGATTCTTCCAAAAGGTGATTTTCCTCTGCTGTCAAAGACAAGTGAACAGGAGCTGCTACCCCTTGACGGCCTAGGATAACAGGATAGCCAAGATAGGTCTGGTAAGCTTCCTGATAGCTAGAGACTGCTACTTCTTCTAAACCATCTGAGAGGATAATTGCCGCCAATCGAAGAGCTGCACTGGCAATCCCATAAGAGGTATAGCCCTTACCATAAAAGACCTTGTGACCACCCTTCATGGAAGTCATAAAGAGTGCTTGACGTTCTTCTTGGCTTGTTAAAGCTGTAATATCTTGGCCTTTCACCTTAACCTGACTCCAAGCTGTGAACTGAGAATTACCGTGTTCTCCAAGATTATACCCTGAAACTGATTTAGGATTAACATTAAGATCATCTGCCACTGCTGCCTTCATACGGGACGTATCAAGCAACGTTCCTGTTCCAATGACACGTTCCTTTGGCCAACCAGTGAATTTTTGGTAAAGAGCTGATACAGCATCAACAGGATTTGAAATAACCACAAGGACACCTTTAAAATCCAACTTTTTGAGTTCTTGAGAAACTTGATAGACTGCTTCTCGGGTAAATGGAAATTCAGCAAAACGATCTTCACCAGCATTATGCTGCAACTGAATATTACCAAGCGATGAAATAATCACATCAGCATCTTCAAGGGCTGCATAATCATTGACAACAATCTTAGCATAGCTAGGCAGATTGGCCATGGCATCCTTAAAATCCTGAGCATCTGCTTCAGCCTTTTTATCATTGATATCAATAAAGACATAACTATCGGCTAATCCTTGAGCGATTGCCCCATGAGCTACCGCAGCACCAACATTTCCCATTCCAATAATTCCAATTTTACGAGCCATAATTTACCTCCTTTAATGCAGAAAGAGCCCTGTCAATCGACAAAGCTTCACTTATTAACTATTCAATTCTTGCAAAGGTTTGAAGATGATACCTTCAATATCATTCAAATAAACTGACAAACCTTGTTGTGCAGCCAAGTATTCTTTCAAAAGGGCATTAGCTTCCACTTTTTGTCCGAGTTCTTGAACAGCTGCTTGTTCTTCAGCCGTTGGCATTTTGCCAGCTTGCATTTTGGCATAGAAATCCTCTTGGAAGTCAGTGAACTCTTTGAAAAGCGCACTAGCTTCAGCATCAGCTGCAATGGCTTCTTTTTTCTCTACCAAAGTTTTGTACTCAGGAAGGGCACGAATGCCACGTTCCAACTCATTTGCTAAATCATAAATATTTGTCATTGTATTCTCCTAGGCGATCACCACATGATAGTCTGTATTGGCTTCAATAACAGTCTTAGCATGCGTGCGATCTTTTTCATTTTTAAAAGTAATTTGAAGGATACCGTGAATATCTTCACGATTTTCTTCATTGATACGAAGGTTAACCAAAGACGTTCCCCGCAACAATTCCATAATGCTGAGGATAACGTCCTCACGGTCAGGCACATCCACAAAAATATCGAAGGCACTTTCCACGCCACCCTTTTTGTGGATTTCCATCTCTTTGCGTTTCTTGCGACCGTTGTCAAAGAACTCCCAAATAGCATTCTCATCCTCAGCCTTAATCAAATCAGCCACATGGTCCAAACGCTTTTTGAAATCTTCAATACGATCCAAAACGGCAGGCCCATTAGTCATGAGAATGGAAGCCCACATACCAGGTTCACTCTCTGCAATACGAGTCATATCTCGGAAGCCCCCTGCCGCAAAGTGATTGGTCATCTCATGACCCTGAGCATAATCAGCCGCCTGTTCCATGAGACCTGAGGCTAAGAGATGTGGAAAATGACTGATTTGACTGGTTACACGATCGTGTTCAGCTGCATCAATCTCAACATAACGTGACTTCAGCCCAGACAAAATGTCCTTCAGTTCAGGAATGGTTGTCTCTTTAGTTAAACGTGTCGGTGTGAAAATGTAATAAGCATTCTCAAAAAGGGTCACATCGGCCGCAATGGCACCTGATTTGTGAGAACCAGCCATAGGATGGGAACCGACAAATTGAACATTTTTTCCTGCTAGGAAATGCTCAGCTGCCTCAACAATATCAAGCTTGGTTGAGCCGGCGTCTGTGATGATGACATTATCTTTCAAGTTCAAGTTAGCCAACTCTTTCAAGTAGGACACCGTTTGCTTGATAGGCACAGCCAAGATAATCACATCCGCCAACGGAGCAAACTCCTTGAAATCATTTGTTGCTCGGTCAACAATCCCACGCTCCAGCGCAATATTTCGAGAATAGTCAGAGCGATTATATCCAAGAATCTCATAATCAGGATGATCTCTTTTAATTCCGAGACCCAAAGAACCTCCAATCAGACCCAAGCCTGCGATATAAATCGTTTTCTTACTCATTACTACTCCCATCTTTTCATTGATGCTGCTTAAAAGTTTTTCACATAATCACGGTGACGTGCCACCGCTTCTTTCAATTCTTCCAAATTATCAGAAGAAAATTTTTCCAAGATTTCATTGGCTACAACTGTAGCAACCACCGATTCCATAACGACACCCGCTGCCGGTAAGGCCGTAGGATCTGAACGTTCAACAGTTGCCTTATATGGCTCGTGAGTTTCGATATCCACAGACATCAATGGCTTGTAGAGGGTTGGAATTGGCTTCATAACCCCACGGACTACAATTGGTTGGCCATTGGTCATACCACCTTCAAACCCACCAAGATTGTTGGTTCGACGCGTATAGCCGTCTTCTTCATTCCAGAGAATCTCATCCATGACTTGAGAACCCTTGAGGTAGCCATCCTTGAAACCAAGACCAAACTCGACACCCTTGAAGGCATTGATGGAAACAACTGCTTGGGCAATCTTGGCATCAAGTTTTGTATCCCATTGCACATAAGAACCAAGTCCTACAGGAACACCACCAACGACCGTTTCAACGACACCACCAATGGTATCACCTTCTTTTTTGATTTGGTCAATGTAATCTTTAATTTCTTGTTCACGCTCTTGGTTAACAACTGAAATTTCTGACTGTTGAGCCAATTTCCTGATTTGAGCGACCGTCAAATTCTCAGGCACATCAATTTCCTTACCACCAAAGACTACCACATGGTTGGCAATTTCAATATCAAGCTCAGCCAAGATACGTTTAGCGACAGCACCAACCGCCACACGCATAGTTGTTTCACGCGCACTAGAACGCTCCAAAGAATTACGTAAATCATCGAAACGGTATTTCATACCACCAACCAAGTCAGCATGACCAGGACGTGGGTGAGTGATTTTACGTTTGGTTTTCAAACGGTCCTCAATGTCTTCCACAGCCATGATATCCAACCATTTTTGATGGTCCTTATTGATGACATGGAGGGTAATTGGAGCCCCTGTAGTTTTCCCATGACGAACACCAGAAGTGATTTCAACCTTATCAGACTCAATTTTCATACGGCCACCACGACCATAACCACCTTGGCGGCGTTTCAAATCACCATTGATATCTTCAGCCGTCAAGGGAAGACCAGCTGGAACACCCTCGATGATTGCTGTTAGACGTGGTCCGTGAGACTCACCTGCTGTTAAATATCTCATTTATTTCTCCAAGTATTCTTTCATTTCAACCAAAGGAATCTGATTGATAGCTGCCTTACCGATTTCTGGAACGATAACAGTCTTAATACTATTACCACGAGCCTTTTTATCATGTGTGAGAGCAGTATAGAGCTCCTCAACACGCCATGGCTCATAATCCACTGGCAAACCAAATTTGGCACACATCTCGGCAATTTGACGAGTGATACCCTGAGGCATTAGTCCTTTTTCCTCAGCCACACGTGAAATCTGAACCATTCCGATAGCCACCGCTTCACCATGCATGACCTTACCGTAACCAGCGGTTTGTTCAACAGCGTGCCCAATCGTATGACCAAAGTTAAGGTACATACGAACCCCACCTTCAAACTCGTCTTCAACGACAATTTTACGCTTCGCATTACATGAACGGTAAATGATAGTTTCTGAGTTTTCTAAAATACTGTGAACCGAACCATCAATGCTCTCAAGGAGGTGCCAAAGTTCAGGATCGTCAATCAAACCGTATTTGACAACCTCACCCATACCTTCAATCAATTCACGTTTACCAAGTGTCTCAAGGACATTAGGATCAATCAAGACCCCATCAGGCTGAGCAAAGGTTCCCACAATATTCTTAGCGAAAGGCGTGTTCACACCTGTCTTACCACCAATAGATGAATCCACCTGGGCAGTTAGACTAGTTGGGACCTGAACAAAATGAATCCCACGCATATAAGTTGAAGCGACAAATCCTGCTAGGTCGCCAACAACGCCACCACCAAGAGCGACAATCCCATCACTACGTGTCATGCCATTCTTAATCAAAAATTCATAAGCCTTGTTAGCAGTCCTAAGATTTTTACTTGCTTCACCTTCTAGGAAATCAAAAACGACAACCTCAAAGCCCTCATGCTCCAAGCTAAGCTTAACTCTTTCAGCGTATAAACCACCCACATGGTTGTCTGTAATAAGCGCAATCTTTTGTGGTTCCCAAAGTGACTTGACCCATTGACCTACCATCTTAAGAGCTCCCTTTTCAATGATAATGTCATAAGGGTTATGTGTTAAATTTACCTCTAGTTTCATCGCTGTCCCCTCCTAGCTATTGTATATCTTTTCTAATTCCTGCCAAATAGCATCTGTTGGCATGTCCTTACCCGTCCATAGTTTAAAGGCACCTGCTGCTTGATGCAGTAACATGCCCAAACCATTTACGGCTTCCAGCCCCTGTTGTCTAGCCAAGGCCAAGAAAGGCGTTTCAAAAGGCTGATAAATAATATCCGCAATCAAAAGCCCCTTAGGAAATATAGTATCTTTGGCGATTGGCAAGGATTTTCCATCCATACCTACACTTGTCGCATTCACCAATAAATCGGCCTTGCCTAGTTCTTCTTGAAAATAGTCAACATCACTTAAAGCATGAAATTCCAAGTGACCATCCGTTTGGTCCATCAAGGTCTTAAAACTGTTTTTTGCCTTATCCAATGACTGGGGACGAACATAGATACTGACCTTTTTGGCACCGTCAAGAACAGCTTGCGTCACAATAGCCTTAGCTGCTCCACCAGCACCCAAAATCATTAGATGAGCACCTTTAGGACTGAAATTCTTGAGGCTGGCAAAAAAACCAAAACCATCTGTATTATGACCAATCAAATGGCCATCACGATTAACAACCGTATTAACCGCACCAATCAATTGTGCTGCAGGACTAAGCTCATCCAAAAAAGAAATAACCTTCTGCTTATAGGGCATAGACAGATTGATACCGAACATATCATAACGTCTAATATTTTCAACAGTCTCAGCCAGATCTGACTCTGGAATTTCCCAAGCAAGATAGACACCATTCACTTGTGTCTTTTCAAAAGCTAAATTATGAATAAAAGGAGAAATGGAATGTTTGATTGGATTGGCAACGACAGCAGCTAAGCGTGTATATCCATCAATCTGCATTCAAAACCTCCATAACCTTTCGCATATCTGCCAAACTAACTTGGCCCGGTGCACTGGCATTATCAAGACTAGCAAAGGTCCATGATGACCCTACCAAATCACCCGCCAAGCGAGACAAACGACCAAGTTTACCCATTGACATGGTAGCAAACTCCTGATTAGGATTGTAGGCCTTAAAACCACGTGTGAAATTCAGAAGGTCAAGAACATCTTGCTCATGTTGTGGCATAACAGCCACTTTAACGACTCGTGGCGTCAAATTCGTCATTTCAGACAGGAGCTCCATAAGATTTTCTGGGGTCTCGTTGAAATTATGATAAGACAACACCAAATTTGAATACCCAAGCATCTGATCAAAGACCTCCTTGTGTGTAAAGTACTCAAAATCAATATAGTCTGGCGAATAGATAGCAGACACATCATTGATAAGCGCCACATACTCTGCATCGGTCAATTCAATGTTTCCACCTTCACGTGTTGTACGAATGGTAAAGATAATTTCAAAACCGGCAAATTTCTCGAAAATGGCCGGTGCAACCGTTAAAATACTATCCTTATCCAAAAAATCTGCACGCCATTCAATAATATCTGCCCCAGCAAAACGAGACAATTCAAGCGCTTGTGCCTCCTCTAAGCTAGTAGGCATAATTGGAACTACAATTTTCATTTATTTACCCTTATTGTATATACTTTCAAATAGTTTGATGCCGGATCATTAGGATTGACGGTGAAATCCGCTGGCAATTGTTGCAGGTTAACAAAATCCGCCGAAACATCACCCAGACCCTTACGCAGTTGCTTTTTAAACTGTTGCACAGTCATATTAGCTGCATTAGTACTTGCGATGATTGTTCCACGCTCTGTCAGGATATCAAGACTCTGCGCAATCAACTTATGATAATCCTTACTTGCTGAGAAGGTGCGTTTCTTGTTACGAGCAAAACTTGGTGGATCAATAACGATAAGATCATAGGTCAAACCTTTTTTCTTGGCATATTTGAAATAATCAAAAACATCCATTACGACGAGGCGATGATTGTCCATACTAAAACCATTAGCCTTAAAATGTGCTGTGGACAATTCACGTGACCGCTTTGCTAAATCGACTGAAGTGGTCTCAATTGCACCTCCCATAGCAGCAGCAACTGAAAAAGCTGCCGTATAAGAAAACATATTTAAGACAGATTTGCCAAGAGCCAAACCATTAACTAAACCATCGCGAACTTCATGCTGATCAAGGAAAATCCCTGTCATCAACCCATCGTTGAGGAAAACTTCATAAGTTACTCCATTTTCCAAAATGGTAAAAGTATCAGTCGCCTCTTTTCCAAAAAGATGGTCCGATTCAAAATCAAGACCCTTAAAACGGATTTTTTCATAGCCTCCCAAAACCTCAGGAAAGACCGTTTGAAAAGCCTCTACAATAACATCCTTCAAGGAATAAACAAAGGCATTGTACCATGAAAAGAGGGCATAATCTCCATATAAATCAATGGTGAGGCCACCAAAGTCATCTCCATCTTGATTAAAGAGACGAAAAGCCGTCGTCAACTCATTGTCATAGTAAGTCTGGCGTTTAAGCTTAGCCTGTTCAAAAAGCCTCTGAAAATAAGCCAGAGTCAATTTTTGCTTTTTATTAGAGAGAAACCAACCTATACCTTTATTTTGGCTAGACAAATAGCCCGTTCCTAAAAAAGTCTTAGACTGGTTATAAAGATAAATCAACTGATTGTTTTCACTTACATTTGGAAAATCTTCAGCTAAAAGCAATTGCTTTCCTTGTTTGATTTTTTTCTCCGCAATGGGACTTACCGTCAATATACTCATATTACTATTATACCAAAAAAATCCTCGTATTTCTGTTTCATAACTAGATTTTACCAATTATATGTCAAGGAATATCACACCAGATGGCAGTAAATTTTTGAGAGTCATTTTGTTATTTGGTATAATAGTTAGGATAATATAGAATCAAAGGAAGTATTGCTTTGAAAAAATTAATTGACGCCTTTTGGAAAGGAGTGTCATCAAGACTTGGATTCATCCTCTTGTTGCTCTTTTTCTACTGGCTAAAAACCATATTCGCTTATTACGTCAATATTAATCTTGAGTTGGAAAGCAAGTATCAGGTTATGCTTTCGCTGATTAATCCCATTCCGCTAGGGTTAATGCTTCTAGGATTGGGGCTTTACTTTAAGAAACGACGATTCTTTTATAGCATCACGATTGCTATTTATGTCATCCTTAACCTTCTGCTCATTGCCAATGTGGTCTACTTTGGAGAGTTTACGGACTTCATCACGGTAAATACCATACTAGCGAGCTCCAGCTCAGCAGCAGGACTTGGGGACTCAGCCAAGAACCTTTTTGAACCAAGTTATATCTTTTACTTAATTGATATTCCTTTCTTCATTTACGCTGGTTTCAGAAAGAAACTCCAAACAGACAGTAAACCCTTTAATAAACGAGCTAGTTTTGCCGTTACAGCACTGGCGACACTCCTTCTATCGGTTAACCTTTTCTTAGCAGAAGTTAACCGGGGTGAGTTGCTAACACGTGGTTTCTCAAACAACTATATTGTTCGTGCAATGGGTATTCCCTTCTTTACCGCTTATTCTGGTAACCTGACTTATCAGGCTTCGCAAGCTCGTTCTTCTGCAACAGCGGAGGATATGAAAAAGGTTCAAGCCTATGTCAAAGAACACTACGCTGCACCAGATCCTAAGTATTTCGGAATTGCCAAGGGAAAAAATGTCATTGTCATTCACTTGGAAAGCTTCCAACAGTTCCTGATTGATTACAAGCTCCAAGTCGATGGTAAGTCTTATGAAGTTACCCCATTCCTCAATTCCATTTATCATTCAAACGAGACCCTTGCCTTTTCAAACTTCTTCCACCAAGTCAAGTCAGGGAAAACCTCTGATGCCGAAACCTTGATGGAAACGTCTCTCTTTGGACTAAGTACAGGGTCGTATATGGTAAACTATGGTGGTACAAACACTGCCTATGCTGCTCCATCTATTCTTGCTCAAACAGGTGGTTATACATCCGCTGTATTCCATGGAAACACCGGTTCCTTCTGGAATCGAAATAACACCTACAAACAGTGGGGTTATAACTATTTCTTCGATTCCTCAGCCTTCACTGAGAAAACCGAGGAAAACTCCTTCCAATATGGCCTAAACGATAAGTATATGTTCCCAGGTTCTATCAAATACTTGGAACAAATGCAACAACCTTTCTACGTTAAATACCTAACCGTATCTAACCATTACCCATACACTTCCTTGTCAGGCGATGAAAAGGAACAAGGTTTCCCACTTGCTGAAACAAAAGATGAAACCGTTAACGGATATTTTGCAACAGCTAACTACCTTGACTCAGCTGTCAAGGACTTCTTCGATTACCTCAAGGCTACTGGTCTTTATGATAACTCCATTATTGTGATGTACGGTGACCACTACGGTATCTCTGATACACGAAGCAGTAATCTAGCTGATCTTCTTGGAAAAAATTCTGAAACATGGTCTAACTATGACAAAGCCATGCTTCAACGTGTCCCTTATATGATCCATATTCCTGGATATACCGGTGGTGGCATCTCTAACAACTTTGGTGGCGAAGTGGATGCCCTACCAACACTTCTTCATATTCTCGGTGTCGACACTAGCTCATACATTCAGATGGGGCAAGACCTCTTATCACCTGATAATAAGCAAACCGTCGCATTTAGAACATCTGGACAGTATGTGACTCCTCAATACACTAGCTATTCTGGTAGACTTTATAACACTCAAACAGGTGAGGAAATCACCAATCCTGATGAGACGACAAGGAAAAACAACGAAGCCATTCGAAAGGCAGTGGCAACTCAGCTTTCTATGAGTGACGCTGTCCAGACCGGTGACCTCCTTCGTTTCTACACACCTAATGGCTTAAAACATACTGACCCAAGCACCATCTCTTATACCAAACAAATGGAACAACTAAGAGAAATCAATAAAAAACTGAAAGACAAATCGACTAGCCTTTATAAAGAAAAAGGCAATCACTCAACAGCTGACCTATTCAAGACACCATCTTACAAAGAGCTTCACCCAACAGAACCCGAAAATTCTGGTTCAAGTTCTAGTTCTTCCGAACAAAGCTCATCCACTGTACAAGAATAGGCCATTAAGGCAGTCCAATTGGGACTGCCTTTTTTAGTTTACCAACACTTAGATGAAATGCTGATTCTTTAGATAATCCCCTCAAACATATTTCTTGCTAGTTTTCTACAAGCATGATTAAATAGGATTTATAAGAAAACTTTTAGAGGAGAACAGACATGAATCCATTGGAATTATTTAACCAAGTGAAAGAAATGATCGAGAAAAAAGATTTCGAAGCTGCCAAAACATTTGTCGAGGACAATAAAGATAATTTAGGCGAGTACTTCGACCAAGCAAAAGCTCTTGTTTCTGGGAATGAAATGATTAGTGGTGCTTTAGACAAGATTAAAGGCTTATTCTAAGCCTAAATCCCCTCAATCACATTAGGGTTGAGGGGATTTTTTTATTCAGAAGACTTATTGAAAAGTGTTGGATATCTGACGTTTTATGAGTTGTCAACCTTGCCCCTTTCTTGACCCTCAGATAGCAAAAAAGAACCCTAGGTTTAACCTAGAGTTCTTAGAAACGCTGTTAAATCAACGTTTTATTTTTTCAAGTTGTAGAATGATTTCAAACCACGGTATTCTGCAACTTCACCAAGTTGATCTTCGATACGAAGCAATTGATTGTATTTAGCAATACGGTCAGTACGTGACAATGAACCTGTCTTGATTTGACCAGCGTTAGTTGCAACTGCGATGTCAGCGATTGTTGAATCTTCAGTTTCACCTGAACGGTGTGATACTACTGCAGTGTATCCAGCTTCTTTCGCCATTTCAATAGCGTCGAAAGTTTCAGTCAAAGTACCGATTTGGTTAACTTTGATAAGGATTGAGTTAGCAGCGTGTTCTGCAATACCTTTTTCAAGGTAAGCTGTGTTAGTTACGAAGAAGTCGTCACCAACCAATTGAACTTTACCACCAAGACGTTCAGTAAGAGCTTTCCAACCGTCCCAGTCGTTTTCATCCATAGCATCTTCGATTGTGATAATTGGGTATTTGTTAACCAATTCTTCGATGTAATCGATTTGTTCTGCGGCAGTACGTTTAGCTCCACCTTCACCTTCGAATTTAGTGTAGTCATATACACCGTTTTCGTAGAACTCAGATGATGCACAGTCGAAACCAAGGAATACATCTTCACCTGGTTTGTAACCAGCAGTTTCGATAGCTTTGATGATAGTTTCAACAGCATCTTCAGTACCGTCAAATGCTGGTGCGAAACCACCTTCGTCACCTACGGCTGTTTCAAGACCACGTTCTTTAAGGATTTTCTTAAGAGTGTGGAAGATTTCAGCACCCCAACGAAGGGCTTCTTTGAATGTTGGTGCACCAGCAGGTACAATCATGAATTCTTGGAAAGCGATTGGAGCATCTGAGTGAGAACCACCGTTGATGATGTTCATCATTGGAGTTGGAAGAACTTTAGTGTTGAATCCGCCAAGGTAGCTGTAAAGTGGAACTTCAAGGTAGTCAGCAGCTGCGCGTGCTACAGCGATAGACACACCAAGAATAGCGTTGGCACCAAGTTTACCTTTGTTTGGAGTACCGTCAAGAGCGATCATGGCGCGGTCAATACCTTGTTGATCACGTACGTCGAATCCGATGATGTGTTCAGCAATAACGTTGTTTACGTTATCAACTGCTTTTTGAGTACCAAGACCACCGTAACGAGCTTTGTCACCATCACGAAGTTCTACTGCTTCGTGTTCACCAGTTGAAGCTCCTGAAGGAACCATACCGCGTCCGAATGCACCAGATTCAGTGTAAACTTCTACTTCAAGTGTTGGGTTACCGCGTGAGTCAAGGACTTCGCGAGCGTAAACATCAGTAATAATTGACATTACAATACTCTCCTTATGAGTTAAATTTTTTTACACCTTTATAGTACCACAATATCAAGGGTTAAGCAAATTAAAACCAGAATTTTCTAGCGATTTTCTATTTTTTAATATTTTCAATTAATTTTGAAAATATCAGAAAAAGATCTTGATGAAAAGGAATTCAAAATATTGTATAATACTAGCAAGAAAACAAACAGGAGAACTCTATGACTTCACTTGAAAAAAAGGTGCTCCAATGCGCTAGTGGTGAGAAGCGCTTAAAACCTGATGAATTACGTCACTATTTTGGAACCTATGCAGAACGTGTCGTCTTAGCTATTCTATTGGAAAATGCTGAAAAGAAAACTGTAATGGAGGAGTTTCCAAAGATTTTAAAAGATCTTTCATTAGCTTACCCTCATCTAAGTCTCAAGCTTTCACCCAATCTAGCCGACCAGACACAATTCACCTATATTAAAACTGCTCAAGCACTCAATATTTCCGCTACTATTGTGGATGAAGCCAAAGCACACTCACCATATGGAATCATCGTGCATAGTGATAAGGCAGAAAATCTTGATAAGGTCCTCTTCTCGGAGATTCATCCCGATATTCTTGCTCCTCAAAAAACAGAGCAAGCTATTACCAAAAAAGGATTTTTTGCTAAACTTTTTGGAAAATAAAAGCTGACACAAGGTCGGCTTTTTTCTTATGTCACAAGGTTTGACTCAACTTGATGAGGTTGCCAATATTGAGTCCTGTTCGATAGAGATTCTCCTTGGCTGAAGCTAGGACTTGGTCTAAAGCTGCTACTTGTCCAATAATAGGGAATGCAGCTGAAATCCCAGCTACTGGAAAATCCGGTAAGTCATCTTTCAGACTACCACAGATTGCGATGACAGGGATACCTGATGGTGTTCGTTTAGCTACACCAACTGGTGCCTTACCAGATAGAGACTGTCTGTCCATACGCCCTTCTCCTACGATGACCAAATCGGCTGACTTAACCCGTTGGTTAAAATTAACACAATCAAGTACAAAGTCAATACCTGATTTAATTTCAGCACCAGCAAAGGCCACTAAACCTGCAGCCATACCTCCTCCGGCACCTGAACCAGTAAGATGTAAGACTTCAGGAGCAAAGGCCTTGTAGAATTGTTTCATAGACTGATCAACCCTTTCAAATTGCAAAGGATCTAACCCCTTTTGCCCACCAAAAATATAGGTGGCCCCATTTAGTCCACACAAAGGGTTATCTACGTCAGTGATTAGACGAATGGTCGTGGCTGACAAATCAATCTTGCCTTGCGACGATACCCTTTTGATAAGGCTAAGATTAGCACCTAGAGGCTCAACACTCTGCCCTTCAGAGTCATAAAAGCGATAGCCCAATCCGTAGGCCATTCCAATACCACCATCATTGGTAGCGGAGCCTCCTACACCTATAATAATATCACGTATGCCAGACTGAACCAGATGAACGATCAGTTCACCTACCCCCTGTGTTGTCAGACTGAGAGGATTTCGTTTTTCCTTAGGAATTTGTTCCAAGCCACAAATTTCGGCCATCTCAAAGATAGCAGTCTGTCCATCACTAGCATAGGTGACCGAACCATCACTCGTATAGGCATGGGGAAGCCTAATCCTTCTCTTTTCAAGATTTAAATTTTCAACAAGAGCATCCAAGGTTCCTTCACCACCGTCACCAATAGGGACAAGGTCAAATTCGGCATCAGGCAAGGCTTTCGAAAAGCCAGATTTAAGAGCTAGGGCAACCTCTTTTGCCGATAAACTTTCCTTAAATGAATCAGGTGCAATCAAAATTCGCATGATTTTCTCCTTTCATTTTCCTTTCAAGTAAGGAGACATAGCTTGGACCAGTTCATCCGTCATATGGCGTGGTCCTCGAACTGTTTTAATTCCAAAGTTCTTTAAAATCTCACTGTTAAAGTCCTTATCCATAAAAATGTGCAACAGTTTGATTCGCATCAATGCCTTAATACTCTCCTCCTCACGGTAACCCTGATTGGGTATATTAGCCTCCAAGACTTGACAGAGATAACGGATAGCCTTGGTAGGTGCCGTAATATAGATGGCAACGAAATCTCCCTTTTGCATACTCGCTTTCTGGGTCCACAGAATCTCCTTATTTGCTGAAAATTCCGCTCCAATATCATAATATTTCAGATTAGCTGGTATAAGCCAATAGTGAGGCTCTGAAGTTTTGCGAAGATGTTTAGGAGCCACTAGGGAACGACTCCTAGCAACAAGCTTAAAAACCGTTTCATCTGGTAGCGTTTCATCTAAGACAAGACTAATCCAACTTTTCTTAGACATGTGATAACTAGGAAAAATTCCTTCCATTTTCATGAGTTGTTCCATATCTTTGGGGTCAACCTTGAGATTAACCACATCATAAATCTGGTCTGCCTTTTCACTATCAAGCCCTAGTTTCCCTCCTTTGAGAGGAAATAGCAAGGCGTACCACTTACCAGCAATTCGATATGAAAGATAGTCTGGATATTTCTCAAATGGATGATCTGCCTGGTCCGAAAATTCTTGAGTCAAGAAGTTTGCCAGACGATTAGCCTGTGGGGATGAGAACAATTGATCCTCATAGCAGGATTCAGCCACTTGCGAAAGGAGGGCTCCATAGGCTTGTCTGACTTGACCCACATAGGTTCCCCTTGCTTGGGGACTACGAAAGGTATCATAAGGCTCATTAAGGTCAATGTCTAGAACCTGTCCTCTTAGATTACCTTCTTCATCAATGAGTAGTCTAGCTTCAAGTTCTTGGTCAATGAGTGGCTTTCTTAATTCCCATCCTTTATCAGCGGTCCTAAATCCGAAGGCCTCCAGGCTATCAGGGTTTAACCGTTTCTTCTTAAAATAGGCATCCTCAAAAGTCATTATTCCTCCTTTTTTCAAAGGAAAAGTTGAGACAAAATCATGCCCCAACACCTTTTTTATTTCGTTGACTGACGTAAGGTAAGACCGTGATTCAGAATAACGTCTTTTTCTTCTAGTTCTTCCTTATTCATAATTTTAGTCAACATACGCATGCTAACTGCCCCTAAATCATAGAGAGGGAGACTGATACTTGTCAGATTTGGACGGGTGTAACTTGTAATCGGTGAATCATTGCTGGTAATGATTTCAAAATCTTCAGGAACCGATTTACCTGCTGCAAAGAGACCATTTAGGAGGCCTGCAGCCAATTCGTCTTCTCCCACATAGGCAGCCGTAGCTCCAGAATTCAAGACACGTTGTGCCAAATCAAAACCATCTTTGTAGCTATACTTAGCTTCGAAGACAAGTCCCTCGTTGTAGCGCATATTATTTTTTTCAAGTCCTGCCTTATAACCAACCAAACGAAGCTTACCATTAATATCATCAATCAGTGGTCCTGATACAAAGGCAACCTTTTCATTGTTTTTAGCAAGCTGTGTAATAGCATCTTCAACGGAAGCCTTATAATCAATGTTAACACTTGGTAATTGATTTTCAAGGTCAACTGTACCTGCTAAAACGATTGGTGCACGAGTACGAGAGAATTCTGCACGGATTTTTTCTGTCAGATGATGCCCCATGAAAATGATACCATCCACTTGTTTAGCAAATAGAGAATTAATGACTGCAACTTCATGATCGTCATTTTCATCACTAGATGCAAGAACAATATTGTACTTGTACATGGTTGCAATATCATCAATCCCCCTTGCTAAAGTAGCAAAATAACTATTAGCAATATTTGGGATGACAACTCCTACAGTAGTAGTTTTCTTACTCGCCAAGCCACGCGCAACCGCATTTGGACGATAATCCAGGCGATCAATGACTTCGAGCACTTTTTTTCGAGTGTTTTCTTTTACATTTTTATTTCCATTTACAACACGAGAGACCGTTGCCATAGACACACCAGCTTCGCGGGCAACATCGTAAATAGTAATCGTTTCATCAGTATTCATAAAAACACATCCTTTCTAACATAACGCTCACTTATCCAAGATAATTGTAGCAAATTTTGAAAACACTTTCAATTATTTTGACTGATTTTTTACAAAAAAATGAAAGGGTTTGCCTCTTCTCAACCATAATGAAGTAAGCCATTTCAAAAAATAATGTTTTCCGTTAGCTTTTTCATTGCGATTCCAAGCTTACAGAGAAAACCATTAAAATGCTTTTATGAAAGAAAATGATTTAATGAAAAGCCAAAAACAACTTGAATTTTCCCTGCAAAAGTGACAGAATGAATGTAAGAAATACAAAGGAGTTTTTTTATGTCTAAACTTGATCGCATTCGTCATTTTCTGTATGAACATAAAGCGGGTCTAGCCATTGTTTCAGACCCTGTTACCGTCAATTATCTTACTGGTTTTGATTGTGACCCCCATGAACGTCAAATGTTCCTCTTTGTCTATGAAAACCGCGAGCCTGCGCTTTTTGTTCCTGCTCTTGAAGTAGCACGAGCTTCTGCTGTTCTCGACTTCCCAGTCTTTGGTTATGTAGACTCTGAAAATCCTTGGCAAAAAATCAAGGCTGGTCTAGCAAGCACAGATAGTCCTGTTATCTATGCGGAGTTTGACAATTTAAATGTGACTAAATTCCAAGGGTTGCAAACTGTCTTTGACGGACGTTTTGAAAACTTGACACCATTCATCCAAAAAATGCGTGTCATCAAGTCAGCTGATGAAATTCAAAAAATGATTGGCGCTGGAGATTATGCAGATAAAGCTGTAAATATCGGTTTCGACAATATTTCTCTTGATGTGACTGAAACTGACATCATTGCCCAAATTGAATTTGGTATGAAAAAAATCGGTATTAATCAAATGTCCTTTGAAACCATGGTTCTTACAGGTAATAATGCCGCAAACCCTCATGGTATTCCGGGAACTAACCGTATTGAAAACAACAGCCTTCTTCTCTTTGACTTGGGTGTTGTCAGTCAAGGCTACGTCTCAGATATGACTCGTACCGTAGCTGTCGGTCAACCCGACCAATTCAAGAAAGATATCTACAATATCTGTTTGGAAGCTCAATTGACAGCCCTTGATTTTATCAAACCAGGTGTAACAGCCAGTGAAATTGATGCTGCTGCTCGTCAGGTTATTGAAAAGGCTGGTTACGGTGAATACTTCAATCACCGTCTGGGACACGGTCTTGGTATGGATGTCCACGAATTTCCTTCCATCATGGATGGCAATGACTTGGTCATCGAAGAAGGCATGTGCTTCTCTGTGGAACCTGGTATCTATATTCCTGAAAGAGTCGGTGTCCGTATCGAGGACTGTGGTTATGTTACAAAAGACGGCTTTGAAGTCTTCACACACACACCAAAAGAATTGCTCTATTTTGATGTTTAATGAAAACACAAGGGTCTTCAATTAAGTTGAGGACCTTTTCGTTTGCACTCAAATTCAAAAGCCATATAAAAAGCTGACTCATCGTGAGTCAGCTTTTGCTATTTCTCCTCATGCTCTTGTCGAAGATAGTCAAGGCCTTCTTCAATCCATTCTGGCATGGCTGCAGCTAAGGGCTTAAAACCATAGTTCAATCGACTATCTGAGAAACGGTGGCGATGAGGAATTTTATTTTTTTCTTCCTCAAGTGTTCTCAAAGAAAGACTGGCCTTTTGTGTAAACTCATCAAAGTCAACGACCTGAACCAAGACATCCTGGTCTACCTTTAGGGTATTGTAGATGTTGTCAATATAACCTGTCTTAATCTCTGAGATGTGAATCAAGCCTGTGGTACCATTTTCCAAGGAAACAAAGGCTCCGTAAGGCTTGATGCCTGTGATAACACCCTTAAGCTTGTCTCCAATTTTCATCTTAGTCTGCTACCTCAACTGTTTCAATGACAACATCTTCAAGTGGCTTATCTTGAGCCCCAACTTCGACACTCGCAATCTCATCAAGTACCTTATAAGAAGCTTCATCTACCAATTGACCAAAAACTGTGTGGCGATGATCAAGGTGAGGTGTTCCCCCATTTTCAGCATAAGCTTCAGCGATTGGTGCTGGCCAACCACCTCGCTCCAATTCTTTTTTTGAATATGGGATTTCTGGTGTTTGAACGATAAAGAATTGACTACCATTAGTATCTGGTCCAGCATTGGCCATAGAGAGCGCCCCACGAAGGTTGTAGAGTTCTTTAGAGAATTCATCCTGGAAGCTACCACCGAAGCTCGATTCGCCACCCATACCAGTACCAGTTGGGTCACCACCTTGAATCATAAAATTCTTGATGATACGGTGGAAAATCACACCATCATAGTAACCACTTTTAGCCAAATTGACAAAGTTAGTAACGGTTAGTGGCGCATGGTCAGGGAAAAGTTTGATGACCAAATCGCCGTGATTTGTTTTAATCGTTGCGACTGGCCCTTCTACTGAATCCAAGTCAAGTTGTGGGAAATGAAGTTCTTTTTCTACCAATCCGAGTTCCTCCAAGGCATGGAAAATGCCATCTTCTTCTACTGTTCCTGTAACGTAATCTGCTTTTTCTTTCAGTTCTGGTGTGGCATTACCCATGGCAATCTTAAGACCAACATAGTCAAAGATTTCCATATCATTTGGACCATCACCAAACATCATAGCATTTTCTGGTTTGAGATTTTCATGTTCCAAGACATGACCAACACCAGAAGCTTTTGAGATACCATTGGCCACCACATCTGATGAGTGTTCGTGCCAAGGTACCATACGGACATGGGATGCCAGTTCTTCAGGTAATTCAAGGTCACCATCATTTTCCGCAAAAGTCCACATATGGTAAACATCATTCGACAAGTGAAAGTCTGGCTCCACATCACAAAGACCATAGACTGGTTTCATAGCATTATCAATCAAATCTGAACGCTCTGAAACAACTGGCTTATCCTTACCTGCAAACCCCCAGGCAATCCCAATCTCTTTGCACCATGCAACGAAGGCTTCTGTAATCTCACGTGGAAGGGGATGATTGTAGATTTCATCGCCTTTACGGTTAATCACATAGGTTCCATTAATGGTTACAAAATAATCTGGCTCTAGGTCACGAATTTCCTCAACCACACCATAATAGCCACGTCCTGTCGCAATCCCTGTCAAGATTCCTTTATCTTTAAGACCCTTGAAAACAGCTTTTATAGATTCAGGTATGTAACCTGTCTTTTTGACACGAAGCGTGTCATCAATATCAAAGAAAACAATCTTAGTTTTCTTTGCCTTGTATTTTGTTTTTGCATTTACTGGCATCGCTAATCTCCTTACATAAGATCAAGTCTATCGTTAGGTGCTCATCAAAAGACACCCTAACAAAAAGACCATACGGCATTCCCATTATATCATTTCTTAAAGCTAAAAAGCAAAAAATCATCTAAGACTTGAATGGTCCTAGATGATCGCTGTCTTAACGGTTAACGCTCTTAATAACACGTTTGATATCACGCTCTTGTTCACGGCGTTTGATAGATTCACGTTTATCGTAGTCGTGCTTCCCTTTGGCAATACCAAGCAAGACCTTGGCAAAACCATTTTTTAGGTAAACCTTAAGAGGAACCAAGGTCATCCCTGTTCCCTTAAGGTCGTTTGCAAGTTTGACGATTTGCTTTTTCTTAAGCAATAATTTTCGGATACGGTCTGGATCCTGATTCCAAATATTTCCTTGTTCGAAAGGGGCAATATGGACATTGAGTAACCAGGCCTCACCATTTTTGATTTGGGCATAGCCATCTTTTAACTGGATACGAGCCGCACGAACAGACTTAATTTCCGTTCCTGTTAGCACGATTCCTGCTTCAATAGTATCAACGATACTATAGTCATGTCTCGCCTTTTTATTCTGAGCAACAACATTGCCTTCACCCTTTGGCATAGCAGTCCCTCCATTCTCATCCTATTTTCGTTTTTTAGCTACATCCTTGTAAAAAGGTTTGTTGCCTTTTTTCTTACGACGACCACTCTCACGTCCCTTATTATCATTATGAGGACGGTTTTGATTCTTACGTTTGTCTGGCTTCTTAGATGACTTACGTTTATCGTCATAAGACCCTTTACGGCCATTATTATCTTGACGGTTACGATTATCGCCACCCTTACCACGACGATTGAAATCCCCATTTTGACGGTCACGACGAGGGCCTCTGTGACGGAAGGCCTTAGCCTTTTCTTCACGTTCTTGACGGGCCCTATGATCCACTTTTTCGATGATATCATACTCACTTGGAAGGTATTGAAAATCAATATCTCCAGTTTCCTTGTCCGCACGTGTTAATTTGACACGGATAGGTTGTCCAACACGGAAAGTCTTACCTGTTTTCTCTCCTTGAAGCGTCATGGTACGTTCATTGTAATTGTAAAATTCTGGCAAGGTCGTGATGTGAACCAAACCTTCGATGGTGTTTGGCAATTCCACAAACATACCGAATTTAACCACACTTCCGACAATACCGTCGAATTCTTGTCCAACATACTCTTCCATGTATTCTGCTTTTTTCATAGCTTCAACGACACGTTCAGCATCAATGGCACGACGTTCAAGCGTTGAAGATGATGACGCTAACTCAGGAATTACCTCATCAAAATGTTCACGTGTTTCTTGAGACAAATTGTTGGTGTATTCACGAATCATTCGGTGAACCAAGAGGTCCGGGTAACGACGGATTGGACTAGTAAAGTGGGTATAATATTGAGCTGCCAAGCCATAGTGCCCGTGGTTGTGTTCTGAATAACGGGCCTGTTGCATTGAACGAAGCAACATCATGTTCATAACTTCCGCCCCAGGTTTACCCTGCACTCGAGCCATGAACTCTTGCAAGTCTAGCTGATCCATCTTATTGGCAGTTCCTTTGATTTGAACACCAAAGATAGAGGCATAATCCATGAAACGTTGCAATTTCTCGGCTTTAGGTTCCTCGTGGATACGGTAGATAAATGGCAACTTAGCCTTAGCGAAGTGCTCAGCTACACATTCATTGGCAGCCAACATGAAGGATTCAATCATTCGCTCGGCTGTTCCACGTTCACGCACCACGATATCCACTGGCATCCCTTTCTCATTAACCAAGATACGAGCTTCAGACGTATCAAAGTTAAGGGCACCACGACGCTCACGCATGTCTTCTAAAATCTTATGGAGTTCTGCCATAGCTGATACAGAATCCATGATTGGCTTAAACTGCTCAATTTTTTCTGGATTTCCAGCCAACATGTCATTAACATCGCTATAGGTCATACGGAAGGTTGTGTTAATAACAGATTGACAAATCTTATGATTAACCACCTTACCTTTTGGAGTAATCTCCATAATGGCTGACTGAGTCAAACGATCAACATTGGGATTTAGTGAACAAATACCATTTGACAGACGCTCCGGCAACATTGGCACCACACGGTCTGTCACATAAACCGAAGTCCCACGTGCTACGGCCTCACGGTTAAGGGCAGATCCTTCAGTGACATAGTAGGACACATCGGCAATGTGGACACCGAGTTCAAAATTACCATTTGGCAAACGCTTAATATGGACCGCATCGTCCAAGTCCTTGGCATCGGCTCCATCAATAGTGAAGGTCACTTCTTGACGAAGGTCAACACGACCAACTAGGTCTTCCTGACTAGGTGCATCTGGCACAGCTTCTGCTTCAGCCATGACATCCTCTGGAAACTCTGAAACAATATCCATTGATTCCAAGACTTCCAAGACATCAATACCAGCATCCCCCTGATGACCAATAATGTCACGAACACTTCCTACGAAATAATCATAGTGACGGTTAGGGTATTTTTCGATATCAACCTTAATAATTTCAGTACCATCTAGGGCAACTGGTTCTTTCTTGATATAAATTGGCTGCTGAATTTTTTGGTTTTTAGACTTAATGTAACCCGCATAGGGTTCTTTCTCGTCGCTAAGGATAAATTTCCCTACAACAGTCTTAAGCGAACGTTCTACAATTTCAACAACACGTGCTTCTGCTGCTGTCCCTCGTAAACGGTCTGCTGGCTTCTTGATGACAACGGCAACAGTATCACCATCAATAGCATGGCCAACATCATTACGACCGATGAACATATCATCTTCACTGTCATCGACATGCAAAAAACCAAAGCCGTTCTTATTGGCACGGAAGACACCTTCAACAGTCACCTGATTAGGATTTTCTTTCTTAGGACGCAAGGATACAGAGCCATCTCGGTTAAAACGCAACTGCCCCTTACTTTCCATGGCTGATATGGCCTTGATGAGCTGAGGGAACTTTTCACCCCCAGCATGATTAAGAGCCTGGGCAATGTCGTTTACACTGGATTTCCCATGCTCCTTCAAATAATTTATAATAGTTTCTTTCATGATTTCCTTTTCTTTTATTTATTGACTATAACGCAAAAAATGAGCCAACCTCAGTCAGCTCATTACTTACTTGAGAGAATGGAAAGGACGATTGCATCTACAATCCATAGAAAAACCAAGATTCCTGTAAAGCGTTGCATAAAGGCTTCGAAACCACGTGGTTTACTACGTTCAAATAGTGCTTCTGACCCACCACCATCAAAGACATTGCTACTTGGGTTTTTTTGTGGCTGCATGAAAATCGCAATCACAATAATAGCTGACATCACCAAGAGCAGCGTTAATAATAAGTCGTACATAGTTATTCCTCCGAAAATGTCCTTATTATTCTACCATAGAACCCTTTAAGATTCAACATGTAAGGTTACTTTTCTATCCTTTGGACAGAATTTTGGAACCTGAATTTTTTCAGGATGATTCTGTTTATTTTTACTTGTGAGGTAATTGATACTCCCACACTCACTACACTTTAAATTGATTTTAACTCTCACCTATATTCTTAACTCCTAGCGATTTTCTAAAGATGATTAAGGACCAAACAAAATTTCCAAAGACGATGGCTGCTGTCACAAAGAATACCCAACGATATCCTAGCCCTGTAGCAACTGCTGAACCCACAAAGGGACCTAAAACTTGTCCAATGTATGAAAAACTTTGATTAAAACTAAAGATTCTTGAAATTCCTTCTTTGGGGGTCATCTTGGTCAATAAGGAATTGACACTCGGCATCAGGGCACCTACACCAAAGCCATAAGCAAAGCGTAAAAGGCCCAGTTGCAAGGCTGAACCTGCAAAACCACAAAGGAAATACAAGAGAAAACTATAAAATAACCCCATCAAGAGCAAACGATGATTTCCAATGCGATCACCCAGTCGGCCTAAATAAGGAGTGCTTAAAAGGCTTGAAAAGCCCATAGCGGACACAATTAACCCTGAGTAAAAGAGGATATTATCGTTTTGACCCAAATAACGAATGTAAAGCGCCAAGATCGGGGCAATTGATTGGGCAGAAATTTGGATAATCATACTAGTCACAAAGAGCCCAATTAAAAGTGATTTGCTTGGAATTTTAGCAAATACTTGCGAAAGACTCATCATCTCTCCCTTTTCAATCGGTTGGAAGTCCTCGCGTAAACCAAAGATAGTCAAGAGGCAGCAAATAAACAAAATGAGTCCAACCAATAAAAAGGTCCCCCTCATTCCAAAGGCCTCAGATAAGGCACCCCCTAGCAAAGGGCCAATCAAGACACCTGCCGTGAGACCCGTGGACAAGGTCCCCAGGGCATAGCCAGAACGTTGCTGAGGAGCCTGACTAGCAATCAAGGCTGTTGCATTTGGCACATAACCTGCAAACAAACCATTCAAGATTCTCAAGAAAAGCATCCAGAAGACATTAGGCACAAAGGCTAAGCCTCCCATTGTAAAGGTCATGACCATACTGGCTCTTATCATCATAGGTTTTCGGCCATAACGGTCCGCCAAGCGTCCCCAAACTGGTGAAACCAAGGCTGAAGCTAGGGCAGACAGAGCGACAGATAAACCAGCATACCATTCTACCATAGCGCCTTTAACCCCTAATTCTTCAACATAGAGAGCCATGAAAGGCATGACAATAGAAAAGCTAGCCCCAGTAAAAAAAGTTCCTATCCAAGCAATTTTAAGATTTCGTTGCCAATCAGCGGTTTTAAGCTCTTTTTGGCGCAAATCATCATCTTCTTTCTAAAATTCACTATCCATTATAACACAATGACTAACTATAGGAGGTTAGCTAAATCTTTGATGGCACTCTTCACCTTTTCCTTCAAATCATCAATGCTCCCGTTGTTATTAATAACTAAACTAGCATACGGCAGTTTTTCGGATAAAGGCATTTGACTAGCAATACGCATGTCTGCTTCCTCAGCACTTAAGTGATTCCTTTTCATCAAGCGTTGGCGCTGGACCTCAGGAGACACCGCCACCAACCAAATCTGGTCAAACCAATCCTGATAATCATTTTCAATCAGTAAGGGAATATCCATAAAAAAGACGTCCTCTTCCTTGGCCAAGCAATCTCTTTTGGCTGCCAACTCTTCTCGGATAATTTTTCCCTGAATTTCAGCAGATTGATGCCGCATCTCTTCACTTGAAAAGATTAATTGCCCTAACTTAGGACGATTTAATTCTCCATCAGAAAGAAGGATAGCCTCTCCCAACCAATCAAGCAAGGCTTGATACAACCTGCCCCCTTTGGTCTGCATGTCGTGCACCAGTTGATCGGCATCAATGACCTTGTAACCTGCCTCTTTAATCATTTCAACAACGGTTGATTTTCCTGAAGCAATGCCTCCTGTTAATCCTATAATCATCGTTTTTGACAATGAGGACACAAATGCGTTCCTCTTCCTCCTAACTTGATTTTCTCAATCGTGCTTGCGCAACGTGGACAAGGTTGCCCTGTCTTTCCGTAAACCTGCAAATAATCCTGCATGGTCCCGTCTTCACCGAGGGCATTACGATAGGTCCTTATAGTGGAACCACCTTTTTCAATCCCCAACTGTAATATGGCAATCGTTTGATCGTGAACTCGTTTCATGGCTGCCTTGCTGAGTTCCCTTGCCGGCGTCTCTGGATGAACCTTGGCTGCCCAAAGTACCTCATCAACGTAGATATTTCCTAGTCCAGCCACTAATTTCTGGTCCAAGAGTAAGGGCTTAATAGGCTTGTCGGAACGCATTAAAGCTCTCTCAAACGATGCATATTTAAAGGCCTTCTTAGTAGGTTCAGGACCAAGCTTTTTCTTCGTAAAATAAGCTTCCTCTTGATTTTTAGATAGTAAATCAAAAGTCCCAAACTTGCGAACATCCTGATAGACAAGTGTAGAGCCATCATCTAACTTAAAAAATAAGTGAAAGTGTTTGTTGGTAGGAACCTGGTCTGTAAACAGTAGGTATTTCCCCTCCATGCGCAAGTGGGAAATCATAATCAACTGACCAAAATCAAAAATGAGATACTTTCCCCTACGTCGCATGGCTTGAATCCTTTGACCAGGTAATTCGTTTAGAAAGCTTTGATAGGACGTTTTTACCATCTTTGGGACCTTGACCTCAACCGATAAAATAGTTCGCCCTAGGACTAGTCTTTCTAAACCACGTCTAACCGTTTCTACTTCAGGTAACTCAGGCATCTGCTCCTCCTTCTAGCAAGAAAGCCGAGCAAGTGCCCAGCTTTTTCTCAATATTCTTTTTCATTATAACCAAAATCGGCCAAATCAAGTTTTTTATCACGCCAATTTTTCTTAACCTTAACCCAAGTTTCGAGAAAGACCTTATCCCCAAGCATGAGTTCAATATCTTTACGAGCAAGGGTACCAATTTTCTTGAGCATGGCACCTTTTTTACCAATGACAATACCTTTTTGGCTATCACGCTCAACCATGATCGTCGCACGAATGTGAACCTTATCCGTCTCTTCATCACGCTTCATAGAATCAATAACAACAGCAACTGAGTGCGGAATTTCTTCACGAGTCAAGAGTAGCACTTTTTCACGAATCATTTCAGACACCAAGAAACGTTCTGGGTGATCTGTAATCTGATCTGATGGAAAATATTGGAAACCTTCTTCAAGATTGTCACTCAAAACATCCACAAGGTGAGAGACATTGTTTCCTTGAAGGGCTGAGATTGGAATAATCTCCTTGAAATCCATTTGGGTACGGAAATCGTCAATCTGCTCAAGTAGTTGGTCGGGATGGACCTTGTCAATCTTATTAACCACCAAAATAACGGGTACCTTGGCTTGCTTAAGGCGTTCGATAATCATATCATCACCCTTACCACGAGGTTCATCGGCTGGAACCATAAAAAGGACCGTATCCACTTCACGAAGGGTTGAATAAGCAGATTCTACCATGAAATCCCCTAAAGCCGTCTTAGGCTTGTGGATTCCCGGTGTATCGATAAAGACAATCTGTTCCTTGTCTGTTGTGTAAATTCCCATAATTTTATTACGGGTTGTTTGAGCTTTATCGCTCATGATTGCAATTTTTTGCCCCATAACATGGTTCAAAAAGGTAGATTTTCCTACATTAGGACGGCCAAGAATGGCCACAAAACCTGATTTAAATGTCATTTACTTTCTTTCTCTTTAGTTCTAGTTAAAAATTAAGTTCCAAATTTTAGGTATGAAAACAATCATACCAGTGATGAGTGCGTAACAAGATACGACAAGGACAGCTCCCGCTGCCATGTCTTTAGCATTTTTGGCTAACATAGAAAAGTGATAATTACTAGCCAGATCAACCACATTTTCAATGGCAGAATTGACAATTTCAAGAGCAATTACTAGAAAAACCGCCTGCAGGAGAAAAAGCCATTCTATCGCAGAAACACGAAAAATCAAGCCAGCTAGTACCACTAAAACAGCAGAAACCAAATGCTTGCGCATGTTACGTTCTTCTTTAATAGCCGTAATTATACCTGTCAGAGCAAACTCAAAACTTGCTGTAAATTCTCTATTTTTCCACTTTTTCTGTGGATTATTGTCGCGTAAGTCCATAAGCAGTTAAAATTTCTTCCTGTAATCCAAACATTTCCGCTTCTTCTTCAGGGGTGTAATGGTCATAGCCATTGATGTGAAGAAAGCCATGAACAGCTAAGAAGCCCATCTCACGCTCATAGCTATGTCCATATTCTTCAGCCTGTTCGTGAGCCTTATCAACGGAAATAAAGAGTTCACCGATATAACTATCAAATTCTCCCATCATTTCAGCCAATTCTGGATTTTCCGCTAAATCTTCCTCATCAAAAGTGATATCTACCTCTGGCTTATACTCCAAACTAATGACATCAGTAGGGCGGTCCGTATCACGATACTCTAAATTCAATTCGTGACTACGTTCGTTAGTTACAAAAGTAACTGCCATCTCCTTGTCTTCCTTACCAAGTTTTTGCGCTGCAAAATCAAGTAACTCCAAGGTTTGTTTCTTTATTTCTTCAGAGACCTGTCCAGTCTCGTCGATCATTTCAACGTACATAGCATATCTTTCCGAACGATTGATTCCAGTTTTAGGACAGAACCGTTCGTTTCCTTTCACTAACAAATTAGCTTTTTATTACAAATACTTAATCACAGTTAATATCGCCCCAGATTAACTCCAGTCCAATATCAATCACTTCATTATATCACAAGGATACAGAAAAAGCAGACTTAAGCCTAATTGTCTGCTTCTTTTATTAAGAATATGATATAGCAAGCCTTTATCGATTTAGACCATGAGAAAAAACGATTTTTCAAAGAACTCTTTAACTTCTTTGTCCCTAAATTTCTGCATCAGCACCTTACTATTAAAAACTTTCAGTATCAAAATCCGACAAATAGCGAAAAAAAGCCATCGTTAAATGACTTTTTAAAGTTCTGTACGATTCTCAATTGCTCGCAACAAGGTCACCTCATCAGCATATTCAATGTCAGAACCAACAGCCAAACCACGTGCTAAACGGGTTACCTTAATGCCGGCTGGTTTGAGGACACGGGAAATATACATGGCTGTTGCTTCACCATCGGCTGTAGCATTGGTTGCAATAATGACTTCTTCAACCTCACTATCCATCAAACGAGTAATCAAACTCTTCAAATTAATATCATCAGGCCCTATACCGTTCATAGGTGAAATAAGACCTTGAAGCACATGGTAAAGGCCATGATATTCCTGAATCTTTTCCATAGCTGAAACATCTTTTGAGTCCTCGACAACCAAAATCTTAGTACGGTCTCTAGTCTCATCGGTACAGATATTACAGGGATCGTCATCCGTTAAACGCCCACAAACTGAGCAATAAGTCAATTCACGCTTAGCAGCCAAAAGGTTTTTGGCAAAATCATTGACATCCTCATCAGACATGCTAATGGTATAAAAAGCCAATCGTGTCGCCGTTTTAGCCCCAATTCCAGGGAGTTTTGAAAAACTATCAATCAGTTTAGCAATCGGAGTAGGATAAAGCATGAAGGCCTCCATTTCTTTTTATTCTTAATCTATTTCTAACTTTTTATCTTATGACATGATAACCGTTGCCCCAAGGACAAACACCCAAACACTATATCATAGAAAAATCTCTCATGCAAGGCACAAGAGATTTTAGACTTTAGTGAGTGTTTTGGTAAAGTTCCATAATGGCCTTGACTGCACCTTGATAGGCCTTACTCTTCCAGTCAAGCGCATGTGGGTACATAATTCCAACAGCTAATTTGGTTCCATCTTTGGCTGTCGCATAAGCTACAGCATTAAGATTAACTGTGGTTACAGAATTACCAGAACTATCTGTCGCATAGGTTTCGGCTGTTCCTGTTTTCCCACTAATCGGAATGATAGAACTTGCCATTCCTTTACCTGTTGCAAGGCTAGAACCTGAATTGACAACGTCATTGAACCCTTGTTGGACAAGACCAAGTTGCTCAGAATCTAAAGAAAGGGTATTGAGCACACGGGTATCAACCGTTGAAGAGAGGGTACCTAGACTACCATTTGCACCAGCATCGTAAATGCCTCCGACAATATGGGGAGCCACACGTTTACCACCATTAGCAATTGAAGCAACATACTGAGCTAGTTGAATGGTTGTATAGGAGTCATACTGGCCAAAGGCTTCTGTCAGCACATTGGCAACATTGTATTTCTTGGAAATAAAGCCTTCAGATTCTCCAGGTAAATCAAGACCAGTCGAAACCCCCATACCAAACTCGCCATAAGTATCACGAAGAGTCTTCATAGCCTTATCCATATTATCCGTTGACAAAGCCATACCTGGATAATATTGTTGGCCGAGGAGTTTGATAGCAATCTGAACCATATAGGTATTTGATGAATATTCTAGGGCCTGAGTAGCCGTAATGGCACGACTACCTTGATCCGTAAACCAAGATGTAATAGGGGCTGAACCAGCAATATTAATAGGCTGGTCAGTCAAAACTTGGTTACCGTAGATGACACCCGAACGCCAACCTGCCGTCAAGGTAGCCCCCTTAACAACAGATCCTGGAGTGAAGACATCCGTAATCGTTCCTAGGGCATCCGCCTTAAAATCTGGTGCCCCTTTCTCATGCTTTTGTCCTGCCATTGCAAGTACAGCACCGGTGTCTGCATTCAGTACTACCGCATACATTCCCTCAGAATAAGTCGCCTTATTCTCAGCAATTTCTGAAGAAAGTTGTTGACTTAGGATGTCTTCAACACCCTTTTGAAAATTGAGGTCAATGGTTAACTGCAGGTTGTTACCCTTGCTACCTTTTTGCGTGATTTTATCACTGTCGACCTTTCCTTCTTTGTCTACAGTAATTTCACGAACCGTATGTTTTCCTTGTAGTTTTTCCTCATATTCTTTTTCTAGATAAGAGGTTCCTACACGGTCATTGAGGGCATAGCCTTTTTTAAGGTATTCCTTGGCATCTTCCTGAGGTAAGCCTGCTTCTGAGCTTGAAACCTTACCAATCAGAGGAGATAAGGCCGAATCAGCTGTATGACGTTCCCAGTCCTTAGCAACCGTAATACCATTTAGTTCCTTTTGTTTAGCCGCTACAATCGCAATCTGATCAGGTGTTAATTCGCCTGTCTTTAATGTGACTGTTGAGAAATTAGACACAGCATTCATCTGAGAATAAATGTAGACAATCTTAAGTTCATTCTCAGAATAATCAACGGCTTCATCAGGCACTGCATCAACAGCATTATTGTAAATAGTGGCTTCGGCAAGTTTGTTACCAAATTTGTCTGTTTTCTTGTCGTTTGGAAGACTATTGACAACACGCTTATAGGTCGAAGAATCCGCAAGGTAAAAATCACGTTTTTGACGGGCAGTTACCTTAGTTTCAGTAAGAGTTACCATGGTTGCCAACTTCTCTGCAACCTTTTTCATCGTATCAGATGAGACCAGATTGCTACGTGTAAAGGTAATGACGTCCTTACTTTGGTTGGTCGTCAGAGCAACCCCCTTGGCATCAAAAATTTGTCCTCGCTCGCTAGCAATTCTAACAGTATACTTGGAATTATCCTCTAATTTCTTAGCATAAAAGGATTTGTTAGAAATCTGCATATAAGCAAGGCGTGCAAAAAGTAATAAAAAAAGAACAAGAACAACACCAAAAAGCAAGTAAACACGACGTGAGATATTTACTGGCTTCTTAGGTTTATTGGCTCGTTTGTCTTTTCGTTTTTGGCGCCATTTTTTCCAATTTTGATTGAGTTTTTTTGAAAATGATGTCACTTTTTTTCCTCTATGTTCTCATAAAAATTCTCTTTTATTTTATCATAAATCAGCCTAGGCAAACTTAAAAAAATGTCGAAATCTAAAAAAACTTGCCTCAATCTGAGACACGTTTTTTAGATTATAATGACAATTTTCTCATCCAGCTTGGAATGGCTTTACTGATGCGTGTCGGCAAAACCACATAGGCATTTTTAGCGAGGTCATCAGCGATAGCTGAGTGAAGCCAACTGGCAACCGTAACAGCTTTATAGCGGTCATTTGAAGCAAATTGAGCAAGAAAACCCGTTACCATACCGGCCAAGGTATCTCCCATGCCACCTGTTGCCTGATAGGGACCACCAACCTCTAAATGAGATACTTCTTTACTCTGGTAGACAGCCGTTCGGTGGCTCTTAGCTACTAGTATGGTTTCAGCCGGAAAGTCTGCCAGAGCTTTCTGTGTATTAGAAACAGTCTGCTCCAAAATAGCTAAGCCAGAAAGACGTTCCCATTCTTTCTGATGAGGGGTAAGAATGAGGTGACACTCTGGCAAATCCGCCTTATTTTTCTTAGCAAGAAGGTTAAGGGCCGATCCATCAACAACTAGGTTCTGATCAGGTCTAATATTTGCCAGGACCAAATCCAAGACCTGACTAGCTGCATCACTCTCACCTAGACCTGAGCCAATTAAAACAACATTTGCAGCCCTAAGATTATCAAGAAGCCTGTCCTTTTCTCCGAAATCAAAAGCCATAGCCTCAGGAAGATGGGCATGAAGTGCTGTGATATTGTCACAATCGGTCGCTACCGTAACCAAGCCTGCCCCACTATTGACACAGGCAATAGCAGCCATAATGATGGCACCACCATATGGGTAGAGGCCACCAATTAAAAGCACCCGACCGTAAGATCCCTTATGAGACTCTCTCAAACGAGGTCTAATCACTTGCCTAGCTAAATCGCCATCTACTTTCATAAGCTATCCTTTCGCACTACGAAGAGCAGCTTGATAGGTCTGTTCCATAAGCATGGTAATAGTCATAGGGCCTACACCACCTGGAACAGGCGTGATCATGCCAACTTTATCTTTCACACCTTCAAAATCAACATCGCCACAAAGTTTGCCTTCTTCATCACGGTTAATTCCCACATCAATGACAACGGCACCCTCTTTGACAAAGTCTTCTGTGACAAATTTTGCACGTCCAATAGCCACAATCAAGACGTCTGCTTTGTTACAAACATTCGCCAAATGTGGTGTTCTTGAGTGGGTCAAAGTAACTGTGGCATTTTTTTCCAAAAGAAGCTGAGCCATAGGCTTGCCGACGATATTACTACGTCCAATAATAACTGCTGTCTTGCCTTCCAATTCAACATTGTACTCACGCAGAATTTCCATAATACCTGCAGGAGTACATGGCACCATTTGAGGACGTCCATTCCAAAGATTCCCCGTATTCATAGGGTGGAATCCATCAACATCCTTTTTAGGATCAATTGCCAAGAGAATACGCATTTCATTGATATGGTTAGGTAGTGGTAATTGTACCAAGATACCATGGAAAAGCGGATCTTGATTGTACTTTTCAATGACCTCAATCAATTCTTCTTCACTTATTCTCTCTGAAAGATTGACCGTCTTGCTATGGAAACCTGCCTTAATAGCCGCACGTTCCTTATTACGGACATAAACCTGACTAGCAGGGTTGTCGCCAACCATAATAACGACCAATCCTGGTACAATCCATTCACTTTCTTTAAGACGAGCTACCTTTTCTTGCAATTGATTTTGCATTTTAAGAGCTAGGGCTTTACCGTCCATCATTATCACCATGTGTGTTCTCCAATACATACTTTTTTTCAATTATACCATAGGGAAGACTCTTTGTGACTTAATTTTCAAAATTTTCAAAAAAACAGTTCACATTTGAGTACTAAAAAAGCCGAAACACTGTTTCAACTTTTTTGATTCGTTTTCGCTATTAATTGACAAAACTATTTTGCTGGCTCCATCCTTTAATGGCACATAAGGTCTTTTGTTGGAATTTGCCACTCTCATACATATGATCAGCACCAGTTAGTGAAATAAGCACCGAATCATGGTAGTTCTTTGCCGTTCTTCTTGCAATATTAAGGTGAGTCATCTTATCTCTGGTTCCAGAAATCACGAGAACAGGACAGGATATTTGGTTAAAGTCCACGTAAGCTGCCTTCGTTTTATCAAACCAAGGAAGAGCCATCTGGGTGTAAACCTTGCCTGATTCTGGAACTAATGTCGCAAAAACTTCTTCTTTCAAGGACTCTTCTTGTTCATTCATACAATACTTGAAAAACTCCTTTTTATAAGGAGGCATAGCCTTTTTCCAAAATCCCCAGCGTAGAAAATGCTTACCAAAACAAGCCAGCATGGTTGGGTAAAAGGCAAAAATATCTGCCGTAGGTGCTGGTCCCATAAGAATCATACCAGCTACTTCCGTTTTTTCGGCAACCATCTGTGCCACCAAACATCCTAAAGAGTGTCCCAAAATAAGTGGCGGTTGATCTAGACTTTCAATCAAGTCCACCAAATCATCTCGGTAATTCTGCAAGGTCACTGTCCCAACCTTTGCTAGACAATCTTGGTAGGGTAAATCATGATAACGAAAGCTAGGTGTATGCACCTTATATCCCATTTGATGCAGACCTGAAGCGAATTCTCCCCAAACATTACCGTCACACCAGGTACCGTGAATTAGGACAATCTCTCTGTTCAATGCCATTCCTTTCATTTCTCCTTTGTTAAATCAAGCTAGATTTTTTTCAATGTCATCATATCACACTTTCTCTTAGGCAATCTTTATACATTCCTTACAATTGTAAGTAAAAATGACCTCTTATCCAAATAAGAGATCATTTTCTTATATTCTATTAATGATCAGCTTTATGCATTTCTTCTTTGACCGGGCAAGAGCACTCACAATCACCACAAGATCCTTTTCCTTTGATATAGTGACGGATGCCTAAACCAGCCAAAGCGAAAATAATAAAGGCAATAATAAATGTAGACATAACAACTTCTCCTAACTATTAGCTTCTTGAAGATTTTCCAAGGTAATAATCTTATCCTTAATTTGACGTGGTTTACGAACAACGAAGTAAATCATAGTCACTAAAAGCAAGACTGCTACAAGTGTCCAAGGAGTTATCGGCTTACCATAAAGGAGAACTTGACCAAATTGATATAGAATCAAGCTGACACAATAGGCCAAACCTGTTTGAAAACCAATCGCTCCAACCGTCCATCTCAGATTAGCCATTTCACGTTTGATAGCCCCAATAGCTGCAAAACATGGTGCACAAAGCAGGTTAAAAATCAAGAAAGAATAAGCAGCTAGAGCTGAATAATCTGCTTGCAGGGCCGTAGCCAAACCAGCTTCACTACTGTTATGATAGAGAATTCCGAAGGTAGCCACCACGGTCTCCTTGGCTGCTAAACCTGTGAGAGCAGCAACCGTTGCCTTCCAATTTCCAAAGCCCAGAGGTGCAAAAATCCAAGAAAAGCCCTTACCTAAAGTAGCTAAGATACTCACTTCTGTATCAACGGTCTGTAACATAAAGTTATAGTTGGACATGAACCAAATCAGGACAGTCAAACTGAAAATAATGGTTCCTGCACGTTTCACAAAACTCATAGCCTTACCAAAGGCATAACGCAAGACCGACATAGCCTTAGGCCAATGATAAGAAGGTAATTCCATAATGAAAGGACTGGTCAAGCCACCCAAAAAGCTCGTCTTTTTAAGGGCAATACCTGATAAAATGATGGCAGCCATCCCAATAAAATAAGTACTTGGAGCCACCAGAGGATTGTGAGGAAAGAAGGCCCCAGCAATCAAAGCGATAATTTCCAATTTAGCCGAGCAAGGCATAAAGGTTGCCGTCATAATAGTAATCCGACGATCTCTTTCATTTTCAATAGTCCGGCTAGACATAACTGCTGGGACACCACATCCTGTTGAAATCAACATCGGAATAAAAGATTTCCCAGAGAGCCCGAAACGACGGAAAATACGGTCCATAACAAAGGCAATACGACTCATATAGCCAATATCTTCAAGCACACCTAAGCAGATAAATAGCACGAAGATTTGAGGAAGGAAGCCAAGTACCGTCCCAATCCCAGCCACAACGCCATCAACAATCAAAGACTTAAGCCAATCTTGGACATGAAGATAGGTGAGCCCAGAGGTCATCAAATCAGGAACATACTTGCCAAAGAGGACATCACTGGCCCAGTCAGTCCACATCTTTCCCTGAAGAGAAAAATAATAGACCAAATACATAACTACCGCAAAAATTGGGAGAGCCAAAATACGGTTGGTTACTAATTTATCAATCTTGTCTGACAAGGTTAAGGCAAAATCTTTTGTCTGACTCTGAGCCATCTTACAAACACGTTCAATAAAGGCGTAACGCTCATTAATGACAATAGATTCGGCATCCTCTGTGAAAACTTCCTCAGTGATACGTATGATGTCTTTGATTTCTTTACGTTGGAAAGCTGACAAATCTAGTTCAGCCTCAACCAAAGCATCGTGTTCAAAGAGCTTAATGGCATAAAAACGTGCGGACCTTTGTGGCACAGAATTTCCCAAAACATCCAAAATTTGTGATATGGCAGCTTCTAATTTATCATCATAAATTGGAAAAGCGATGTCTCCTACACTAGCGATCGTCGTATGAGCTGCCTTTTTCACAACCTTATCCACACCAGTCTGTTTGAGAGCGCTAGTCGCAACCACCGGGACACCCAGATGATAAGACAATTTATCGATATTAATTGTTTTTCCCTGAGCTTCTAAAACATCACTCATGTTAAGAGCCAAGGTCATAGGAATACCTGTTTCAATCAACTGTGTTGTCAGATAAAGGTTACGTTCCAAGTTTGTCGCATCAACCACATTTAAGATGCTATCAGCCTTTTTGCTGAGTAAATAGTCACGCGCCACCTTTTCCTCAGGACTATAGGGTGACATAGAGTAAATCCCAGGTAAATCCTGAATTTCGATATCTTTATGCTTTTTAACCAGCCCACTTTTTCGTTCAACTGTAACACCTGGCCAGTTACCAACACGCTGATTATGCCCTGTCATCAAGTTGAATAAGCTAGTCTTACCACTATTAGGATTACCAATTAAAGCAACTTCTATCATTTTTCCTCTCCCTCATCCAGCATGACTACACTAATCATTTGCGCTTCCGACTTTCGTAGCGTTAATTCATAGCCTCTCAAACTAATTTCTAATGGGTCTCCTAAGGGAGCTACTTTACGTAATAAAACCCGTGTGCGCTTGGTAATTCCCATATCCATGAGACGACGCTTGGTTTCATTAGCTGCGAAAATATCAGTGACGATGGCAGAACGTCCAACTGGTAGTTCAGAAAGAGGTATTTTCTCCTCATTTTCCTCAGCAGGTGTCAAATCAATCTTATCTAGAATCGATGCATCAAAGGCTAAGCGACTCCCTTTCACTATAATAATAGCACTGTTTTTGGTCTTAGTTACCACCTCAATGGTTTCACCAGGAGCTAACCCTAAGTTAGATAGGTGCAAAAGACTATCTTTAGGAAGGTTAATTCCAAGAATCCTATAAGGGGTTTTTAAGGCCGTATCATATATAAGCATATTTCTTGACCTTCTATATTATTTTTGGTATGGCATCATTATAGCATAATTATCCATTGTTTCCGTAAAATCGCCCTAAACAAGAATGATTCTAGAAAAGTAAAACAGCAAAAAAGACTGGAATAATTCCAGCCTTCACAAACAAGATTTAATCTCTGTCTTACAATACCTTACTCAAGAAATCCTTTGTACGTTCTTCTTTCGTATGGTCAAAAATCTCTTGTGGTGTTCCTTCTTCTACGATAACACCGCCATCCATGAAGATAACACGGTCGGCCACCTCATAGGCAAAGCCCATTTCATGCGTAACGATAGCCATAGTCATCCCAGACTTGGCAAGGTCCTGCATAACCGCAAGTACTTCACCAACCATCTCAGGGTCAAGGGCAGAAGTTGGTTCGTCAAACAAGAGAACATCTGGATCCATAGCCAAACCACGCGCAATCGCAATACGTTGCTGCTGACCACCTGATAGGCTACTTGGATAAGCATCCGCCTTTTCTCTCAAGCCAACCTTATCTAGAAGTTCCAAGGCTTTAGCTTCGGCATCAGCTTTAGAAATCCCCTTAGTTTTAATAGGCGAGAGGGTAATATTTTCTTTAACCGTCATATTTGGGAAGAGGTTAAACTGTTGGAAAACCATTCCCATTTTTTCACGCATTTTGAAAATATCGTTATTCTTATCTGTAATATCCACACCTTCAAAGGAAATTACACCTTTTGTAGGCGTTTCAAGTAAGTTCATTGAGCGTAGGAAGGTTGATTTACCAGATCCTGAAGGACCAATGATAACCACTACCTCACCTTTTTTAATATCTAGATCAATCCCCTTGAGAACTTCGTTTTTACCAAAATACTTGTGAAGATTTTTAATCTCAATAATTGTTTTTGCCATTATTTACGTCCCTCCCCAAGTCGTTTTTCCATTTGTTTCAAAAGCGCTGTCATAGCCGTTGTCACAATCAAATAGTAGAAGGCTGCGAACAGAAGCGGTGTCAAGGTCAAGTAAGTTGTTGTCGCAACAGTCTGTGCACCATTCCACAATTCCATAACGCCGATGGTTTGCAAGAGCGAACTATCTTTGATAATCGTTACGAACTCGTTACCCAAGGCCGGCAAAATATTTTTAATGGCCTGAGGCAAGACCACATAACGCATGGTATTCCATGGACGAATACCAAGTGAATAGGCTGCTTCGACCTGTCCTTTCGGAATAGACTCAATCCCTGCACGCACACTTTCAGAGATATAGGCACCACTATTTAAAGAAAGGACAATAATACCAGGAACGATACGTGACAAATCAAGGTTCAAAATTCCGAACTGAACCGTTGGAAGGTTCATATGAATGAGGTTGAAAGCAATCATAATTTGCACAACCATAGGCGTTCCACGGAAAACCCAAACATAAAGGCTTACGAGCCACTCTAATGGCTTGATTCCAGAACGCTTAATCAAGGATACCAAAACCCCAAGAATGGTCCCAAAGAAGACCACGCAGACTGAAATCATAATTGTTACTAAGACACCATAGTTAAAGTAAGACCAGAACTGTGGCAAAAATGAAAAGTTCATCAAGATACTCCTTATTAATATTCCTCATTATTATATCAGAAGAATGCATAATAATAAAGTATTTTCTTATAAATGCGATATTTTAGTATAAAAAGTAGCTTAAAGACATAAAAATCAAAAAAGAGTGAGTAAGAACAATTTTACATGCTCTTTCTCACTCCCATTAACGATTTTGAAACCCCTAGTCTAAAAAGAGTCGGTTTCAAGTTATTGATTAGTAAAGCAAGTCGTAGATTTCCATTGCAATCAAGTCAATGCTATCAAATGAATAAGATTCACGAGCTTCAACGTCACGCAATGTGAAAACTGGACCATTTTCTGGATCATTGCTGAATGATACTTCGGCAACAACCACTCCTTCACGTTCAAAATTACGTTTTAAATTACCACCATCAGCCGCCATCATTTCAAGACGGTTAATGATTCTCACCAAATGTGATTCCATGTTATTTCTCCTATTAATTGTGTATTTCTTACTTATTTTATCACACTTACGGAAAAAATGGGGGAATTTTAAATTTTTTTCAAGGAATTGTACATTATGGCCTTGATAGAATGCATACGGTTCTCAGCTTCTTGGAAGATGATGTCACTGTATTTTTGGAAGACCTCATCTGTAATTTCTAACTCTGACAAACCATATTTGTCATACATTTCCTGTCCAATTTGAGTATTAAGGTCATGGAAGGCTGGAAGGCAATGCATAACGATGACATCTGGATTTTCCGTTTTGGCAAGTAAGTCTGCATTTATCTGATAAGGTAGAAGCAAATCAATACGAGATTTAAAGTCCACTTCTTCTCCCATAGAAACCCAGACATCAGTGTAGAGCATATCCACTCCCTTAACTTCTGAAATATCATCTGTAATGGTTAAATAAGCACCATTATTATGTTTATGAGCTAGGGCAACAATATCATCCTCAGGCTGCAAACCCTCTGGAGCAATAATCTTAACATTAACACCCAAGATAGCCGATGTCACCAAGAGTGAATTTGCCATATTATTACGACCATCTCCAATATAAGCAATGGTCAAGCCCTCTAGACTACCAAAGTGCTCCTTCAAGGTCATGAAATCCGCAATCATCTGAGTCGGATGCCAAGTATCTGTCAAACCATTCCAGACCGGAACACCAGAGTATTTAGCCAAGTCTTCAACATCCTCTTGTTTAAAACCACGGTACTCAATCCCATCAAACATTGATCCAAGCACCTTAGCTGTATCAATTACAGACTCCTTCTTACCAAGCTGAATATCACCTGCACCAAGGTAGGTCACATTCATCCCTAGATCCTGACCAGCTACAGTAAAGGCTGAACGTGTTCTTGTTGATGTCTTTTCGAAAAGTAGGGCAATATTTAACCCTTCTAGATACTTATGAGGAATTCTATTTTTCTTCAACTCTTTAAATTTAAGAGATAGCGCAATTAATTCTTCCAGTTCCTGTTTAGTGAAGTCAATTTCTTTCAAAAAGGATGTTGCTAATGTCATAGGGCTCTCACTTTCATTCTGAATAATATAAAAGGTATTATAGTCTATTTTTGTATAATATGCAAGTATTTTTGTATTTTAATTCAAAATTAGCACTTGATTATACAGAGTGCCAAACCCTAATGCTTTTTGCTTGCAATATTACTACTGCATGCTATAATGGAGACATAGATTTGACCTTTTTTGACCAAGTTGTCTTCAAAAAAAGAGTCCTTTCAAATCCAGATAGAAAGAGGTACTGATATGCTCTGCCAAAACTGTAACCTAAATGAAGCTAGTATCCATTTGTATACCAACGTAAATGGTAATCAGCAACAAGTTGACCTCTGTCAAAATTGTTATAAAATCATGAAATCTGATCCTGAGAACCCACTCAATCAATTCAATCAAACAGGGGGTTCCAACTTCATTGATGATTTCTTCAGCGACCTAAACAACTTCCGTTCTTCAAACGGAGACCTTCCAAATACACCACCAACACAGGAAGGTGGAAACCGAGGAAACGGTGGCAATACACAGGGTCCAGGACGTCCAGGAGGACCTCGCCAACAGGCGCCTCAACAACCACAAGGTTTACTTGAGGAATTTGGAATTAATATCACAGACATTGCCCGTCGTGGAGATATTGACCCTGTCATTGGTCGTGATGAAGAAATCATTCGTGTTATAGAAATTCTTAACCGACGTACCAAGAACAACCCTGTTCTTATTGGTGAACCTGGTGTTGGTAAAACAGCCGTTGTTGAAGGTCTCGCTCAAAAAATCGTTGATGGTAGTGTACCTCAAAAACTCCAAGGCAGACAAGTTATCCGTCTTGATGTCGTCAGCCTAGTCCAAGGTACTGGTATCCGTGGTCAATTCGAAGAACGCATGCAAAAACTCATGGAAGAAATTCGTCAACGTCAGGATGTTATCCTCTTTATCGATGAAATCCATGAAATTGTAGGAGCTGGTAATGCTGGTGATGGCAATATGGACGCTGGAAATATCCTAAAACCTGCTCTTGCTCGTGGCGAGCTTCAACTTGTCGGAGCAACAACCCTTAACGAATATCGCATTATCGAAAAGGATGCTGCCCTCGAACGCCGTATGCAACCGGTTAAGGTTGATGAACCAACCGTTGAAGAAACCATTACAATTTTGCATGGTATTCAACCTAAATACCAAGACTACCACCATGTCAAATATACGGACGAAGCTATCAGGGCAGCTGCAGAATTGTCCAATCGATACATTCAAGACCGCTTCTTGCCAGACAAGGCCATTGACCTTCTTGATGAAGCTGGTTCTAAGATGAACTTGACCCTTAACTTTGTTGATCCTAAAGATATTGATAAACGTTTGATTGAAGCGGAAAATCTCAAAGCTCAAGCCACTCGTGACGAAGACTTTGAAAAGGCTGCTTATTTCCGTGATCAAATTGCCAAATACAAGGAAATGCAAAAACAAACCATCAGTGACCAAGATATGCCTGTCATCACTGAAAAACATATCGAAGCCATTGTGGAACAAAAAACAAACATTCCTGTCGGTGACCTTAAAGAAAAAGAACAATCACAACTTCTTAGCCTTGCTGATGACCTTAAGTCACATGTTATTGGACAAGATGCCGCGGTTGATAAGATTGCCAAAGCTATCCGTCGTAATCGTGTTGGTCTTGGCGCACCAAATCGCCCAATTGGTAGTTTCCTCTTCGTAGGTCCTACTGGGGTCGGTAAAACTGAGCTCTCTAAACAATTGGCCATTGAACTCTTTGGATCAGCAGATAGTATGATTCGATTCGACATGTCCGAATACATGGAGAAACACGCTGTTGCTAAGTTGGTCGGTGCCCCTCCAGGATATGTAGGTTATGACGAAGCTGGTCAGTTAACTGAAAAAGTCCGCCGTAATCCTTATTCACTGATTCTTCTTGATGAGGTTGAAAAAGCTCACCCAGACGTGCTTCACATGTTCCTCCAGGTACTTGATGATGGTCGTTTGACTGATGGACAAGGTCGCACTGTAAGCTTCAAAGATACCATTATTATCATGACATCAAATGCCGGTACTGGTAAAGTTGAAGCTAGTGTTGGTTTTGGAGCTGCTCGTGAGAATCGCACTAACTCTGTACTGAACCAACTCGGAGACTTCTTTAGTCCTGAATTTATGAACCGTTTTGACGGTATTGTTGAATTTTCTGCCCTCAGTAAGGAAAACCTCCTAACTATTGTGGACCTCATGCTTAATAGCGTCAACCAGCGCTTGGCCAATAACGGTATCCACTTTAGTGTGACTGAAAAAGTCAAAGAAAAATTGGTTGACCTTGGTTACGACCCTAAGATGGGTGCTCGACCACTTCGCCGTACCATCCAAGATTATATTGAGGATGCCATTACCGACTTCTACCTTGAAAATCCAAATGAAAAAGATCTCAAGGCAGTCATGACATCCAAGGGTCATATCACTATTAAATCTGCTAAAAAAGTTGAAAAAACTGCACAAAAAACTGAAACGACCAAAGAATCTGACTAAATCGTCTAGAAGTAGGATAAGGTGCTATAATTTTCAAATCAGAAAAACTCAAGGTATGGGATAACATTTTCCATATCTACTATCTCAAACAGGCTTCTAGGCTTGGTTGACCCTAAGGGGAGTAAGACAGAAGAAACGTCATTTAAAATTTCTTCTGTCTTACTCCTTTTTTCACACATTTCAATTTTCCATTTTCAAAATTCTCTGTAATTCTGCCTAAATCAATAGGAAAATGAGGATTTTTTTAGTATAATATAGGCAAATAAACCTAAGGAGCAACTTATGAATCCAACATTTGGTGATAAGGTTGAGGGAGCTCATTATCAGACACGTTACGGTGTTTATGCTGTGATTCCTAACCAAGACAAGACGAAGATTATTTTAGTTCAGGCTCCTAACGGGGCTTGGTTTCTCCCAGGTGGAGAAATCGAAGCAGGCGAGGATCACTTTAGTGCCTTAAAACGCGAGTTAATTGAAGAACTTGGGTATACAGCCACTTTAGGACAGTACTATGGACAGGCTGACGAATACTTCTATTCAAGCCACCGTGACACTTACTTTTACAATCCAGCCTACATTTATGAAGTTGTAGATTTTTCAGAAATTGGTAACCCCCTAGAAGATTTCAACAAGCTGGCATGGTTCCCAATTGATGAAGCGATTTCCAAGCTTAAACGCGGCAGCCATAAGTGGGGAATCGAACAATGGAAAGCTAGCCATACAAGAACTGCCAAATCCTAGGAGGTAACTATGAAACTTATTAACACGACGCAAACACACCAAGAACTTGTACAAAACCAACTTGATAATACAGATGCCTTCCTCGTAGAAACCTATTCTGCTGGAAATACAGATGTTGTCTTTACACAAGCACCTAAACATTACGAACTATTGATTTCAAATAAACACCGTGCTGTTAAGGATAACGAATTAGAAATCATCCGTGAATTCTTCCTCAAACGCAAAATTGACAAAGATATCGTTTTGATGGATAAACTCCAAACAGTACACACCGAAAAATTGATTGAGATTTCATTCCCAACAACTGTATAAATCCAAAACAAGCAATGGCTAATGCCACTGCTTGTTTTTAGTATCTTACAAAACTTTAGAGGCCTGATCCAAGACTTGCATAACCTGACGACTATGCTCCAACTGCTTGGCAACACTGTCAATATCATTGGTAGCTACCATTTTCTCAAATGCTACAAATTCATCGTACATACGATGATGCGTACTATTAAGATTAGTCACAATCTCTTCTTGACCATTAAGAGTAAGACCAATTTCAGGAAGGGTGTTGGTAGCACCCAAAATGGTGATAGCTCCCTTATCTCCTTGAATGGTTGAACGAATGTCAGCACTACAGTCTTTAGCTCCAATGGCAACAGCCTTAAAGTTACCATAGTCCAAAACTAGAATTCCTGACGTATCCACTCCTCTCTCCACATTAGGTAGGTATTCCACACGATTAGGCTTTCCAAAAAGTCCGACCAAAAGATGGATATTGTAGATATTCAGATCTCTAAGCGCTCCCCCACCCATTTCAGGGTTAAAGGCAGGAGCAATCTCACCACGTTTAAAGGCATCGTAGCGTGATGAATACTGAGAATAATTGATATTCACAATCTTGATATCACCGATTTCTGCTAGAGAATTCTTAATCGCTGTGAAATTAGCCAGATATTGATTGGTTATAGCTTCTATCAAGAGAAGCTTTTTTTCTTGGGCAAGCTTAGCCAGCTCTTCAAACTCTTCCAAATGTAAGGTAAAAGGTTTCTCACAGATGACATGCTTGCCAGCTAGAAGTGCTTGTTTGGCATAGTCATAGTGGGTATGATTAGGTGTTCCAACATAAATGGTATCAACATCTGGATTGGACAAGATTGCTTCATAATCACTTGTCGCCTGAGTTAGACCATATTGCTTAGCTAAAGCTTCAGCCTTATCAAGTGATCGTGGTGTCGACATTATAGCCTTCAGCTCAATTCCCTCAATAGTTACCAAAACAGGCAAAACCTCTGTAACAATCATTCCTGTCCCTAATAATGCAAGTTTCATCAACCTACCTCCTTCTTCCTCTAAACTCTCTTATATATGTTGTAATTCCAAAAACAGAATTATAATGAAAGAGGACTACAATAGAAGCCCTCTACATCTTAAGAACGTCCAAGCAGTTTCTTAATTCCTTGAATGGCCTTATATTTAAACGGTTGTGGATAATAACGGAAAGTTCCCATTTTACGAACGATATAGCCATTAAAGTTTTGTTTAAAACGCAAAACCCCATCTGAACCATCAAAAATGCCCATGATACCAAGGAAGTTATAGAAACTGATACCACGTTTAATAGCCTGTGTCATCACATACTCTTGCAAGAGTGCTGGAGCATAAAACTTATTAAATTCAGGATAAGAACCACTAAAAAGATAGACTGCTTCTTGAGGGGTGTAAACGAAGAGACTTCCGGCTAGAACAATGTCTTCCTGGCCGTACTTGTCAATAAAGGCTGTTGCTTCTCCCTTGCGAACATCAAAAGTTTCAAACTGACTTGATAGCTCTCGCAATTGGTTTTGTTTTTTCTCAGACTTAGGATTAGTTTCCAAATCAGCTTGCAATTTGACAATTCTAGCTCCCAATTTAGCCTGATCCTTCTCTAAATGTTCAAGGTAATCTTGGAAATTCAAAGTAGCAACCATAAAATCAGCATTATCACCAAAGGCATCATAAAAATCTTGGTAGTAATCCAGCGATTTATCACTATATTCTCGACGATCAGAAGTCGCTGAAGTGATTTCTTTAAAAATGGATAACTCGTCACGCTTCAGTTTTTTCAGCTTGATACCAAAAGTTTTAGCTTTTTTAACTAATGGTTTCCCTTTTTTGCTGAAAGACTTAATCAAATCTTTTTCTGTAATCCCTGATAAATCCTTCACATAATGCCAGTCAGGCTCACCACCAGGATAACCTGTTTGCAGACCATCAAAGCTATAACCTAAGTTAGTCAATTGGCTAATCAGCTGCTTTTGCTCATCACCAGTTGGCTCCCCATTACTATCAAAGGTTTGATAAGTATCATAAGGTTTGATTAACAGCTCAAGCGCACCATTTGCTTTAGCGTAGTCCTTCAATCCTTGGTAAAAGTCGCTCAGATGAGTCGTATTGGAGTGAATAGGTCCACAATTCACTTCCATACGAAGCCCACCAGTCATAGGCATACTATAGATAATTGCTGAGATTTCTAGCTGATTGCCTTCTTTCCAAGCGACATAGCTAATGCTAAATCCACGTTTTTCAAGAAGCTTAGCCATTTCCTCTGTTTGCATAAAAGAACGCTCTGAAACCTGTTGAGCATATGTGTTAAATTCTTCCTTAGTTACTTGAATGAAGCTCATTTTTTTCCTTCCTAAAATGGATAACGTAAATTACGAGTGAGATAAACAACAAAAGGGCAAGTATTGCCACTAATGGTATTCGAATTGGGCGACTATTTAGCAACAAATCCCCACTGACGGCATAAACAATCGAAATCGGAGCAACTCCTATAAGAGTCGCTAAAACTCTGGTCTTGCTTGGTAACTTCATCTGAATACACGCATAATTGACCAAAGCCGATGGGATAAAGGGAATAGAGAAAGCCAGAGAAATGCCAATAAAACGATGATTAAAGTTTTCAATATAGGTTAGGAGTTTCTCCATACGTTTAGACCTCTCGGGCTTTTCGAGTCTTCTTAGGATTTCAAAACTAGTTAAATTTCCAAAAGTATTCCCAAGGATATTCATAGGAATGGCCAAGAAGGGACCGTAAAGCAGACCAACGAAAATACAAAAAAACGAACTTGAAACTCCAGGAATGGCTGATGATAAAATCATTAGACTCATAAGGATAAGAGCATTCTGGAGATTTGCCTGCTTAAAAGCTTCTCTTAAGAAGTCTTGGTCATGCTTAGCATTGGCCCAAAACCTGATTAAAGGGAAAATGTTATGTAAGAGAGGTAATAAAAATAGCAGAATTAATACAGTAATTCCGACAAAAAAATCCTTTTCCGGGTCATTGCATCTCCATCGTTTTAGTCACTCTTTTTATTATAACAAAAAAATGCCTTCATTGATTTAGAAAGGCATTTTTTCCTATTATTACTTGTTAATCAAATTTGCTTGAGATTTGTTTTCCAAGGCACCATTCTTGAAGTTAAGAGTAAGACTACCTGTTTCACCCTTTTTAGCGACAAGATTTGATGACCAAAGAGCCTGTGTCATTGTAGCATCAGAAGATACTGCAATAGAATAAACATCTGGTGTACCAAGTGTTTTAACGGCATCATCATAGCTCGTTCCATTTTTAAGGTTTTCATACATTTTCAAGGTGATTTTAGGATCACGGACAAAAGAAAAGTTTGAGAGTGACTTAACAACAGTACTATTATTGAAAAGTTTAGCCGTAACAACGACATTATCAAACTGCCAATTGTAGACATCCAGTTTAGCATCTCCTGCCTGCTCTTGGCTAGTCGATGACGGTTCCCCAAACAAACCTTTCAAAGTATCAAGATTTGATCCCCCTGAAAATTCCTGAGAGGCATTTGCCATGGAAATTTTATCAAAGTTCTGACGAACATTGCCATGTTTAACTGTTAGAATCTTTGAAGCTTCATTATCCACAGACCCCTTCGTCTCAGTCTTAGACGAAGAATGTCCACAAGCAGCTAAGGTAAAAAGTGAAAGACCTAAAACGGCCAAAGACAAAAGTTTTTTCATAATAAATTCCTATACACAAATAAAAGGCTGACGCCTCAAGTATTTATGGAGCCGGTGGGAGTCGAACCCACGTCCAAACACCTGCCAACATATTCGTCTACAACCATAGGTTATGTCTTTCATTTAACAGATAGGCGACACATAACTCAAGCCTTCTATATGCGAGCCTATAAATCTCTTTTCGACCAGCTAGGCAATGGTCAAACGTAGCTTATAAATCAATAAAACCTCTAAGCAAACATAAGCAATCTGCTAGAAGTCACGCGAGCAGGTGTTTAGGCTGCTACAGCGTAAGAATTTGTATTTTTTGCAGTTATATTTAACTGAGCGTTTACGTCGCCACACGAGTCGCAGAATATGCCTCATAATGCCTGTCGAATCCGTAACGACCCCAATATGAGATATTGAGTATTATAGCAAAATTTTTAATAAATAGCAAAATATTACCTACTGTAAACATCATCAGCTCAAAGTCTACAAATCTTATGGCACCTAAATATGACTCAGATTAAAAAACGTTGAAAGAATAAATCTCTCAACGCTCTTGTCTTTTTGCACCCTAAGGGAATCGAACCCCTATCTCAAGAACCGGAATCTTACGTGATATCCATTACACTAAGGGTGCTAACAGTATACTATTATAGCATACTCTAAAATATAAAAAAAGACATGTTTCCATGTCTCTTTTCTATATTACAATTCGATATCTCCGAAAAGATCCGCCATTGAGAATCCAGATTGAGTTTCTGGAAGTTCGTAGTCACGTTTTTCTTGACGTTTAGGACGACGTGGACGTGATTGACGTTTTTCGTTGTTTTCACCTTCAGCATTAGCTGGGCGTTCTTCAAGAGCTTTGATAGAAAGTGATACACGTTCTGCATCAGCGTTTACTTCAAGAACTTTAACAGTAACGTCTTGACCTACTGAAAGAACATCTTTTGGATTTTCAACACGTTTGTGTGAGATTTGTGAGATGTGAACAAGTCCATCGATACCTGGCAATACTTCAACGAAGGCACCGAAGTCAGTCAAGCGTTTAACTTTACCTTCGATAACATCTCCAGCAGCAAGTTTTTGTTCAACGCCATCCCATGGTCCAGGTGTTGTGGCTTTAAGTGAAAGTGATACACGACCTGCTTCTTCGTCGATAGCAAGAACTTTAACATCAACTTCGTCACCAACAGAAACAACTGATTTAGGTGAAACGTTACGTTCGTGAGACAATTCAGTCACGTGAACAAGTCCATCAACACCACCAAGGTCGATGAAAGCACCGAAGCTTGTCAAACGAGCAACTTTACCAGTTACGATTGAACCAACTTCAAGTTTAGAGAAGACTTCTTTACGAGCTTCTGCAGCTTCGGCTTCAACAACTTCACGACGTGAAAGGATGAAACGGTTTTCAGCTGGATCAACTTCTTTGATTTTAGCGTCAAATTCTTGACCTACAAATTGTTCAGTGTTACGAACAAAACGAGTATCAATCATTGAAGCTGGAATAAATCCACGAAGACCTTCAAATTCAACTGAAAGTCCACCTTTAACAGCGCGTGTTCCTTTAACAGTAACAACTTCTTCTTCACGACCAACAAGTTTATCCCAAGCTTTGCGAGCTTCCAAGCGTTTTTTAGATACAAGGTAAGTTACAGTATCAGTATCTTTACCAACAACTTGACGAAGAACAAGCACTTCAAGTGTTTCACCAACTTTAACAAGGTCTGCAACGTTTGCGTCACGGTCGTTTGTCAATTCACGACGTGTCAAAACACCTTCGATACCAGTTCCTTCGATAACAACATTTGCTTGATCATTATCTACTGAGATAACTTCAGCTGTTACAACGTCACCTGTGTTAACTTCGCTAACACTGTTTAGCAATTCTTCAAATTCGTTCATTCTAAAAAGATCCTCCAACAAGAGACAGCCAATTCTGACTCTTGATAACAATATATTTTTCAAGGTACCCGCAAAGACAATTGTTGACATAGGCGGTGCCGAAGCACCCGATACCTTTGACTGGGGTAGCTGGATTCGAACCAACGCATGAGGGAGTCAAAGTCCCTTGCCTTACCGCTTGGCTATACCCCAATAGCAAAATGCCATAAAAAAACATCTAAGTACTTGACATCGACTATTCGACTCAGTCTCTTAGATATGGAGAGAGAGGGATTCGAACCCCCGAACCCGAAGGAGCGGATTTACAGTCCGCCGCGTTTAGCCTCTTCGCTATCTCTCCTTTTAAGAACAAGAAATAGTATATCACAGTTTCTTGACCAAAGCAAGCCTTTACTTTGGATTTTAATGATTAAGATTATAGGCTTCAATAATGGCAGCTACTGCTTGATCCATTTTCTTGTGGAAGCCTGCGACGTTTTCTTTATCAACAACGGCAAATTTACCATCAATTTCTACAATTTGGCCGATAACTTTTTTACCAACAACAAGCTCAAACCCTTCAATGATTGCCTTGTTAACAGTTACTTTGGCATCTTTAACTTGAATTTCAATTTTTTTGTCTTTTTTGCTCATAGATTTACACTTGAGACTTGGCTCAAGTCATCCTTTCTTAATGTATCTCTTTAATTTTACCGAAAAAGAAAAAAGCTTGCAAGAGCAAGCCTTAAAATAAGCGTTAATTTCTTATGATTTAGTCAACTTTGAAAATCCATCCTTCTGGCGCTTCAACATCACCAAATTGAATACCAGTCAACTCATCATAAAGTTTATGTGTAACAGGTCCTACTTCTGTTTCTGAATAGAAGACATGGAAGTCATCACCGTGTTGTACACCACCAATTGGTGAGATAACAGCAGCTGTACCACAGGCACCAGCTTCAACAAATTTGTCCAACTCAGCAATCTTAACATCACCTTGAATAGCTTTCATGCCAAAGCGTTTTTCGGCCAAATAAAGCAAAGAGAATTTCGTAATTGATGGCAAGATGGATGGGCTAAGTGGAGTGATGAACTCGTTATCAGCTGTAATACCGAAGAAGTTTGCAGAACCAACCTCTTCAATTTTAGTGTGAGTTGCAGGATCAAGATAGATAACATCTGAGAATTTACGGTCATGTGCAATCTTACCTGGCAACATACTTGCTGCATAGTTACCACCAACTTTAGCAGCACCCGTACCATGTGGAGCAGCACGGTCGTATTCGTCTTGAATAAGGAAGTTTGTTGGAGCCAAACCACCTTTGAAATAGTTCCCTACTGGCATGGCAAAAATAGTAAAGACGTATTCATCAGCAGGGTGAACACCAATAATATCTCCTACCCCAATCAAAAGTGGGCGAAGATAGAGTGTTGCGCCTGTTCCATATGGTGGAACATATTCTTCATTGGCACGGACTACTTGTTTACAAGCATCTACGAATTTGTCAACGGGAACCTGTGGCATCAAAAGACGATCGGCCGTACGTTGCAAACGTTTGGCATTTTCATCTGGACGAAACAATTGAACTGAACCATCTTTGGTACGGTAAGCCTTGAGTCCTTCGAAAGCTTCTTGACCATAGTGAAGAGCTGGGGATGCTTCTGAGATGTGCAAAGTCGCATCCTCAGTCAAATGACCTTCATCCCATTCTCCGTCTTTGTAATGTGAAATATAACGGAATGGAAGTTTATGGTAATTAAATCCTAAATTTTCCCAGTCTAAATCAACTGTCATGTGTATGTCCTCTTTTCTGTTACTATGTGCTTTATAGTATAGTCCTTTTCATTGAAAATTTCAAGTTTATGTTGCAAAATTCTGACAATTCTTTTTGAGAGGTTTTTTGGGAGGATTGAACGATAAAAAAACTCTGTTCTCAAATAAGAGAACAAAGCTTTCTTATCTTTATTTTTCAATAATCTTGGCAGCGAAGACTTCCTTGTCTGCTAGTCCTTCAATGAAACTTCCATTGCTAGTACGCTCTGAAAGATTAAGAAGGGACAAATCAACTTCTGCTGTTTCACCAGTCGTAGCTGTGACAAGCAAGGTCTGAGGAGCCTCTTCCGCTAGTGTTGCTAGAAGATCTATCTCACCACCAGAATTTTCTGTAAAGACTGGACCAGCCGTAAAGACACGGTGCGGTTTAGTCTTAAGCTCACGAAGAACTTGGAGACCTCGACCAGCTCGCTTAGCCTGTGGAATATCTGCTGTAGCTACCCTTTTGAGACTAGCTCTTTGTGTAAGAAGATAGAAACTTTGGGTATTTGCCACAAAAACGGCCTGAACGGTATCATCATCCTTAAGGTTGATTGCCTTAACACCTGTTGCCTTGGCACCAACAACTGGTACCTCGTCAGCATTGAAACGAAGGGCATAGCCTTTTTGCGTGATAATCATGACATCATCCAATTGAATTGGGGTGACTGTGACAATACAATCACTAGCATCCTTGAGTTTAGCATATTTAACCGACTTAGACTTGTAGGTACGCCATGGAGTAAATTCCTTGCGTTCGAAACGTTTAATCTGACCAAGTTTAGTGGCTGCTAGGTAAGTACCAGCTTCAAAATCATCCAGAATTTCTGCATAAAGCACTTCTTCATCCTTAGATAAATTAGTGATGGTTTGTGATAAATGTTCTCCCAAATCCTTCCAACGAATATCTGGCAACTCATGAATTGGACGATAAATCACATTGGCCTGGTTAGTGAACATCAAGAGATGCTGTGTCGTCTTAGCCTGCTGAACCAGAATCAAGTCATCATCATCACGTTTTCCGACTTCATCAATCGTTGAAGCATTGAAAGAACGTGGGCTTGTACGTTTGACATAACCACCACGAGTGATGCTGACATAGGTTTCTTCTTCAACAATCAAACTTGCGGTATCAATTTCAATGGTCTTGGTTTCCGCTTGTAGCTCTGAACGACGGTCATTCCCAAATTTCTTCTTAATGTCACGGAGCTCACGCTTCATGACATTAAACATGGTGCGCTCGTCACCGATGATGGCAGCCAAGGTCGCAATTTGTTCACGTAAATCGGCTTCCTCATTTTGGAGAGTGACAATATCTGTATTGGTCAAACGATAGAGTTGCAAGGTCACGATAGCTTCAGCTTGTTCTTCTGAAAAATCATAGCTGACTTTAAGATTTTCCTTAGCATCAGCTTTATTTTCAGAAGCTCGGATAAGGGCAATAACCTCATCCAAAATAGAGATGACACGGATGAGTCCTTCCACAATATGAAGACGTTTTTCAGCCTTATCCTTGTCAAATTTTGAACGAGCAACGATAATATCGCGACGGTGGGCAATGTAGCTAGACAAAATCTTTTGCAAGCCCACTTGACGTGGGGTGAAATTGTCGATAGCCACCATGTTGAAATTATAGTTGACCTGAAGATCCGTATATTTCAAAAGATAGTTAAGAATGGTTTGACTGTCAGCATCCTTCTTAAGTTCAATAGCAATACGCAGACCAGTACGGTCAGACTCGTCACGAACTTCCGCAATGCCTGGAACCTTGTTATTGACTCGAACATCATCAATTTTTTTAACCAAGACAGCCTTATTGACATCGTAAGGAATCTCAGTAACGATGATTTGTTCCTTGCCACCTTTGAGTTGTTCGATTTCAGTACGTGAACGCACAACTACACGGCCCTTACCGGTTTCGTAGGCCTTGCGAATCTCGTCTTTGCCCTGGATGATAGCCCCTGTTGGAAAATCTGGGCCAGGCAAGAATTCCATCAATTTATCCAGTTTAGCAGATGGGTGATCAATCATGTAGACAACAGCATCAATGACCTCTGCCAGATTATGTGGTGGAATGTCTGTGGCATAACCAGCAGAAATCCCTGTAGCCCCATTAACCAAGAGGTTTGGAAAGGCAGCGGGTAAAACGGTTGGTTCCTTCTCTGTATCATCAAAATTCCAAGCCCATGGGACTGTGTTTTTATCGATATCTTGAAGAAGGTAGCCCGCAATCTCTGACAAGCGTGCCTCTGTATAACGCATGGCCGCTGGTGGATCACCGTCCATAGAACCGTTGTTACCGTGCATCTCAACCAAGATTTCACGATTCTTCCAATCCTGAGACATACGGACCATGGCATCATAAATGGAACTGTCACCATGGGGGTGGAAATTACCCATAATGTTACCCACCGACTTGGCAGATTTACGATAGCCCTTGTCATACGTATTGCCATCCTTATTCATGGAATAAAGAATACGACGTTGAACGGGTTTCAGACCGTCACGAATATCAGGAAGCGCACGCTCCTGAATAATGTATTTGGAGTAGCGACCAAAACGCTCCCCCATGATGTCCTCAAGGGACATGTTTTGAATATTAGACATAAGATTTCTCTTTATTTTTTAGTTTAAGTAATGATTTGAAATAATATAAAAGACAAATAGTAGACCCCCTACTTCACTGCAACACCTCTAATTACAATGTTGTTCCTTGACTTTGTAACTGTAGAAGAATGGTTTTCACCTTCCTAGTTTCTATTTCACCAATCACAAATTGAACCACTGTACTTATCGCAATTAAAATGAAAAGTACACAAGATAGAGTCAATGAAGTAGAAAGTTCCCCAAAGAATAAGATAAAGTTTAAAAGTGTTAAACAAGTCATTATAGAGGCGTTGATTACGAGAACAGTAGCTAGCGGGATACGAAATAACCTATAATGATAGATACTTTTTAAAAGTGATGTGATACTACAAGCAACACTTAGGGGAGAAAAAACATAGATATAGTAGAAAGCCAATAACAACCCCGTGTAGGTCCTCTGTGAGAAGGGATTATCTATCAAAGATAGAAAGAAGGTTATCACTACTAGTATAGGCAAGATCAAAAAGCGTGTTTTTAGTGGTCTCTTTTTATAAACGCTTAAATAAGCTATTGCCCCTCCACATGCAGGAAACACCACTTGAGGATAGTAAAGTAAAAAACTTAATATCTTAGATAACATAGGTCTACCTCACACTGTCTTTTCCTGACTTAGCAATATAGTCTTTATTTTTTTCATTTTCCTTTCCTCCTATTATATTTTGAACAATACCAATTATCGCTAGGAGAAGAAAAATAAGGTACATAGATGAAGCAGGGAGAAATCCCAAAGACCCTTGTAAAAAGAGCAGGTTGAGGAAAGCCAGTAATGTGGCAAAGAAACTATTAATAACTAGTAAGATTGAATATTTGGTTTGAAAGCGTATTAAATGTAGAAGACTTTTTATAAAAGCTATTAGCGAGAATGGCACATAAAACACTGAAAAGACCATCATATAGTAAAAAACAAATAATAAACCTGAGAATGTACTACCAAAATAAGAATAGAGGGGATTATCCACCACGAAGATTAGGAGGGAGACTATAGATAAGAGAAAAAGGATCGAAAAGCGTGTTTTTATAGGTTGTATGCCATAAAAAATTAAGTATATGGTAGAAACAATAACCATAAGAATAATAGCAGGAAAAGCTACATCTGCATGGTAAAGTAGGTAATCGATAACATTAAAATTCATTTTTCTACCTCCATTGATTTCTAGTCAATGACACTGCAAATAGTTAATAAACTATGTAGAAAATAATCAACTTGTTTCTTTATAATCCCAAGTATCTATTGATAGTAAGCGCTCTCCCTAACTCTATCTTATTACATTCCCTTCTGGCCTGCAACCTAAAATACGCCACTTTCCTCAAGCGTAAATTTAACGTTATCTTCGATCCATTGACGGCGTGGTGCTGGTTTATCTCCCATAAGGACTGAGACACGACGTTCAGCACGCGCTAGGTCGTCAATCGTCACTCGGATAAGGGTTCTTGTCTCTGGATCCATGGTTGTTTCCCACAGTTGGTCAGCATTCATTTCACCAAGCCCTTTGTAACGTTGAAGAAGAGCGCCACGACCAAATTTTTGACGAAGTTCTTCAAGTTCGCCGTCCGTCCAAGCGTATTCGACAACTTCCTTCTTGCCTTTACCTTTGGACATCTTGTAAAGAGGAGGCAGAGCGATATAAACGTGTCCTGCTTCCACTAGTGGACGCATATAACGATAGAAGAAAGTAAGAAGCAAGGTTTGGATGTGAGCCCCATCGGTATCGGCATCGGTCATGATGATAATCTTGTCGTAGTTGATATCGTCAAGGTTAAAATCAGCTCCAACTCCTGCACCGATAGTATAAATCATGGTATTGATTTCTTCGTTTTTGAGAATGTCTGCCATTTTGGCTTTCTCAGTGTTGAGGACCTTCCCTCGGAGAGGAAGAATGGCCTGGAATTTACGATCACGGCCTTGTTTGGCTGAACCGCCGGCAGAATCCCCTTCGACCAGATAAAGCTCATTTTTCTTAGCATTTTTAGACTGGGCTGGCGTTAATTTTCCTGACAAGAGCCCCTTGTCTTTTTTATTTTTCTTGCCATTTCGACTGGCATCACGAGCTTTTCTGGCAGCTTCACGGGCATCACGGGCCTTGATAGCCTTACGCACCAAGTTCGAAGCCAAATCTCCATTTTCCATAAGGAAGTAGGTTAAATGCTCTGAAACGATGCTATCCACAATAGGACGAGCTAAAGGAGATCCCAATTTATCCTTGGTTTGTCCTTCAAACTGAAGGTGTTCTTCAGGAACCAAGAGCGAGATAACTGCTGACAAGCCCTCACGGTAATCTGACCCTTCAAGATTTTTATCTTTTTCTTTGAGAAGACCTGTCTTACGGGCATAATCGTTAAAGGCCTTGGTAATAGCTGATTTAAAGCCTGTCTCGTGAGTACCGCCATCCTTAGTACGGACATTATTGACAAAGGAAAGGATATTATCAGAGTAACCGTCATTGTACTGAAGGGCTACTTCTAGGTGAAATTCCTGCTGGTCTCCATCAATATAGATGACTGGTGTCAGCGTTTCCTTGTCCTCATTCAAGTAAGTTACAAAGTCTTGAACCCCATTTTCATAGTGGAATTCTTCACGAATTTCTTCTTCGCCACGCAAGTCTGTCAATGTCATAGTGACATTCTTAAGAAGGAAGGCCGATTCTTTGAGACGTTCTGAAATGGTGTTAAATTTGAAGTCAGTCGTTGAAAAGATACTAGCATCAGGCATAAAGGTAACTTTTGTACCTGTCTTAGATTTAGGTGCCTTGCCGATTTTTTCAAGTCCTGTTACAGGGTGACCCCCATTTTCAAAACGCTGACGATAGACGCTACCATCACGGGTAATCTCTACCTCAAGCCAGCTAGACAGTGCATTAACAACTGAGGAACCCACACCGTGAAGACCTCCAGAAGTCTTATAACCACCTTGTCCAAATTTACCACCTGCGTGGAGAACAGTGAAAATAACTTCAACTGTTGGTTTACCCATGGCATGCATCCCTGTCGGCATCCCACGTCCAGAGTCAGAAACAGAAACGGAGCCATCCTTATTTAGGGTGACAGCGATGACATCACCAAAGCCTGAGAGAGCTTCGTCGACGGCATTATCGACAATCTCCCAAACCAGGTGATGAAGACCTGTCCCATCCGTTGAGCCAATGTACATTCCTGGGCGCTTGCGAACCGCATCTAACCCTTCCAGTACCTGAATGGCATCATCATTATAATTATTTACATTTATTTCTTTTTTAGCCAAGAGTGACCTCCAAAATTTTCATCCTTATTATTTTATAAGTTTTCAGAAGAATTTGCAAAGGAAATCAGGAAAGCTGTTAGCTTATCTTAGAGCTGACCAACTTTGTCAATTACTAAGCTGTATGCTATAATTATCTCATGAAAATCTTATTATTAATTCTTATCGCCTACCTGCTGGGTTCCATTCAGACTGGTCTCTGGATTGGAAAAGTTTTCTTTCATACGAATCTTCGGGAGCACGGATCTGGAAATACTGGAACAACTAATACCTTCCGTGTTCTTGGTAAGACGGCTGGCACAATCACTTTCTTAGTAGACATGCTTAAGGGGACTTTGGCAGTGCTGCTACCGGTTTGGTTGGGTGTCACAGCTGTATCTCCTCTAATCATTGGTTTCTTTGCCATCATTGGACATGTTTTCCCAATCTTCGCTAGTTTTAAGGGTGGAAAGGCAGTTGCAACAAGTGCTGGGGTGCTTCTTGGTTTTGCCCCCCTCTACTGCGTCTTTCTGCTCTTGGTCTTTGCTCTAACGCTCTATCTAACCAGCATGATTTCATTTTCAAGTGTCACTGCTGCAGTTGTTGGGCTGATTACCCTGGCTACTTTCCCGGCTATCCATTTTTTACTAGATGGGTATGATCCAATCTTTAGTGCTGTTCTTATCATCATGGCTTTAGTGATTATTTTCCGTCACACTGAGAATATGGCCCGTATTCGCAAGCATCAAGAAAACTTGGTCCCTTTTGGACTTAATTTAACCAAACAAAATCCAAAGAAATAAATAATTCAGATCTATCAACCACTAGCAAAAAGCTAGTGGTTTTCTGTTCTGACAATCACTAAAATAGCTAATAAGGCAAACAATAAAGATCCGAAGTTTTCACCTCGGATCTTTTTTAGGCTTAAGCTTTAAAGCTGACACCATTTTCTTTCAATTTTTTAACAGTTGCAGGTCCTACACCTTTAAGGGCTAGGACTTCATCTTCAGTCACACCTGCAAAGGCTGCTGCTGACGTCAAGCCTTCATTGTAAAGAGTCTCTACAAGGTTTGAACGAAGGCCTTCCACTTCTGGAAGTTCTGAAAAGGCTTCAAGACTAAGATCTTTAGCGACCACTTCCTCTTTAGCAACTGGCTGCGTTTCAGCAACCGCTTGTGGGGCTACTGGTGGAACTGGTGGAACTGGGGCTTTCAGATTATTGAAAAGTCCTTGTTTTTTCAAACGGTGTTTAAAAGCCTTCTTTTTATTTTTTACTTTTGCCATGTGTTTTTTCTCCCATTTTGAAAGACGACTTCTTCCTATAGAAGATCGTCGCTCATTTCTTTATCATTTTCTATTAATAGTGACGTTCCCCGAACAAGCCTTCTGGCATATCATGGAAACCTTTACCGGCACGATAATTGGTAAACTTACCAATTAGGAAATTGTAGGCATCTAATTTAGCTTCATAACGGAAACTTGCGTCACGGGCACGTTCATCACCATCTTCTTCCCAAATTTTCTTACTAGCGGCTAAGGCTTTTTCGTTTACTTTAACTTGGGTAACAACCCATGCTTCAAAGTCTTTTAGAAATTCTTGTTCGTAGGTCATATTTTCCTCTTCATTTTAAAAACCAGCTTAACGCTGGATTTATTTTTACAGATAGTATGTAGGCCGTTTGGCCTTACAATCACATATTATAACAAATAATTAGAAATTTGACTAGGTTCTAAATTCTTGATATAAGGCTTTGATGTCATTTGGACGTGTACGACAGCACCCCCCTAAAATCTGAACCCCAAAATGAGCATGCCAATCTTTACTATGTTCGAGCAGGGTGAGGGCATCCTTGTCTTTAGGCTTCCAAGTTTGACTGTCACCATCATAAACTTCACCCGAATTAGGGTAAGTAATAAGGGCCTTGCCTGCCTTCTTAAGAACAGGTAGAGCTTGTTCATAAAGAATCGGCGAACTGCAATTGATTCCCACTGCCAAGATTTGATTAGACTGAGAAACAAGCTTGGCCATCTCATCTAGAGAAGTCCCATCGCTGATGGCATCTGGAACTTGAATGGTAAAACTGATATAAGCTTCTACCTCAGGAAATTCTTCAGCCAAGAGCTCAACCAAGGCTTGTGCTTCCAGATGATTAGGAATGGTTTCCAAAGCCAACAAATCGACACCTTGATCTAGGAGAATTTGAATTCGAGGGCGATGAAAATCCTTAAGTGTTTCAACGGTAACCTGACCATAATCTCCAGTATACTCAGAACCATTGGCCAAATAGGCTGCGTAAGGACCAACATCTCCAGAAATCAAAGGATAGGGGCGTTTGGCTTTCTCGGTCTCATCCAAGGTTGCCCATACCTTATCTCGTGCAGCCTTTGCCAACTGGACCGTTAGGGCAATAATCTGCTCCGCTTCTCTTTCAGTAAGCCCTGCCTCCATCAAGCCCGGTAAGGTCGCTTGATAAGATGATGTGGTAATCAAGTCAGCTCCAGCAGCTACATAGGTTTCGTGAATTTCTTGAATAACTTCTGGCTTCTCAAGAAGGTACTTGGCTGACCAGAGTTTGCCAGAAATATCATAACCCAAGGCCTCCATCTCTGTTCCTAAAGCGCCATGAAGAATGAGGGGAAATTTATTTTCCAAATAATCTTTAAATGTTGCCATGAAAGGCCTCCTTACCATTTTTTAAAGCGAAGGTAGTGATAAAGGTAACAGAAAATCATGAAAGGAATACCAAAGTAGAGCCCCGCACGTTGTGAACTATCCCAAGCAATCCCAATCACAGAAATAGCCAATAGAACGATTGTGATATAAGGAAGGACAGGATTAAACGGTGTCTTATAGTCCAGTTCGTCTTCGGAATGTTCTAGCTTCCACTGTTTACGGAAATTAAGCTGTGCCATAGGAATAGAAAGCCAAACAACTACAACTGCAAAACCAGCGATTGATACCAAAGCTAGATAAACCGTATCTGCAGCATAGATACTTGAAAAGAGTGATAAAACTGCTCCGGCCATGGAAATCAAAAGAGCTGTCATTGGAACACCGTGCTTATTGATTTTCACTAACTTTTTATTAAGCATTCCCTCATTGGCCAAAGACCAAAGCATACGACTTGACGCATAAAGACCTGAATTTCCTGCAGAAAGGATAGCAGTTAAAATAACAAAGTTCATGATGTCCGCCGCAAATGGAATCCCCATCTTGTCAAAAACATCAACGAAAGGGGCTGAGGATACCCCTGCTTCTTTCATGGGAAGAAGCGAAGCCAAAACCACAATGGTCAAGACAAAGAAGATAACCAAGCGTCCAATAGTTGTTTTAATAGCACGTGGAACAGCTTCTTTAGGATTGTCTGTTTCACCAGCTGCAATACCGATTAACTCTGTTCCCGAAAAGGCATAATTAACAGCCAACATGACTGACACAATGGCAAGACCACCATTTGGAAAGAGACCATTAGCCGTCAAATGCTTAAACATAATAGCCTCATGGTGACCATCAAAACTCACCAAACCAAACATTGCTCCAAGACCGAGAATGATGAAGACCAAGATAGCAATGACTTTTATTGACGAGAAGAAGGATTCCGCTTCCGCAAAAGACCTCACGCTCAAAGCATTAATACCAAAAATCACTAAGGCAAAGAAGGCTGCAAAAATCCAAGCCGGAACTGATGGAAACCAACGTTGCATCAACATAGCAGCACCCAAAAATTCTGTTCCCAAGGCAACCGTCCAACAAATCCAATAAAGCCAGGCTACTGTAAAGCCGGTTCCCGGACTAATAAACTTAGTAGCATAGGTGTGGAAGGACCCCGTCACTGGCATAGCTACTGCTAACTCCCCCAATGAAAGCATGACCAAGTAAACAACGATAGCTCCCACAAGATAAGATAGGATAGCACCGAGGGGACCCGCTTGTGCAATCGTATAGCCTGAGCTCAAGAAGAGACCAGTACCAATGACACCACCCAGCGATAGCATAAAGAGGTGGCGTGAAGTCATCTTCCGTTGGAACTGACCTTCATTTTCATAATTATGGTTTTCCATAAATTCCTCCAAAAATGTAATAAAACAAGCTTATCACAATATCATCTCCTTGGATAATAGGTGGAAACTATCAAAGAGATAGACACAAACTATCACAAAAAAAACTCGGATTTCTCCGAGCTCTTCTCACAATTCTGACAAAATCGTATCCCATGCTTCATCATAACCGTCACGTGTGACAGATGAAAAGACGATGAAATGGTCATTCTTATCGAAATTAAGTTTTTTCTTTATGACGGATTCGTGCTTGTTCCATTTTCCGCGAGGAATCTTGTCAGCCTTAGTCGCTACGACAATAACTGGAATTTCATAATACTTGAGGAATTCATACATTTGGATATCGTCCTGGGTTGGTTCATGTCGAAGGTCAACCAAGCTAACAACCACACGAAGATTGTCTCGAGTCACGAGGTATTCCTCAATCATTTTCCCCCATTTGGCACGTTCTTTTTTGGACACACGGGCATAACCGTAGCCTGGAACATCCACAAAGCGTAACTTGTCGTCAATATTGTAGAAATTGAGCAATTGTGTTTTTCCAGGTTTTCCAGAAGTACGGGCAAGGTTTTTACGACCAAGAAGTGTGTTGATAAAGCTTGATTTACCAACATTTGAACGTCCTGCAAGGGCAACTTCAGGCAGGTCATCTTGCGGGTAATGGCTCTTATTTGCTGCACTGAGCAGAATCTCAGCATTATGGGTATTTAGGACTTGTTCTTCAGCCATACATCCCCCTTTACACCGTTTCCATAATCGGTGAAGCAGTGCCATCAACAGCTTCTTTGGTGATGCGAACCTTTGTGACATCTTCCTGACTCGGAATTTCAAACATGACATCCATCATGACTTCTTCAATGATAGAGCGAAGTCCACGAGCACCTGTCTTACGTTCGATTGCCTTGCTTGCAATAGCCCCAAGCGCCTCCTGATCAAACTCAAGTTCAACACCATCATAAGACAAGAGAGTTTGATACTGTTTAACTAAGGCATTTCTTGGCTCTGTCAAGATACGAACCAAGTCATCAACCGTTAACTGTTCAAGGGCAGCGAGGACTGGCAAACGTCCGATAAACTCAGGGATAAGGCCGAACTTTTGGATATCTTCAGCGACGATTTCTTGCATATAGGATGAATCATCATCAATTGCCTTATTATTTTGACCAAAACCAATGATTTTCTCACCCAGACGCTGCTTAACGATATCTTCGATACCATCAAAAGCACCACCCACGATGAAGAGAATATTCTTCGTATCGATTTGAATCATCTCTTGGTTAGGGTGTTTACGACCACCTTGAGGGGGAACACTGGCCACTGTTCCTTCAATAATTTTCAAGAGGGCTTGTTGAACCCCTTCACCTGAAACGTCACGAGTGATGGAAACATTCTCACCTTTTTTGGCAATTTTATCAATCTCATCGACATAGATGATACCACGTTCCGCACGTTCAATATTGAAATCTGCGGCTTGAATGAGTTTGAGGAGGATATTTTCCACATCCTCACCCACATAACCTGCCTCTGTCAATGAAGTGGCATCAGCAATTGCAAAAGGTACATTCAAACTACGAGCCAAGGTCTGAGCTAAGAAAGTCTTCCCTGAACCTGTTGGTCCAATCATAAGAATATTTGATTTTTGCAGTTCCACTTCGTTGTCTTCACGACTTTCGGTGAAGTTGATACGTTTATAGTGGTTGTAAACAGCTACTGCCAAGGCACGTTTAGCACGATCTTGCCCTACGACATAGTTGTTCAAAATATCCAAAAGTTCTTTTGGCTTTGGTGTTTCAGCCAAGTCAGCCAAAACTTCCTCTGCCATTTCTTCACGAATAATTTCTTGTGACAAGGCCACACATTCATTACAGATGAAAACGCCATTGCCGGCGATAATTTTCTTTACTTCTTCTTGGTTTTTGCCGCAAAACGAACAATAAACCATTTCTTCATTACGATTTCCAGCCATTTATTCCTCACTCTTTTCTAAAATAGGGTGCCATAGAAGGCGTGAATAGTATTGACAAGGTTAGTAAAAGCATTTAATAAGAGAAAAACTGCTAAACCATAACGTTTCTTACGAAAGGCAGGGATGGCGGACAATACACATAGTACTCCCAATAATGCAGTAAATAATCCAAAAACACTACGTTGCATGAACCTAGTCTCCTTCTTTTTCATAGCGACTTACGCTAAAATCATAGGCATTTTTATCATCCTTAACCACTAGATGTCGTGATACCTCTTTAAATGCCGTCATATCTAGTTGTGGAAAATACGTGTCTCCCTCTAAATCAGCCTCGATAGTTGTCTTAACGAGTGCATCATAGTGACCATCAAAAGCCTTGTAGACACCAGCACCGCCAGCAATATAGAGGTCCTTATCTTGCTGTTCAAACCAAGATAGAGCTTCCTCAACACTAGTCACCACTCTCACACCCTCACAGCTAAAGTCCTTGTCTCGTGTCAAAATCAAGGTTTCACGTCCTGGTAGACAACGGCGATTCATACCATCAAAGGTCACACGCCCCATAAGAATAGCTGAACCCATGGTTGTTTTTTTGAAATGTGCCAGTTCAGCAGGTAAATGCCAAGGCATGGTGTGATTCTTCCCAATAACATGGTTATGAGCTTCTGCCCAAATAGCAATGAGTTGTTTAGACACAGTATTTCCTTTTCTTTTTACGTTTACAATCCATTCTAACAAAAAAAGAGAAAAAGAGCTTGGAAAAACTTTGCCAGCTCTTTATGGGCTTAAATCATAAGCATTTATTAAATTGCTAAGTCAAATTTGAGTTGGGGTTGAACAGGATCATAGTCCACCAATTCAAAATCTTCTGGTTTGATATCGAAAAAATTAGTTCCATCAGGAACATTAAGGATCAAGCGTGGTTGGCAGTCAGACGGTTGACGCTTGAGAAGTTCCTCGGCTTGCTCAAATTGATTGTCATAAACATGGAGGTTATTGACAAAATAAAAGAACTTACCAACTTTCCAGCCAAAATGCTTGGCAATCATCATCTGAAGAGCCACATACTGCATGGCATTAATGTGATGGGCCACCAACATATCGTTGGAGCGCTGCGTCAAGGTCGCATCCAAATAAATGTCCTCACCCACACGACGAACGTCAAACATGGTCTGAAAGGCACAAGGCTGAAGCCCCGCTGTCTCCTCGAAGGCTTCATAATCCCAAAGAGAAATGACATTACGGCGATTCCAAGGATTGGCCTCTAACTGGGCTAGTAAACGATTAATGATGTCGTGTTTCTTAACAACCGCCCCATAACGCTGACCAATTGAACGCTTGTCCCCATTATTAGCAGGCACGTCTTCAACTTCCCAATCATTCCAATAGTGGACATTATACTTATCTTCAAGGACATCTAAGCTGTTTGTCTGGTCTTGATAAATCCAGAACACTTCTTTGATGGCAGATTTGATAGCGATAGGACGAAGAGTCGTAATTGGAAACTCTCCCTTACTTAAATCATATTCTGCAAAAGAACCTGTGATATATTTGGAATTGGCCGTAGTACCATCCTTGTATTTGGGACGTGCTTGCTCCGACCAAACACCTTCTTCCATGATTTTAGTGATATTTTCTTTAAAAATAGTATCTGCTTTTGTCATGATTTTCCTCTTTATTCTATTTAAAAACAAAGTATTTTTTGAGACTTTCCTTAAGTGTTTACGGAAGTCTACGAACTTCTACGAAGTTCCAAGACTAATTTTTAAGCCTATGGTCTCAAAAATTCCGAGTGTCTGTAAACAAAACACTTTATTTACAGACACTACTCTCACAGCGGAAAGTCTCACTTAACGTTCGCAATGATTTCAATCTCTAACAACAATTTTACTTTTCTAACATAGCTAAAAAAATAGTAGAGTACCATTTCAATTTTACCTTATTCTACTTCAAATGAGAAACAAAAGGGTCATGTTCCCCCAAGGAAAATCTTGTAAAATCCTCTAGCCCTTATCAAAAAATAAGATATTACTAACTATCAAAGTTTTTTCAAGGCGAAAGCGCTCTTTTATGGTAAAATCACTATAGATTAGTATCCTCTGGATGCTCTACAATGAAGAAAAAAGGAAACATCATATGTCTATTGGAATTGACAAGATTGGTTTTGCGACCAGTCAATATGTTCTAAACATGGCGGATCTAGCTCTTGCCCGTGGGGCAGAGCCGGAAAAATTCAGCAAGGGGTTGATGCTTGATGCAACTAGCATTACGCCGATTACAGAAGATATCGTGACACTTGCTTCTGATGCAGCCGCTGACATTTTAAGTGACAAAGACAAGAAAGCCATTGATATGGTCATTGTGGCGACCGAGTCTTCCATTGACCAATCAAAGGCTGCTGCAGTTTATGTCCACAGTCTTCTCAACATTCAACCTTTTGCCCGTTCTTTCGAAATGAAGGAAGCCTGCTATGCGGCAACTGCCGGACTGAACTATGCTAAATTACATGTAGCAGCCCATCCGGATAGCAAGGTTCTGGTTATCGCTAGTGACATTGCCCGTTATGGTGTAGGTTCCTCTGGAGAGTCTACTCAGGGGGCTGGGGCTGTAGCTATGCTAGTCAGTCAGGATCCTCGTATCTTGGAGCTTGCTGATGATAATGTGGCACAAACTCGTGATGTCATGGATTTTTGGCGTCCCAACTACAGTTCAACGCCTTATGTTCAAGGCATTTATTCAACCAAACAGTACCTTGACAGTTTGAAAACCACTTGGTCAGCTTACCAGGAACGTCATCAAGCAGATTTCACTGATTTTGCAGCTTTCTGCCTTCACCTTCCTTATCCCAAATTGGCTCTTAAGGGACTTAACAAGATTATTCCAAAAGATTTGAACCCAGAGAACAAAGAGCGTCTCACAAGTAACTTCGAAGCTTCTATTACCTATAGTCGTCAAATCGGGAATATCTATACAGGGTCACTTTATCTTGGACTTCTTTCCTTGCTTGAACAGTCGCAAGACCTTAAAGCTGGAGACAAGATTGGCTTCTTCTCTTATGGTTCTGGAGCTGTCTCCGAAATTTTCTCAGGACGTCTGGTTGAGGGCTACAAAGACCTGCTTCGTTCAGATCGTCTAGATACCTTTGCCAAACGTCAAAAGTTAAGTGTTGCCGACTATGAAAAACTTTTCTATGAAGAAGCTCAGTTAGATGACACCGGATCAACCCAATTCGCTACATACCAAACTGGCCCTTTTCGACTGACTGAAATCTCTGAACACCAACGTATCTATAAAGGAAATTAATATGACTAAACTCTCTTGGACAGGTTTTTCCAAGAAGACACCGCAAGAACGCAAAGAGCATTTGAAAAATAATGCTCTTTTGTCTCAGGAAAATCAAAATCTTCTGGATAATGATCACCAACTTTCTCTTGAAACCGCCAATCAAATGGCTGAAAATGTCATTAGTCGCTTTACACTTCCCTTTGCCATTTGCCCAGATGTGTTGGTTGATAGCGTGACCTATCAGGTTCCCATGGTTACTGAGGAGCCTTCTGTTGTAGCTGCTGCTTCTTATGCCAATAAGCTCATTAAGCGCTCTGGCGGTTTCACAACAACGATTCATGACCGTCAGATGATTGGGCAAGTCGCCCTCTTTGATGTCCCCGATAAAGCCACTGCTTCAAGTAAAATTCATGCAGCTAGTCAAGAGCTTATAGAGATTGCTAAAGAAGCCCACCCTTCTATCGTTAAACGTGGGGGAGGGCCACGCAAGCTCTGGACTGACACCAAGGGAGACTTCCTCATTGTCTATCTAGCCGTTGATACCCAAGAAGCTATGGGAGCCAATATGGTCAACACCATGATGGAAGCGCTGGTACCAGAATTGGAAAATCTCTCCCAAGGTCAAAGCCTCATGGCCATTCTCTCAAATCTAGCTACCGAAAGCCTTGTGACAGCGACTTGCCGTCTTAGCACACGCTTCCTCAGTCGAAATAAGGAAGAAGCCCATGACCTAGCCAAGAAGATAGAACTAGCCAGCCAACTGGCTCAGGTAGACCCTTACCGAGCAGCTACCCATAATAAGGGAATTTTCAATGGTATCGATGCCCTAGTTATAGCAACTGGAAATGATTGGCGAGCAGTTGAGGCGGGAAGCCACGCCTATGCTAGCAAGGATGGGAGCTACCGTGGCCTGTCTACATGGACCTATGATCAGGAGGCTAAGGAACTGGTGGGAGAATTAACCCTACCCATGCCTATTGCAACCCGTGGTGGTTCTATTGGACTTAATCCGAGTGTATCTATTGCCCATGACTTGTTGAACCACCCAGATGCCAGAACCCTTGCCAGTATCATCGTCTCTCTTGGACTGGCCCAAAATCTGGCTGCCCTAAAAGCATTGACCTCAACAGGAATCCAAGCAGGGCATATGAAACTCCAAGCTAAATCTCTGGCCCTGTTAGCCGGAGCTAGTCCCGAAGAAATGCCTCAAGTTTTGACTGAGCTTCTCAAGGCCAAACATATGAATCAGGAAACTGCTCAAGCAATTCTAGAGAAACTTAGAAACTCATCAAAGTGATAGAAGAACAGTCCAAAAAATCACATAATCTTATCGAATAAATAAAAAAGATGTTGGAAATATTATCTCAACATCTTTTTTATGTCTCACGAGTTCTGACTTGACTTGAATTTCTATAATGTTATAATCTAGTTATGGAAACTAGATAAAGAGGTTTTTATAATTTGACAACACAACACTACCCTCTCTGGGAGGAATTACCAGAGATTGAACTCTATTTGGATCAGGTTTTGCTCTATGTCAATCAGGTCACCCAGAGCACTTTGGGACCAAACGACAAGGGGCTAACCGCCTCTATGGTCAATAATTATGTCAAGCATGGCCATGTCGCAAAACCTATCAAGAAAAAATACAATGCTGCTCAAGTAGCCAGACTTATTGTGATTACGAGTCTAAAGACCGTTTTTGAGATTTCTGAGATTGCGAAAACCTTGGAAATTCTACGAACAGATGCTGAAAGCCAGAAGGCCTACTACAATGACTTTGTCGCCTGCATGAATGGTCAAATTCCCCAGGATGCACCGCAAGTCATCTTATCGGCCTGTCAGACCCTACAGTGCTACCGAGCTACCCATCAACTTTTGAACGACCTTGAAGGAGGAAACAATGTCTAATACTGCTACTTTTAATACTTCTCCCAACCTCAAACTCAGTAAAAAACTTAGCTTTGGTGAGGAAGTGGCTAATAGCGTGACTCATGCTGTCGGAGCTATAGCCATGCTGGTCCTATTGCCAATCACTGCCGTCCATGCCAACAACGGTTATGGCATGACTGCTGCTGTAGGAATGTCTGTTTTCGTCATCAGCCTCTTCCTCATGTTTTTGAGCTCAGCCATCTACCATGCCATGGATTACAACTCACCCCACAAAATGGTCCTACGTATCATTGACCACAGCATGATTTACATTGCCATTGCTGGGAGCTATACGCCTGTTGCCCTCTCGCTAGTTGGCGGTTGGCTAGGTTACAGCATCATCGTCCTCCAATGGGGAACAACGATTTTTGGTATTCTCTACAAAATCTTTGCCAAAAAAATCAATGAAAAGTTCTCTCTCTTCCTCTATTTGATGATGGGTTGGTTGGTAATCTTCATTATCCCTGCTATCATCACTAAGACAGGACCTGCTTTTTGGGGACTCATGCTTGCTGGAGGATTGTCATACACTATCGGTGCCGCCTTCTATGCTAAGAAAAAGCCATACTTCCACATGATTTGGCACCTCTTTATCATGTTGGCTTCAGCTCTTCAATACATGGGAATCGTCTATTTCATGCTTCCTTAAAACTAATACTAGGTTTCAAATAGTTATGATATAATAAGGCCATACGGAGGTAAATCATATGAAAAAAGAACTCAGACGAGATCCAAACAACAAGATCATCGCCGGTGTTTGTTCTGGTATCGCCAATTATCTTGAAATTGACCCTGTCATTATTCGCCTTATTTGGGCTGCAGCGATCTTCTTATTTGGAACAGGTTTTCTTTTCTACATCATTTGCTGGATTATTATCCCAGAAGAAAGCAAGTGGTAAGCTATAATTGAATATAAAAAATAAGACAGACCTGAATACACAATAATTCTGGTCTGTCTTATTTTTTATTTTTTCAAGCGGAAAATCAGATAGCTGATATTAACAAGGAGTAAGACACTCCAAAGAATGAGGAAGGGAATATTTCCTCGGACAGCATTGTGCCAAATACCTAAGGCGTATAAGGCCATAAAGACTAGCGATCCTAGGACCGCCGTTCCCTTATTATTTTGGGGTTGTTTAGACATATTAAACTCCTTTGATTACTTTGTATGGAACGGTTTGAAGCCATAAACCATAGCGAGAAAAGCTCTGGCTTGGCGTTTGACATCATTTGCCAAAGACCTATGAGATTGGGCATAGATACCTTTTGGATTGTAGAAAGATTTATCAAACTGTTCGGGTGCTTTCCGTCCCCACTTCTTTCTCAATTTGTTAGGAGATCGAAAGCCCTTTGTCATCCGATTACGATAGTTAGGATCATGTGGTTGGACTGGTTCCACATCCAGTTGCCAATGGCGCTTATAATTGCCATAGTTGAAACTGGCGCCATTAACCACGCCACTCTCCGTCACCTTCTCAGCATCGACCTCATTGAGAAAATTTCCCTGACTATCCAAAATAAACTCTATGCGATTATAAAGGAGAATCTTGAGATTGATACTTGGAATCCCATCAGGATAAACCACCTTCCCATCACGGACAGCAATCTTCTGGTGCAAACGCCCCTGATCGAACATGGTAAATGGCTTCCATCTGAGATAGGCAGCCAAAGCCTCTTTGTCCGTCATCCCTGGCTTTTTATAATGCCTCCGCACATACTGGGCCTGTTGACTCGAAATCAGGTAACGTAGCTGATGAATTTGGCGCTCTACAAGGCCTTCCTGAGACAAGCTATCACCAGGAAAAGCCAAATCTACTAACCTAACAATAGCCTTCCAAAAGGAATCATGAGGCGCCAAGTCAGGATCAAAATAAGATAATAAGTCTTGGGTTTCTTTAAGTTCCCCAGATAGGTCTTCTGGCATCTCTATATAAGCCAGCAATAACTGAAGTACTTGCAATGGTTGGTGTTCTTCCTGCCATTCCTTCCATAAGCAATTAAAGGCTTTTGAACCAATGAGCATCACATCTCTCCTCAATCATTTAATCAGTTGTCTCTTGTATGAAATCCTCTATGCTTCTAATCACTTCTTTGGTCTGATAGTGGTAGAAATAATGAGGAGCATCATAAAACGCCAGTTCGATATTTTCCTGATTCTTCGCAAAACTGATCGCATAGTGTCGCCACTGCTCCTGACTGAATACTGTCCCTTTTCCATTAGAGACCATGAGTAGCACGGGCATTTGTGACTTGATGCTAGTGGAGTTCACCTTCTTAGCATTTTCTTTAACACACAGGCTCTCATTTAACATAGCTTGCGACAAGAGTTGTCTGTAAGCTATTTCTTGATAGAGACGGCGGTCACTATCACTTAGATTCTCATTAGGCATATATAATTGTCTCGGCAGTAATCTTAGCAGACCTAATTGACTTCCCCAACGGGCCAGACGCAACATCTGAGGATGCCTCTTCAAATGGGAATAACTTTCTGGAAAGGCCCAATCAAGACCAACCACAGCTTTTACTTCACTCGGGTAGTTTTCCTGCCAGAGGAGCGTCTCTAATGAGGCCATCGAATGAGAGATCACGATATAGGGACCTGACACATGAGCTTTTGCAAGTGCTTGACGTGTTTCTGAAAGGACCACAGCAACATCCCTTGACTGAGACGTATCCTCACTGTAACCATAACCAGCTCTTTCAACAAGGACTATTCTATACTTGTCTGAAAGCCCATCATACACATCTTTAAAATCTAAGATTGGTGAAGCCGTCCCAGCACCAGAGAGAAAAACTAGGGTTTGCGGACCGTTTCCTTTTACCAAGACGCTCATTTTGTGTCCATTGACAGCTACCAGTTGACCTTTAGGTGTTAGAGAGGCCTTTTCTCTTTGCAAGGCTAATCTATGATAGGTAAAGCTAGTTAGTAATAAGACTAGGAATGCCCCCAGCAGAAATAAAAGTCTTTTCATAAAAACAGGCATGGTTTATCCTACTAAAAAGTCAGTTAGCTTAGCTAACCGACCCTTTATTTATTCGGCATCTGGGCGTGATTTGCGAGCGATATCAGCAAGGATATTCTCTACAAATTCTGAAACAGTCTCAGTGTGTGTTTGTTTTTGACCATAACGACGAACGTTAACAGTTCCGTCTTCCATTTCCTTGTCACCAACAATCAATTGGTAAGGAATTTTTTGCGTTTGAGAAGCACGAATCTTGAACTGCATTTTTTCATTACGTTCATCCACTTCGGCACGGACACCACGATCACGAAGTTTCTTAGCCACTTTCCATGCGTAGTCCACGTGTTTTTCATTAGATACTGGAATAAGGGTTACTTGGTGAGGGGCAAGCCATGTTGGGAAAGCACCCTTGTAATTTTCAATCAGAATAGCTGTGAAGCGTTCCATAGTTGAGATAACCCCACGGTGAATCATGACTGGACGGTGTTCTTCACCATCAGCTCCGATGTAGTGAAGGTCAAAACGTTCTGGAAGCAAGAAGTCCAACTGAATAGTAGAAAGAGTTTCTTCCTTACCAAGAGCAGTTTTAACTTGGATATCCAATTTTGGTCCATAGAAGGCTGCTTCTCCTTCGGCTTCATAGTACTCAACACCCATATCATCAACAGCCGCTTTCAACATGCGTTGCGCATTTTCCCACATTTCATCATTGTCAAAGTATTTGTGCTTATCTGCAGGGTCACGATAAGACAAACGGAAACGGTAATCCGTCAAGTTAAAGTCTTCATAAACATCGATGATCAATTGAAGAATTTTCTTGAATTCATCTTCGATTTGTTCTGGAGCAACGAAAGTATGTCCATCGTTAAGTGACATTTCACGAACACGTTGAAGACCTGTCAAAGCACCTGATTTTTCGTAACGGTGCATCATACCGATTTCAGCGATACGGATTGGCAATTCACGATAAGAGTGAACATGGTGTTTGTAAACTTCGATGTGGTGTGGGCAGTTCATTGGACGAAGGACAAATTCTTCCCCATCTCCCATATCCATTGGAGGGAACATGTCTTCACGGTAATGATCCCAGTGACCGGAAGTCTTATACAATTCCACAGAAGCAATTGGTGGCGTATAAACGTGTTGGTAGCCCGCAGCGACTTCTTTATCAACGATATAACGTTCCAACTCACGACGGATAGTCGCACCATTTGGCAACCAGAATGGAAGCCCTTGACCGACTTCTTGAGAAATCATGAACAAATCAAGTTCTTTACCAAGTTTACGGTGGTCACGTTCTTTAGCTTCTTCGAGACGTTTAAGATATGTTTTAAGATCTTTTTTGTCAAACCAAGCTGTACCATAGATACGTTGCATCATGGCATTGTCACTATTTCCACGCCAGTAAGCACCTGCAACATTCAAGAGGTGGAAGATTTGGATACGACCAGTTGATGGCACGTGAGGGCCACGGCAAAGGTCAACGTATTCACCTTGACGGTAGATAGTCAAACCACCTTCGTCTTCTGAGTGTTCTTCAATCAATTCCAATTTGTAAGGATCGTTTTTGAAGATTTCACGCGCTTCATCCTTAGTCACTTCTTCACGAATTGATGGGAAGTTTTCTTTAACGATTTTCTTCATTTCTTCTTCGATACGAGGAAGGTCTTCGTTAGAGATTTGACCCGCTTGATTGTCCGTATCGTAGTAGAAACCATCTTCGATGGCTGGGCCGACACCCAAATGGATATCTGGGAAGAGACGACGAGCTGCTTGGGCAAACAAGTGAGCCGCTGAGTGACGCAAGATTGGAAGGGCATCTTCATGATCAGGTGTCACGATTTCGATACTTCCGTCTTCAGTGATGGCACGAGTTGTGTCAATCAATTTGCCGTTGAATTTACCAGCAAGAGCTTTTTTAGCTAGGGAATTGCTGATAGATTGTGCAATGTCAAAAGTTGTAACGCCAGATTCGAATTCACGAACAGCGCCATCTGGGAAAGTAATGTTAATCATAATTTAGATGTCAGGGCTCTATAGGATGAGCCCCTTCGTCCTTTCTATTAATTATTTTTGTTGTAGTAGTTTGTTTCTAGGATGCTTTGCAATTCCGTATTATGCCAACCCGCTCCAATCAATATCTTGTTGACATTAAAGTCCATCTCCTTACCATCAGTTAGAAATAGGCGAAGTTTGTAACCAATAAACAAGCGTTTTTTTAACTGATAAGACATAATCGTCTCTTCAGGAAATTTGGCGATAATATCTCCTAATTTTCCTAAAAGAGTAATAGAAATAATCAAACCCTCTGTTTCTGTAAAAACAATTAGGAAATTAGCAAAGGTTGACCTACCGATTCTCCTAGTAGCATAGATAGCGTGCATGGTCTCAGCAAGACTAGCATCCACACCGTGGTCAATCAAGTAGGCCTTGATAGCTTCAAATTTGAACCCCATCATATTCTCCTTCAACTAAAAAGATAGTATCACCTTGTGCTCTAGATAGCTCTGGCAGTAATCAAAGAGAGAGCATGAGTCACAAAGTAAAAATTCCTAGCTAAACTAGACCGTCTAAAATTGTTAAAGCACCCTCATACAACATAAAAACGACATCCTCGAAAGGACGTCGCAACGTGGTTCCACCTTAGTTCGTGTACGACAAAAAACGAGTTTGTCCTACACCTCTGATTGGCTCTAACGTGGCCACCGTTTTATGTTTGCATAAAAAGTTATCGAGTAGTCCCAATCATGTCCTCTGCGTGATTTCCAGCACCACACGCTCTCTAAAAGATTTCTCATGACTGATATGTCTCTATGCGTTATTATAGCATGAAACTGTAATTTTTCAAGCTAATTATCTCTTTTATGAAGCAATTCTCAGATTTTTGTAAAACGATGAAAAGCTAAGCACTTACTTAATCCAAAAGTCTTGTAATATTGCGGATTTTCTTGACCTGCTTGGCGGACCCTTTGAGGATGCGAACAGAGCCGTTAACAGGCAGGGTGATAGCCTTCGTAGGTAGATAGGTCACCATGCGAGTCAAGCGTTTCATAGTACTATCTTCACCATTCAAATCATTGTGGAAATCCTTAGAAATGGTCAAATCCAAATAGTACTCATAAACACGTTTTCCAAAGTTTTCTGCAGAAATCTCATAGAGCTTTTTAGACCACTTATTCTCATCTTTTTGAGGTGTTGCAATGGCTGCTTCCAAAATAGCACCCGCCAAGTCATTATCATGATAATAAAGTGTTCCAAACATTTGGTCTGTAATCACATTATCCAAATAAAGATTACCATGCGCAATAACTGGGGTACCACTTGCCAAGGCTTCCAGATAGGTCAAGCCCTGAGTCTCACTGGTTGATGCTGAAATAAAGAAGTCAGCAGCCTTATAATAAAGTGCCGTCTCACTAGGCGCAATCATACCAGTGAAAATCACCTTGTCCTCAATACCAAGTTTAGCAGTCTGCGACTTAAGGTCTTCCAGATAAGGCCCAGCACCGGCAACAACCAGACGAACCTTTTCTTCCTCCTTTAAGACAGATGGTAATGCTGCTAGTATTGCCTGAATATTTTTCTCATAAGAAATACGGGAAAGACTCAGCAACATAATCTCATCAGAAGCAATACCAAGTTTGGCTCTCAAGTCCGCCTTATCCTCTTCGGTGATTTCTGGGCGTTGGAATTTTTCAAGTTCAATACCAGTTGGAATAACACGTTTCTCAGCTGCTATCTTATACTTAAGGAGAAGGTCGTAAACAATTTCACTTGGACAAATGACCCCATCCAAATCACTCATAAAGCCACGAACAATGTACTTAACCATGCTTGGTCGAATCACCATTCCCTTGGCAATGTAGCGAACGTAGTCCTCGTATTGCGTATGATAGGTATGCACGACAGGAATCTTGAGTTCACGCGCAATCGCAATTCCAAGGAGACCCAAAGAAAATTCAGTCTGCGTATGAATAATATCTAGCTTGTATTGCTTGGCAATCTCCAGTGCCTTAGAAAAGCCACGATAAGCCACACGTCGGTCCTTAAAGGCAAAGAAAGGCACACTAGGAATACGGACAATCTGCCAATCCTCATAGCGATCAACATCCTTATCAGTTGTTGTAAAGATAAAGACCGTATGCCCCATTTTTTCCAACTGCGTCTTCAATGTGCGAATGCTCGTCGCAACACCGGATACCTGTGGAAAATAGGTATCTGTAAACAATCCGATACGCATTTAAATCTCCAATACTTCTTTGTAGGCTTCTACAAGTTTCTGAGCCACATCATCAATCGAGCGACTTTCCGCAACCTTGTACCCTGCTTCACGTTTGTCCACTTTACCATCAATAACATCTTGCAAGGCCACTACAAATTCATCCACATTATGTCCAAATGTGGCAGCCGTGTCGTCAACCCAGCCCTCATAAACTGGAATGTCACGCAAGACCACATGCTGATAACTAGCAAAGGCTTCAAGTACCACAATTCCTTCTGTTTCCTCGTAAGATGGGAAAAAGAAAGCACTGGCGCCACTCATAGCCCCCTGAAAAACCGCTCCCTTAAAATAACCTGGGAAGCTGACATTATCAGGATGCTTACCATTGACAATGTCTCGAATTTTCTTAGGAATCAACCACTTACTGATACTGCCTAACCAGATGAATCGAACATGAGGCAACTTCTCAGCAACCTTGACAAAGTCTTCGATCCCCTTACGTTGAAAATAAAGGCCAGCACAAATCACAACTGGCTGTCCTTCCTTAATGCCAAAATAGTCACGGAAGACTTTTTCCTTGTGTGGGTCCTTGCCGTATTTTTTCAAATCAATACCATTTGAAACAGCAATAATCGGCGTAGTCACCCCGTAAGACTGAATCAACTTTTTGGAATACTCAGATGGCGTAATCACGTAGTCAGCCTTTTGATACATGTGGGCCAAGTATTTCCCAAAAAGAGGGGCCATCAAGTTGGAGCCGATGAATGAATTTTCAAAGTCCTCACGAGTTGAATGACCATGCATGATGACTTTTTTGCCACGACGTTTTGCGGCATGCAACAACATCAAACTACGTGGTCCGTAAGTATTGATATGAACAACATCGTAATCACCCAAGATGTCTGTTGTATAGGGAATCCCCGCCAAGTCCAAGGCATGCATCTGATGGTGGAGAGCCCGACCAATTCCTGATTTTTCAAGAACCGATTTTCCTTCAAGATAAAGTAGAACTTTCATATTAACAATTATAGCCTAATTTGGACGAAATTTCATCTGGAAGCTGGCTCCTCAAGTCTTAAAAAGCTCTCAAAATCAAGGAAAAAACACTAAACTCATGATGATAAAAGATATAAAGAGACAGAAAATCAATTTCTGCCTCTTTAATTTATAATATCGTAGTGATAGTCATTTACTTTCTTAATATATAGTAAGAGCTCTCTCTTAACCATCAGAGAGAGGTAGACGACTTTCTTGTTTTTAGGATAATGTACCAGATAACTTGACCTATGAGAAATGGCAAGTATAAGAAGGCAATCAAACCAAGACTGATTAGCTGCATAGTCAGGCTATTATCAACACCTGTTGCATCTGCTGGTCTAAGCAAGATAAAGGCTACCAAAAGGGCAAACACAAGCAATTCCACCACCGTCACAACTCGCCAAACCAACATCAGCATTACCTTCTTTCCTTTGTATTATAGTTATATTAAGCCTCAAGAACGATGCAATCAATAGTAAAAACATGACGTCCTGTCAATGACCTTTCCCAAAAAAAGTTATCTCTAAATCTGTAACTGCTACAACTAAGCCTAATCTCCAACCTACTCTTTCTCATAGGAAATTCTCAATTTATCGGATAGATAGACCTCACAAATTTACACGGTGTCAGCTTTTTCTCCCTCTTTTACTAGTATGACTATTGATTTTGAAAAGCATTTCAATATAATAAAATTATAAAAGACTAAGGAGATTCTTATGCCTAAAGGAACAAGAGAAAATATTATCAATGCCTTCTTCTCGCTCGCTTCTAAACACCCTTCTAGCACTCACTTTACCTTAACCCAAATAGCTAAGGAGGCAGGCATATCTAGGCAGTCTATTTATCAAAATCATTTTAACAATTATAATGAATTAATTCAGTATATTCATGAAATGATTGATGCCGATATCCATTCTCATATCGAACAGGATCTAACCACTAAAGATCCAATCACACTCTTTTGCGATAATATTATTCCCTTACTTTACTCTAAAAGAACCTGGCTAAGATGTCTTTACACGACCGCAGCTGATCCAAGTTGGCGAAGCTTCTTGCAAATCACTTATGGAAAATGGCTCAAAGAAAATATAAGTCCAACAGAGGTAGACCTTCAAATGCCAAAGCCTTTCTTACAAGAATTATTTCTCCTCAATATCCTTAACATCATCCAACTATGGATTTCTCAAGAATTTCCAACACCACCTGACATCTTCAAAAAACAGTTTATTTTACTCCTTAAGACTCCCTATATTGAGTTCGTATCCTAGTATAACAATTGCAAATTTGAAAAAGCAAAAACAACTTGAAACAAAAGTTTCAAGCTGTTTTTTAGTTATCACCTTAAATGTCTTTACGACGGCGGTTATAGGCTATACCCATGACTGCAGCTACTTCTGCTGCCACTCCAAGAGCAAGCAAGGCTTTATCACTGGCTTGACCAGTTTCTGGAAGTTGAGGTCCTGATTTCACAGAAGATTGAACTGGCTTAGCTGGTTGTGGGTTCACTGATGAAGTTGTAGAAACCACTGATGGTTTTTGTGGAACATGTGGTGGTCTTGTTGGAGTTGGTGGTGTTTGTGGTTTTGGAGATTTTGGTGGAATGTAACTATTGTTAAATTCTGTATCCAAAGGAAGGACAACTGCTGCTACGAGCAAGTTTTCCTTATCACCAACACTCTTAGTAACCGTCACTTTAAGTTTAGCTACCATGCTGTCATAAACCACATTAGATTCGTAACCTTTGACTTCTTCGACAGTGTAGTAATAAACACCTGGTTTATCATAGTTAATACTGTCAAAGTTGATGTTACCTTTAGCATCGTTAGTCACAGTTTGGACAATATTACCTTTTTCATCTTTGAGGACGAAGCTAAACTCACCATCTTGAAGTTGACGACCTGCAAGAACTTTAGTCAATACGAATTTAGCTTTAGCTGGTTTCAATTCTTTGACATAGTTATTGAAGATAGTGTCTTTTGGATTTGTAACGGTTGATACTAGGGCTTCTCCGTCACGTGTCACGGTAATTGATACCTTTGCTTTCATACCATCATAGATGATGTCTTCGTTATTACCTTTGACTTCTTCAACAGTATAAGTGTAGGTACCTGGTTTTTCAAAGCTAAGGTTACTAAAGGCAACACGACCATCTGCTGTATTACCTACAGTTTGAACAACATTACCTTTTTCATCCTTGAGGACAAATTGGAATTCATCAGCAGTCAAGGCTTGGTTAACACCTGCTTTGCTCAATTCCTTACTGAACTGGATAGAGGCTTGAGCTGGAGTCGCAAACTTGTTGTTAAAGATAGTATCTTTTGGATTAACAACTGTTGAAACAAGAGCATCCCCATCACGTGTCACAGTGATAGAAACAGCAGCTTTCATCGTATCATAGACGATAGCGTCATCCTTACCTGCAACTTCTTCAACGGTATAGTTGTAAGTACCAACCTTGTCGAAAGTCAATTCGCTAAAGTTAACATGACCGTCTGCTGTATTACCTACAGTTTGGACAACATTACCAGCGCTATCCTTGAGGACAAATTGGAATTCATTAGCAGTCAAAGCTTGATTTACACCTGACTTGCTCAATTCCTTGCTAAATTGAATCTTAGCTTTGGCTGGTGTGACCAATTTATTGTTGAAGATAACGTCATCTGGATAAACCACTTTGGCCACTAATTTTTCTCGGCCATCTGTGGTTTCTCTAGCCACTTGGACAGTCACATCAGCTTGAAGCTTATCATAAACGACATCACTATCATTACCAGGAACTTCTGTCACACGATAGTGGTAGGTACCAGGTTGGTTAAGAACAAGATTTGAGAAGACAATTTTACCAGTGGCATCATTGGTTGTTTCACCAAGATCAACCATCTTATTATCTGTCATATCAACCAATTTGAAGGTGAATTCCTTATCTTTCAAGGCTCTACCTGCCAACTCTTTGGCTAATTCAAGATTGAAACGTACTTCTTGTTCACCGCCGACATTTCCAAGGCCCCCAACCAAACGTACTTCAGAAGTATATGTTTTTGACTCAACATCTGCATGAAGGTCAACTTTATTGGTAGGATTATTAGAATCTGATGCTGGGTTGGTCAATCGTGTCTGATACCAAACATAAACCATACGGTCCAAACGACCAAGATTTAACTCAAATTTAGTATCGTCGTGAGAGAAACTCTTAATCAATTCCATGGCTGAACCCTTATCAACCCATGGCTCAGCAGAATCAATGTAACGCAACTCTAAAGAATTATCAACAAATCTTTGATTATCAGACCAAGTATCGATCAATTGAAGATTATTCAACACACGTCTTGCATAATTGAGACGCATTCCCCAGTTAATTAGGGTTGGATCATTCTTGTCCTGACTACCCCATTTAGCAATGACTTCGTCACCAGGGATAGGATTTGCAGAACCAACTGTCACATTAACGACATGACCATTGAAATTGAGGTGCAATTTTTCGCCACCTTTGAGAGCTTCTGAATAGAGTGTATCTAACTCTAAATTCATATATTTCCCAATAGGGTGATCTTCGAAATAATGATTAAATGTGGTTACAACGCTGTTATTCTTAGGATCTACCTGAGCAATACCAACAACTTCGTTATTAGGGTTGTAAACATTTACACTATAGCTTGTCTTAAATTGCAATTCACTTGGAAGAGTGAAGACAACTTTGTCACCTGAATTAATAGCTATATCGTTAGGGAATAAAATATCATGATAAACAACCTTACTTCTTGAGTAAATACTATTTCCGTCTGGAAATTGAAGCTCAACATTAGGGTTTTGAACATGAATTTCAGTTCCCGTTTTGGTTATTTGAGTATCAGAAGTACTAGTAGGAGTACTACTATTCGTCAATTTCTTAGCCTCTACAGGTGCTTCATGTTCAGCTGAATTGTGATCAGCAACACTTGCTGAATCACTAGCTGAACGCTCACTAGTTACACCAGTGGCATTTGAAGCTGTAGAGCTATTTGATGCTTCGCTACTCACATTTCCATGTGGAGCTTCAACCTGTTCTGAACTGACAGATGAAGCTACTGGACTGTCTACTTTACCACTCTTAGGAACATCAACTGATGTACCTGTATTTTCAGTACTTACTGCTGTAGTTGGTACTGATGGCACTGTAACCTCTGATGATGACTGATTTGCTGAGACATTCACCACATCTGTAGCGGGTTGACTAGAAACCTCTGTCACCTGATCGGCTTGTGCTGTACCAATACCAAAAATTGCAGTTGAAATCAAAACGGATGCAATACCGACTGAAAATTTACGGATGGAAAAGCGTTGCTTCGAATCACTAAATAACCTATTCATAATATCCTCCATTTACAAAACATTTTTATCTTTCCCAACCAGCATTATACTCCTATTCTAATTTTTTGCAAGATGTAAGTCACAATTAATTAACATTTTTGTAAATTGTGCAACACTTTTTCCTGTTTTGTAAGAAAAAAGCACTAAATTTTACTAAAATTTTTCTAAAACACACAAAAAACACTAACAATAAAGCTTTTAAACTCAATTGCTAGTGTTTTCGTGATATTATAAAATATTTTCAAAAATATTCAATTATGAGAAGAAAATAATTAATAATTGTCAAATAGTTTCTAATTTACCTAAAACCCAGGTTAAATTTCTGTAGCTTTTAGGGATTGTGTGATAACAATTTAGTCAAGTTCTTCCAAAAAGTCTATCAAGATGGCAGCAGATTGTTTCCCTGCCTGAATAATAAATTCGTCAAAGGTAAGATTGGCATCGTGAGCTGCTGTATCACTCATGGCACGCACAACGATAAAAGGTTTCTTGACACTGTGAGCTGCCTGAGCAATAGCCGCCCCTTCCATTTCAACAGCCAAAACCTCTGGGAAATGCCCCTTAATGGCATCAATCTTGCCCTGACCAGCAATAAAGCTATCACCAGTAGCGATAAGACCAATCTTACTGTCAATTGACGCTTGAGCCAAAACCTTCTCAAAGGTCGTCACGAAGCTTGCATCACTCTCGAAATATAGTGGCTGCATAGACATTTGGCCGTAATCATAGCCAAAGGCTGTCAAATCAACATCGTGATAAGCCAACTTTGAAGCCACGACCACATCACCAATCTTTAGACCAGGCGCTACTGCCCCTGCAGAGCCAGTATTAATGAGGGCCTCAACTTCAAAGTGGTCCGCCAAAACAGCCACAGACATGGCTGACATGACCTTACCAACACCTGATTGGACCAAAACCACATCGTGTTTGCCCAAACGCCCTGTGTAGTAGGTATTTCCAAGAACGGTTTCCTCAACCTTATTTTCCAATTGCTCCACTAGAAGCACCAATTCCTGCTCCATGGCAGCGATAATTCCAATTTTCATATAGTTCCTTTTTAGCTTGTAATCTTGCGTGAATCACTTGTCATAAGAGAATTAGGCCTAACTAGCCTAGACTATTATTAGAAATAAAAGACAGCGATGAAGAGGATAATCAAGAGGACGACTACCCAAAAGAGAATACGATTGAGTTTGTGCTGAAACTGGTTGCGTTTCGCATTTTCAATCCGACGACTCTTGTAGGTAGAAGGCTCATAATCAGCATCAAAGGCCTCATCATAAAAGTCTTCATCGTAGCCCTGATAAGAAGGGTGGTCAGTTAAATCAATTTCCCCACGCTTGGCCTGCTCAATGATATCGTCAGTTAACAGCGGTCTCCCCATAACTTATTTTCCCCCAAAGTGGAGTGCATAGTACTGGAGTGCAAGAATAGTTTTAGCATCTTTAATCTCACCTGATTTCACCAACTCCATACACTCGTCATAGGTCAACTCAAAAATTTCAAGGAATTCATCATCATCAAGTGGACGAGGATTCTCAACAGGTTTTAGATTAGTCGCCACATAGAGTTTAATTTTCTCATTACAAAAACCAATGGCAGTGTAAAATTCATAAATCAACTCTAAATCACCCTGATATTGGGTTTCCTCTTCAAGTTCACGTGCTGCCGCATCCTTTTCATCACCAGCCTCGCCAACTTCCAATTTACCCGCAGGGATTTCATACGATACATCTTCAATAGCCTTGCGGTATTGCTTAACAATAACAAGTTTACCTTCTGGAGTAACCGCTAAAACGGCCACAGCTCCCCTATGGAAAATGAGCTCACGACGAGACGTCTTACCATCTGGTAAAAGGACCTCGTCTACAGCTACCTCAAAAATATTTCCTTTAAATTTTGAGTCGCGTGTTAATGTTTTTTCTTCGTATTTCATGGCTTTCCTCCTTTTTTCTTACCACTTAATTGATGTGATGCCTAAAAAGTCGCCATTAGGTGACCTTCATAAAGCCTTATCGCTGACTTGGGTGATGAGGTTTCTTCACCGCATAACCCTCTTTATTGACTTGACGACCACGCCCAATGGCTACACAGTCAGCTGGTACATTTTCAGTGATGGTCGAACCGGCCGCTGTGAGGGCACTATCTCCGATTTCAAGCGGAGCAATCAAGGTTGAATTACTTCCGATAAAGACGTTATCGGCAATTTGTGTCTTGAACTTATGTTGACCATCGTAATTGACTGTTATAGTACCTGCACCAAAGTTAACATTAGAGCCGACTTCCGCATTGCCAATATAAGTTAAGTGTCCAGCCTTGGTATTTTCACCGATAGTTGATCCCTTAACCTCAACAAAGTTCCCAATGTGAACGTCTTTCTTAAGCGTAGAGTCAGGGCGAACATGAGCAAATGGTCCAATAGTAACACCATCTTCAACCACTGAATGCTCAATCATAGAGTGGGTGATGACTGTGTGGGCACCGATTGTAGAGTCAACAATGTAGGTACCATTGGTAAGCACTGACTCTGCACCAATCTTTGTTTGACCTTTTAGTGTCACATTTGCTTCAACCACAACGTCCGGTTCAATTTCCACATCTACATCAATGTATGTGGCATTTGGATTTTGGAAGGTTACACCATTGACCATGTGAGCCTTGTTGATACGACGACGCATGACATCTTCCGCTGTTGCCAGGGCAACACGGTCGTTAACCCCAAGACTTTCTTCAAAGTCACGAAGAGTGAAGGCACCTACTTTTTCACCATTTTCTCGGAAAATAGAAATGACGTCTGTCAAATAATATTCTCCTTGCGCATTGTTAGTGTTGATATTTTTTAACGCTTCAAAGAGACGTTTATTGTCAAAAACATAAGTCCCTGTGTTGATTTCTTTGACTTGTTGTTCGAACTTGTTGGCATCTTTTTGCTCTACAATCTTAGTCACTTCGCCATTTTCATTACGGATGATACGACCATAGCCAAATGGATTGTCCGCTGTCGCTGTCAGGATAGTGGCAACATTTTTATGATTAACGTGGAAGTCAATAAGATTTTTGAGGCTTTCACCTGTAATCAAAGGCGTATCCCCAGCAATGACAAGCGTTTGCCCTTCAAGTCCAGCCAACTCATCTTCAGCCATCATTACTGCGTGACCAGTCCCCAACTGCTCTGTTTGCATTGTAAAGGCAGATTGACCCTCCAAAACCTCACGAACAAGCTCAGCCTTATGACCAATAACAGTAACGTTTTTAACTGGATCGATGGCTGAAACTGCACGGAAAACATGCTCAAGCATGGTGATACCTGAAACCTTGTGCAATACTTTTGGAAGATCTGATTTCATGCGAGTTCCTTTACCCGCAGCAAGGATAATAGCGTAATTACTCATGTGTTTATTCCCTCTTAATTGTGAATTTTAGTACTTTTCTCCTACTACCCCATGTAATAAAGAAAGCACTCTTTACAGTTTCTCCTAAGCAAGAGAAACTCCCCCATTTTCTATTGATTCTGTTCAATGAGACCCTTTTTCAACATTCTAAATTAGAGTTTCTCACCATCCATAATCGTCTTATTATACCATAAATGAAAAGGTTTTGGCAGAATGAAAGGTAATGAAAAAAGAGCTGACGCTCTTTTTCTAAGTATAGTTATCCTATAACCATTCTTTGTATTTCTTAATATAGATATGCTTCACAAAGGTAACACTAAGCATATACAAAGTAATGATGATAAACAAGAGAATGAAATAGAGACCGTTTAGATGGCTGAGTTTTAAGAGACCAGCCAATGGACTGTATGGAAGAGAAGTCACAAAGAAAGCAGCAAATAAGGTTGTCACAACAACTGATAGTGCTGGGTGACTTTGAATAAATGGTAGTTTTGGTGAACGTAACATGTGGATAACCATGGTTTGAGACCACATAGATTCGATAAACCAACCTGTTTGGAAAATAATGATAAAGGCTGCTGCTTCTGGTGAACCATGAACATAGCCATGCCCCAAAATCATTGGCACAATGATGAAATAGAGCAAGATATATGTCAAAATATCAAATACGGACGAAATAGGTCCTATCCAAGCCATGAAACGCATGATTGATTTGGCTTCCCAGATATGTGGCTCTTTAAGAAATTCCTTGTCCACATTGTCAAATGGAAGGGCGATACAAGAGATATCATAGACAAGATTTAGGACAATCAAATGCACAGGTGCCATTGGTAGAAATGGTAAGAAAATGCTGGCAAAGAGGAGAGAAAAGATATTCCCGAAATTTGAAGAAACGGTCATCTTGATATATTTAGTCATATTAGCATAGACCTTCCGTCCTTCAACCAAACCTTTTTCCAAGACCATTAAATCCTTATCAAGCAAGATAGCATCTGCAGTTTCTTTGGCGATATCAACAGCTGTATCCACAGAAATCCCCACATCTGACACCTTCATGGATGGGGCATCGTTGATACCATCACCCATATAGCCTACCTTATGCCCATTTTCCTTAAGGCTTAGGATAATTCGTGCCTTTTGGTCTGGAGATAACTTAGCAAAGACTGTTGTCGTTTCCACAGCCTTAGCCAAATCTTGATCTGACATGGTATCAAGATCACTTCCAAGTAGAATGTGCGTCACATCTAGACCAACTTTTTCACAGACAGCCTGTGTCACCTTATCATTGTCTCCAGTCAAAATTTTTGTGGTCACACCATATTCCGCCAAAGCCTTGATAGCAGGTGCTGCTGATGGCTTTGGTGGGTCAAGGAAGGCAAGATATCCCGTCAAAATCATATCACTTTCATCTTCGACACTAAAGACGTCATTTTCATTAAGCTGTGATTTGTAGCTAACACCGAGAACACGCAAACCTTGTTCATTCAACTGTGCAACTTCCGCAAGGACTTCCTCACGAACATCGTCAGTTAATGGGATAATGTCTCCCTTGTATTCCACATAGTTAGAAACAGAGAGCATTTCTTCAAGGGCACCTTTTGTCACCATGCTAACAGATCCATCAGTGTCTTGAACAATGACACTCATGCGACGACGTTCAAAATCAAAAGGTAGCTCATCAATCTTTTGGAAGGTCTGGTCAAGGTCACGAACGATGTCATGTTTCTTAGCTTCTCTTTCAGTTCGGCTAATAATGGCACGGTCCATAAGATTTTTTAAGCCAGTTTGGAAATAAGAATTAAGATAGGCTCTCCGAAGTACTGATAGGTCAAGGTCACCATGGATATCAAGAGGGTACTCAAGAACGATTTCATCCTGAGTCAGGGTTCCTGTCTTATCCGTACAAAGGATGTCGATAGCCCCTAGGTCTTGAATAGCATTAAGCTTTTTGATGACCACCTTTTCCTTGGCCATAATGATAGAACCCTTGGCAAGACTGGCTGTGATAATCATCGGCAACATTTCTGGGGTCAAACCGACTCCCACACTAAGGGCAAAGACGCCGGCTTCAAGCCAGTCCCCATCTGTTAAACCGTTAATCACAAAAACAACAGGAACCATAACCAACATGAGTCGAATCAAGAGCCAAGAAATGGAATTCATCTCACGTTCAAATGAAGTTGGTTCGTCATAAGTATTGATGGTCTGCTCAATTGCTCCCATCATGGTTTCATCACCAACAACTAAAACCAAGGCTGTTGCACGACCAGAGATAACATTAGTTCCCATGAAAGCAAGGCTCTCACTTTCAAGCAGGCTCTCTAGATTTTGACCATCTGCTTTAGCCAGACAAGCTTTTTCCACAGCATCGCTTTCACCTGTCAAGCCAGACTGTTGAACAAAGAAATCACGAGAATCTAGTAAGACCACATCAGCCGGAATCATATCTCCCGCACTTAGTTTGACCACATCTCCAACCACAATTTCATCAATTGGGATTTCTTGCTCACTGCCATCTCGAAGTACTGTTGCTGTATTGACAATCATGCGAGACAAATTACTGGCAGCCTTGTCGCTACGAAGTTCTTGAATAAAACGGATACCACCAGATATCAAAACTAGAGTGACAATGATGATAGAAGTCGTTGGGTCTTCTTCACCCGGTTTAGCAAGCCAGACATTGGTGATAAAGGAAACCAGAGCAATGACTAAGAGAATAACAGTAAAGGGATTGATGATAGATTCATAAATCTTTTTGATGATAGAATCCTCTTGTCCTTTGGTTATGACATTTTCCCCATAAAGGTCACGGTTTTCTTCTACTTGGTCTTCCTTCAAGCCATCCAAATGAGTCTTGTAGCGAGTAAGGGTTGTTTCAAGTGGCTCTTGAAGAGCAGCAATAAGTCTTTCTTTATTTGTTGACATTGGAATCTCCTTATTTAATCAGGAGCCAATCACTTATAGAGTCCCTAAGACACTAATCAGCGATTGACTGGTTAGGTGCGGTTCGGGGTGATCGTCGATTAGTCTCATAGGTTTCTCCTTTCATTTTTTTACATAGTGGGTGGACCTCAGACAAAAGAAAAGAGTCCTACCCATATACAGGTAAGACTCTATAAACTCGAGGTTGATTTTTTAATAGATTCTGTCAAAAAATGGACCGTTCAAGCTTTAGCTCCCCAAGGCGATGAAATGAGCTTAGTCTTGACCTTGGCGATCAGGACTGTTGACCAACGAGTAGTGTCTCCACTGCTTTGCGGTAGTCATCCGTATCCTTGTGGTAGCCTCACCTACCGTATTTCACTGAAAATAATACTCCTAAGGCGGTAACTTGTCAAGGGGAAAAGTTACTTTTTGCTTGAGTGGGTAATAAAAAAAGAGCTTCCGCTCTTTTTTGTAAGATATTCTTTTGTAAAATGTATTTTTTTAGACTTTCCTTAAGTGAGTACGGACGTCAGAGAACTTCTTCGAAGCTCCATGACTAATTTTTGAGCCTCTTCACTTTTTAATTTCTAGGCTCAGGCTAAAACAGTTCCCCAAACTGTTTTACTCTCAAAAATTCCGAGTTCTAGAAATACAAGTATTTCTAGAACTTTTCTCACAGCGGAAAGTCTCGTTAAGTGCTCGCTTTGCTCGCTAGAAACAAGTCAAATCAAGAATGTCATTATTATCCTTGACCGGTGTTAAAATGATGTCTCCATAATATCATCGCCTAGAGAAATTGTTTTACCATCTTTAAAAATTAAAAAATAGCACTTGGCTCTTTCCTACTTCTCTTGTTTGATATAAGTCCCTTGTAGCTTACCATGTAAGATGTAATCCACAGATTTGAGCTCATCAACAGTCCGACAATCAAGGGCACACATGATGAGACGAAGGTCGTCTTTCCAGCCATTAACGACAGCCACAACCTTATCCACAGGGTAACGTTCTACCAATTCAAGGACTGTTCGTGAGAGGCCTACACCTTTTGCTCCTAGAACCAGACATTTAACCATATCAAGTGGATTGCGCACGCCACCAGAGGCTAAGATTTCCACAGCTTCACGAAGGTCTTGGGTTTGCAAGAGGGTCTGAACCGTACTTTGTCCCCAGTCATTGAGGTAATCACGGTTGCCGCCTCGACTATTTTCAATATAGGCGAAGCTAGTCCCACCACGACCTGAGATATCCACAGTTTTGATGCCCTGAGACATGGCGTAACGAATGGTTTCCACATCCATACCAAAGCCGACCTCCTTGAGGACAAGTGGGCAGTCTATTTTCTGTGCATAAGCCGCCACATTTTCCTTCCAGGTATGGAAAATACGCTCTCCTTCAGGCATGAGGAGCTCCTGCATAAGATTAACATGGAGCTGTAAAAAGACTGGGTTCATAGCTTCCACCGTCTTAATGCCCAGGTCCACAGACTTATCCACACCGATATTGGTCGCAAGGTCTAAGTCTGGAAACTCTTGACGATAGTCAAAGGATTCTGGTGTCTCTCCCTTTAGAGCAGCACTATAGGAACCCGTTACCATGAGAATACCCGTTCGGCTGGCCACCTCAGCTAGTTTTCGATTGACAGCGCCACCTTTGGCAGAACCACCTGTCATGGCATTGATATAAAAAGGAAATTTCCAATCTCGTCCCACAAAATGTGTGGACAAGTCAATCTGATCTAAATCATAAGTCGGTAGAGACTTGTGGATAAGTTCCATATCGTCAAAACTATTGTAGGGCGATTGGTACTTAAGGGCATAACGGATGTGATCGTCTTTACGATTTGTCATAGGTTATTTCTTTACTTTCTTGCGTGATAATGTCTACTTAGCTGACCCCTAAACCTCATACAAGAGCTCTATGCCTGCCTGTTGCCAGCGCTTAACTAGAATATCTCGGCTGGCTTGGTCAAAGGCAAAGGCGATACCACAGTCACCACCACCTGCTCCAGAAGACTTAGCAATAGCATCGAGTCCTTGCTCTGCTTCTTTGAGTTTTTTCAGCTTGTCCACATAAATATCTGGACTAAGCGATTCCAACTGGTCACTGACAGCTTGGAGGCTGCTCTTAAGTAAGGTCTTATCTCCTGTTTCCAGAGCCTTGATGGCAGCTTGAACAGCCACTTCGGTTTCAGTTAGATACTGGCTTGATATGCGAGATTTGGCCATCTTAACCATGTCTTTTGAAATAGCAGCTTGCTTGGTCCACCCCACCAAAAAATGAGCCTTGAGAGCTGGTACTATAGGTCTGATACGATATCCCCAGTCTTTTTCCAAAAGCTCTGATAAGGTCACTTGATTTATTAGCTCTGCTATTTTTGCACGGTCAAAGGAACGATAGGCAACCAAATCCTCGTATACGATACAAGCTAGGTCCCCCATAGAACCATTGTCTCCTTGCTTGAGGAGGGTGTAGCTAGCTAGCTTAAAGAGAATGTCTTTAGATAAGTCTTTCTGAAGGACTGCTGCCAAGGCCTTGAGGGTCAATACCACAACAGAACCCGAAGAACCGATACCAAATTTAACCCCATCACGTTCCAACTTTCCTGTGATGGAAAGGTCTAGATTAGGTAATTCCTCACCACAATATGCCTCAAAAGTATTCAAGGCCTCTTGAATGAGAGCATAATTTGCGTCTGGCTCTCGACCAACACTGTAGTCAAACATATCTGAAGACAGCTGTGTGCTTGGAGCTTCCTTGACCTCTGCTGACATGAAAATAGGAATAAATTGGATTAGGGCCGTTTGACCATGTGTTAAGACTGAATATTCTCCAGCAATGTAGAGTTTCCCACCTGTTTTTACGCTGGCCTGAATGACTGAGGGCTTAGGCATCTGGCAACTCCTTGGTGCGTGAAACAATGACCTGATAGTCCTTACGGAAGTGGTCTGCTAGGCGGTCTAGGTCTTCTTCCAGACAGAGCACCTTAACGTTTGGCCCCGCATCCATAGTGAAGTAACACTGTTCACCAGAGGCACGGAGGGCCTTAACCTTATCCATAGCCTGATAGGAAGCATCCGTCAGATATGAAAATGGAGGGTTGGCCGTACTTGTGGTTTGATGCATACGAAGGGCATTAGCTTCAGTGAGCTCGCCGACCGCTTGGAAATCATTTGTTTTGAGATAGGCCAACATATCCTTGTAATCTAGCACAGACTGTTTAATCCACTCTGGGAAGGAGGTCGATGTTTCGGTACACAATTTCATACCATCACGACTTGATACGGGTTTCTTTTGATCTGTTAAAACTAGCATAATCATGGCTAATTTGAGGTCTGTTTCAACTTGGTAAACCTCACCACTATCTTTGTCCCAGGCTGCCAATGGTCCAAAGAAAGAACGTGATGATGATCCTGAAGCAAACTTGGCAATTTGAGCCAATTCAGACTGCGTTTTTCCGACTTGAAAGAGCTCGTTTGCTGCCTTAACTAGGGCAGAAAGTCCTGAGGAACTTGATGATAGACCCGCAGCTGTTGGCATATTGTTCCAAGTTTCAATCTTGACATGCTGGTTGGGATTAGTACGGAAGAAATCTAAAACCTTGCTGGCCTTGGTTGTTTCTTTTTCCCCTTGGAGCTCGTCATCAATATACATAACATCACCGGTCGCATCCTCAGGCAGAAAGGACAACTTGGTTTCCGTATACATATTTTCCAAAGTCAGTGAAATACTACTAGTTGAAGGAATCATACGCTTGGTATCCGCCTTACCCCAGTATTTGACAATAGCAATATTTGCGTACGATTTGACGCTTACAGGCTTTCTATCCACGTGTTTACCGCTCCTTTTTCTTGAAGTTTTTTAGCAATCGTTTGGGCTTGATTCTTAGTACTTGTCAGGGCAATAATACAGCCACCCAGTCCTCCACCTGACATCTTGGCCCCGAGCGCACCCTGTTCCAGAGCAGTCGCTATGAGCAGGTCAGACAAATCGCAGGACACACCTAAAGATTTAAGGTGATTATGGGCTTGCGACATAAGCTGCCCAAGAAGCTCTTGATCCTTGGCCTTGAGGGCTCCTTCCGCCCTCTGACTTAATTCGCCTAGCTGATTTAGGTCTGATAAAGCATCTAGTCCGATAGCCTCAACCTTTTCCACGGCCTCACGGGTGTTTCCATGAATGCCCGTGTCTGCGATAACTAGATAGGCACCTAGATCAACCTCGATTTCCTTGAAGCCAATATTACGGGTAAAGCTGATAGCTCGGTCACTCAGACAAGTCTTGGCATCTAAACCGCTGGGCTTACTGTGGGCAATGGTCTCCGCCTGATGGACCAGCATTTCCAAGGTCTCTCGGCTAAGCTCCTGTTCAAAATAATCAAAAACCGCACGAATCGCTGCAATGGCAACCGCTGCAGACGATCCCATGCCACGCTTTTCAGGGACGCTAGACTTAATAGCATAGCTAATAGGCTGATTCTTGATTTCCAGATAATTAAGCGCTGAAAAAATCGCTGTCGTCAAGGGATCCTGAGCCTTGAGCGTCAAAGGAGTATCAGCCGCCTGAATCTGACAGACAACCTCAATGTCCTTGAGAGGGAGAGCAAGGGCAGGATGACCATAAACGACCGAGTGCTCACCCATCAAAATAATCTTACTGTGGGCCTTACCCACTCCTACTTTCTTAGTCATAAGTTACACACACTCACAGACCAACTGGCAAGCGAGTGTCTTTCTACGTTTTTCATACGTTTTTTAGTGGTGACTCAAGGTCTATCAATCATTCAATGCAGACAAAGAGCACCAATCTAAAGAATTTTCTTATAGCACTTCTATCTTATCATCAAAGCGCAAAAAAAGCGACATCTAACCTAGAGTGTCGCTTTGTATTAGAGTGATGTTTTCAAAAAAGAGCCTCTCGGCTCTTTTCATCTTATATCGCAAACAAATCATTTAGGTTCTCAGCCATAGTTGGGTGAGTAAAGATTTGTTTAGCCAAATCTGTATATGGAATGTGATGGTTCATCGCTAGGGTAATTAGATTGATAATTTCATGAGATTCTTGACCAAAGAGGGTCACACCCAAGATTTCCTTAGTTTCAGGATTTACCACAGCTTTGAAGGCACCACGCAAATCACCGTTTACATGACCACGAGGCATGCCAGCAACTGGAAGTTCCTTGACAGCAACTGGTCCACCTGCTGCTCTGGCTTGGTCTTCAGTAAGACCAACTTGTGCCAAAGGTGGGTTGAGGAACATGGCAGTTGGAACTACTCCACGTGTTTCAAGGTTATAGCTACCATCCCCTGTCAAGTAATTAAAGACAATACGGAAATCATCTAATGAAATATAAGTGAATTGAAGGCCACCATTAACATCACCCACTGCAAAGACACCCGGAACACTTGTTTCCAAATGCTTATTAACCTGGATACCACCACGCTCAGTCAAGGCAATATCGGTGTTTTCCAAGTGAAGGGGTTCAATATTAGGCTTGCGTCCTGTCGCATAAAGGAGCGCATCAAAACGGAAGTCTCCTTTATCAGTAACAACGACAACTTCATCACCGTCATTCTTAACTTCAGAAGTTTTAACACCTTGCTCAAAGACAATGCCGTCCTCTTCCATGTATTCCTTGGCCAACTTAGCAATAGATGGCTCCACACGTGGCAAGAAGCTAGTCGCTGCATCCAAGACAGTCACTTGGCTTCCCAAACGGTTATAAAGGCCAGCAAATTCAAGCCCGATATTACCACCACCTAGGACACCCAAGCGTTTAGGCAAGGCTTCAAGGGTTTGAATACCAGTTGAATCGTAGACATGCTCAGCTGTTGTCAAGCCAGGAATAGGCAAGACATTAGACACAGCACCTGTATTGATGACAATAGTCTCAGCTGTAAGCTCTTGGCGGTCATCACCTGCCACTACTTCAATAACCTTATTTGACACAAAATGTGCCTCTGCATCAATGACATCAACGCCATTATCGGCCAACATTTTATAATTCTTAGCGTTAAGACGACCAGTCACCGCACCACGTTCTTTCATGGTATCGTCAAATGACCAGCCCTTTTCGGCCGCTACAATCATAGTCTTGGTTGGGATACAAGCAATATTAATGCAAGTACCGCCATACATGGCTTTGCTGCGTTCGATGACAGCAACTTTCTTACCAGCTGCATTCATCTTAGCAGCCAGAGTTTTACCGGCTTTACCGAAACCGATAACAATCAAATCATAGTTCAACATTTCTGTATCCTCCTATCTATTGCCATTCTATCATTTAATTTTTCAGACTGCACATATCTGAACTGGAAAATAAAAAGGCTACAGCTTTTGCCATAACCGTTTTCATATCTTATATCACTGGAGATATAAAGACTCTTTAAAAATGAGTTTTCTGAGTGATTTATTGCAGGAATTCTAACAAAACTTGGTTGAAGCGTCTGCTTTCAATATAAGCCGCATGCCCCAATTTGTCAAATTCATAATAAGAAGCATTTGGAATCCCATTTGCCAGCTCCCTGGCGCCATCCACACCCAGAACTAAATCGTATTTGGCTCCCAGAACAAGGGTCGGACAAGTAATTTTATCAAGCGAACTATAGCAATCAAAGGCTAGAATTGACTTGGCTAAACAAACAAAGCGATGGCGTTTTTCTGTACTTACAGACTTCAAAAATAATCTGTTAATCACATATAATTTCTTTAACACAGGTGACGAAAATGATTTACTCACGGAATCCTTATTGAGCTGGTCCATTTCTCCATTTTCTGCCATCTCTATCCACCCTCCGACGGTTTCTCTACTGATGGTATTATTACGAGAGAGTGTCAGCGCTAATACTAGCTTTTTCACCTTTTGAGAATACTTGATAGCAAATAACTGAGCAATCATACCTCCCTGTGATATGCCTATGATAGAGGCATTAGCAATATGCAATACTTCCAAAGAATGATAGAGGTCATCAGCCATATTCTCAATAGTAATGTCTTCTTCGATATGGTCCCTTCTATCAAAAATATAGACCTTGTACTCCTTAGCATATTGATAAAACAAGGCGTAAGTGGCAAGATTGGACAGTTCACTTAAACGTTGCAAACTTAATCCCGTAATAATAATGAGAGTTTTGTCTCCCTTACCAAAAGTGACATAATCTACACCTGGGTCTGACAAATGATTTCTTTGGATGGTGAACATTATCTACAGTCTTTCATTGAAATGTCTAGGTTTTAGGTCTTATCGAGATAATGGCATATCATTTGAAGCCATGATGACATCACTCACCAAGACGACAAAGAAAAGCTGCCAGGTGATGAAAGCCATGAAGTCTTCACTTTTGAAGAAAATCGGTGCAACCCCTAATAGAATTAAAAAGGCAGCATTTTTTCGAAGGACCTTTTTAAACGTCTGCCAAAACACTCTGAAAGAAATGTTTGCTCCAATCTTACGAGCTATCACCATATGATAAACAATCTCGAGAAAAGCAACCACACCTACCGTAGTTAGAACCTTAGTAAATGGTAGAGCCATCTGAAGTCCTAGATAAAGGACAATCAGCTGAGCCAAAACAATCGACACCATAACACGAATATGATTAGCCATGATAAAAACCTCCTAATAAATTGCATGCCAAAGCAAGAACAAATAAGCATTTTTAGTAGTCATTACTATAGTATTTACCTACTCATTATACCATAAAACAAATCTATAATTAGGAGTCATTCTACCATTATCAAGCTTAGTAGCTATAGCCATATCAAACGGTAAAACACTGAATATCAAAAAGGAGTCCCACCAAATCATGGCGTGGCTCCTCTGTTATTAGGATAGATTGATCCTTATAGCAATTCGTCAATTGACGTGTAATTTCTGTTTAATCCTTCGGCAACTGGTTGGCTAGTGATGTGTCCTTGGTAGGTTGTTACACCTTGACGAAGACCTTCATCATTTTGAATTGCCTGTTTGAAGCCTAGTCCTGCCAGAGCTTCAATATAAGGAAGGGTAACGTTGGTAAGGGCAATGGTTGATGTACGTGCCACGGCTCCTGGAATATTGGCAACGGCATAGTGAAGGACACCGTGTTTTTCATAAACTGGTTCATCATGAGTCGTTACACGATCCGCTGTTTCAATAACCCCACCTTGGTCAACCGCTACATCCACAATAACAGAACCAGGACGCATCTGTTTAACCATTTGTTCAGTAACTAGTTTAGGCGCTTTAGCACCTGGAATAAGGACCGCTCCAATAACCACGTCAGCATCACGGACACTTGCTTCAATATTGAAAGGATTTGACATCAGTGTTTGAATTTGACTACCAAAGACATCTTCAAGGACTGACAAACGTTTGGCGCTAATATCAAGAATCGTTACTTGGGCTCCGAGTCCAAGCGCAATACGGGCTGCATGTGTCCCTACGACACCCCCTCCGATAATGGTAACCTTACCTTTAGGAACACCAGGCACTCCTCCTAGAAGCACACCAGAACCACCCTCTTGCTTAGTCAAGAAGTGGGCACCAATTTGTACAGCCATGCGTCCTGCAACTTCACTCATTGGAACCAAAAGTGGCAAGTGGCCTTCTTGATCACGAACCGTTTCATAGGCCACACCTGTTGTCTTGGCATTAACCATTGCATCTGCCAAACCCGGAGCTGCTGCCATGTGCAAGTAGGTAAAGAGTAAAAGATCTTCACGAAGGAAGCCATATTCTTCAGCAAGTGGCTCCTTAACTTTAACAACCAGTTCTGCTGCCCATGCTTCTGCAGCAGTCGCAACGATTTTAGCACCTTGATTGGCATAATCTGCATCCGCAAAACCAGAGCCAAGGCCTGCATTTGTTTCGATTAACACGACATGTCCCTTAGCCACAAGACTTTGGACACCAGCAGGTGTTAGCGCCACACGATTTTCATTATTTTTGATTTCTTTTGGGATACCAATTAACATATTTTCTCCTTACTTGGAAGTCATAAGGCAAAGGATTCCTATAAAATACTTGACCACTTCCTAACTTATTTTTAAAATGATAACGCTTTCATTTTATCGAAAAACAAAAGAAAAAGCAAGAAAAAGGAAATCTCACTTTCTCATCACCAAATTCATCATGAAACAAGAATAGCACCCAACCAATCGGCTGGATGCTTCAATGGTATACCCTCTAAGGATTAGTGGTTATCCTTAAAATAATCAAGTAGGAAGAGGGCGTTTTCCACATAGTAATTAACAGCTGCAGGTAAGGCTTCGTCTTTCACAAGGAAATCATCATGGTGCCAGTCGGCAGCATCATCGTCACCATTAGAACCAATGAAGGCAAAAACACCTGGGATTGACTTCTGATAGGTCGCAAAATCTTCGCCACCTGTTGATGGCAAGGTTTCAATCACTTCTGCGAAAGCCTTAGAATTTTCAAAGATGAGAGGTGTAAGCGTCAAATCATTGTAAGTCACAAAGGGAGAATTGCCCCAAACAATCTCAGCCTGAGCACCAAATTGGTCTGCTGTTGCTTGAACGACCTTTTCAAAACGAGCAATGACATCCTCACGAATCTTAGGATCAAAAGTACGAATTGTTCCCTCAAAAAAGCCTGATGCTGGCAGAACATTCCAAGTATTGCCAACTTCGATATGAGTGACTGACAAAACAGCTGAGTCAAAAGGTGAAATCGTTCGAGCTACGATTTGCTGCAAGTTGTTAATGATGGTCGTAGTAACCAAAACCGTATCCACACCCAAATCAGGGCGAGCCGCATGCGAAGAAACACCCTTGACGTCAACCCTAAACTGCTCCACACCTGCCATAATCGCACCTGAACGAAGACCAATCTGTCCAGGTTTCAAGTGAGGATTGTTGTGGTAACCGATGATAGCTGACACACCGTCAATACCACCCGCTTCAATAATCTGGTAGGCCCCTTGGAAATTTTCCTCAGCTGGTTGGAAAATCAAGCGAACTGTCCCTTTCAGCTCCGCTTCTCTTTCTTTTAAAATCTGTGCTGCTCCAAGGAGAGAGGTTTGGTGAAAATCATGACCACATGCGTGCATGGCTCCATTTTCACTGGCATAAGAAAGTCCAGTATTTTCCTGAATTGGAAGCGCATCGATATCAGCACGTAAAGCAATAATCGGGTGGCCTGACCCAATTTCAGCAATCAGTCCTGTCTTTAAAGGATAATTTAAAGGTTCAATACCTAATTTTCTCAAATACCCTTTCAAAAAAATGGTTGTCTCGTGTTCATCTTCAGAAACTTCTGGATGTTGATGAATTTGCTGACGTGTCTTTGCTAAATCCTCGTAAAATACATCTGTCATAATAGACCTCCCTCTTTCACTGTCCTAAAACAGTACATGAAATTGCACTAACTAAGCTTGCCGATTAAATTACTTCTATCATACCACTGTATTGACCAAATGAATAGTTAAAATTACTTATGGGATGCCATAACTATTACTTATAGTTAGCACTTCCACCGTAACATAACCTAAATAACCAAAAACTAAAATGGCTCAGTTTAAATACCTCTTTAAGATGCTCTTTTCCTCCTCGGTCAATGGACGATAGCTTCCCCTTGGTAACTTTTCGTCCAAGACAAAATCTCCAAAGGAAATACGTTTGAGGTAGGTCACCTTGACCCCATAAGCTAAAAACATCTTTTTCACTTGATGAAACTTTCCTTCTGAAATCGTGATATGAGCACAACTCTTGTCACTAGCTGAACTCAGAATTTTCAGATGAGCCGGTTTACAAACAGTACCATCCTCAAAGACAACACCTGACTCAAAAAATGCAGGTGCCTCAGGCCCAAGAACATCATTGACCTCAACATAATACCTCTTAGCCACATGATAACGTGGGTGAAGCAGGGCAAAGCCCAAGGGTCCATTGTTGGTAATCAGCACCAGACCTTCTGTATCCCTATCCAAACGCCCCACAGGATAAAGCCCTTCTCGCTGATCCTCGGGCTTAATCAAATCAATGACCGTTTGGTGTTCCTTGTCTCTTCGAGCTGATACCACTCCTGATGGCTTATTCATGAGATAGTAAACTTCTGGCGCATGTTCCAGTTCCTTTCCAGAAACCGTTATGGTCTGGAGACTAGCATCCACATTAAGATTATCTCTATCCGCCAAGACACCATCCACATAGACTTGCCGACTGCGAATGAGCTTCTTGACCTGATTGCGAGAACCATAGCCAGCCTGCCCTAATAATTTATCTAAACGCATAGGCCTATTGTACCATGGATAAGTCTGGTCTAGTAGACTAAAAAAGCCTACCTACAAAAGGTAGACTTATCATCTTGTTAACCATTACACATTCACAGGGAAGATATGACCTACTGCAAAGGTCACGAGCATGGTCAAGAGACCTACTGTCAAGTTACGCAACATCGCCTGTTTAACAGGTGCTTTTCCAAGCTTGGCACTAACATAACCAGTCAAGAGCAAGGTAAGTGCAACCACAACCACCGTTACAGGGATACGGTAAGGCTCAGGGAAAAGCAGGATAGCTAATGTTGGTGGCAAAGAACCCACTGAAAAAGCAAAGAAACTAGATACGGCAGCATGCCATGGATTTGTGATTTCTTCTAAATCAACGCCATATTTTTCTTCAACCAAGACCTTGATAGGATTTTTACTAAAGGCTTGATTGACCTTGACTTCTGCTGCTGTTTCGCAATCCCCCTGACTGAGGAAGGTTTGATACAAACTCTCTCTAGCTGCATCAGGTGAACGATCCAAGAGAGCTTGTTCCTTAGCGATGGCAGCTTCTTCGGTGTCTTTTTGCGTTGACACACTGACATATTCGCCACCTGCCATTGAAAAGGCACCGGCAAAAATCGCTGACAAGGCTGAAATCAAGATAAACCAAATGTTTGATGTCGCACTGGCCACACCGATAACCACTCCCGCAATGGAAATGATACCATCATTGGCACCCAAGACACCAGCTCTCAAAATATTTAAACGTTCTGCAAAATTCTTATCTTCCAATTTTATTACTCCTTATTTAGAATTATTCTAAATAGTATTTTAACAGTTATTTAGAATGATTACAAATAAGAAGCTTGAAAAAGCCGAGATTTCTCTCAGCTTCTTCACTCCTTAAACTTAGGCAGGTGTTACATCCAAGCTTTCACCAATTGCCGCAAGACGTGCAACAACTTCTTCTTGGCTCAAACCATTTTCAGTGACATAACGGTTACGTGGGTGAACACGGCATTCGTGTGAGCAGCCACGAAGGTACTTGTCTTCATTTTCCTCTGAAGCAAGGATACGACGATTACAGAATGGGTTACCGCAGTTGACATAGCGTTCGCAAGGTGTGCCATCGAACCAGTCCTTACCGACAACGACAGGATCTACATGGTTGATATCAACGGCAATACGCTCATCAAAGACATACATCTTACCATCCCAAAGCTCCCCTTGAACCTCTGGATCTTTTCCGTAAGTTGCGATACCACCGTGCAATTGGCCAACATCTTTGTAGCCTTCACGGACCATCCAACCTGAGAATTTCTCACAGCGGACACCACCAGTACAGTAAACAACCACGCGCTTGTCCATGAACTCTTCCTTATGGTCGCGGACCCATTGTGGCAATTCACGGAAGTTGCGAATGTCTGGACGAATGGCTCCACGGAAGTGACCAAGGTCATACTCATAGTCGTTACGTGTATCGAGGACAACAGTGTCCTCATCTAAAAGAGCATCTTTAAACTCTTTTGGTGACAAGTAAGCACCTGTAGTTTCAAGTGGATTAATGTCGCTATCAAAGTTGTCATCCTCTAAACCAAGGTGGACGATTTCCTTCTTGTAACGAACAAACATCTTCTTGAAGGCTTGCTCTTCTTCCTCATCAATCTTGAACCAGAGGTCCTCCATCCCTGGAAGGCTGTGAACGTAGTCCATGTATTTTTGAGTGGTTTCATAGTCACCAGAAACCGTTCCATTAATTCCCTCGTCAGCGACTAAGATACGTCCTTTCAAACCGATTGACTTACAGAAAGCCAAGTGATCAGCCGCAAATTGCTCAGCATTTTCGATGGGAAGGTATTTATAATAAAGCAATACTCGAATAGGTTTTGCCATTGTATATCCTCTTTCTTTATGAAATATCTATATCTGTTGTTTGATAGTCAAAGTCAACTTAACTATTATAGCGCTACCAAAGAGGACTAGGCAATTGATTTGTTTGGAGGAGAATTGTCACAAAAGAAAAAGGCTGAGTGCCAGATGCCTCAACCTGAGTTTCGTAAGATTGTTTTCCGACAAGATAGTATTACAACTCTTTCTGTAGTGTCCCTAATATAAGAAACTGTGTAAGAAAAATCCAAAAAATAAGAACTCCTATATCTACAAGCGAAACAGTTCCATGTCTATAAAAGCTAGCTCTAAGAAGATTCGCAGAAGGGACAAATGGAAGTAGATAATAAAGTTGATCTAGCCAATCTGGGAGACGACTTGCTGGATACATGATAGGTGAAAACATAAGACCAATCATTAAAATAAGCTGAGACATTAGCGTGACAATATTTTGGGAAAATATATAAGCAATTGAAAATCCTAGACTAATCATTGTTAGGCAAATAAGCAACATCACAAAAACAGACAAAATTGACAAATTTAATTGTACAGAAAAGCGAAGACAGCCTAATAAAAAAGAGAAGAATACACCTGGTAAAATAGCAATTAACCATATACATAGGTCAGCTAAAGAAATTAGAATCCTAGGAATAGGTAAAGCTCGAATATAGTCCACATGACCTTCTGACTTGGCATTGGCTATGACAGGAGATGAAATCGTACAACCAATAGAAATAACTCCCATTAAAACTGATCCAGAGGCAAGATAGTAGGCAGTTGTTGTATCCATCTTACCAATTACCAACGGATACCCAAAAAGAAGTGAAACGGACAAAAGCACTTGAGCTAATGTGAATAGAATGAATAGATTTTTTTGTCGAAGATAGTTCCAACGAAGTAAATAAAAAAATTGAGTCATATCAGTTAACAAGCTCCTCTTTATAGAGATCGGAAATAGATAATGTTTTCATCTTAACCGAAAGGTTTGAAATAATCCCTTTTTCTAGACCTTCCTTGACTTGAATGAGTATTCGGGTTAATTCACTTTCCTCAATTTCCATCTGACAAACACAACCATTGACTATCGTATAATTTTCGAATAGACTTACAAATTCTTTACTAACAAAATTGAAAGAAATTAGATAATGATTTTTATAAGACATTTGGTGTACTGGACCAGATTTTAATAATTTACCATGGTTAAAAAGAGCAAAATTATCCGCATATTTTTCAACTTCTAGTAGATTGTGGGTAACAATGATAATAGTGTGTCCTTTATAAGCCAGTTTTTGTAATAATCGCCACTGTTTTTCACGACGTACAGGATCAACATCGTTGGTTGGTTCGTCAAGAAGCATGATATCAGCAGAGCCAATTAATGCCATGGCAAAAGATGTAAGCCGTTTTAAGCCTCCTGAAAGATTCTTACCTTTTTTATCACGGTATTCTACTATTTCCAAATCTGCTAGAAGGTGCTCAATTTCTTTTTGGAGTTCTGAGGTACTTAACCCTCTCATTCTTCCAATCATCTCTAAATTTTGCTCAACAGTTAACTTTTCAAGAGGTGCATACTGTTGTGACATATAACTCATCATTGTTCGAGCTTGTTTACGGTTATGTATAAAAGAAATATCTCCGTAGTGAACATCTCCCTGATCAGGCTTAATAAAGCCAATCATTTGCTTTAAAAGGGTTGATTTACCAGCACCATTATGTCCTAAAAAAGCTGTGATTTTTGCAGATTCTAGCTCTAAGAAGATATGGTTATTAGCAAAATGTTGTTTATCAAATGATTTTGTTAAATTTTCAATGGTGAGCGTCTCAAAGGTCATAATTTTATTTCTCCATATTGAAAAGATTTTCCAGCATACTTCATTTTTGATAGGGTTATTGTATAATAACCTTAAGAGAGTCTTATGATTATGTCATAATTGACCATTTTAACGTTATAATTAACATACAGAAATGAGTAAGGAGGTTTTCAATGTTAAAAGTTGCTATTTGTGATGACTCTGATAGAGATGCTACCCAATTAGAACATTATTTACTTTCTTATGATAAATTTCCTCTAGAAACAAAACTTTATACAAATCCACAAAAACTGTTAAATCAGCTAACGCCAGACATCCACTGTGTCTTTTTGGATATTAATATGCCAGAAATCAATGGAATTGACGTAGCACAGAAGATTAGAAAATTTAATCCTTTCATTCCTATTATTTTTGTGACAAGTTATCGTGATTATATGGAGCAAGTCTTCGAAGTTCAGACTTTTGACTATATCGTAAAACCGATAGAACTTCAAAAGTTAACGAAAGTATTGGATCGTATTTTGCGTTTTTTGGATATAGGCCAAGCACTTTTTACCTTCTCATTTGGTAAACACAATTATTCTGTCCCTTCGAGCGATATTGTATTTTTTGAGAAAGATAAACGTTCAGTATTTATATACACAAAGACAGGTACCTACAAGTCTCTACTAAAAACAAAAGAGATTTTGGAAAAACTCCCTAATTATTTTATTCAAATTCATGCTTCCTATATTTTAAACCCCAAATACATCAAAGACTTTGATTCAAAAACAGTTACTATTTTACTAAATGGGACTGAAGAACACCTACTCCCAATTAGTAGAAAGTTTCAGTTTTCTTTTAAAGAAAAGTATTACAGCTATCTAAGTGAAAGGCATTTTTAATGTTAGTAGGATTACGAATAATCAGTATCTTGTACGATTTATTTCTAGCAAGTATGTTATTTTATAGACCATTGTCTAAAATCAATATGAAAAAGAAGCCTTTAGTAGCCCTTTTTTTCATATTGATTTTTCATGGGGAACTCGTGTTCCTATTCTCTGAAAGTCGTATTTTTTTGGTCAGTAATCTCCTTCTAAACATTTTAGAATACTATCTAATCGGCCTCAATTTTGATTATCCTATTCGCCAGTCTTCCTTTTGGATTCTTTTACAAACTAGTCTAAGTTTGTTAGCAGGGGCTGTCCTAAACCAAGGAATCCAACTAATTTTACCTTTAGGGGAACTATCAAAAAATTTAGAAGCTATTAGTTTGTATCTCGGAATAAGTTTCTTCTTATCTACAGGAATAACTCTTATTTTACGAAAGCTTCTCCTATCCCATCAAAAGCTTCGTATTGCTACTTCTAAGGGAAACTGGCTTTATCAGTTTATCGTGCCTCTATTATCTATTTTCTTTGCTTTTACAATATCTGCCATTCAAGGAGGGGTATTTGGAGCAGATTACCTGTCAATCATTTCTCTCTCATCTCTCATTGTATTAACTCTCTCCTCTCTTTATTTTAATCTGTACCTTACTCGTCAACAGCAGCAATATTACCAAAACCAATTGGAAAAAGAACAGTTACAGTTCCAAGTTCGAGAAATACAACAATCTCAAGAAGAATATCAACGTCTCCAAAGCCTTCGGCATGACTTAAAAAATAAACATTTAACTCTTTTATCGCTTTTAGAGAAAAATCCTGAAGAGGCAAAAGATTATCTTTATTCATTAACAGATAGTATAGTAGGTGAACAAACTTTCTACTCTAAAAATCAAACTATTAATTTTTTACTTAATCAAAAACTACATCATTTAAAAGATGAGATAGAAATGGAAATTGATTGCTTTGTACCACAAGAATTATCTATTCAGCCAGATATTTTAGCTGTTATATTAGGAAACTGCCTAGATAATAGTATTGCAGCTTGTCTCAGACTACCAAATAAGGAAAGAAGCTTATCACTTAATATCCGATACTTTCAACAAAATCTTTTTATCAATATTAGAAATAATTTTGATGAGAAAGAAAAATCTACTCGTAAATCCCGTCAAAAAGATGGCTGGGGGTTGCGAAATATTGATGCTCTTGTTCAAGAATATCAAGGTAATATCAAACGCTTTATAAAAGATGGACAATATCAAATAGAGATTTTATTACCAATAAAAATAGGAACTATTCCGACTAAAGAATTTTAGGTAATTGATGAAAAATGAGTAATAATTAGGTAACTTAAATATTTGAAGTCAAAATCTATATTATGTTTATTCATTAATAAACAGGTTGAGTAGCATTAGCTCAACCTGTTTTTTTCTATACTCGTAACTTCTTGACTCATATATTATCTTACAATTTCGCAGCGGCTGCTTCATCCAAGATAAGAGTCACGTCTGGATGATGTTGCAAGACACTGGCCGGTACTTCCTCTGTTACCGGACCCTTTACCATCTTGAAAATGGCGTCTGCCTTCTTGTCACCATAGGCAAACAAGATAATCTTCTTAGCAGCCATAATGGAAGCAATCCCCATTGAAATAGCCTTTGTAGGAACTTGGTCTCGACTGGCGAAGAAACGGCTATTAGATTCAATGGTGCTGTCAGTCAAGTCAACCACATGGGTTTGACTATCAAAAGACGTACCTGGCTCATTAAATCCAATATGCCCATTACTTCCAATTCCTAAGATTTGAAAGTCAATGACATGTTGGGACAAGATATCATCGTAGTCCTTAGCTGCCTGCTCCAAATCTTCAGCCATGCCGTCAGGCAAGAAGCTCTCTTTAAATGGTTTAGCATTAAAAAGATGTTCTTGCATGAAAGCATGGTAGCTCTGCTCATGGTCTGGTGCTAGTCCGACGTATTCATCCAAATTGACGCTGTAAAGTTCTGAAAAATCCACATCACTCTCAATCATCTCTTGGTAAAGGGCAATAGGGGAACTACCTGTAGCCAAGCCCAAAGTTTGAGCACCCGCTGCAAGGCTCTCTTTTAAAAGGTCAAAGGCAACCTTTCCTCCTTCAAGTTGATTTTTTACAATAATCGTTTTCATTTTTCACACCTCGCTAATTGGTATATACCATTTTTCTTTATTATCTCTTTTTTTAACTTTTTTGTCAAGCGCTTTTACTCGACAAGTTTAATGACGGGCGTCCTATATCGTGCTATAATAAAAAGGCTGAACATTTTTAAACGAGGAAACAAATGAATACAAACGATTTTGATTTTGAACTACCAGAGGAACTGATTGCCCAAACACCCTTGAAGCAACGTGATGCCTCTAAACTCTTGGTCATTGACCCTGTAACCAAGGAAATGACTGACACCCACTTCGACCACATCATTGACCAGCTTAATCCTGGCGATGCCTTGGTTATGAACAATACACGTGTGCTTCCAGCCCGTCTCTATGGTGAAAAGCCTGATACCCACGGCCATGTGGAATTTCTCCTTTTGAAAAATACCCAAGGGGATCAATGGGAAGTTTTGGCTAAGCCAGCCAAACGCCTTAAAGTAGGTGCTAAGGTTAGTTTTGGTGATGGGCGCTTGACTGCCACTGTCACTGAGGAACTGGATCACGGTGGTCGAATCGTAGAATTTAGCTACGACGGTATCTTCCTTGAGGTCTTGGAAAGTTTGGGCGAGATGCCATTGCCACCTTATATCCATGAAAAATTGGAAGACCGTGACCGTTACCAAACGGTCTATGCCAAGGAAAATGGCTCTGCCGCTGCACCAACAGCTGGTCTCCATTTCACACCTGAATTGCTTCAAAAGATTGAATCTAAAGGCGTAAAATTGGTCTACCTCACCCTCCACGTTGGGCTGGGAACCTTCCGACCTGTTTCTGTTGAGAATGTCGACGAACATGAGATGCACTCAGAGTTTTACACCCTCAGTCAAGACGCTGCCGATACCCTTAATAGCGTCAAAGCCGCTGGAGGCCGCATTGTTGCTGTTGGAACAACCTCTATCCGAACACTGGAAACAATCGGCAATAAATACGATGGTCAACTCCAAGCCGACTCAGGATGGACCAATATCTTTATCAAACCAGGCTACCAATTCACAGTCGTAGACGCCTTTTCAACCAACTTCCACCTTCCAAAATCAACTCTGGTCATGTTGGTTTCAGCCTTTGCCGGCCGTGAATTCGTCCTAGATGCCTATAAACACGCCGTCCAAGAACGCTACCGCTTCTTCAGTTTCGGAGATGCCATGTTCGTCACACGACGTGCTGAGAAATAAATAGTGATTTTGAGACTTCTCTTACCGGGGAAGTCTCTCTTATTGCTCGTCACATTCAGAAAAAATCCACCAGTTATGAACTGATGGATTTTCTTGTTTATTTCTCCGCAAACTGGCTATTATACAAATCGTAATAGAAACCTTTATCTGCAAGGAGGGTTTCATGATTCCCTTGTTCGATGATTTGTCCATCTTTAAGGACCAAAATCTTGTCTGCTTCTTGAATAGTTGATAAACGGTGAGCGATGACAAAGCTTGTTCGACCTTGCATAAGGGTCTTCATGGCCTTTTGAATCAAGAGTTCCAGACGGGTATCAACTGATGAAGTTGCCTCGTCCAAAATCAAGATTTTTGGATCAGCCAAAAGCGCACGGGCAATGGTCAAAAGTTGCTTTTGTCCCAGTGAAATGTTGCTTGATTCCTGGTTCATTTCCATGTTGTAACCACCAGGCAAAGTACGGATAAAATGGTCCACATTGGCAGCCTTAGCGGCTTCAACGATTTCTTCGTCAGTCGCCTCAAGATTACCAAAGCGAAGATTTTCTTTGATAGTTCCTTCAAAGAGCCAAGCATCCTGAAGCACCATACCAAATTGTTTACGATAGTCTTGACGTGACAAGTGACGAATATCATGACCATCCACCGAGATAGAACCAGCCGTCACATCATAAAAACGCATGAGAAGATTGATAATCGTTGATTTTCCAGCACCGGTAGGACCGACAATAGCGACCATTTCACCAGGATTGACTTCAAGATTAAAGTCACGAATCAGAGGTTTATCGGCCACATACTGGAAGTCCACATGCTTAAAACTAACTTGGCCAGTCAAATCTCCTTCAAGCACCTCAGTGGCATCATTGGCCTCGTCTGGTTCATCCATCAGTTGGAAAATACGGTCCAAAGAAGATTTAGCACTCTGCAATTGTCCAGCCAACTGAGTCAAGTTCTGAATGGGTTGGTTAATCTGCCAAACATACTGAACAAAGGCCTGCATATTACCAATCGTCAGACGACCAGCCAAAACTTGCAAACCACCAAGAACAGCAACAATCAGATAGGTCAAATCAGACAAACCATTAAGGACAGGCATCATGAGTCCTGAAATGAAATTGGCCTTAAACCCTACCTTCTGAAGGTCTTCCGTGATTTCTTTAAAGTCATCTAAGGATTTGTCCTCACGACCAAACAACTTAAGCACATTGAAACCAGTCAGATTTTCTTGAACAAAACCGTTAAGAGCACCTAGGGCATCAGCCTGCTGCTTAAAATAGGGCTGAGACTTACTCATGATAAAGCGAGCACCAAAGAAAGTAATGGGAATGGTGATGACAACTATAGCTCCCAATTGAAGATTAAGGTAAAGCACTGTCCCGATAACCAAGGCCAAAGTAAAGACCGCATTAACTACCTGCAAAAAGGACTGCTGCAAGGCATTCGAAACTGTCTCAACGTCACTGGTAAAGCGTCCCAAGAGGTCCCCAAATTGATGCTTGTCAAAGTATGACACTGAGGTACGATTGATTTTCTCAGTCATCTCATTACGCATATCCTGAACCGTTGCCTGCACGGCATTGGTCATAAAATAGTTGGAATAGTAAGAAGCTAACTCATAGATGAGACCACGCAAGAGATAAAAGACCAGAACCACACCAACATAGGAAACGTTGATATGGGCACCTTCCACACCCTTGAACATGTCCAGCGTATTTTTAGTCAGTTCCGTAATGGCTAATCCAATCACAACAGGTTCAAGAACACTCATGATGACACTAACAATTTTCAAGAAAATAGCTAGGTAAAGTGACAAACGATAAGCCTGCAAGTAGGACCAAAGACGGTCAAAACTTGAGGAATGAGTTGTTTTCTTTTTATTATTCTTCATTTTGACCTCCTTCTAATCTTCTGTAAGACTCTTTTGATTCAATTGTGAATTAGCAATTTCACGGTAAATGTCATTGCTTTCCATAAGCTCTTCGTGACGGCCACGACCAACGATTTCACCCTTATCCAGAACAATAATCTGATCTGCATCCATAATGGTTCCCACACGTTGCGCCACAATCAAGACCGTCGCATCCTGGGTCACTTCTTTCAGACGTCGGCGCAAGGTCGCATCAGTCTTGTAGTCCAAGGCAGAGAAGGAATCATCAAAGATATAAAGATCAGGACGTTTAACCACCGCACGTGCAATTGACAAACGCTGCTTCTGTCCACCAGAAAGGTTGCTACCACCCTCAGCCAAGTGAGAATCATAGCGTTCTTCCTTACTTTCGATAAATTCCTTGGCTTGAGCCACATCAGTAGCTTGATTCAATTCTTCATGACTGGCATTTTCCTTACCATAACGGATATTTTCACCGATAGTCCCTGTAAAGAGTAGGGCTTTTTGTGGAATAAAGCCAATCTTACGACGAAGAGCCTTAAGATTGTAGTCACGGACATCTACACCATCAACAAGAATGCGTCCAAGTGTTACATCATAAAAGCGTGGAATTAACTGTACAAGTGATGATTTTCCTGAACCCGTAGACCCAATAAAGGCAATGGTTTCACCAGGTTTTGCCTTGAAAGAAATATTGTGTAAGACAGGACTTTCAGTTTCACCAGGATAGGCAAAGGTCACATTGTCAAATTCCAAATATCCCTTAGTCTCGGTTTCTGTCACGCCATCTTCATTTGGATTGATAGAAATCGGCATGTCCATAATTTCCTGCAGACGTTCACTAGATACCGCTGTACGAGGATACATGGTAAAGAGATTGGCTAGGAAAAGGAAGGACAATAGTGCATGGAAGCTGTACTCAATAAAGGCAACCAAGTCACCGATAGCCAAACTTCCAGAGCCTAATGGCTCAAGGGCAAACCAAACAATTGCCACAATCATGGCTATGATGATTTGCACAAAAAGTGGCTCGGTCAAACCAGTCAATTTGAAAAGCTTGTTTGAATTATCCGCATAGACAGCATTTTCAGAAGCGAACTTCTTCTCTTGAAAATCTTCTCTAGCGAAAGCACGTATGACACGAAGTCCAGTCAGATTTTCACGAGCATACTGGTTAATCTTGTCGAGAGTTGCCTGTTGCTTTTCAGAAAGCGGACGCGTTTTTACCGCCACATACCAGACAACTACGGCTAGGAAAGGTAAGGAGATTGCCACAATCCAAGCCAAAGATGGACTTGTCGTCAAAATCAAAAAGACACTGGAAACCATCATCAAAGGAGTGATAACCCCTAGCTTAAGAACCTGATCCGCAAACTGCATAAGCACAAAAGCATCTGATGTAATACGAGTCACCAAAGAGGATACCCCAATCTGCTCATACTCGTGGTGGGAATACTCCTGAAGCTTAGCATAAATGTCATTACGCATAACTTGCACCATAGTAGTGGTCAACTTACCAACCGCATAGGACAGAAGTATACGACCAACAATCCCAGTCAAAACTACACCAAACATGACCCAAGCATAAGCGTAAAGCTTATCAACATCACCACGGTTTATTCCCTCATCAATCATTCTGGCAAGAACCGTCGGCAAACCCAAGTTAGCAATAACAAATAAAATGGCTGCCGTAAAATTCATTGCTAGCCACTTAGGATAACGTCTGAGATAAGACCAAATATAAGCCATAAATTTCTCCTTTTCTTTTTAGCATTTACCATGCCTTTAAGATTTTTATAGTTATTTACAACCACTAAAGCCGTAAAAGACACAGAAAAAGGGCGTGACAAGCACGCACATCACCTACATTCTAACAAATGAAAATATTAAAAGCAATAGAAAAAACCAGAGCTGATGCCCTGGTTTTCTTTATTAAGCGACTTGATATGTTCACGGATAAAAAGAAGTTCACCAAGTTCCTGCTCCAAATCTTTTAACTGACGACTGAGTGTCGGCTAAGTAATCATCAGCTTCTCAGCTGCCTTGGAGATACTCCCCTCCTCAGCAATAGTAATAAAATAACGAAGCACTCTTAACTCCATGCCATCCTCCTAATTTTCCTCATAAGATTTAAACGGTTGATTCTTCTCAGGATATCGGTCTGGTGTAATGGCGAGTCCCATTTGCTCTTTTTCGTGATATAACTCTTTCATAAGCGACCACATCATCAACACTAGTACTATGGAAAATGGAAAAGCGACAATAATGAGCGTGTTTTGTAAAGCTGTCAATCCACCAGAAAACATGAGTGCAATAGCAATCAAGGCCAGCATGACACCCCAAATCACCTTTTTATGATTACTTGGATTTAGATTGCCATCTTCAGACAACATGGCCAAAACATAGGTGGCAGAATCCGCCGAGGTCACAAAGAAGGTTAAAACTAAAGTAATCGCCAGGACTGAAAGGACACTTCCCAGAGGATATTCATTAAAAGAGGCAAAAAGAATTTCTTCTGTGGCAAAACGTATCAAATCAACCCCCGAATCTTGTAGTGAAGTAGATAAGGTACCAAAAGCAGAAAACCAGATAAAACTAAGGACTGTTGGTGCCAAAAGCACTACTGTCAAAAATTCGCGAATAGTCCGACCTTTTGAGATACGGGCAATAAAGACGCCCACAAAAGGTGACCAGGAAATCCACCATGCCCAGTAAAAAATGGTCCATTGGTTAATCCAAGCCCGCTTGGTCTCATCAAAAGCCGCCGCCCGAAAACTCATACGGAAGAAGTTTTGAAAATAAAGGCCGATAGAGTCTGTCATGGTGTCAAATATCTTAACCGTTGGCCCCAAAACTATGACTCCAGCAAGCAAGACAACAGCTAAAATCAAGTTTGTATTAGATAGGATTTTAACACCCTTTCCTAAACCTGATAAGGCAGAAATAAGAAAAAGAATTGTCGCAATGATGATAATGATGACTTGCACAAGACTATTATTAGGAATACCAAAGACATAGGAGAGACCACCATTGATTTGTGAGGCACCGAAGCCGAGCGTTGTCGCTACCCCAATCACTGTCGCAATAATGGTGATGGTATCGATAATGGTTGCTATTGGTCCGTCCGCATATTTTCCAAAAAGAGGCTTAAAGACGACTGAGAGCTGATATTTCTCCCGTTTACGAAAGCCAAAATAAGCCAAAGACAATCCCACCAGGGCATAGACCGCCCAAGCATGAAATCCCCAGTGAAAAAAAGTAAAACGAAAAGCATCTGCGAGAGCATCCGCACTGCCTATTTCTGCATTGGGCGTCGAGATAGCAAAGTGACTCAAAGGCTCTGCTGCCCCATAAAAGACCAGCCCAATCCCCATTCCAGCAGAAAACATCATGGCAATCCATGACGTCGTCGAATGCTCTGGCCGACTCGTGGGATTACCCAAGCGAATCTGCCCTATCGGACTTACAATTAAAAAGACACAAAAAATTAAAATCCCCGTAACCAATAACAAGTAAAACCAGCCAACACTAGTTGTTAAGAGATTTTTTAAGTAAAAACTAATATTTTGAAACTGCTGGGGAACAAAGAGCCCTAACAAGACTAAAATAAATATGATGACGAGTGAAAGCTGAAAAACTTTTGTTATTTTAGAATACTTCACCATTTTACCTCCTTATGTGTTCTTAGTTATAGAAAGTTTTTGAGAAAACTTAAAATTCTATATGGTTTCATTGTAACACAATTGTTTAATTTATACGTATAACAACCGAATACATCCAACATATTCGCACCGTATTCTTCAAATATTTGACTAATCTTTTGAGAAAGAGATCCCTTTTTCTTTTGCAATATTCTTGATTTTAGCTTTGAAACTATTAGCATTTGAAAATTTCACGACAAGACCTCCACATATGATTGTAGTTTTTCGGTTACTTTAAATAGTTGTGAATAGTGATACAACTTGGCATAATCAACAGCTCCTTTTTTAAAGTAAGCTTGAAAAGCTGGAGCAATAACTTGAATATCGACATGATAAGCTGTTCTCAAACACTCCACTAATGTTCGTTCCATATCATATACTGAGATAAACTGTCCAGCCTGTCGCTCCAGTCTAATAATACCGATTTCATGATACTTTCTAGCGACAATTGACTTGACACCAGCTTCTTTCATTGGCCTCGTATTTGTCCCGAAAGGAAAAGTCATCACAGGCTCAAATGGAATGGTAAGGGACAGACCATGTAACCAAAGTGCTGTTTCTAAGGAATAAATTCCTTTTGGAAAACGGTACTGTAAACTAAAATAGTCATCGATATAGGTATCTGGCAGATGATAGATACCTCTTTCAATTGATTCCACTTTCCCTTTTGAGACTAATTGATTCAGTTGTTGATAAGAAAAGTTAAGCTCTTCCATATCACGAAAAGTTATTACTCCATGATTATTTTTAATATAATTATAAACGGGTTTCTCTAACAAATCCATATCACCACCTCCAAAACAATATGCTAACAAATCAAGTCATTGTTAGCATATCCTTTTTTATTTCGTCGTATACGCAAAACTCAAGTTACTATCCACTCCAGATAATTTACGGAAGGTATAGTTTGGATTGCCATTGTAATTGGTTTCGGAGATAAGGAATGAGCCATTTGGGTAGAGTTTTTCGACGAAAGCCACATGTCCGTATTCTGCTGGTGTGCCATGTCCTCCTCCCGCAAAGGAAATAATAGCTCCTGCTTGTGGACTTGTCGCCAAAATCAAAAAGACACTGGAAACCATCATCAATCATTCTGGCAAGAACCGTCGGCAAACCCAAGTTAGCAATAACAAATAAAATGGCCGCCGTAAAATTCATTGCTAGCCACTTAGGATAACGTCTGAGATAAGACCAAATATAAGCCATAAATTTCTCCTTTTCTTTTTAGCATTTACCATGCCTTTAAGATTTTTATAGTTATTTACAACCACTAAAGCCGTAAAAGACACAGAAAAAGGGCGTGACAAGCACGCACATTACCTACATTCTAACAAATGAAAATATTAAAAGTAATAGAAAAAACCAGAGCTTATGCCCTAGTTTTCTATCTATTTTGCTATCACTAAATTATCTGTTTTATCGCTTCATTTAGCTAATTCCTTGAAGGCATCTAAATGACGAGACAAAACAGAGTTAGCCACATCGTCGACTGTGACCTGCTCTGCAACTTCTGTCTCACCTTATTCATTTTTAATTAAGGTGTCATATTCTACCAATACATACTTGGGCTTATTATTTTTTAGAATCACTGCAGTCCCCTTGCTGTCGACCATACGAGCAACTTTAGAAAAATTTTGGTTAGCTTCAGAAATGGGAACTAAATTTTCAAGATTAATCTGCATCATAATCCCCTCCCTAGATTTATCATAGCATTTTTTAGAGAAAACCAGTAAATAGGATATATTTGTCCTAGAAAGCGATTCTAAGACAATTAAAGTACATCCTTGTTTCAAAAGTTTGCAGATTTGAACTTCGTTTTGTTATAACATACATAAATAAACATTTGTTACGATAAAACATCGAAAAAACTATTTAATAGGTGATAAAAAATAACCTCCAATACATATTACATGTACATGGAGGTTAGTGCACCTTTTCGATATTAAAAAAATAATCTAGATAATCACTGATTTCATTAGAGGTATTCGCTAATGACTTTTTGATATCAATGACACCTAATAGTTCGAGATGTTCATTAAATATTTTGTTATAATCAATATTCGCTGTCAATAAAATAATTTGTGCATAAACGTTACTCCTCCTAATTTTTTTAACTTTTTTCCATAATTACAATTCTTTGTAAATGTGATAAAATAAAGAGTGTTAGTTGCTGTAGTAATCCTTATAGAATTAAAATGATTGTTAACTTTAACTTTTAACTTATATTTTTTAATATACTTTTTAACAGTTATCAACAACCAAAAGTGCCTCACAATATTGAACATACTTCACCTCCAATTCCTATTTTTATTATAGCTTGGTTATACCATTTAATTTGTCATATATCATAAACGGTTCATTTTTTGTCATTTACAGTAAAAGTATACCGATATAATAGTTTCTAGAACTGTTACGATATACCGGTTTTATGACTACTATCATTACTTAAAAGTTTCCATACTTATATGTGTACTGCATGTTAGGGAAAATTATCTGTATTTGCAAAGAAACATGGATTTTTATTTAGACGTCCTAAAAAAACAAAACAAATATATTTTCATACTGGAAAAAGACTTCAATGTTTTTTACTACAGTACTAAATTTTTTATCGAATGGAGAGTACACTAATTGTTAAATATTTTTATTTTAGAAGACGAATTTTTACAACAAACACGAATAGAGACCGTTATTAAGGATGTTATTGCAAAAAAATCTCTAAAATGTAAAGGACCTGAGATTTTTGGAAAACCTAGCCAGCTACTTGATGAAATTACCGAAAGAGGTTCTCATCAACTTTTCTTTTTAGATATTGAAATTAAAGGAGAAGAAAAAAAGGGGCTAGACATTGCAAAAGAAATTCGGAAAAAAGACCCTAATGCAACAATTGTTTTTGTAACAACACATTCAGAATTTATGCCAGTCACTTTTAAATATAGAGTTGCTGCACTAGATTTTATTGATAAAGCTTTAGATGATGAAGATTTTTATGAACGTGTTCATTTAGCAATTGAATATACCATGGATAAAATGGGTGCCACTATTGCCCAAGATTCATTTACTTTTGAAACAGCTACGGCCCATGTTCAAGTGCCTTTTAACAATATCTTATTTTTTGAGACATCTCCAACAATACATAAAGTTATTTTGCATACTAAAGAAGAACGCATGGAGTTCTACGCCAGTATTTCAGAAGTTGAACGAGCTGATGACCGCCTATTTCGATGCCATCGTTCATTTATCGTTAATCCTGAAAATATCGTTAGGATCAATAAGGAAGAAAAAATGGTCATGTTTGAAAATAATAATGAATGTCCCATTTCGCGTACGAAATATAAGGGCCTCCTAGAAAAAGTTAAATCTCTGAAAAGCTAAGGTGTTTCTATGGATATAGTTATAAATTTATTGCTGTTCTATTCTAAGATATTAGTAGCATTGTTACTGTTTCAACAGGTTAGTAACCAACCAATCAAACCTTTGTGGTGTATTATTGGTCCATTTTTGTATGTTCTACTCCTCATCATATGTCCTCCTGTTGGGTACTTTGCTTTCTTTTTTATCTTTATTGCTTATAACATATATCAAAATAAGTATGGTAGTAAAACACTTGATATTTTTTATGGCTTGTACCCCGTTATCGTTGAAAGCTTGCTAGGTAGAATGTTAGGATTCTACGTTTTCCCTCTACTAGGAGTCTCAGTCTTCAATGAAATCAAACTAAGTTGGTTTGATATCTTAATTGAATTACTGGTTTTCCCTCTTCATTTACTCATAGTAAAATCTCTTAGGTTAGATTTTAACGAAATAAAAGAAGGTTTCAAGCGTTACTATTTCAGGTATTTATTATTACTGATCAACATCTCTATGTTTGTATATATGCTCTTAGTTTCTATACTTGTTATTTATAGAGACAAATTAGCTGATGCAGATAATTGGAGAGGACATATTAATAACTTTTATATTGTTCTGTTTTTTGTAATGCTACTCTATCTCAATGCAATTTCAAAAGAAAAACTAGAAAAGGAAATAATTGATCAAAAAGATACTCAATTAAATGAACTATCTATTTACAGCCATCATGTTGAATCACTTTATGAGGAAATTAGAAGTTTCCGTCATGACTACATTAATATTTTGACCAGTCTAAAATTAGGAATTGATAATCAAGATATCGAAGCTATTAAAACTGTATACAATGGTGTCCTAAGAGATAGTGGAAACCAATTCTATGATAGTAAGTTTGATATTGCTAAACTTAGTAATATTAAGAATGATGCTATCAAAAGTATTCTTTCCGCTAAATTACTTGAGGCACAAAATAGAGGTATTTCAATTTCTGTTGAGATTGAAGAACCTGTTAGTAATTTTAGGATAGAATTACTAGATTTCATAACTGTTCTTTCTGTCCTTTGTGATAATGCTATCGAAGCTACGATTGAAGCTATAAGTCCAAGAATGACTGTTGCTTTCATGAATAATGATGATTCGTTGGTACTTATCGTTGAAAATAGTATAAAATCAGAAAAAGTGGATGTTAATCATATTTTTGATAGGGGGTACTCTAGTAAAGGGGAAGGAAGAGGTCTTGGGTTACATAATGTAAATAGCATATTGGAAAAATACCCTAAATCTACGATTACCACTCGTAGTGCAAATCATCTCTTTTCTCAAACTATCAGATTTTGTAAGTAATTCTCTACTTTTAACTTTAACCTCTTTAATCGACTTAGGTTTTGTATTTGAATAGTCTGTTTCTAGTATTTTTTGCTACATAGCTTAATAATTTTTGGGACCACTAGCATAGCTAGTGGTTTTCGTAAGACCAAAATAAGACAGTAACTTCAGAATAGTTACTGTCTTTTTTATTTCATGTTTTTCTTAAAGCCTTGATAGACTTGAAAAGTGGTTTATAAAGACTTCTTAATCATTTATCAATGCCCTACATCTGAATATGAAATATAATAACGTTCCCCATCTTTGACAAAACTATACCAGTTTCCATCAGGTAAAATTTCATATTTATCCCAATCAACATCACCTGCAGGCATTTTAGAAACAACCTCACTGTCTTTATCTGGTGCAGCATATACAGGGGTTTCCTCATCAAGTGTCAATGTTCCAGAAGTAGCTGTCCAAGCACCTCGACCACCTTCAACTCCTCCAACTTGAGAAGCTGGTGTTGTTGCTTCAGCCACTTGCCCACCATCTGTGGTACCTGCTTGAGCTTGTTCTTGAGAAGAAGCTTTAGGTACTACTGCTGAAGCCTGGTTGTCATTTTCTTTACTTGAAACTGCTGAAGATGATGATTGAGCTGCTTTCTTATCCTTCTTAACAGCTTTACTTGAGCTTGAAGATGATTTCTTAACCGTCCTGACTGAGCTACTACTTGAGCTAACACGTGCCGACTCATGACTATTAAACTTATTCACTAAAAAGACAGCGAGGATAACTACAATAAGAGCTGATAGGATACCAATGAGTTTAGTTGTTGTTTTCATGATTGACGTTCCTTTTCTTATGATTTACAAGATTAGTATAATATAAAGACAACTAAAGTTTCATTGAAGTCATAAACAGTAGTTTTTTTGTCATAAAAGGACAACATTTTCTATTTTTAGCGTCTGTTTTAAATGATGGTCTTTATAATATTATTCGTCATGATACAGAATTAAATGAAAAACTTGCACAACACGAACGAGATTACTTAGAGGGTGAAAGACGTGATCCACCTCCTACACAACTATTTGGATATGATGCTAAAACTGATAATGAATCAGATTTTCATTGTGAAGAATTGACTATTGAAAATGAAAATTTATAAAAAGGTTAGTTCTCGTATTTTTTTCTACGACTAATATCAAACATAATATATTTAGAAAAATTGAAAATAAGGAGATAATAAATGATAAATCATGTCAATTCCCAAATAAAAAATAGGAGAAGAAATACAGTTATTGCAAGAGGAAAAATCATAAATATCGAACATAATGAGGATTGCTCTTACTTAAAATTATTTATTCGAAATGGCGCTGGACTAAGACATACCTACTTAACATTTAGATATGACCCAAAATATTTTATATTAGTAAAAACCAATATGTAATAATTACAGCACATATTAAAAATAAACAAAACCAGTCTAAAATAGAAAAACAAAAAACTGCCAAATAATTTTTGGCAGGATTTTTGGCAGGAAACCAAATCAATTTATCAGTTTCTATCAATCGCTTATCGCAATAAAAAACCAGAGCTTATGCCCTGGTTTTCTTTATTAAGCGACTTGAATCGTTACCTTATTATTTAAGAGTAACTGAAGCTCCAGCTTCTTCAAGTTTAGCTTTGATTTCTTCAGCTTCAGCTGCAGCAACACCTTCTTTAATAACTGATGGTGCACCGTCAACGATAGCTTTAGCTTCTTTAAGACCTTCGCCTGTGATTTCACGTACAACTTTGATAACGCCAACTTTTTTGTCGCCTGCAGATGTCAATTCAACGTCGAATGAATCTTTAGCAGCACCAGCGTCAGCAGCACCAGCTGCAGCAGCAGCTACAGGAGCAGCAGCAGTTACGCCAAACTCTTCTTCGATAGCTTTTACAAGGTCGTTCAATTCAAGGATTGAAGCTTCTTTAATTTCAGCAATAATGTTTTCAATGTTCAATGCCATTGTGATTTCCTCCAAATGTGTTTTTTAATATAGTGTTTTAAACGTAGCTTAGGCTACGAGTTGTGAAGATGGGCTTATGCAGCACCGTCTTCTTTGCTTTCTGCAACCGCTTTGACAGCGTATGCAACGTTGCGCACTGGCGCTTGAAGTACAGAAAGGAGCATAGAAAGCATACCTTCTTTGTTTGGAAGTGATGCAAGAGCGTTGATTTCTTCGACTGAAGTGAACGCACCGTCAACAACACCACCTTTGATTTCAAGAGCTTCTGCGTCTTTAGCAAATTCGCTAATAACTTTTGCTGGTGCGATAACATCTTCGTTTGAGAATGCTACTGCAGATGGACCAACAAAAAGTTCTTTAAGGTCTTCAAGACCTGCTTCTTCAGCTGCACGGCTCAAGATAGAGTTTTTGATAACTTTAAATTCAACGCCTGATTCACGAAGATTACGACGAAGAACTGTATCTTGGTCAACTGTAAGTCCACGAGAGTCAACAACAACGATAGATGCTGCTGCTTTCATTTTCTCAGCGACGATAGCAACCTGTTCAGCTTTCTTAGCAATAATAGCTTCACTCATTAGTAGTTTTACCTCCGTTTTTATTTTTGGGCTAGGCACAAAAAAATCGTACCTAAACCTAGACACGAAAGTACAATACGTTACAAAAAAATAGTTACGTTTTGTGCCTCGGTTGGATGTTTACGAGTCTTGCTCCCCAACTGTCTTAGGTCAGTTTTTTCAAACCTTATTTATAATATCATGACCTAAATCAGACGTCAAGGAAAAAATACAATTTTTTTTATTTTTTTCTCTATCTTTTTTTGAAGACCATAAAACCTCTCAAAATCTAAAGATTTCAAGAGGTTATTTCTAATCATACCTAAGGGCTTCGATAGGATCGAGTTTCGAAGCCTTATTCGCTGGTAGGAGACCAAAGATAATCCCTACAGCTGCTGAGAAGGCTATGCTTCCCATGGCTACACCAAGAGAAACCGTCGCTTTAAGGTCCATGGCATTCCCAATTGGTCCAACAACTAGGGCTGCAAAGCCTAGCCCAATCAAACCTCCCAGAATAGTCAGAACCATCGACTCAATCAAAAACTGGGTCAAGATTTTACGACGTGTAGCACCTAAAGCCTTACGAAGACCAATCTCTCGTGTCCGCTCAGTTACCGAAACCAACATGATGTTCATAACACCGATTCCGCCAACTAATAATGAAATCCCAGCAATAGCTCCGACAACGGTGGTAATGGTTCCAAAGATCGTGTTCACCTGATCTAGGGCCGAACTCATATCTGCTGCCTTATATTTTCCATTGTCATCTTGGGCCAACTGGGTCAAGCGTTTAGCAGCATCCTTAGCAACGCTACTACTATTTTTTACATCGGTCACATGGAAAAAAATCTGGCCAATAGCATCAGTGTTATTTTCAGCCGCTAACTGGGTATTGGCCACAAGAGCTGTTCCAATTTCACCATAGGCACCGATTGCTGTGTCTTTATTCTTATAAACACCAATCACACGATAATCATTGTTCCCAATAGTAACCACTTGGTTAAGGGCATCCCCATTCGTCTCAAAGAGTTTTTTAGCCACCATCTGATCAATGACAATAACTCGTGAAAAGTTTTTATAATCATTGTCTTGCAAGGAACGTCCTGTTAACATCTCTAACTTTTTAGCTTTAAAGTAGCCCTGACTGGCACCTGTGATATTAACATTCTTCACGGTCTTTTTTTGGAGGGAGATAGAGGAAGTTAGGCTGTTAGTCACAAAATAGCTATCAATACCAGGCGTCTGCCTAGCCACTTGCTCCAACCAAACTTCTTTGACTGGTTTGGTTGGCTTTGCCAAATCAGCATAGGCAGGGTCTAGTTCTTCCCCTTTAGCCTCATAGTAGACTTGGACAGTATCCTTATCACCTGTCACGCTATCAGTTACACTCTGACGCATTCCGTTTCCTAGCCCCATGATGAGCACGACAGCAGCAACACCAATGATAATACCCAACATGGTCAAAAAGGACCGCATCTTGTGTGACCGAATAGAACTAAGAGCAAATTTCCAATTTTCCATACTTACCTCCTAGTCGATTCGAACGCTATCCGTCGTGTCCTGGGTAATTTCCCCATCACGGATGACAATCTTACGTCGGGCATAGTCTGCAATCTCTGGCTCGTGGGTAACCATAATAATGGTTTTCCCCTCACGATTCAGCTGGGTTAAAAGCTCCATAATCTGCATTCCCGTCTTGGTATCTAGGGCACCCGTTGGTTCATCTGCTAAAATGATTGCTGGATTATTAGACAAGGCACGCGCAATAGCCACCCTCTGCTTTTGTCCACCAGATAACTCCGATGGTAGGTGATGGCTACGGTCAGACAAACCGACTTTTTCCAAAAATTGTTGCGCTTTTTGCTTACGTTCACTCGGAGATTTTCCAGCATAAATTAAGGGAAGCTCCACATTCTTTTGGGCGCTTAGCTTTGGTAGGAGAAAAAACTGTTGAAAGATAAAGCCAATCTGATTATTTCGCACCTTAGCCAAGCGGTTTTCGGAGAGTTCAGCCACATCCTCATTCTCGAGTTGATAGGAACCAGATGTCGGTCGATCAAGGAGTCCAATAATATTCATAAGCGTTGACTTTCCTGAACCAGAAGGACCCATGATAGCCACAAAGTCCCCTTCCTCAACTGATAAGTCAATGCCTTTAAGGACTTGCAGAGTTTCAGGTCCATTTTTGAAGGACTTGGTAATGCCTTTTAAAACCATAAGCGCTGGCTTAGTCACTAGACCTCACCTCTTCTCCACTGGTGTCTTTGGACTTTTTACCCTTAGCATCTGTCACGTCCTTTAGAGTCTCACCATCCTTAAAGGATTTATCGGCCTTGGTGATAACCTTTTGGCCTTCTTTAAGCCCTGATGCAATCTCTTGTTGCTTAGCATCCGCATTGCCAAGCTTGACTTTGACTTGCTTAATCTTCTGACTGTCTTCGTCGTAAACCCAGACATAGTTGTCAGAACCTTTCTTAGTCACAGCAGTTACAGGAACCAATAAAGCATCTTCGTCCTTAGTAACCTCAAGAGACACATTGAAGCCTTGTTTGAGCTTACCGATAGGACTGGTCAATTGAACCTTGTATTCATATTGAGAACTCGTCTGACCTGAATTTCCCGAAGCATTAGCTGACTGGCTGGCATTTTGCTTCGGATAATTGGAGATATAATTGACTTTACCTGTCCAGGTTTGGTCTGGGTATACTTTTGACGTAATCTTGACCTTTTGCCCCACTGAAATATTTGGCATATCATACTCGGTTAAGGTTCCCTGAATTTCGAATTGGCCTTCACTAGTCACGTGAACAAGGGTCTGGCTCTCTTTGGAAGCAGGGTCCACAGAGTCCGCCACTTCTACGACTGTTCCATTCACATCGGAAACAATGACCGTTTGATTAAGTACATCCTGAGCCTTTTCGAGCTCTGAGGCTGCATTAGCAACGGCATCATTATAATCTTGCAAGGTTTGGTAATTACTGGCTTGGGTTTGCTGACGCTGTTGAGCTGTCACTGCAGCTGTCGAATCATCTTCGTCTGTATCCTCGCTAGTTTGCGCTGAAGCTGCAGGAGCTGTTCCATACTGTTGGAAATAATTACGATCACGAACAGCCTTGTTATAGGCACGACTTGCAATATCGTAGGCTGCTTGGGCAGATGTGCTATCATATTGAACCAACTGCTGACCAGCACTCACTTCTTCACCTGTAGAAACAGTTACAGTGGCGTTACGTCCGATAGTATTGTCAAAATAAACGTACTGCTCTGACTGAGCCTTGACCATACCCGTTAGGAGGGTCGAGGAGGCCAGCTGTCCCTTGATGACCTTACTTGCTGTAGGACCTTCAATAGCCTTGTTCCCTTGGCCACCTCCTCCCAACAGGTTAAAAATCAGGATCAATAGGACAAGAATCCCTATGCCTCCAATGATCCAAACTCTTTTCTTATTTTTAAATAGCTTTAGACTGATTCTCTTTCGCATACGTCTCTCTTTCTAATTGTATTGTATAGATGTAACAATTGTAATATTTTTAAGATTCCCTGTCAATGAGTTCCAGTACACCATAGTGTAGCTTTTGATTGGGACGAACCTGACGTTCAAACCCAAGTTCTTCAAAAACGGTATCACGAAAATGTGCCTTGATGATAATTTTTTCCCGTGCAACACGCTTGGCCTCATTTAGCCATTCTTCTGTCAGACGACTGCCATTGGCCAGAGGCTTGATAGCCTCAAGATTTTCCGATTCCTTAATGGTCTCTGAAAACATAGGATCAGCATAGATGATGTTAAAAGAATTGTCAGCTTGAGCCTTCAAAAAAGACAAACTATCGCTCTTAATAGCCTTAATAGAACGCATGGCCTTTTCAAGCTGCTTATCATCTGTCTGATAAGAGGCAAGACCACGAGAAACCACCTGAAAAATCACTTCTTGACTCTCAAGGGCAGTCACCTGATTTCCCGCTGCTGCCATCACTAGGCTATCAGAAGCCAGACCCATAGTCGTGTCAAGAATAGTCTTGGGAAACTTGCCTAAAAGACTGACTAGAGCGTCATGGGGGGCCTTAATCCTTAGGGCAGCCGTATCTGGATGAAAGGTCAATTCACTAGCATCCGCATTGATAAAAGACAGTCTGTCTTTATATAGAAGATAGAACGGTCCAAAGCGCTCTAAACATTTCGCCAAAGATAACTTGCGCCGAGGCTGGTAGTCAGCTCCGAGGTCGAGAACTAAGGCTTGGGCACGGGCAATCAATTCCTCATTTTCACGTAAAGATGTCGTAATAATCATGTTTCTAGTATAGCAAAATTTAAGTAGCCTAAACCATGGTCTTAGCTTTCATTTTTAACTTTCTAGCTTACATTTGTGTAAGAAAAAAGCCCCAGCAAAGCTGAGACTCATTACAGCAATCAACTAGGTTTAAATATGACACGAAAGATAAAACTCTGTAGGGAATATGAAAGAGTTTTTTGCGAACCTAGTCAGCTTAGACCGAGACTTTTGGCAGTGATGAAAACGCCTGAAACAATTAGTCTCAGGCGTTCGGAAGTTTTGAGACGTTCGGCTCAAAACTTAGTCATGGAACTTCGAAGAAGATCGCTGACTTCCGCCATCACCCAAGAAAAGTCTCAAAAGAAAACTGTGTCTTCAATAAAAAAAGTCCCGGCAAAGCTGAGACTCTCTTTCATAATTAGATAGCTTCTGTTGTAAAGCTACGGCTTTCAAGCACACGCACCATAGCATCTGCTGTATCAAGCGCTGTGAAGAGTGGGATACCTGCTTCAATAGCTGAGCTACGGATAGCTGCACCATCTTCGTCATAAGTACGTTTGTTACCAACAGTATTGACAATAGCTTGCGCCTTACCTGAACGAACAAGGGCTGGGATGTCGTTGTCATCATTTTCACCCAACTTGTGCACAAGTGTTGCCTGAACACCATGTTCATTCAAGAACTTAGCTGTGCCTGCAGTAGCATAGATGCCGTAACCGATAGCATCGAAACGACGGGCCAAACCAAGGGCTTCTTCTTTGGTATCGTCATGAATCGTAAAGATAACATTACCAAAGGTTGGCAAGTGAAGGTAAGAAGCTTCAAAGGCTTTGTAGAGGGCCTTCTCAAGCGTTGCATCTGTACCCATAACTTCACCAGTTGATTTCATTTCAGGTCCAAGGAGGCTATCTACCTTAGCCAATTTTGTGAATGAGAAGACTGGTGCCTTGACATGAACGTGTTTGCTTTCAGGATAAAGGCCATCTTTGTAACCTTGCTCTGCCAAAGATTTACCAAGAATCAAGTTTGTAGCCACCTGAGCCATTGGAATATCCGTTACCTTAGACAAGAATGGCACGGTACGGCTGGCACGTGGATTCACCTCGATTACATAAACCGTTTCGCCCTTGATAACGAACTGAATATTCATCATACCAATACAGTTAAGACCGATGGCCAAACGTTTAGTGTAATCAGCAATCGTTTCTTGGATCTTCTTAGAAAGGGTTTGTGGTGGGTAAACCGCCATTGAATCCCCTGAGTGAACCCCTGCACGTTCGATGTGTTCCATGATACCAGGAATCAAGACATCCTTACCATCAGAAATGGCATCTACTTCACACTCACGTCCAATGATATAACTATCGACAAGGACTGGGTGGTCAGGACTCGCCTTAACGGCTGTACGCATGTAAGAGCGAAGGTCGTCTTCATTTTCCACGATTTCCATGGCACGTCCACCCAAAACGTATGACGGACGAACAAGGACTGGGAAGCCGATCTTACGAGCTGCTTCAACCGCTTCTTCTTCATTTGTCGCTGTTTGACCTGGTGGTTGTGGGATGTTGAGATCAATAAGAGCTTGTTCAAAGAGGTCACGGTCTTCGGCACGGTCCAAATCAGCAACCTGAGTACCCAAGATTTTCACACCTGCTTTAGACAATGGCTCAGCCAAGTTGATAGCTGTTTGACCACCAAACTGCACCACAACACCCTTAGGTTGTTCCAATTCGATGACGTTCATCACGTCTTCAAAGGTCAATGGCTCAAAGTACAATTTATCTGAAACTGAGAAGTCTGTTGAAACTGTTTCAGGGTTAGAGTTCATAATGATAGCTTCGTAACCTGCAGCTTGGATAGCTTTAACAGAGTGAACCGTTGCATAGTCAAACTCAACCCCTTGTCCGATACGGATAGGACCTGAACCAAGAACGATAACAGATTCTTTATCAGACTTGATAGATTCATTTTCCCACTCGTAAGTTGAGTAGAAATATGGTGTTGAAGATTCGAACTCGGCTGCACAAGTATCAACCATCTTGTAAACAGGAACGATATGATTTTCCAAACGAGTGGCACGGACTTGGTCAGCTGTTTGGTTCCAAAGTTCCGCAATCTTACGGTCAGAGAAACCATTGCGTTTGGCTTCTTTCAAAACAGCAATGTCGCCGACATGACTTGCCAATTCTTGTTCCAATTCGAAGATATGGAGCAATTTGTCAAGGAAGAAAATATCAATCTTAGTCAACTCTGACAATTCTTCAATAGTGTAACCACGACGGATAGCTTCAGAAAGGTAGAAGAGACGGTCGTCTTGCGCTTTAACAACCTTTTCCACCAAGGCATCATCTGTTACTTCGGCAAGTTCAGGTATTTCATTGTGGTGAACACCGATTTCAAGCGAACGACAAGCCTTAAGAAGAGACTCTTCAATGTTACGACCAATGGCCATAACTTCACCAGTCGCTTTCATCTGAGTACCAAGACGACGTTCCCCATGTTCAAACTTATCAAATGGGAAACGTGGGATTTTGGCAACCACGTAGTCAAGGGCTGGTTCAAACATTGAGTAGGTTGTACCAGTGACTGGGTTAATCATCTCATCAAGTGTCAAACCAACAGCGATTTTAGCCGCCAATTTAGCGATTGGGTAACCTGTTGCTTTTGAAGCAAGGGCTGATGAACGTGATACACGTGGGTTTACTTCGATAACATAGTACTTGAAGCTATTAGGATCAAGCGCCAACTGCACGTTACAACCACCCTCAATCTTAAGGGCACGGATAATCTTCAAGCTGGCATCACGAAGCATTTGGTTTTCAATATCTGACAAGGTTTGCGTTGGGGCAAATACGATTGAGTCCCCTGTGTGAATACCAACTGGGTCGAAGTTTTCCATGTTACAAACCACAAGAGCATTGTCAGCAGCATCACGCATTACTTCGTATTCGATTTCTTTGAAACCAGCGATAGAACGTTCAATCAAACATTGGGTTACTGGTGACAACTTCAAACCATTTTCAGCGATTTCACGAAGTTCTTCTTCATTGGCACACATACCACCACCGGTACCACCAAGGGTAAAGGCAGGACGGACAATAACTGGATAACCAATTTTTGAAGCAAAAGCCACTGCTTCTTCCACCGTATTAACGATTTCAGATTCAGGAATTGGCTGATGCAAATCTTCCATCAATTGTTTAAAGAGATCACGGTCTTCGGCTTGATCAATGGCAGACAATTTTGTCCCCAATAATTCAACGCCAAGCTCATCAAGAATACCAGCTTTAGACAATTCCATGGCCATATTCAAACCAGTTTGTCCACCAAGTGTTGGCAAGAGAGCATCAGGACGTTCTTTACGAAGAATACGTGTCACAAACTCAAGTGTGATAGGTTCAATGTAAACCTTGTCTGCGATTTCTTTATCAGTCATGATAGTCGCAGGGTTTGAGTTGACAAGAACAACACTGTAGCCTTCCTCTTTCAAAGCCAAGCAAGCTTGCGTACCAGCGTAGTCAAACTCAGCAGCCTGACCAATGATAATAGGACCAGACCCGATAACCATAATTTTTTTAATATCAGAACGTTTAGGCATAATTTATGATACAAAGCCCGTTAAGGACCCAGTGAAAATAGGAAACGTGACGACGACGCCTAAGCGTCTAGTCACCGTTTCTCTTTTTCACACCGTCCTTAGGGCGTGTTCACTTTCGTGAACCTGTATCTTCTCCTTTCTATTTGACAACTCTCTGGTTGTCATTAAATAAGGTAGTAGACTGGGGCAAACAAGAATCGCACCCCATTATAGTCACTAGACAGTTGCAATTAACGACGTGCTTTTTCAGCTTGGAAAGCATCAATCAATTCCAAGAACTCATCAAAGAGATAGCTAGCATCGTGTGGACCAGGTGCTGCATCTGGGTGGAATTGCACTGAAAAGGCAGGGAAGTCACGGTGACGAACACCTTCAACTGACTTATCGTTAATCTCTTCGTGTGTTACCATGAGGCAATCTGGAAGTGTGTCACGGTCAATAGCATAACCATGGTTTTGGCTGGTAAAATCAACACGACCAGTCGCAATTTCACGAACCGCATGGTTAAAGCCACGGTGACCAAACTTCATCTTGTAAGCCTTGGCACCATTCGCCAAACTAAACAACTGGTGACCCATACAAATCCCGAAAATTGGAATTTTACCTTGGATACCACGAATCATATCAAGTGCATATGGCACATCTTCAGGGTTACCAGGACCATTTGACAACATCACACCATCTGGATTAAGATGGAGAATTTCTTCAGCCGTAATATTGTGAGGGACAACCGTCACATTACAGTCACGTTTTGAAAATTCACGCAAGATAGAGTGTTTAAGACCAAAGTCAACCAAAACAATGTTTTTACCAACACCAGGTGCAGGGTAAGCTGTCTTAGTAGAGACCTGTTCAATATTATTTGTAGGCAAAACAGTGGCACGTAATTGATCTTGCAAGTGCTCAATACTGTCACCAGGATCAGCCATAGTTGCCTTCATGGTACCGTGTTGACGGATAATCTTAGTCAAGGCACGTGTATCAATACCAGAAATACCAGGGATGTTTTTAGCTTTCAAAAACTCATCCAAAGTCATTTGGTTACGCCAGTTGCTGGCACGACGGCTAGCCTCTGATACCACCACACCCTTAGTTGTAGGTGTGATTGATTCATAGTCATCACGGTTAACTCCATAATTACCAACAAGTGGATAGGTAAAGGTCAAGATTTGACCATTGTAAGACTGGTCAGTGATAGATTCTTGATAACCTGTCATACCAGTATTAAAGACGATTTCACCAGTCACATCCACATCAGCACCGAAGGCCTGACCTTCAAAAATTGTGCCGTCTTCCAAAATAAGTAAACGTTTTGCCATTATAGTAAATTGTTCCTTTCACTAAGATACAAAGGGCGTTAAAAATCTGAATGAAAAGCAAATCTGACAGAGAAACTCAAGCTTCTAGAAAGATTTAGCTATTTTTCGAAGATTTAGCCCGTGTTCATTTTCGTCTGATTCTCTCTGGAATCTGTTAACGTTGTTTACGCTTTGCCATTTAAAATAGCTTCAATAATTGCCATACGGACAAAGACCCCATTTTGCATCTGAGCAACGATACGAGCCTTAGGCGCTTCCACCAAGCTATCAGCAATCTCCACATCACGATTAACCGGAGCAGGGTGCATGATGATAGCATGGTCTGCTAACTTGGCATAACGTTCTTCAGTCAAACCATAGAGAGCATGGTATTCTTCTTTTGAAAATCCCTTGTCATCCCCATGACGCTCGTGCTGAACACGAAGCAACATGAGCACATCTAGGTCCTCAATCACATCGTCAATGGCGACATGCTGACCATAGACATCAAATTCATTAGAGTACCAAACCTCAGGACCAGCAAAATACAGCTGAGCACCCAAACGCTTGAGAATCTGCATATTTGACTTAGCCACACGAGAATAAGTGATGTCACCGGCAATACAAACCTTAAGATTTTCAAAAGTTCCAAACTCTTCGTAAATAGTCATCAAATCAAGCAAACACTGACTTGGGTGTTGCCCAGAACCATCACCCCCATTGACAATAGAGGTCTGAATGGTTCTACTATCAATCAACTGCTTATAGTAATCAACTTCCGAGTGACGAACCACACAGATGTCCACACCCAAAGCAGACATGGTCAAAATTGTATCATAGAGGGTTTCACCCTTATTCACTGAGCTTGTTCCAGCATCGAACTCAATCACATCCAAACCAAGTTTCTTCTCAGCCACTTCGAAAGATTTGTGGGTTCGAGTTGAATTTTCAAAAAAGAGATTGGCAGCGAAATACTGTCGATCCAGCTGGAAATCAGCTCTGCCATTTTTAAAATCTCCACCTCGACGAATCAGGCCCAAGACCTCTTCATTCGTGAGGGTTTCCATGGTCACCAAATGCTTGAGTGACACTTTTCCATCTGCAATCGCCATAGTTTTTCCTTTTAAAATGATTAACTAATCCTTGCTACCTTTATTAGGGTCTGGCAAGATTTGGTAAAGCAAGATACCGAGAATAGTCGAACTTGCCACACCAGTAATTTGAAGACCACCAAGGTCAATCATCAAACCACCAATACCTGATACCAAGATAACACTAGCAATCAAGAGATTCTTTTTATTATCAAAATCAATCTTATGTTCAACTAAAATTTTCATACCGCTAGCAGCGATAACCCCAAAGAGGGCAATGGAAATCCCACCCAAAACAGCCGTTGGGATGGAACTCAAGAGAGCAGATACCTTACCGATAAAGCTCATCAAGACCGCAATCACTGCTGCACCTGCAATAACGTAAACTGAGTAGACCTTACTGAGGGCCATAACCCCAATATTTTCACCATAAGAAGTTACCGGAGGAGCTCCAAAGAAACCAGCAATGATTTGTGCCAAACCATCACCAGTAAGGGTATGGTCAAGACCTGGATCTTTGAAGTAATCACGACCAGTCAAACTGTTTAGAACCATGACATGACCGAAATGTTCCGTCATTGTCACAAAGGCAATCGGAGCCATAGTTAAAATCGCACTTGGATAGAACTTGAAGTCGTAATTTACAAGCGGAATATCAAAGCTTGGAACTTGGAACCAATGAGCAGCCGCAACTTTTGAAAATTGAACAAACTCATGTCCCGTTAACCAACCAAAAACCACTGAGAAAATATAACCAACTATCAAGCCCAACAAAATTGGAATAACACCAACAATTTTCTTGCCATACATGTTAAAGAGGATAACCGCAAAGAGAGTCACCATAGAAATTACAAGGCTGAAGACACTATAGGTGTCATTAACCATTGTCGCATCCTTAACAGCATTAGCCGCAAGACTTAAACCGATAACAATGATAATAGGACCGACCACGATTGGCGGAAGGACCTTATCAATCCAGTTATTTCCTGCGTACTTAACAATCAAGGCAACAATCAAGTAGACCAAACCACCAGCCATGGCACCTTGAGCCACCGCCGCAATACCATCAGACTTCATAAGCATCTGCATAGCAGCAATGTAGGCAAAACTAGACCCCATATAAGCTGGAATCTTATACTTAGTCACCGTCAAGTGAGCCAAAGTTCCCAAACCAGATGAGAAAAGAGCAATGGCAGGATCAATCCCAACCAAAATCGGCACAAGCACCGTAGCACCAAACATGGCAAACAAGTGCTGGAATGACAAACCAACCAACAAACCAGGTTTCGGCATATCATTCACATCATATTTTACGTTATTCACGATATCAAAGGACTCCTTAAAACAAGATACAAAGGGACGTTTTGGCGTAGCCAAACATTTCTGTAGAAAAATAGGAAGTCGACAAGGCACTCCAAAGAGTGCTAGGAGACTTATCTTTTTTCCTAAGAAATGAGTCCCGTGTTCAATTAACAAGATACAAAGCCCGTTTAAAGCCTAAAGCAAAAATAGGAAATACGATGACGGAGCGTCAGCTCCTAAGAGTATTTATCTTTTTTGCACAAGGCTTAGGGCGTGTTCAATTAACAAGATACAAAGGGCGTATAAAGAGCAAAGTAAAATTAGGAAATCTGACACCGAAGCTTTAGCTTCTAGGAAGATTTATCTATTTTACACAGCTCTTAGCCCGTGTTCAATTAACA
>NZ_GL698449.1:103424-167509 GCF_000187445.1 Streptococcus sp. C150 | reverse complement strand
GGCGTAGCCAAACATTTCTGTAGAAAAATAGGAAGTCGACAAGGCACTCCAAAGAGTGCTAGGAGACTTATCTTTTTTCCTAAGAAATGAGTCCCGTGTTCAATTTAACAAGATACAAAGCCCGTCTAAAGCCTAAAGCAAAAATAGGAAATACGATGACGGAGCGCCAGCTCCTAAGAGTATTTATCTTTTTTGCACAAGGCTTAGGGCATGTTCAATTAACAAGATACAAAGGCGTTTCACCCTAACTGTCAGCCAACTTAGCTTGGATCAATAATGTTGACGCTATCTTTACCATCAACTTCAGAAACCAAAACTTCAATCTGTTCTGACTCACTTGTTGGGATATTCTTACCAACATAATCTGCACGGATTGGCAATTCACGGTGACCACGGTCAACCAAGACAGCCAAACCGACACGCGCCGGACGTCCATGACTAACGATATTATCAATCGCAGCACGAATCGTACGACCTGTATAGAGCACGTCATCTACAAGGATAACATCCGTACCATCAATTTCGATAGGAATAAGGGATGTGTCCTGTTCAGATTTAACATCATCACGGTAAGCCTTAGTATCAAGCTCAATCAATGGTACATCAAGGTTTTCCAACTGTTTCAAGCGCTCTTGAATACGCTGAGCAATATAAACACCACGTGTCTTAATACCAGCCAAGACAATCTTGTCGAGATTCTTGTTTCGCTCAATAATCTCATAAGTGATACGTGTAATGGCACGCTTCATGGTTACGTCATCGACGATTTCTTTTTTCTTCATAAAAGAACCTTTCTAAATACAAAAAAATCCCCTTGAAACAAGGAGATACACAAAAATATGGCACAGTTTACCTGTACACTTCTTATGGCTCCTTGCCTGCCTCTCTGGACAGTGATTAAAGGACTTATTCAATTAGGTAAATTATAGCAAAATTTAGACCCTTTTACAAGAAAAAAACGGATAGCCTCTCCCAAGAAAGACCATCCATTTGATGATTAGTTACCTTTTCTCAACTTCTCCAAAGTTTCCTTGAAAATAGCAGGTTCTTCTGCTGTAAATTCGACCAATTCTCCAGTCGTAGGATGCGTGAAACCAAGGGTCTTGGCATGTAGAAATTGTCCGTGACCCTTGAGGGTCTTACGAGGCCCATATAGAGGATCTCCCGCCACTGGATGACCGATATAAGCCATGTGCACACGGATTTGGTGGGTACGACCTGTTTCTAGCTGCAGCTCCACCAAAGTATAGTTGCCAAAACGTTCCAAAACAGTAAAGCGAGTTACCGCAGGCTTCCCTTTGGCCGTTACCGCTTGCTTCTTGCGGTCCTTGTCTGAACGCCCAATCGGAGCTTCAATCACGCCTCGGTCGTTAGGCAGATTGCCATGCACGATAGCCACATACTTGCGCAGAGACTTCTTGTCCTTAAGCTCAGCCGCCAAAGCATTGTGGGCCTTATCATTCTTAGCAACCATGAGAAGACCAGACGTGTCCTTGTCGATACGGTGGACAATTCCTGGACGAACCACACCATTGATAGACGAGAGGTCCTTGACATGATACATGAGGGCATTAACCAAGGTCCCAGATGTGTGACCAGCTGATGGATGGACCACCATGCCCTGAGGCTTGTTAACGACTGCCACATCCGCATCTTCGTAGATAATATCCAAAGGAATATCTTCAGCCTTGTACTCCAAGACCTCTTCTTCTGGCAATTCATAGGTGATGACGTCACCCTCTTTAACCGCATACTTAGCCTTTGCCGACTTACCATTAACCAAGACCGTTCCAGCCTTGATGGCTTCATTGGCCTGACTGCGTGACAATTCTGTCAAATCTGCCAAGGCCTTATCCAGACGATTACCCGCCTCTTTTATGATGACTTCCATTTTCCTCTTTCCATAAGATTAAAATCAAGAGCAGCACGCCCACCGTTAGATAGGAGTCTGCCACGTTAAATATTGCAAAATCAATAAAATCAAGCTGAACCATATCAACCACATACCCTAGATGCACACGGTCAATAAAGTTTCCAATACCACCAGAGATAATCAAAACCAAAGATAGGACCAACCAGATACTCTTTTGGTAATTCTTAACCAGATAAACCAGAGCCGCACCAATCACCAGAACAGTCAAAATCACAAAGAAAAATTTCTGATCCTGTAAAATCGAAAAGGCAGCACCACGGTTTTGCAGATAGGTCAAACTGAAAAGTCCCGGTATAGCCTTGATGACTTGGTTTAGGGCAATATTTGCCACAACCCAATGCTTGACCCACTGATCCAAACCAATCAGGGCCAGAATAGCCAAAGGAATCACAACCTTACGCATATGTCCTCCTATGGTTTATAAGTGTCAAAGTAGTCAAACATAACATTGACAAACTTAAGGGCACAAGACGACAAGCTAATGCCCTTACGACGGACATACACCATCTTGTTGTCCAAATTGTCCTCTAGTGGAATCACAGTAATACCGTTCACACTTTGCGCATCTAGGAAACCAGACCCCGTCGCATAAGCATCCGTACGCTCCAAGATACCGTTCAAGGTCGCACGGTCCGTCACGTTAAACATAAGAGACGAATCTGACGTATCCACAAAGTTCTCAGAATAGTAAAGGTACTCGTCCTTCTCCTGAGTGAAACGCACCGTAGGCAAGGCCGCCAAGTCATCCATAACCAGACTGTCTTTTTTAGCCAGCGGATGCCCCTTACGGAGATAAATGTGCGTCTTAAACGGAATCAAATCAATAGACTCAAGCCCAAGCTTGTCCATATTTTGCTGGATTCCCTTGCTATTTTGACGATTCAAATAGATAATCCCAATCTCACTATGCCCCTTAGCTACCTCATCCAAAATCTGAATGGTCGTAGACTCAAAGATACGAAAATCCTTGTAATCAGGATAACGCTCTGAAAAAGTCGTAATCAAAGGTGGCAAAAAGTCATAGTGCTGACTGGCAATCGAAAACTGGTTGCCCTTCTCAGAAGCATTGAGATAGCGGTTTTCAAAACTATCAAAACTGCGCACCACCTCAAGCGCACGCTCGTAAAAAGTCATGCCCTGACTGGTCAAGACAGCCCCCGTCGTTGTACGGGTGAAAATTTGAAAATTCAGCTCTTGCTCCAAATCCTTAATTGCTACCGAAAGGCTAGGTTGACTCACAAAGAGCTTGCTGGCAGCCTCACGGAAGGTACCGCTGTTGGCAATAGCTACCACATAACGTAGTTGTTGTATGTTCATGTGTGACACTTCTTTCTTGAAAAATCAATCATTTCTATTATACCAAATTTTATCTTCTTTTGTTGAGACTAAAAAAGCCCAGGCGACCCTGGGCTTGAGTGACTAAGAAAGTAGCCTTATTCATCTGATTTATCTGTTAAGAAGTACTCGTTTTCACGTTTATCGTAGTCAAACGTTAAGTGAACCGTCTTAAGTTTACCACTGCCTGGACTATAATCGTAGAAGCTAAGCGATACTTTTTGTGTGAGGTCTCCCTCATCAGTCTGAGTCAGCTCATGCGTACTAAAGCTGGCCTCAGAGTGGTTTGAGACAACATCTGAAAGACGTGTTCCCTTAAGCAAATCTGCTTGAGTACCCACCGTTAGCTTATCATAATCCTCTTTTGTCCAGTTGCTTTGATAGTCACTAACTTCCTTAACCTTATCATAGCCAAAGTCTGCAGAAGCATGCTCTAGAATGTAAGTACCATCTTTAGACTTAAAGGTCAAACGGACAAAGTTATCACTACCCCTTCCCTTTTTTGCATAAGTAAGGTCTAACGTCTGTGTTTCACCATCATCGCCCCACTCGGCATCCGTAGCCTTACCATGAGCATCTAGGACCTCATCCAAAGTCAAAGAATCAACCTTCAACTCCTTAAACTGGTCCTCTGTCCAGTCAAATTGATAATCTTTATCAATGTATTCATTTGCTCTGTAACGACTATCAGCCTCAAACTGATCGGCATGTTTAATGATATACTTGACCACTTGATAGCCTGTTCCACTAAGTGACGTCGTGAAGAAGATGATGGACATAACCAGAGCGATGATAGATAAGGCCTTGCGTGTTGACTTCACACTCAGCGCCATAGTCACAATCGCCAAAATGATAAGGAAGAAAGCAAAGAAGGTAAAGATGAAACCGATTGGAAGTGTCCAAGCCAAAACGGCAAATATAAGCCCCAAGACTAGGATAATAATCGGAAGAACGATGTTGACAAAAGTATTATTTTTGACTTCTTTAGATTTGTAATAAGGGTTTTCCAGAGGTATCTGACTTGCCTTTGGAGCCTCTATTTCTTGCTCTTTCTCCAGATTCAACTCAGGCATGTGATTAGGAGCTTCCTCCTCAAGTACCACTGGACCTTCAGCTGGTTGCGCTTCTGCTTCTGAGTCAGCAGACACCTCTTCAGCAGCTTCAGAGCTATCCACTTGCTGAGCCTCAACCTGCTCAGACACTTGGGCAGCTTCCGCCTCAGTAGCGATGACAAAATCCTCTTTCTTGGCCTCCATAAACTCCTCAGGACTTGGTTTACGACCATTTACGTCCTCAAAGTGACGCACCCATTCTTCTCTAGTTGCCATAGCTGACTCCTTTATCTCTTTTTCTTTATTTTATCATACTTTAATCTGGTCTTATGAAAATAAGGTCGGATATAAGAGAGAATTTTTTGAGACTGCCTGATGTGCTTAAGTGACAAGCCATCTCATGAAAATGAACGAAAGAAAACCACCTTGAGGGCGGTTACTTATTATCAATCGTCAAACACTCCGCCTGTAAGCTGGTACATGAGGTAAATGTGCTCCAAGGTTTTTACCTTATCCATATGTTCCACATCTTTCACACCTCCCAAGGCTAGTAAAGGAACAAAACCGAAACACTCATTGTAGGCCAATTGACCATGTTTAGCAACAGCTTGTCTATATAAATCAAGTTCAAATTTTTTTGTTATATATTCGTTATCTAAAAATTGAACGAATAAATCCATCCCCTTACAAATAATATCCAAATCCTGAATATTATATTGGACAATTCCCACATAGGCGTTCTCTTCCCAAGTAACAATATCTCCAAATGCTGTTACGAACATAGGGAAAGCGACATCTCCTCTGAAATAACTATCTTGGAGAAGCTCAAAATAGTCATCTGGATTGATAACTTTTAGATAACCATCTAAGAATGTTCCTAGACCATCCTCTTGCCAAATTTGAACCAATTCAGTAGGGACTTGGTCCTTGTATTTTCCAATAATTTCCTGTGGCATATCTGCCACTTTTAAAAAGTTGTCTAACATGTTTTCCTCCAATTTGGTTTTATCAGTGCTCCACTAAATCCCAGTATACCACAAAACCTATGGACCAGAATTTGTCAAACCACAAAAGACCACCTTTGAGGCGGTCTTTTATCCAAGCAAACTATTTGCCATTATGTTCTTGCTGAAAAGCTTCCATGGCTTTGAACTGTTCAAGTTCTTTTTCATTTCGAGGTTCAAAACCAAGAAACTTATATCTGAAAAAGTTTATACGATCAGTTGGCCCAAAATCACTCTCCAACCACGGAGCATAATCAAAATCAACTGATAGTTTATTATTTTCATCTAAGTGAATAATACAAATATACCAATCGGATAAATCATTATCTATAAAAACTCTTTTTAATCCTTCTGATTTATCAAACAATATATCACTTTGGTTAAATACTTCTTCCTGTGATAGACCAAAATCTCTAGAAATATATAAATTATAATGGTACTCACCTTTGTATTTAAAATAAAAGTATGCACTTCCACTACATGTCTTATCCATTTCTATTACAATATACAAATCATCCCAAACAACTGGAATCATATTATTTGCTTGATGCACTATTTCAATTATTTTCTCATTAATTTGTTTTTCCATTTTATCCTCCAATTTGGTTTTTTATTGTTTTTCTTACTAATGTTTCACCCTCAATTTCGTATGTAACTTTAAAACTATCTGGTCTCAATGACTTTCCTGAGTATATAGTTTCTATATTTACTGTTACTTTCTTTGGTGGTGTTTCTTTAAGTGCTTTAGCCCAATCTTTTTCCATATTGAACCATTCACCACCTGAGCGGTTGATGTCTCGATTCATGGCAACAAGGTTATCTAAGTCACCCGAACCATTGAACTGTGTCCCTATCAAGTGTCCACCAACTATTCAATTATACCATCTTGACATTACAAGAAAACCACCTCGAGGGTGGTTAAATTCTAATGCTACTACCTATTCTTGACTCTCTTTAACTTCTTCAAACCATTTTTCAAATTCTTTTCGAGGCAACAACTCTTCATCCTTATCGTAACGTCCTTCATAACTATACTTCGATTTCAAACTATTCGTTCAGCATCGTAGATGAGCCACATTTCTGTGGGATGTTCACGATTATATTCTTTACAAATTGCAAGCATGGCTTCTACATCTTTTATCCCCTCTTTTAACAAACTTGATTGTAGACCAGTATCAATATTTGATTCTTTTGGCAAATATTTGTTAACTTTATGTTTACGGACTACATGTCCATTAATTTTATAAAATACATCGAAACTGTACAAGCTATCAGCTATTGTATAGATAAATATGTTTTCAGCTTGAGCACGTACATATTCCGATGCAAGAGAAATCATACTTATTTGGACATCCATAAATTTATCTTCAAATTGCTTCATTTTTATTCTCCATTTATATTAGGTAATTTTTTAGAAAATTCTTCCCCATCAATCTTATAATTCACTTCAAAACCTGTTGGTCTTCTCGAAGCACCCTAACCCAGCATCCTCCTATACTCCTTCGACTTCTCTCCATACCAGTCCTTAGCTGAGTAGCCAAACTGCTCTCTATATTGTTCAGAATATTTAAAGAGGTAATAGCCTCGTAGTAGATCAATAGAAAAGACATAAGTCGCAAAGACAAATATTGCTGGCATAATAGGCAACAACACCGCATCGATGCTCCCTCTTAAATTACTCCCAGTGGAGCGGTCAAACAGCACAAGTCCGGCTGTAATCCCCGTTCCACCTAAAAAGACCAAGCCATCCGAAATCTTTTCAGTCACAAGTGCTACCATGGGGCTAAACTCTGTCTGATTTTGAACGGCTTCTTTCAGTTTACGGGGAACCGTTCGAATCAAATAATAAATGGAAAGAAGAAACATGGCACCCGATAATATACTGACAATATTTCGTCGTGTCATCATCATTATACCAGCACATACTGTAAAGATAGCGAGTAAGACTACCATGTAAAAGTAAGTACAAAATTTCAGCTTCATCGGACTTTTTCTGTACCTTATTGAAAAGAGCAGATAAACCAGATACATGATAAGATACAAGAAAATCATGGGCCACTGAATCCAAGAAAATGTAGGACTTTGTTCAACGGTCAAGCCCTTTATAAACAACGGTACAGCAATGGAGGAAAAGTAAATAAGGATTGAAGTGATAAATAAACCAATAAAACGTTTCCAGCTTCCTTTTTGATTGAGCTTTTCTACGGTCTCCTTAGTGACAAGAGACTGACTTTGCTCGAATGTATAATTTAAAAATCTCAATAGTTTTCTCCTTTTATCAAGAAAAAACAGGAAGGTCTCCCCTCCTGTTTCCTTAATCAGCTTAATTAATCGCCATCTGGACCTGATTTATAAGTAAGGTAGAATGTATCACCATCTTCTGTAGTGTCAAATGACAAGTAAACACTCTTAAGTTTACCATCTTCAGCTTTAAAGTCGTTATAAGAAACGCTCAATTCTTTCTTGAACTCACCTTCACGAACGGTTGAGATGGTGTACTCAGCGTTTGAAGCTTTAGGGTGATCCTTAAGGATATCTTCGAGTTTTGTTCCGTTTGATGGATTACTGTAATCTCCCTTATTAAGAGCATCAAACTGTTCTTTCGTCCAGTCAGATTTGTATGAGTCATCAGTTTGTACAGCATCTGTAGGGAAGTTTCCTGAAGCGTGTGACAAGATAAAGGTACCATCATACTGTTTCTTAAAGGTTAGGTAAACATGTTCACTATAGTCTTTGCCAGAATAAGTCATGCTCAAGTCATCACCTGACATTTGAGCATCTGATGCTTTACCATAAGTCTTCATAATTGACTTAGCAGAGTCTTTTCCAGCTTTCAATTTCTTGAACTTAGATTCATTCCAGTCAAATTTAGCATTTTTGTCAATGTAATCGTTGACGTCAGTGCTATCACCTTTTGAGTCAGATTTTGAATCAGATTTTGAATTAGATTTTGAATTAGATTTTGAATCAGATTTTGAATCGCTGTCATCATCTTCATCATCTTTGTCAGCAACTTTTGATGTTTTGCTTGAGCCTGCATTGTCATTTGAGTTTTGAGAAATTTGGAAAATCAAACCACCAATAGAGACAAGGAGCACGACTCCAGCTACTGCCGTTGCAATGATAGAGAGCAATTTCTTGCTTGATTTAAGGCTAAAGATAAGTGAAACCATTGCCAAAGCGAGTGCAAGGACTGTCAAGATGATGAAGAGCCAAGCAGGACTAACAAACCATGACAAGATGGCAAAGATTACTGAAAGGGCAATCGCAACAATCGGCAAGATAAGGTTGAAGACAGGTTTATCTGCTGAGCTAGGTGCTGGATTAGGAACTGCTCCAAATCCTTGAGTTGTCGGAATAGAAGCCTTTTCAAACATGCTTGAATCAAATTGTGGTGTTGGTTGTTGAGCAGGCGCTTCTGGGAAGGCTGCTGTTCCAAATGGTGATTCATTGCTTGCTTGTTCAGCGACAGCATCTTCAGCTGTCTCAGCAACATCAGCGATATCGTCTTCTTGAGCGACTTTCTCGGTATCTGCAACGACTTGACCTACAGGTGTTTCTTCAGTAGCAGGCTCCTTAGCTGGGGCATCTACAGATGCCGCTTGAGCAATCAAAGCGCTAGTATCAAAATCAGCTGCTTTAGCGTCCAAAAATTCTTGGGGGCTAGGTTTACGCCCATGAACCGACTCAAAGAGTTCAGCCCATTCTGCTTTAGTTGACATAAAAATCTCCTTTTTTCAAGAAATGCAAACAAATGGACCCCTCAGCTTAGTGACGTTTTCCATAAGTAAAACATAGACACACAGCTTGCTTATCCGTGAGCATCCTACGTCTTTCAAAAGTTATGCCTCGCTCGCTGTTTGAGTGAAACAACCTTTCCCTATATCTAGTCCCTGTTCATTTTCTTGTTGATGTTTCTATTTTACCATAATTACAAACCTCTGTTAACCGTTTCCCAAAAGGTTTTTTTCTGCTACAATAATAGGTATAATGCATCAAAGGAGTTATATATGAAAAACATTAAAAAGTACATTCTCTTAGTCCTTGTACTTGTTATTGCTTGCTTAGGATTTGTCTACCGTGAAAATATTGCACGTGCCATTCGTGGAGATGCCTACGTTGACAACAAGATATACACGAAACAATTAGAAAAAGCTCAAAAATCTGATAAAAACGCCTTTCCTCAATTGTCAGACAAGGTTGGAAAGGACGAGGCTGAAGTTATCCTCCAGACATCGAAGGGCGATATAACTGTTAAGCTTTTCCCTACTCTGGCTCCTAAGGCTTCTGAAAACTTCTTGAAGCATGCCAAGGATAAATACTACGACGGTCTTACCTTCCACCGTGTCATCCAAGACTTTATGATTCAAAGTGGTGATCCTAAAGGTGACGGTACTGGTGGCGAATCTATCTGGAAGAAAGGCTTCGCTCTTGAGCCAACACCATTCCTCTACAACATTCGAGGAGCGCTTGCCATGGCAAATACTGGTGCTAAGGATTCAAATGGTAGCCAATTCTTCATCGTTCAAAACAAGGATGACCAAAGTAAACAACTTTCAAGTGCTGGTTATCCAAAACCTATTATTGACGCCTACAAAAAAGGTGGATACCCAGCCGGTGATACCAAATATACCGTCTTTGGACAAGTCATCAAAGGGATGGATGTCGTTGATACCATTGCCAATCTTGAAGTCGATCAAAACAACAAGCCAAAAGAAACGGTAACGGTTAACGCCATCAAAATTGTGAAAGACTACAAATTCTAGTAAAATAACTTCGGGAAATTTATTCTCGAAGTTTTTTGATGACTTGAAATTTTTTTATTTTTGGAGGTTAATTCTTGACCTCGTTAAGGACTCGTGATAAACTATTGTTAGTTTATAAACTAACAGAAAGAGAGTTACACGATGAAAACAAGAGCAATTATTGAATTTAAAGACACTTACGCCAGCATGGAATGCCATAATCTTGGTTATCAAACCAAGGAAACGGCCCTGGCTATCATGTTACCTACTGGACATATTCTATCAAGTACACCGCTTTTCAGAAAGGCTTATGGTTCAAAAATGACTCACATCGACCAGCTGCCTTTCCATATAGATAACCTCACTATTAAAGCGAGAGGTCTTAGCCAAAAGGCTAAAGCTAATTTGGAAGATTGGATTGCCCATACGATTATTCTTCCCATGGACTACGATAGATATTTTGCTCAACACCAAGAACTGCTACACCTCTTGGCTGAATCCCCTGTCGTTGAATCAGTTCAGGCTCTTACCTACAAAACGGTTAAGATTCAATTTTCAGAGTCGCTCAACGATGAACACATTCGTCAGCTTCAGGGATTTATTCTCAGAAAGGCTGGAATTTACAGCTACATTGGCACATCGACAGTCTCTGATCGTAACGCCCACCAGGCGCTTGAATGGGCCAAACTCGATGTTAATGGCCGTTCGCATAACGATCACAGACCTGCTATTTTCCATCGCAACAAAGGGCTATGGGGTGGCTTCTTTCATCAAGAAAGCCTCGCTTAAATAAGCTTTTGGACACAGGACAAGTACCCTGTGTTTTTTTGTGACACAAGAAAACTCACCACAAGGGTGAGTTAAACATGTTTTAGTTGTTGTGTTTCCAGTTACTATAAATACCGAAGATAATAATCCAGATTGTCGCTCCAATCGCACCGATATAAGTAGATTTTTGTAAGAAGAGACAAACAAATACAAACAAGAAGAAAGCAATTGTCACTGGGTTTAAAATCTTATAGGCTGGCATAAGGAAGCCATCTGGTAAGAACTCTTTAGATTGACGGTATCTCCAGTGAGCAAGCATAATCAAAACATAGATAGCAATGTAAACCCCTGATGATGATGCTGTAATCAAAGAGAAGGCATCTGATACACCAGGTAAGATGTTGATGAAGGCTGAGATACATACCACAACTGCTGAAGCAATGATGGCACGAGCAGGAATCCCTGTACGTGACAAGGTATCCAATTTCAACGTCTTCATCACTTTACTATTTGGTGTTTCCTTAGCAATTTGGAAAAGGTGACGACCTGTTGAGTAAAGCGTTGAGTTCAAAGATGAAGCTGCTGCTGTCAAGACAACGAAGTTAATGAAGGCTGCCGCCCACTTGATACCAACCATCTGGAAGACTGTTACAAATGGTGATTCATTAACTGGAAGTTGTTGCCATGGGAAGATAGCCATGATAGCAATGAGGGCACCCACATAGAAGATGACGATACGTACAGGGATTTCCTTAATGGCTTTAGGCAAGACCTTACGTGGATTTGCGGTTTCAGATGTTGTGACGCCGACAAACTCAATGGCTTGATAAGCAAAGAAGACCATTTGGAAAGTCATTACAAAGCTTACCCATCCTTTAGGGAACATTTGGAAGCCTTGTGTAATGTTGGCCAGACTAGCATGTCCAGCCGGTGTTTTAAAGTCAGTCGCTACCATAAAGATACCAGTAGCAATCAGAGCCAAGATAGTGATGATTTTAATCATCCCAAACCAGAACTCTACTTCTCCGAAGATTTTCACCGCAATCAAGTTAACGGAACTTAAGATCAGTAGGAAGACTAGCTGAATCTCCCAAGCTGGCCAGTGCGGAAACCAATATTGCACATAGGTCGCTACGGCAGTGATTTCTGCCATCCCAAGGAATACCAAGGATACCCAGTAGGACCAACCTGAGAAGAATCCCCAACCCTTACCAAGATATTTGGTAATAAAGTTGATAAAAGTATGTTGGTTAGGGTCCATATAAAGCATCTCACCGATAGCACGCATCATGAAATACATGAAGACGCCTGTCAGCAAATAAACAAAAATAATCGACGGTCCTGTTAAGGAAATGGAACGCCCTGCTCCCAGAAAGAGACCTGTACCAATCGTACCAGCAATGGCAATTAGCTGGACGTGACGGTTTTGAAGACCACGTACCATCCCATTTTCAGTCTGACTGTCGTCTTCTTTGTGATGTTGCTTTTGCGACATGTTTTTTCACTCCAATTCTATTTAACACGATTCATTATCTCGTGTTATTTTCACATAACCTACATTTTACCATTTTTCTAGTAAATGGTCAATTTTTTATTCGGAATATTCAGAATCTTTCGAAGTAGAACAAGAGCTCAGACATCTCCAAGCTCCTATTCTTTTGGTTTTTATGATTTGGGATCATCAAGGCTACGTCCGTGCAAACCTTTTTCACGTTGTACCTGGCGAAGCTTTTCAGGTGTAATATCGTTTCCTTCTTCGTCAACAATTTTGATCCCTTCGATGTGGTGACGAACGGAGCGACGATAACCTTCGATATATTCTTCACGAAGTTTGGCTTGTTCCACTTCTTCTTCTGGAGTCAAACCTTCCGCTTTTTTCTTTCTAGCAAGCTCATTGATACGAGCAATTTTTTCTGGTGTCATGTTAAGTCCTTTCTAGTTATCCCAAGAAAACTTAGGACAAACTCACCTTATTTTGTATTTAATTGGTTAAAGGCAGCGACTTTATTGGCTTTTGCTACTAGACTAGCAAGAATAGCCAAACGGTTATTCTTCAAAGCTTCATCTTCTGCCATGACCATGGTATTGTCAAAGAAGGCATCGATAACTGGGCTAAGAGCAAAGAGTTGAGCCAATTTATCACTAGCTGAACCTGTCAATTCGAGACTTTCTGCTGCTTGAGCGAGAGCTTTTTCTTGATCATTTTCAAAAAGACCGGCATTGACTACTACTGAAGCATCTGCTTTTTCTGCCAAGTTGAAGGCACGAGAGAGGGACTCAACAGCTGCCTTGTAACCATCAGTCTTAGCAGCTTCTGATAGGGCATTTGCTGCTTCAAGCATATCCGCAACCACGAAGTTTGAACCAGCAAGCACAGCTTCTTTGATATCTTTAGAAGTACGTCCCATCATCTTGTCCACGCGAGCCTTGATGAAGTTAAGCACTTCTGCTTGATTGTCATATGAAAGGCTATCAAATGAAAGTCCATAAAGGCTGTCGATCAACTCATCCATAGGAATGTGCCAGCCAAAGGCATCCAAGATACGAACAATTCCTTGTGTTGCACGACGAAGCGCATAAGGGTCGTTTGAACCTGATGGAATCAAGCCAACAGAGAAGAAGGAAAGAAGGGTATCCAATTTATCCGCAAGGGCAAGGATAGCACCAACCTTAGTCTCTGGAAGAGCTCCATCTGCTGCATCAGGAAGGTAGTGCTCACGGATAGCTGTCGCTACGGCTGCATCTTCACCAGCGAGAAGGGCATATTTTTCACCCATAATTCCTTGTAATTCATCAAACTCTCCGACCATACCCGTTAAGAGGTCAAATTTGTAGATTTCCGCTGCACGCGCTACGGCTGCCGTTTCTTCAGCAGTCAAACCAGCTTGTTTAGCCAATGATGCCGCAATGACACCGGCACGAGCCATGTGTTCTGAAAGAGAACCAATTTTTTCATGGAAGGTTACGTTGGCCAATTTAGCAACCAGGTCTTCAATCTTAAGTTTTTGGTCTTCACGCCAGAAGAATTCACCGTCTTCAAGACGAGCCACCAAGACTTTTTCATTTCCTCGAATGACATTTTCCAAGTGCTCAGCGTTACCATTACGGACTGAGATGAAGTTTGGTTTCAACTTACCATCAAGGTCACGTACAACAAAGTAACGTTGGTGGGTTTCCATTGAGGTCACCAAAACTTCTTCTGGAACGTCCAAATATTTAGTGTCAAAACTTCCCATAAAGGCAGTTGGGTATTCGACCAAGTTCAAGACTTCATTCAAAAGACCTTCTTCGATTTGCACTTGCACGCCTTGTTCTGCTTCGATAGCTTTGATTTGCTCACGAATCATGTTTTCACGTTCTTTGCTGTCGGCAATGACGTAAACGGTACGAAGGTCTTCTTCGTACGAATCCGCATTGGTAATTTCCACTTCATGTCCAAGGAAACGGTGTCCGCGACTCACACGACCTGAATGGATATCCAAAAAGTCGAGATCAAGCGCTTCGTCGCCCAAAAGGACAACCAAAGTGTGGACAGGGCGAATGTATTCAAAGGTGTTGTTAGCCCAGTGCATGCTAACAGGGAAAGTCAATGAAGCAAGCACTTCTGGAACGCCAGCCAAGACTTCTTTGGCAGGTTTTCCAGCTTCATGTTTCGTCACGTAGACGTATTCTTCACCCTTAACTTCACGGAATTCGATGTCGTCAACGGTCAAGCCTTTTCCACGGACAAAGCCTTGCGCCGCTTTTGAGAAGTTTCCATCAGCATCCAAGGCGATTTTCTTAGAAGGTCCTTTAAAATCTTCTGTCAAATCAGATTGTTGATCAGCCAAGCCAATGACACGGACAGCCAAACGGCGAGGTGTTGAGAAGGTTTGAATACTTTCGTATGAAAGACGGTTGTCATCCAAGAAGGCTGCCATTTTTTCACCGAGTTGTTTTTCACTTGGTGTGACAACGTAGGCTGGCAACTCTTCAAGTCCTAATTCTACTAATAAATTTTTTGTCATGTTTCTTCCTTTGCATCTTCTTTTTGATAGGCACCTTAAGTACTGGGGACGTCGCTAACTAACTTTGTGAGTCTGTAGGGAAATCTTTTATCTCCTTGATATAGATTTCCAACAGTCTCATCAAAGTGAATTTAGCCAACTGATTTTTGAACCTAAGGTTTCAAAAATCCCCATATACCAGTACGGCGGTGCCTATCCCTTTAGCAAATCTTCGACTTGCCTCTGGGTAGCCATATGGGCTCACTAGGTTCGCCCTTTTTTATTTCTAATACTCTTTTTATTCTTCCTCTTCTGCTAGGAGTTTGGCGCGTGTGGCTTCGTCAAGAAGTGGGTAACCGAGTTTCTTACGTTCTGCGACGAAGGTCTTGGCTACGACACGGGCCAAGTTACGGATACGGGCAATGTAACCGGCACGTTCTGTAACAGATACTGCTCCACGAGCATCTAGCAAGTTGAAGGTATGTGAACATTTCAAAACGTAGTCATAGGCAGGGTGAACCAGACCCAATTCCAAAGCACGTCCTGCTTCTTTTTCAAATTTCTCGAAGTTTTCAAGAAGCATATCTTGGTCAGAAACTTCAAAGCTGTATTTTGAGTGTTCGTATTCTGGTTGAAGGAAGATTTCTCCGTATTTAACGCCTGGAGCCCACTCAATATCATAAACTGAATCTACTTCTTGGATGTAAGAAGCCAAACGTTCCAAACCGTAAGTGACCTCAGAAGTTACCGGACCAGTTGCCAATCCACCGACTTGTTGGAAGTAGGTGAACTGAGTGATTTCCATACCGTCAAGCCAAACTTCCCAACCAAGACCGGCCGAACCAGTTGATGGGTTTTCCCAGTTATCTTCAACGAAACGGATATCGTGTTCCAAAGGATTGATACCCAACTTTTCCAAAGACTCAAGGTAAAGCTCTTGGATGTTTGATGGAGATGGCTTCATAACTACTTGGAATTGGTGGTGTTGGTAGAGACGATTTGGGTTTTCCCCATAACGACCATCAGCTGGACGACGAGATGGCTCTACATAAGCTGCATTCCATGGCTCAGGACCAATGGCACGAAGGAAAGTATAGGGACTCATGGTTCCTGCACCTTTTTCGTTATCATAAGCCTGCATCAGCATACAACCCTGATCATTCCAGTATTGTTGCAAAGTCAAGATAATCTCTTGGAAAGTCAATTTTTTAGACATGTTTTACTCCATTTTCTATAATTTCTTGCGACACGAGTCTGCCTCGTCGATCGTACGAGGCAAGACGAGTTAGTACTGCGTCTAGCTCAGGCACCCTAGCGCTGAGCGTGGGGCAGTCCGACTGTAAGGAGGTCTCTGCCACTGACGCAGTGGAAGGTTAGTTTTTTAGACATTGAATACTCCTTAATTTTTATAATTGCGACTTGGAATACAAAAAGAACCGTGTCTTTGCTCCCAAGTCATACGACCTAGGGGCGTCAGAAACGCGGTTCCACCCTAATTTATTACTTCATTGTATTTTACTTTACTCAGCTCTTCGCTAAGAGAAAGCGCCACTTGCTTACTTTGCCCTACTTGGCTTTCACTATCCCAAGCTCGCTAGAAAAACGCCATAAGCCTTTCTTTCTTGTCAGTATTATAGCAGAAATAGATAAACTTGTAAAATAGAATTCTAATTCTACTTCTCATCAATCCCCAATTCCTGACGAACATGGGCATGGGAATCCTCACGGAGTGTTTGATTGTCAATAATTGAGGCATCTCGAAGTTGTTCTGCCTTTTCCTTGTCCTGAGGCGTTAAATCTTGATCAGGATCATAAGCTTTCTCGACAATAGCTAAAAGATGATTTCGGATTTCTTTTTCCTTGCGAATCTTTGCTTTTTTACGATAACTTGCGACAACCAAGACAACCAGCATCAGTAATCCCATATAACCGATAATGGGATACATGACTGCGACCAATTGACGAAAACCCATAAAGGATACAAGGAAACCACTGAGAGAAAAAGCAGTCACAAAGAACTTGAACCGTTTCTCACTACCAGCTGCAAAGCGTTTGCCTAGAGCATAATAGAGACTAAAAACAGTATTGAAAATCAAACCAAAAATCACGAAAGCATAGAGGGTTGCAAAGATAGGATTCACTTCCTTAGCAATAGCCAACATAGGCACATCTGACTTGACGACCTTGTCACTATTAGCAAAAAGAATCAGGGTCGTGATAAAGAAAATCACACTAACCATGAAGCCACCCCAGGCACCACTCTTTTCAGCTTCATTAATTTTGAAAATGGAGCCCCCCATAACGAAGGCCATAGCGATGGCAGACATAACACAAACAGCAAAATAATTGACGACAGACATCCAAACGCTTGAAAAGGGGGATTGAATAGTTTGTGAAATCCTATTCATCTCCGCAAAATCCCAGTGGCGCCCTAAAACATTGGTCATAAAGATAACAGCAATCATTACCAAAATCATAGGGGTAAAGACTCCGATAACTCCGATGATTTTTTTGAAATCTAAAAAGCTGACCACAATAGTCAAGGCCGTACAGAGAAAAGCTCCTACCCAAAATGGCATGCCAAATTGTTGATTCAAATTGGCTCCTGCACCAGCCGTCATCACAAAACCAAAGATAAAGCAAGTGATAATGAGCGCAATATCCAAAATGCGATATATAACAGGATGACTAATTTCAGCAAGAACGACCGAATGATCGTCCGATTGATAATAGCTTCCCAGAGCAATCATCAAACGGCCAAAACCAACATGTAGAACTCCTAGGACAATAACACCTATCAGACCCCAGGCTCCAAAGCTGACAAAATACTGCAAGAGGTCCTGTCCTGAAGATACTCCTGCGCCAATCATTACACCGACATAGGCCAGAGCAATGCTCCAAATACGTTTTGACATATTACCTCCTGTAAAAATAAAAAAGTATTTCTATTTTACACCTTTACTGTTACAATTCTGTAAAAAATAAGAAAAAACAGCACCTTTATATAAAAGCACTGCTTAGACCATTACTTTTCCCAAGCTTTACGACCATCGATAAAAGTTGCTTGTAACTCCAAAGAGTCATCTAAAACGATGAAATCGGCTGCTAGGCCAGCTTTAAGACTACCACAAACATTTTCAAGACCAACAGATTTAGCTGGAACATGACTCGCCATTTGTAAAGCTTGAGCAACCGTCACCAGACCCCAATCAACGACGTGCTTGACACCATCTTTAAGTTGTAGGATAGAACCAGCCAGGTTACCACCTTCCTTAAGGCGTGCCGTGCCATTTTCCACAATAACAGGAAGCTCACCCAGCATATAGTCGCCATCAGGACGTCCTCCTGCAGACATACAGTCTGTAATCAGGGCAACATTTTGAGGCGTCTTCTGCTTGATAAGGACGCTACAGGCAGCTGGTAGAACATGGTGCCCATCCGCAATCAATTCACCAATAGTATCTGGACTATCAAAGGCTGCACCAACCATACCAGGCTCACGGTGACTAAAGCCACGCATCCCATTGTAAACGTGAACCCAGACTGAAGCACCAGCTTCCACTGCTGCCACGGCTTCTTCATAAGTAGCATTGGAATGTCCCAAGGCAATTGTCACACCTTGTTTAGTCGCTTCTTTAATAAAACCAGCCACTCCTTCACGCTCAGGAGCCAAGGCCAATTTGATTAACTTTCCTTGAGCCGCTTCTTGCCAGACTTGCAACTGTTCAAGGCTTGGATTGCCCATGTATTTTGGATTTTGAGCACCCTTGTAGGTTTCAGTGAAATAAGGCCCTTCAAAGAAGAGGCCTTGAATTTTTGCGCCTCTTTCCTTACCAGCTGTCTCAGCTGTCGTTTGACAAATAGCCTTCAACTCCTCAAATGGTGCGGTCAAGGCTGTCGGCAAGAAAGAGGTCACGCCTGCTGAAAGTAAGGCCTGACTCATACCTAAGAGGCTTTCCGCCGAATTGTCCATAACATCATAACCCGCAAAGCCGTGAATGTGGGTGTCCACAAGACCAGGAGCAATTTGATAGTCACTGTAATCTAGCACCTCTGCACCTTCTGGCACCTTTTTTGTCCACTCAGCAAAACGACCATCTGTGACTGCCAAGTAGCCACCTTCTTTGACCTTATGATCAAAATAAAATCGTTTGGCTGCAATATAATAAGTCATAGTACTACCTCTCATCAATTTTCTATGTTCTCAATACGCCTTCATTATATCAAAAAAAGCCGAGAAATGTTCTCGACTTTCCATATTAAATCACACCTTCTGTAACCTTTTCAACAAGGTTAATGGCATGGTCTGCAATACGTGTGTAATGCGATAAGTAATCAACATAGTTGATACCTGCCTGCGCAGTACATTCACCATTATTAAGACGTTTGGTATGAATCTTACGCAATTGTTTTGCAAGTTTTTCCAACTCTTCATGACGGAGGATAACTTGACCAGCAAGCACCTTATCATCGTCCACAACGACACGAATACTGTCAAGTGTAATACGATGAGTGCGGTTATAGACATCCGCAAGTTCCGCCTTGGCTATTTCAGAGAATTCAATTCCCTTGCTATGAATGTGTTGTGAAAGACTAGCACTAGCGACTGCAAGGTCACCAATACGTTCCAAGTCACGAACAGAATCCAGGACACTTGCCAAGATTTCATTTTCAGAAACACTAAGTGACTCGTTAGAAATATCAATCAAGTAAGTTGTCAACTCTTCGTCAATACTATTAACAGCTGTTTCAAATTTTTCAACCTTGTCAAAGTATTTTTCATCTCCCTTATCAAAGAAAGCATATGAAGCTTCCAAAGACTGGATAGCATATGACGCCAAATGCACCAATTCTTTCTTGGCATTACCAAGGGCAATGGCTGGTGCTTGCGTGATAAGCAAACGGTCCAAATAAAGTGCTTTGTACTTATTAACTTCGTCCTCACCAGGGATGATCTTAGTTACCAAGTAAGCTAAAACTCCGATGAATGGGAACTGAACAATAGTATTGGCAATGTTGAAAGTACCGTGAGCAAAGGCAATTGTCATCTCTGGTGTCAAACCAAGTACAGACTTGAACCATTGAATTAAAGCTGTGAATGGCACCAAAAGAATCAAACACAAGACCGTTCCAATGACATTAAAGAGTACATGAGCTCCTGCTACACGTTTAGCCGCAATGTTGGAACCAAGAGCCGCAAGAACCGCTGTTATAGTTGTTCCGATATTGTCCCCGAAGAGGATTGGAAGGGCACCTTGCAAATCAAGCAAGCCACCTGAATAAAGGCTCTGAAGAATACCAATGGTAGCTGCCGAAGACTGAATCAACATGGTCAAACCAGCACCAATGATGACTCCCATGATTGGGCGGTCACCTAAAGTTGCCAAGTAGTCTTTAAAGGCTGTGACGGACTTCAAAGGCTCTACCGCATCTCCCATCAGGTTAAGGGCAAAGAAGATTCCACCCACACCAAACAAGATACGACCTAGGTTGTTGAGCTTCTTATTACTTGTAAAGAAGAGAAGCGCCGCACCAATGAAAAGCACCGGAAGGGCATAATCACCTAGCTTGAAACCAATCATGAAGGAAGTTACGGTTGTCCCGATATTTGCCCCCATGACAATTCCAATAGCTTGACGAAGACTCAAAAGTCCTGCCGAAACCAGACCTACGACGATAACGGTTACCCCTGAACTTGACTGAATCAAGGCCGTCATGACAATACCAATCAAGACCCCTAAAAAAGGATTACTGGTATACTTATCGATGTAATAGCGTAACTTATCACCGGCTGCCTGTTGAAGACCATCCCCCATGTACTTAATACTGAAAAGGAAGAGTCCCAAACCACCGAGGAAAGAAAACACAATATCTTGCCAATTTACTGACACATTTTTGTCCTCATTATTCAAAAATTTTCGGTAAAACCGACCTTTCTATTGTATCTATTTATTAGGGAATAAACAAGGCTTTTCCTCAAAATAATAGAAAGAAACCAATAAAATCTGACCTTCTTAGATATCTCATTTAACTCTCAAGTTCATGATGTCTAATACCACTATTACTCATATCAGAAATCCATCAAGGCCCGTCTCGAATATACTGCTTTTTTCTTTGATACTTGTCACCAGGTTTCAAGCAAAGGCAATCGAAAAACATTACTAGCAGTGTTTTGAAAATTCCATAAATGAAAACTACCATAGCAGTACCATCATCCGTTGGCGATGTTTTTTCAGTTACTACTACATCTTTCGGGACTTATAAATAACCGATAAATATTCTTGAAATAAATCCTTCTTTCTTGTGATATAATAAAGGCAAAAATTGGAAGTGACATCATGACAATCTACCTTCTAGCACAAGTATTCTCAGCCATCGGAGCTCTCTGTGTCGCCATATCCTCTTTTGCAAAATCAAAAAATAAGATGCTCGTCTGGCAAATTACCGACTACATTTTCACTGCCACTGCCAACCTCTTATTGGGTGGCTATACTGGGGCTTTAACCATCAGTATTTCCATCATTCGAAATAGCCTGATGGTCAAAAAGAAGATGACCAAGACTATCTTGACCATCCTCATCATTATTCAAATCATCGTAGGATCCTATCTCAATCAGCTTGGACTTATTGGCTATTTGCCAATCATCTCTTCAGTCTCTTATAGTCTAGCCATTGCCATCACACGAAACCTTCAGTGGCTTCGCTGGGTCATTATTGAGAATATGTTACTCTGGCTAATATACGATTTGACCATTAAGGCTTATCCCGCTGCCATCACTGATATTACCATCACGCTAACCACTCTCATTGCCATTATCCGAAATCGAAAAACCTTTAGCAGATAGAAGCTAAAGGTCTTTTTCTTATAAAGCCCAAGTACGAATAGCGTGGGCCACACCTGCCTGGTCATTTGTCAAGGTTACATATTTACTCAAAGACTTGATGTCATCACTAGCATTTCCCATGGCGACGCTCTGACCAACAAATTCAAGCATTTCAATATCATTGGCCGCATCTCCCAAAGCCATAATCTGTTCGGGATCAATCCCCAACTTTTCAGCTAAATGCTTCAGTCCACTAGCCTTGGTTGCTCCTTGTGGCATAATTTCAAAGATATAGTCTTGACTGCGAACCGTACTATAGTGCTGACTAAGACTTTCTTCCATGGCATTTTGGAAGTCATCAAGCGGTTTAGATTCCGCCATATACATGGCTTCAAAAATGACCTGACCTTCCGCAAAAATTTCTTCCAAAGATTTGGCCTCAGCCACCATATAGACTGTCCCAGCATCATAGGCAACTAAATCAGGCACTTCATTACCAACAACATAGTAGGTTTTTTCACCTGTCAAGGTTAGAGTTACATCTGGAAAATCCTTACTCACTTGAAAAAGGTCTTCCAACTCCGTATGAGATAAGCTTTCATGTTGAAGCAGGGTCCAATTTTTAGTTTCATAGGTCGAACAACCGTTGTTCATGATAATATACTCTTCTTCACTAAGACCCAATTTTTCAAAATGGGGAACAATGCCTGAACGTGGACGACCCGTACAAAGGACAATCTTAATACCTGCCGCAGCGGCTTCCTGAATAGCCTGAATGTTTTCTACAGGTATCTCTTTTTGACTGTCTAAGAGTGTACCATCCATATCAATGGCAATGAGTTTCACTTGGTTCTGATTCATATTCTTCTTATTCTCCTTTGACTCTAATAAGTGTCATAAATAGTTAACTGATATTGTTCAATGATGCTGTTCAACTTATCACCATAAGTCGTGTCAGTGGCATAAACGCCTGTTAGGGCCGCTGTTGCATCTTTATAGCTTCTCGTTTTGGAGCGGTGCACTCCCACATAGTAGCTTCCCTCGAGAAAGTCCACATAGTCCTGCAGCGAATTCTCAACGGAGCCATAGGAACGAAAGGCAGCATCGATATGGTAGGGATTTCCCTTACCATCATCCTCCCAGGTCGGTAGCGTTACACTTTGACCATTGTATTCTCCTTTAATTCCAAAGAAATTGTAGGAAGGCTTTTGACTTAATTGTGACTGTCCCGAGTCCGATTCTAGGATGGCCTGGGCAATCATGACTGAGGCATAAAGATCGTTTTTCGCTGCTAAATAGCGTGAAGTCTCTCCAATCTCAGCAATAAAAGCAACTGTCGTCTCATCTGTAGATGTCATATTCTTTTCCATTGTCAACTTTGGAAAATTCAAACTAGCTAGAAGCCCAAGCAAAGCAAGTAAGCCAATAATGATCAGGCTCCATTTCTGTAAAACTCTAGGAAAAAGCAGAAAAGACTTCTTTTTCTTCTTAGTCTTCTTAAATTTAGCTTTCGACCTGCTTTTCTTTTTTCCTTTTGCCAATCAGTCACCCCCTTCATCCTTAATAATCTATTTTAGTATACCAAAAATCAACAAAAAAGGCCCAAACCAACTGGTTTAAGCCCTAATCCAATATGACATTAAATAGCGTCTCCACCCCGCTCGCCAGTACGAATACGAATGACATCATCAATAGGAACAATAAAAATCTTCCCATCACCGACTTCACCCGTCGCCACAGCACCACGAATAGCATCAACAACCTCATCAACTGCCAGGTCTTTGACTACTATTTCCACCTTAACCTTGGCCAATAAGGTTGGAACAATCCGTTGTCCACGAACGAACTCCGCAAAGCCACGTTGGGTTCCATACCCCAAGACCTGACTTACAGTCATTCCCTTGGCTAAACCACTACCAGTCAAGGCATTTTTCAAATCTTCCAATTTGTCCGAACGAATAATCGCTTCTATTTTTTTCATCAGTATCCTCCTACGAATCCATACCCATAAAGGTTGGATAAGCTGTTTCCTTGTGTTCACAATCATCAAGACCAATAGCTTCATCACGGTCACTGACACGTAAAGGCATATAACGGGCAATGACTTTTATGATACCATAGGTTACCATCCCCGACCAAGTAGCTGTGAAAATAATGGCCAAAACTGTCACCAAAAACAAACGTGCATTCCCATAGATGAGTCCAACATTAGCCTTATTTAGGGCTAGATTTGGTGTTGTAAAAATAGCTGTAACCAAACCACCAAAGATACCTCCGACACCGTGGCAACCAAAAGCATCCAAAGCATCATCGTAGGCAAAGCGTTTTTTCAAGACAGAAATGGCATAGAAACAAACCGGACTAACCATAGCTCCAATTAGAATGGCACTCCAGATGGAAACGAAACCAGCTCCAGGTGTGATGGCAACAAGTCCGGCTACTAAACCAGTCGAACCACCGACCAAGGATGGATGACCTGTCACATATTTTTCAAGAGCTAGCCATGAAAACATGGCAGCTGCTGCAGAAACATGTGTGGTCACAAGAGCATGAACTGCTAAGCCATTGGCTGCTAGGGCTGAGCCTGCATTGAAACCAAACCAGCCAAACCACAGGAGACCCGCTCCCAACAGAACAAAAGGAACATTATGAGGACGGTGCTCTAAGATGCCATAGTCACGACGTTTCCCAACAACAATTGCCAAAACCAAGGCTGAAACACCAGAAGTAATGTGGACCACATCACCACCCGCAAAGTCAATTGTTCCCCACTTGGCAAGAATTCCGTCTCCCCATACCATATGTGCAAAAGGATAATAGACCAAAAGTAGCCAAAAGACTACGAAAATAGCTAAAGGGGTAAAGCGCATACGCCCCACTACTGAACCTGTCAAAATCGCCACACAGATAATGGAAAACATCATCTGAAAAGCCGCAAATAAGAGATCAGGAATGGCTAGACCACGACTTGAAGCCGTTTCAGAGACACCGTGTAAAAAGAGATGACTAATATTCCCAAAGAAATAGCCATGCCCCCCAAAAGAAAGTGAATAACCAGCAACAACCCACAAGAGGGAAGCAATTGCTAAGGGAAGAACAGACATCATCATGGTATTAATGACATTTTTTCGACGCCCAAGGCCACCATAGAAGAAGGCCAAAGCTGGTGTCATCAGGCACACCATGGCTGAACATATCAATATAAAGGCACTACTACCTGTATCCATGAAACCACTCCAATCCAAAGGAATTATTTTTTATGTTAGATAATATAACACAAAAATAAAGAGTCTACAAGTTTATTTATGGAATTTTTTGATAATTCTTTCTTTTCTGACATCTTATGTCGCCACAAAAAAAGAGCTTCTTAGACCCCATGAAAGAGATTATAAAGCTCTTGTCTATTTAGTTTTCGCTCTTTGGCAACCGTTTTTATAGCTTGATTAGGCTTCATACCGGAAGCAATTAAAGCTTCAACAGCCTCAATTGGAGTAACATCTGATGTCAGGTTTTCTTCCCTTTCTTCATCCGATGCACCAGCTACAATCAGCAAACATTCCCCCTTGAGAGGATTGATTGCAATATAATCCAAAATTTCGGAGATGCTACCTCGCTGGTATTCTTCGTAAAGCTTGGTCAGTTCTCGAACTAGAGTCAGCTGACGATTGCCATAAACCTCACGCATATTTTCAAGAGTATCAGCTACACGATAAGGTGACTCATAGAAAATCTGCGTCTCAGGATAAGACAGCTTTTCCTTGAAGAAATCAAGCTGCTGACCCTTTTTACGAGGAAGAAAACCATAAAAAATATGAGGTTGAGGTGCCAAACCACTGGCAATCAAGGCTGTAATCCCAGCTGATGCACCAGGTAAAGCCACCACAGGAATATCCTCAGCAATAGCAGCTTTAACCAAATCATGTCCAGGATCAGAAATGGAAGGCATACCAGCATCTGAGACCTGAGCCAGGGAAAGCCCTGACTTCAAGCGCTCCAATAAATCCGGAATTTTCTCATAAGCATTATGCTCGTGAAAAGAATACTGCTTAGTCTCAATCTCAAAATGTTTGAGTAATAGCCCCGTATTGCGCGTGTCCTCCGCACAAATAAGATCGACATCTTTGAGAGTTTGAACGCTGCGAAAGGTCATATCCTGTAAATTTCCAATAGGAGTTGGGACAAGATAGAGGGTACCATAATGAGACTGCCCCTTAAAACTCTTTTGAACCTGCATCTTTAATCTCCGTACAACAATTCCGCACAGAAGCCACAGGCTTCATTATTATCACGACGTTGACCATAAAAATCTGGGCAAATATGGAAGCCATCATCATAAATCGCCTCGAGATTAACCTTACCATGAGACATTTTCGTGCCCGTTTCTTCTTGAACCACTTGACTCAAGTGCTCACGCAACTTGTCGTTTTCCAACTTAAGAGCTGTATTTTCATCAAGAATGCCTGAGAAGTTCGCCTTAATTGCCTCAACTTCTGCCAACATAGACATCAAATTTTGTGATAATTCCTCAAATTTATCATACAATTCACGCTTTTCCATTTAGCTGAACTTCCTCCACTCCATAGGTTAGGGGAGCACGCCCCTTATCAAATGCAACCTTAATAGTCCTTGCAATCACGTCAATAGCAACAACATGCCCTTTGCCATCCTTGGTTTCAATTTCATCACCTAAATCAGGATAACTCGCCTTACTATCTCTGTAAAAGTCATCTTCATAACTGAGACAACACATGAGACGCCCACAAAGACCGTTCATCTTACCAGAATTTAAGGACAAACTCTGATTTTTAGCCATTTTAATAGATACTGGTGGGAATTCGCCCAAAAAACTAGAGCAACACAGGGCACGCCCACAAGGTCCTAAGCCACCATAAATTTTCGATTCCTCACGACTCGAAATTTGGTGGAGCTCAATACGTGTTTTAAAATAAGCTGCCAAATCCTTTAGTAACTGACGGAAATCCACTCGCTTTTCAGCCACAAAATTAATCAGCACATAAGAACCATTTAAAGGAAAGACGATATCAACCACCTTCATCTCCAGCTGATTTTGAAGAATTAAGTCAGCCACTACAGCCATACTCTTTTCAGCCTTCAAAAGGTTGTCATTATATCTAGCAAAGTCCCCCTCTTCAGCTAGTCTTTCAACCCGATTCAGATCATTAGGTAGACTGACCTCAGGAAAATCAGTATTCTCCACGACCACCTGAGCCAAACGCTTGTCCTTTTTTTCCAAAACGACCACAAAGTCATCTTTGGCGTAGTGTCTATCTGGAATGACGTATTCTACCATTCCATTTTCTTCAAATTTGATTCCAATGACCTCTGTCATGATAATACCATATACTCCAATGCATTTTGAAAGCTGACATTGGCTAGCCACATGTTACGGGCCTCATAAACCAATTCAAGCCATCGTCTTGCTTTTGGATTTTGTATATCCTTCCCCAATTGATAAGTTAAGAAACCCCAAACCATTTCTTGCTCTGATTTTTCACCACACTGAACAGCCAATTTTGCAAGATCCAAATAAAGCAAATCTTGATTAGCCAGCAAGGACTGTGTCAAACGCTCCACTACATTAATCAAATCAAGAGCCTTATTATCCTTAGCCAAGTGCAAAGCTTGAGCTTCATCCTTGGCAAAGTCTGCCAAGACCTTAGCTTGACTAAGTAACAGACCTTCCCTCTGTAACAAGTCCTCCAAATAGGCCCGATTCTTAGGAAAATAAAAGAGTTGCGCTCGACTTTTAATCGTCGGTAAGATACGACTATCATCAGCCGTCAAGAGAAAAATGTAAATCTGACTCTGGGGCTCCTCAATAAACTTCAAAAGACTATTGGCCGCATTGACATGCATCTTATCTGCATCACGAATGATAAAAACCTGAGCCTGTCCTTCAAAACTTGATTGACTAAACTCTCTGGTCAACTGCCGAATCGTATCTGTCTTAATAAGTTGCCCTTGAGGTTCCACCAATTTAACATCCGAAAACTCCCCTTGTGCAATCAAGCGACAGGGACGACAGTTACCGCAAGGTAAACCATCTTCAGGCGTCAGACAAAAACGACTCTGTGCCAGCCAAATAGCCATATCGAAACTTCCGAAATCACCCGAGAATAGATAGGCATGACTCAAACGATTTTCTCTGATAATTTGTAAAAATTCTTCGAACAGCTTGCTCTGACTTTCAGCTAACTTCATTTTGCTCCTTACAAATAGCTCTTGATAATTTGCCAAGCATCCTCTATCACTTTATCAAAGGGTTGCGAAGCATCAATCAACTTGATCCGTTCTGGTTCGACCATAGCCAAGTCTAAATAACCTTTACGAACACGTTGATGCATATCAAGCTTTTCCAAATCCAAACGATTAACTTCACGCTCACCATTTGCTGCAATACGTTTCAAGCCAGTTTCGGAATCCACATCAAACAACAAAGTGACATCAGGCTTATGACCATCCGTCGCATAGGCATTTAACCAAGCAATCTCAGTCTGATCCAAGCCACGACCAGCACCTTGATAGGCAACCGATGAATCAATAAAACGATCCATGATAACCATATTGCCTTTTTCTAGCTCTGGAAGAACCTTTTCGACCAGATGTTGACGACGGGCAGCTATATAGAGCAAGAGCTCTGTCTTAGCATCCATAGCCGTATTATCTACATCCAAAATAACCTCACGGATTTGCTCTGCAATAGCCACTCCACCTGGCTCACGTGTCGTTATAACCTGACCAGGGTAAACTTCTTTTAAACGAGGTAAGAGTGCCTCTAAAACTGAGGTCTTCCCAGCCCCATCTGGCCCTTCGATTGAGATTAATAACCCTTTTGACATGATACTTCCTTTATTTTTTATTATCTTCTATTTTATCAAATTTTAGCTTAAATGAACATTACCAAAATTATTATAGAGCTTTGAAAACTATATTAAAAAAGAAGTCCATAAAGACTCCCATTACACATCTCGAATGCTTCAAACCATGCCGATTGCAGGGATCGAACCTGTGACCTACGCGTTACGAGTGCGTTGCTCTACCAACTGAGCTAAATCGGCTAACACAGTCATTTTAGCACTCTCTCCCAAAATGTCAAGCGCCATGTAATATCACATCACATTGACATGAAAAAGAACTCGGACTAGCCAAGTTCTTTCGTTTCTTACAATGATTTATATAGTTGACTTGCATTTTCAACAGTGAAACCATACTCCTTAAAGATACGGTCGCCAGGTGCTGAGGCACCCCAAGTATCGATAGTAAGTGTTTTGCCTGCAAGACCAACGTATTTGCCCCAACCAAAGCTAGTTCCAGCTTCAATAGCCAAACGTTTTGTCACAGCAGCTGGAAGGACTTCTTCTTTATAAGCAGCATCTTGTTCATCAAAGAGATTTTGTGATGGCATAGATACGACACGAACATGAATACCTTCAGCTTCAAGAGCAGCTTGTGTATCAAGAGCCAATTTCACCTCAGAACCAGTGGCAATGATGATACCATCAAGATTACCTTTAGCTTCTGATATGATATAAGCTCCTTTATTGACACCAGCTTCAGCATTTTCAGCTGTACCATCAAGGACTGGCAAGTTTTGACGTGTCAAGACAAGCATTGTTGGACGTTCAGTCTCAGCCAAAGCACGTTTCCATGCAGCATTAGTTTCATTACCATCTGCAGGACGGATAACGTTAAGGTTAGGCATTGAACGCACACTTGCCAATTGTTCGATTGGTTCATGAGTAGGTCCATCTTCACCAACTGCTACTGAGTCGTGTGTCATTACATAAGTTACTGGCAGGTTTTGAAGAGCTGCCATACGTACCGCTGGAAGCAAGTAGTTTGAGAAGACGAAGAAAGTACCACCATAAACACGAGTACCACCATGAAGAGCAATACCATTCATCGCTGCAGCCATAGCAAATTCACGCACACCAAACCAGATATTACGTCCAGCATAGTTGTCTGCTTGGAAATCAGACTCAGCCTTAACCATGGTATTGTTTGAAGCTGAAAGGTCTGCAGAACCACCCCAGAATGAAGGAACTTGTTCAGAAATTTGTTGGATAGCTTGTTGGCTTGACACACGACTAGCTACAGCTGTGCCAAGTTCATGAGCGTTCAATTCAACAGTTGCTGACTCATTTGCAAAAGCAGCCTTGTATTCAGCAGCTAACTCTGGGTAGGCAACTTCATATTCAGCAAATTTAGTTTGCCAAGCATTTTCAGCAGCTTCACCACGGAACTTAATACCAGCTTGAAAACGACGAGCTACTTCGTCAGGAACAGTGAAGGCAGGTGCATCATAGCCGTACACGCTTTTGGCATGATCAATACCTTCTTGACCAATCGGTGCTCCGTGAACAGCTGACGTTCCTTGTCCTTCAGCTCCATAACCAATAATAGTTTTTACTTCGATGATAGACGGTTTATCTGTTTCTGCTTTAGCTTCTTCAATAGCTTTGGCAATGGCTTCCAAATCATTTCCATCTTTAACGAGAATGTGTTGCCAACCATAAGCTTCAAATTTAGCCTTAACGTCTTCAGTGAAAGCCATTGATGTTGGACCATCCAGTGAAATATCGTTTGAATCGTAAAGAAGAACCAATTTACCAAGTTTAAGGTGACCAGCAAGACTGGCAGCTTCTTGAGAAACACCTTCCATCAAACAGCCATCGCCATGTAGGGCATAAGTATAATGGTCAACAATATCAAAATCAGGTTTGTTGAATTTAGCAGCCAAATGCGCTTCAGCCATGGCCATACCAACAGCATTAGCAATCCCTTGACCAAGAGGTCCTGAAGTAGCTTCAACACCATCAGTATGATTAACTTCAGGGTGTCCTGGAGTCTTAGATTCCCATTGACGGAAGTTTTTCAAATCATCCATTGTCACCTTATAACCAGAAAGGTGCAATAAACTATAAAGCAAAGCAGAACCATGACCTGCAGAAAGGACAAAACGGTCACGGTTTGTCCAATTACGGCTAGTCTTTGGATTAACATTCATTACATGGTTCCAAAGTACGTAGGCCATTGGCGCTGCACCCATAGGAAGACCAGGGTGTCCTGAATTTGCGGCTTGAATAGCCTCAATTGAAAGCGAACGAATAGTGCTGACCGCCATTTGGTCAATAGCATCAAAAGTCATGATTTCTAATTCTCCTCTTCTTGGACAATGCAGAGCAAATAAACACTTAGGGTCTGTGCTCTAGTTATACTGCCTTTATTATAGCACATTATCTGACTATTTGGGCAATTCAATTCTATTTGAAAAGGCTTAAGTTCATTTATGACTAGACCTTATTTATCCGATTTACAAAGTGGCAGTTTTTGTATATGGATAGAATGACGTTTTGGAAACACGATTGAACTGATTATAAAAAATCAAAGATCCTTTAAGTGATAAATCAGTAGATAAATTGATTTTCAAGTTAAAAGCATAATGCTATCAATCATACTCCACCCGATACGAAATCCATAGCAACAGCGTGACTTTCCAAGACATAAGAAAAAGCCGAGGAAACCTCGACTTTATAAAAGATTATTTAACGAAGTCAAGCAATGCCAAGAAGCTATCAGCTTGAAGTGATGCACCACCTACAAGAGCTCCGTCTACATCTGGACAAGCCATGTATTCTGCAACGTTTTCAGGTTTAACTGAACCACCGTATTGAACACGTACTTTGTCAGCAACTTCTTGACCGAAGTCAGCAGCAACAACATCACGAACAACTTTACACATTTTTTGTGCATCGTCTTGTGAAGCTGATTTACCAGTACCGATAGCCCAGATTGGTTCGTAAGCGATAACTGTTGAAGCTACTTGTTCAGCAGTCAAACCAGCCAAAGCAGCTGAAACTTGAGCACCTACGAATTCTGCAGCTTTACCAGCTTCATAAGTTTCAAGTGTTTCACCACAACAAATGATTGGAAGCATGCCATTAGCAAAGATTGCTTTTGCTTTTTTGTTGATGTCTTCATCAGTTTCGTGGAAGTAGTCACGACGTTCTGAGTGACCGATAACAACATAGTCAGTACCGATTTCTTTCAAAACTTGTGGGCTAGTTTCACCAGTGAAGGCACCAGCATTTTCAAAGTAAGTGTTTTGCGCAGCAACTTTAAGGTTTGAACCTTTAGCAGCAGCAAGAACAGCTGTCAAGTCAACGGCAGGAGCCGCAATACCAGCTTCAACAAGATCAGATGAAGGAAGTTTTGATGCTACAGCTTCAACAAATGCTTTTGCTTCTTCTGGATTTTTGTTCATTTTCCAGTTACCAGCGATAAATGGTTTACGTGACATTTCACATACCTCTTCTTCTATTTATTTACAAGTTTATTCTATCACAAATCCCCTACTATTACTAGGATTTTAGGAAAATTCCGAAAACTATAGCCACTTCATACCGACTAATGACCTACAAAACTGCTTCTCTTCTAAGATACTTTCATAAAAAGAAGATCAAATAGGTAATTAAAAACCAAAAAGAGCCGAGTAAACTCGACTCTCTCAATTATTGTCTGACGAATAATTGTATTGGGAACTTAATATTAATTAAGCTTCGATTTCAGATACGATACCTGAACCAACAGTACGTCCACCTTCACGGATAGAGAATGTTGTACCTTGTTCAACGGCGATTGGGTGAATCAATTCAACATCGATAGTCACGTTATCACCAGGCATAACCATTTCAGTACCTGCAGGAAGTTCGATAGAACCTGTTACGTCAGTTGTACGGAAGTAGAACTGTGGACGGTAGTTGTTGAAGAATGGAGTGTGACGTCCACCTTCTTCTTTAGAAAGGATGTAAACTTCACCTTTGAATTTAGTGTGTGGGTGGATTGAACCAGGAGCAGCCAATACTTGACCACGTTCAATTTCATCACGTTGGATACCACGAAGAAGGACACCGACGTTATCACCGGCAATACCTTCGTCAAGTTGTTTACGGAACATTTCAACACCAGTAACAACTGCTTTTTGGATTTTTTCCTTGATACCAACGATTTCAACTTCGTCATTGACACGAACAACACCACGGTCAATACGTCCTGAAGCAACAGTACCACGACCAGTGATTGAGAATACATCTTCGACTGGAAGCAACAATGGTTTATCAGTGTCACGTTCTGGTTCTGGAATGTAATCGTCAACAGTATCCATCAATTCCATGATGATATCTTCGTATTTAGTATCACCTTCAAGAGCTTTAAGTGCTGAACCTTGGATAACTGGGATTTCATCACCTGGGAAATCGTATTCTGAAAGAAGGTCACGGATTTCCATTTCAACCAATTCAAGCAATTCTTCATCGTCAACCAAGTCAACTTTGTTCATGAAGACGATCAAGTGTTTAACACCAACCTGACGTGAAAGAAGGATGTGTTCACGTGTTTGTGGCATTGGTCCATCAGTAGAAGCTACTACAAGGATCGCACCGTCCATTTGAGCGGCACCAGTGATCATGTTTTTAACGTAGTCCGCGTGTCCTGGCGCATCGATGTGAGCGTAGTGACGTTTAGCAGTTTCGTACTCAACGTGTGCAGTGTTGATTGTGATACCGCGTTCGCGTTCTTCTGGAGCAGCGTCGATTGAAGCGTAGTCTTTTGGTGTGTTGACTGAGCTTGGAAGACGACGTGCCAAAACAGTTGTGATAGCAGCTGTCAAAGTAGTTTTACCGTGGTCAACGTGTCCAATTGTACCAATGTTAACGTGTGGTTTACTACGATCGTATTTTTCTTTTGCCATTTAGGAAAAGCCTCCAATAAAATATATTTTATAGATAGACAGTAGGCAATACAGTCTAACTTTACTCTACTATTCTATCAAAATGTCATAGAATTGCAAGTATTTTATATGGTTTTCAGATTTTCTTTTTATTTAGAAGCCATCATGAATTTTTCATTAAGAGATGATACTCTCGTACCATTACATTACTGACACCCTTATATCATCTATCTTCTTTACCTACATGCAAAAAGAAGCCGAACTTCAACGGCTTCTTCTTAGAGGTACTATTTTTTCGTCTTGTTTTTCTAATTCCTGTGTCTGGCTCAACTCTTCTTCAATGGCTTGAACAATATTGTCACGCTTTTCGTTAGCAGCAATATTCAAGACAAAAGCAATCCCGACTGATGTCACTAAAAGCGAGTTACCACCTTGTGAAAGGAAAGGGAAGGTAACCCCTGTGGATGGAATCAAACCTGAGATCCCTCCGATATTGACAAAAACCTGCATAAGCAAAAGGGATCCGACGCCAAGAGCCATCATAGAGTTAAATGGATTTCTAGCCTTAACCCCTACAATCATAATCCGAAGAATGAGGAAGAAAAGCAGAGCAAGGATTAAACCTGCACCAATAAGACCTAATTCTTCGATAACAATTGAAAAGACAAAGTCAGTTGTAGCTTCCGGTAGATAACCTGTTTTCTCAATTGAATTTCCGAGGCCAAGACCGAACCAACCCCCATTACTCATAGCATAATAAGAATGGGATAACTGAAGACCTGAACCTGTTAAATCCTTAAAAGGATTAAAATAGGCTGCAAAACGCTTGGCAACATAACCAAAGATTGGTACTTTGGACATGGTTTTTACCCCAACCAAAGCGATTAGTCCCAGAAATGCAGATGACAGACCAACAATACTAGCAAAAAGAGCTGTAAACCAGCGATACCCAACCCCTGAAATTGAGAACATAATGACCGTTGTTAATACAATAATGGCCGCATTCCCCAAGTCAGGTTGGATGGCAACTAAGCCAATCATAACCAATAAATAATACCGCCAGTCATTAAGTTGACTACGTTTTCTAGGGATCCATCTATTCTTAGTTAAGGCCTGATAATCATAGTGTTCTATCGCAGACTGTTTCTTTGAAAATGTGTGTGCTAAAAACCAAACTACAATAATCTTAAGGTACTCTGCTGGCTGGAATGACAAGGGACCAAGTACAATCCACCCATTAGCACCATTAATTTCTTTGGTAAAAAACTTAGCAACAACCAGAAGAAGAACTTCAAATAAAATAACGGTTCCTAAAACTTTATCTTTTCTGAGGAAATTCAATTTCAACCGATAGATGAAAAAGATAAAAAATAAGGACACTAGCCAAAAGACTCCTTGGTTGATGACGGATGCAAATGGGTTAGCACCAAAACTTACTAAACGAGCACTCGTCGTTGAATATACCACAATCAAACCGACTACGGACAAGATTAAATAAGGTATTAAGATGGTATAGTCCAAAAGATGCTTCTTTTCAATTTTCATATCTTAAAAAACTCATACTTTCTATTACGTCACTCTATAGTTTACAAAAAACACAAAGCTAACAGCTTATATTATAACACTTTGATACCTTAAACTAAAGCAAAAGCTTAATTAACCGTTTTCAAACATTAAATTTTTTCAAATCACCTTATAATAAAGCCTTTTTGATGCAACTCTTACTAATACAGCTCTATAGTCTTCAATCAACACCGCACTCTTTTAGCTCATATAAAAAAACGAGAACAAAGTCTCGTTTTCTTTACTCTTATTTAGTACCGACACTGATACGGTTAAGTGCTCTACGAAGAGCAACTTGAGCACGTTGAACTTCGTCAACACGATCAGATTTAGTTGCTTCTTCCAAGTCACGTTCGGCACGTTGCTTGGCACGTTCGGCACGAGAAACGTCAATGTCGCGTTCACGTTCAGCTGAATCGGCAACGATAGTAATGAGGTCATCTTTGACTTCAATAATACCACCATTTACGGCAATCCAGTCAACGTGGTTTTCATCATCCACACGACGAACCTTGAGTTCATCCACTTCAAGTGGTGCAATCAAGTTAATATGGCCTGGCAAAATACCAATTTGACCATCTTTAGTAACCGCATGGATAAAGTTGGCGTGGTGGTCGTATTTAAGACCATCTGGAGTTACCACTTGTACGGTCATTTGTGCCATATCTTCACCTCATTAGTAGCCCATTTCTTTAGCTTTGGCTACTACATCCTCAATTGGGCCTACGCTACGGAAGGCATCTTCAGGAAGATTGTCATACTTACCTTCAAGAATTTCTTTAAAGCTACGAACAGTTTCAGCAACTGGTACATAAGAACCTGGTTGACCTGTGAACTGTTCAGCAACGTTGAAGTTTTGTGACAAGAAGAATTGGATACGACGTGCACGTCCAACCAATGTCTTTTCTTCGTCTGACAATTCATCCATACCAAGGATAGCGATAATATCTTGCAATTCACGGTAACGTTGAAGCACACGTTGAACTTCAGTCGCAACAGCATAGTGTTCTTCACCAACAATTTCAGGTGAAAGGGCACGTGAACTTGATGCCAATGGGTCAACGGCTGGGTAGATACCCATTTGTGTCAACTTACGTTCAAGGTTGGTTGTTGAATCCAAGTGAGCAAATGCTGTAGCTGGCGCTGGGTCAGTATAGTCATCGGCTGGAACATAGATGGCTTGGATTGATGTAACAGAACCTTTTTTAGTTGATGTGATACGTTCTTGCAATTGACCCATTTCAGTAGCAAGTGTTGGTTGATAACCAACGGCTGATGGCATACGACCAAGAAGGGCAGAAACCTCAGAACCTGCTTGAGTGAAACGGAAGATGTTATCGATGAAGAGAAGCACGTCTTGACCTTCAACATCACGGAAGTATTCCGCAATTGTCAAACCAGTAAGGGCAACACGCATACGTGCTCCAGGTGGTTCATTCATTTGTCCAAAGACCATGGCTGTTTTCTCGATAACGCCTGATTCTTTCATTTCCCAGTAAAGGTCATTACCTTCACGTGTACGTTCACCAACACCTGTAAACACGGAAATACCACCGTGCTCTTGGGCGATGTTGTGAATCAACTCTTGAATAAGAACGGTTTTACCAACACCGGCACCACCGAAAAGTCCGACTTTACCACCTTTAAGGTAAGGGGCAAGTAAGTCGATAACTTTAATCCCTGTTTCAAGGATTTCAGTAGATGTTGACAATTCATCAAAGGTTGGTGCTTTCTTATGAATTGGTTCACGCTCTGCATCATCTGCAAAAGGTGCATCCAAGTCAATCGTATCACCAAGGACGTTAAAGACACGTCCAAGAGTATCCTTACCAACTGGAACACTGATTGGACGACCTGTGTCCAGAACTTCTAGTCCACGAGTCAATCCATCAGTAGATTCCATGGCAATGGTACGAACCACACCTTCTCCAAGTTCAAGAGCTACTTCGAGCACGATACGTTTAGACTTTTCTTCATCAGTGTAAACGACCAATGCATTGTTAATCTCAGGAAGCTTTTCACCAGCTGCAAACGCTACGTCTACAACAGGACCAACAACCTGAGCAATTTTGCCTGAGCTCATTGTTTTCTCCTTATGATAGTTTTCTGGATGACAATCATCCCTTTTTCTTGTATGTCAAATAAGACAAATCTTTAGCTATTCAAGTGCACTAGCACCACCAACAATTTCAGTGATTTCCTGAGTGATGGCAGCTTGACGCGCACGGTTGTATTGGATTGTCAAATCGTTAATCACATTCTTAGCATTATCAGTGGCAGTCTGCATTGCAGTCATACCAGCTGCATGCTCAGCTGTTTTGGCATCTACGATAGCACCGTAGATAAGACTCTCAGCATACTGCGGTAAGAGTTGATCCAAAATAGTATCACGATCTGGTTCCAACTCAAATTTGGTCAATACATGACCTTCAGATTCATTAGGATCCAAATCAGCAATAGGAAGCATTTGTTCCACACGAACTTCACTAGTCAAACTGTTGACGTGGTGGTTGTAACACACATAAAGTTCATCAAACAGTTCGTTTTGATACATTCCTACAGCTTTGGAAATGATTTTACCGACTTGATCAAAACTAGGTTGATCTTCAAGGCCTCGAAGTTCAAAAGCAACATTCATGTTACGGGCTTTGAAGAAATCAGACCCTGTTCCACCAATAGAAATGATAGCATATTCATCTTCAGAATCATGGTCACGCTTAATCATGTCCAAAACAGCTTTAAGAATTGTTGAATTGTAACCTCCAACCAATCCCTTATCTGAAGTAATGACAATGTAACCTGTCTTACGAACTGGACGTGCATCCAACATTGGATTTGACGAACCATTAATCAATTCTGAATGTAGAAGATCTGTTGTGATCTGTCTAATTTTTGAGGCATAGATTTGGAAATCTTTAGCAGCTTGCTCAGAACGTGTCAATTTTGAGGCAGAAACCATTTGCATGGCTCCTGTGATTTGACTCGTTTTCTTAGTTGAAGCAATTTTTGCTTGGATTTCTCTTAGAGAGCCTGCCATATGCTGTCCTCCCTATTTCTATTTGTATTCTGACTGATCTTTGAAAGCTTGGATAGCTTCATCAAGTACAGATTCCTCAGGAAGATCCTTAGTTTTACGGATAGTTTCAAAGACGTCTTCATGATGGCTATCAAAGTAGTCATAAAGTGCTTCTTCAAAATCCAAGATTTGATCAACCGGAACACTATCCAAGAAACCGTGTGTCAAAGCGTAAAGGATAACAACTTGTTTCTCAACTGGAAGTGGCTTATGAAGCGGTTGTTTCAAAACTTCGATTGTACGACGACCACGGTTCAATTTCGCTTGAGTCGCAGCATCCAAATCTGAACCAAATTGCGTAAAGGCTTCAAGTTCACGATATGAAGCCAAGTCAAGACGAAGCGTACCTGCAACCTTCTTCATCGCTTTGATTTGCGCTGATCCACCTACACGTGATACAGAAGAACCCGCATCAATGGCTGGACGAATACCTGAGTTAAACAAGTTTTCTTGCAAGAAGATTTGTCCATCTGTGATAGAAATAACATTTGTTGCGATGTAAGCTGAGATATCACCGGCTTGCGTTTGGATAATTGGCAAGGCAGTGATTGAACCACCACCAAGATCATCTGAAACCTTAGCTGAACGTTCCAAAAGACGTGAGTGGAGATAGAAGACATCCCCTGGATAAGCTTCACGACCTGGTGGACGACGGAGAAGCAATGAAAGTTCACGATAAGCCACGGCTTGTTTAGATAAATCATCATAAACAATCAAGACGTGTTTGCCATTATACATAAACTCTTCGGCCATTGCTACACCAGCGTAAGGCGCAATGTAAAGCAATGGTGATGGTTGTGATGCAGAGGCAGTCACAACGATTGTGTAATCAAGAGCACCATGTTTACGAAGCGTTTCTACTTGTGTACGGACAGTTGATTCTTTTTGACCAATAGCCACGTAGATACAGATCATATCTTGACCTTTTTGGTTCAAGATTGCATCAATGGCTACTGACGTTTTACCAGTTTGACGGTCCCCGATAACCAATTCACGTTGACCACGTCCAATTGGAACCAAGGCATCGATGGCCTTAAGACCAGTTTGCAATGGTTCAGAAACTGATTTACGTTGCATAACACCTGGAGCAGGTGTTTCAACTGGACGGAAACCTGTTGTTTCGATGTCACCAAGACCATCAACTGGTTGCCCAAGTGGGTTTACTACACGACCAATAAGGGCTTCACCAACTGGAACTTCCATGATTTTTCCAGTACGTTTAACAATATCGCCTTCACGAATTGCAACGAAATCCCCCAAGATAATGATACCAACATCATTAGTTTCAAGGTTTTGGGCCATACCATAGGCACCATTTTCAAATTCGAGCAACTCACCACTCATGGCATTATCAAGACCACGAGCACGTGCGATACCGTCACCGATATAGGTAACGACACCAGTTTCAGTGACGTCAAAGTTTGGCTGGAAGTTTTCAATTTGCTTTTTAATTAAAGCGCTAATTTCTTGTGCGTTAATTGCCAAAAGTCACACCACTTTCTATTTCAAATTCGTTTTAAAGGCTTGCAATTGACTACGAATTGACGTGTCAACAACCTTATTTTTTGCTTTGATGACGAATCCTCCGATGAGGTTCTCATCAATATTTTCTACTAAACGACGTGTCTTAATCTCAAATTTTTGTGAAACAATCGCCAAAAGTCGTGCTTTTTGGTCTTCAGACAAGGGACTTGCTGAGGTCACAGTGACATCGTAAGTGTTGTCTTCTTGATCAAAGAGCTTAAGGACCAACTTCAACACATCATAGAGAATGTTAGCTCGGTCATTAAGTAAGATTACCTCAAGAAAGTTGTTCATATATACTGAACAAGACTCTTGAAACAAACTCAAACTTTCTTTCTTAGCCTCGCTTGTCACATTTTCCTGTGACAAGAAGGTTTTTAGTTTTGTTTCAGCAAAAACGGTTAGGATTTGCCTTACTTCTTCTTGGATTGTTGACACGGCGTCTTGTTCAAAAGCGACTTCTACCAGACTTCTGGCATACTGCTCAACAAGAGCTTGTGTTTTCTTATCCATTAAGCATCTCCTAATTGATCAAGATAGCTATCAATCAAGTCAGATTGCGCTTTGGCATCAAGGTTTTGTTTCATAACTTTTTCTGCCAAGAGGACAGTCAAGTCTGCTACTTCACCTTTAACACCAGCAAGTGCTTCCACACGACTTTGAGCAATGTCTTGATTAGCTTTATCTTTTAAGCGTTTAGCTTCATCATGTGCTTCTGCAATGATTTTTGATTCTTGAGTTTTACCAGTTTCCTTGGCCCCATCAATAATTTGAGCTGCTTCTGTGCGAGCACCAGCTAACTCATCTTGACGTTTTTGTGCCAAGCTTTCTGCTTCTTGACGAGCATTTTCAGCACTATCAATATCTGTGGCAATTTTCTTTTCACGAGCAGCAAAGATTCCTGTAATTTGATCCCATGCGAATTTACGAATGAGGTAATACAAGAGAAAAACAGAGCCGAGCGTAATAATGATATTACCAAGTGTCGTACTATTAATCAGTAATGACATTTAATTTCTCCCTTTCTTAATTATTCTTCGTTGACTTTATCACCAATGTAGTTTGAACTTAGGATAATAAAGACATAGGCTTGAATGAAACCGATAAAGGTTGAAAAGGCAACCCAGACAAGGTTCAAAGCAAAGGATACAGGTGCCGCAAAAGCAGACCATGTTACCAATTGAAGAATCAAGCCAGTTAGTACCTCACCAGAATAAATGTTACCAAACAAACGCAAAGCCAATGACGCAAGGTTGGTTAATTGTTCCAAAATGTTCATTGGGAGCATTGCCGGATATGGTGAAAGGTAGCCTTTGAGATAGCCTTTAAACCCTTTTTTACGAATCCCCTCAATATGACTAATGAGGGTAACAATCAAAGAAAGAGTGATAGTAACACCGAAATTCGATGTTGGAGAAGACCAAAAATTGTAATGCTCACTTTTAACAGATACAAGCAGACCTATGTTGTTTGCTGTAAACACAAAGGTGAAAATTACAAACAAGAGCAAACTATAATTCTTCGTGAACTTTCCAAGATTTTGAGAAATGGTACTGTTCACAAATTCATAGATAAACTCAAGTACATTTTGTTTTCCCTTTGGTTTAATAGACATCTTACGACTTGCCCAAAAAACCACTCCAAAAACGATAATTACTGTCAAGAGAGACATGGCAAGGACAGTCAAGTCAAAATCAATCCCAAATACTGAGACGGTTGGATTACTTGTAGTTTCCAATGCTCATCCCTCCTTCATCTTTTAATTTGTCTATTTGACAATGTAGCTAAGGGCAAACAGTACGAAGAAAGTACCTTCGATAAAGGCAACACCAGTAAACATCAATGTTTGAAGTTTGCTAAACATCTCAGGTTGGCGAGCTGCAGCTTTAGCGATATTGGCAACGAGGATACCCTCACCGATAGATACACCCATAACGGCCAAACCGAGGCCTAAGATAGTTAAACTCATAGTAGAATTCTCCTTTTAAATTTTTTTACCCTGTTATTTTAGTCCTATTTTCTGCGAAAGTCAACGAATTACTGGTTTTTTAGACGTTTTCACTGACTTTGCCTAACGTTTTCATTTTACCTATGTAAGTGTTTGCCTTTTTAATGAAACTTCATCTGTTATTTCAAAAAAAGCCTAACCACAGTGGGCTAGACTTCTTGGGAGATTATATGAAGAAAAGAAAGATTCACTGTCTGACTTAAAGCCAAGGACTGTGAGTGCTACTGAACCAAGTTCAGCGATACTTATTAGGATGGCTATAGTATAGCTTGGGTTGCTTAAAGAAAGCTGAAGGGATATTTGAATTGTTTAACTAATAAGTCTGACGAGCATATTTATCAAACTCATTGGCGTGCACCACTCTGAAGCCATTGGTCTGTTCAAATTACAATTCAGCCTCCCCAAAAGCTGAAAAAAGGCAACAAGCTAATACTTCTCAGGTTGGTTCGGTCTTACAGAATTTAACAAGTAATAACTTGCTTTCTAAATATTCAATTTCTCTCTCAAATCTCTTAACTTACTTCTGTGTGTATCTAAATCATTTTCAAATATTTTTATCCTAGAATCTTCATTAGATACAATATAGAAGCATTTTTTCCTATGATCAAATGCTTCCCTAACATGTGCTAAAGCATTTCGAATCTTTCTTTGTTCATCCCACAATGTTTGAATATCTTTAGGAATGTTTTCTTTTGTACAAAAATAACCTATCTGTTCTTCATAACTGCCGGATATTCCTTTTTTCCTTAAATGATATTCGATCTCAGCATGTTCACACATATACATTCCTCGAATAGCGTTTAATTCGTCCCATCTTGCTAATCCAATATCTATAGACTCTTTAAATTTCTGTTTAACATGTTCAATCGTATACTTATCATCTGTCGCAATAGATATAAATGAAAAATTAGTAAAAAGATTAACGTTACTCTCATCTTTTAATTTTTCAATAACTTTTTGAGAGATTGTTGAATACTCATTTCGAGAATACAATACAAAAAATCGCTTATAATTTTTTGATTTTCTTACTTCTACTAAATAATCTAATCCTTTTTCAGCTTCTGTTCCTCCCCCTAAATCAAAGTCAGAAATAAAAAAGTCATATCGTTCTTCCCCACCTCTTATCGTCAATAAGCGTTTTGCTTCACTAATATTAGTAACAACTTTGATATTAGGTTGATATCCCTTAGATTCTATGTGTTCTTCTACTGCTTTAACTCTACTTTCATGAGGTCTCTTATTTGCACCTCTTATAGAATCTTCTAACCAAATCACTCTCACTTCATTTCTCAATTTCGGTTACTCCATTTTTATTTCAAAATTTACATTTGATGCATCTTGAGATACATCTATTTTCCAATTATACTCGTCACAAATTTCTTTAACCAAGTATAATCCGACACCTGTCCCAAAATTTTTTGAACTGACTCCTAGGTCAAATATTTTTTCAATGGGTTCTATCTTTATTGGTGCTGTGTCTGAGCTAATAATTAATTTGTTTTCATTATCTAAAAAAGAAAAATTAATAAAAGTTGCATTGTTATCAATAGCATTTGAAATTAAATTATCTACTAAAATTGCAAACTCAAAAACATCTATTTCTTTTCCAAATTCTCCAGGACTTATCTCATCAATAATTCTTTTTCTATGCGGGCTAACCTTAAGATAGCTCTTTAAATATGACTTAATATCAATTAGTTGCTTACCTATTAAATCATATGTACCTAATTTCAAAAACTGTCTTTTTATAGTACTAAGACGATCCGCACTTCTTTTGAAATCAATAATATATTCACTAACCCTATCATATTCTTTAGTTTTTCGAAAATCTTCGGCTAGATCACTAATGGTATATACCAAGTTATCGCTGATTGTATTTAATTCATGAACAAATAATTCCTGTTTTTCTGGATCTTTTTCTTGTAGCATTACTTTTTGAATAGTATTTTGTGTTTCTAATTGAGCATTTGTTTCTATCAGGTGTTCATTTTTTTGTTCCAGTATCTCAGCCTTTTGTTCAGCTATTCTTTTTTTTCTTTCTTCTTGTCGCCGAGCTTCTCTTTCTTTTCGTCTTTCCTCCCTCTCTTTTTCGAGCCTTCTTTCATCTTCCATGCGATCTTCAGCACTAATTTGCGTAGCAACTTTATTTCTTTCACTCATCAACTTACTAATAATTGGTTTCAAAATATTAATTAGTAGCTTAACTCGTTCATCTTCTCTTGAAAATCCTTCACGAGAAGATGTTGAAATATCTTCAAGTTCATCATTATCCAGGATATCAAAAGATATTTCTCCTTCTAAATAAACTTTCATTTGTTGAGTATTATCTAAATACTCAAGAAAGTTTTCCACAGCTAACTTATCACGAACATATAATTTCAACCTATTAGGTGTATGAACACCATTTTTAACAAAATTTGGATCATTTTGTTTAGCTTCATTTGTATTTATTGTTGAATGAATACCAATCCAACCTTTAAGTTCATAGGGAAAAAACTTAGATTCTCCAGAGGTAGTTATGAACCTTCCTATACCTTCTATATTTTTAAAATCTTCTTTTGAAAATTTGACAACATCCCTTCGTCTGTTCCTAAACTCTGGATATTTGCTATTTGGGATTAATACACTTTTCGATAATTTATTGGATAAATTATTTTCTAAATCATTTTCAAAAAAGGCAAAAAAGTTTTTGAACGCTATTTTTTTCTCTACTTTTTCAAATGTTGCTCTTTGTCGAGAATCTGTAATATAGGCCACCTCTATCCCTGCATTAATATTATCTAAAAGATAGTAATCGGCCAAGCGAAGTTTTAAAGATTCGAATTTTGTCTCAGCAAATCCTGACATATTTACATCCACTAGTTTAACAAGAGTTCCTGTATCATATTGTTCCCATAATTCTCTATTTTCAATTCCAACTTCTGAAGCATTTACCCTTATTAATTCTGGAACATCATTATCATTTTTATCAGTTGAATCTAACATCCATGCAGTTGTGACACCAGCTTTTTTTGAAACAATATAGTACTTTTTAGATAGAAATAACGTAGCTAGTTTACCTATTCCCTTACGTCCTTTAATCCTATCCGACAATTCATTTTCAGACAAGCGCTTATTCCTACCTATTAACACATATTTTGTAGCCAAGTCATTATAAGACATACCACTCCCATTATCTATTATCTCCAAAATAGATTTTTTTTTATTAATAGAATTAATATATAATTTTACATTTGTTGCGCCAGCATCTAATCCATTTGCTACAAGTTCAGAAATAGCACTCCATCTATTACTGTACATCTGTTTACCAAGTAAATTTAAAGCATAGTATGAAAAATTGAATTGGATTGTATTTTTTTCTGTCATATTTATTCCTTTTCACAAATTATTTTCTTCAAAGAAATCTTTTATTCTATTTGCTAAATGAATACTTAAAATTGGAGGGACAGCATTACCAATCTGAGTATTAATTGCTTGTAGGCCTCCGACAAACTTATAATTATCTGGAAAAGATTGTATTCTTGCACCTTCTCTAGCAGTTAAGGCTCTATTTTGACTAGGGTGAATACAACGTAAGGAAGATGGGGTTGATAAATTATTTGTAATGGTTGTAGATGGCTTATCCCACCACAATCTACCATAAGTATTATTATAGCCAGAAGTCAAGTATAAATCTTTATCTAAAATACCATCTTCAACCATCCTATTAATATCGTTTTTCCCCTGCCCCTCTCCAAGAGCCCTCATTATTTTTTGTAATCTCTCACCATGATTTCGACTAACATGATTAAGTAGCTCAGTTTGATTTCCTCTTAATAAAGCTTGATACTCTGTTCTTGGTTCACATATATAATTATATTTTTGTTCATTATTCCCTAATATAGGTAAATCACTAATTGCATCTCTTAATGTAATTTCATTATTCAAGGTCATTGCTTCTGGAAATATCCACTCTGACTTAATTTTTAAATCCTTTCGGACTCCTATCAAAAAGACACGTTCTCGATTTTGAGGAACACCAAAGTCTTTTGCATTAATCAACTTAGTATAGACATTGTACCCACTGACATCACCAAAACTCGATAAATCATTAAAACTTTCTTTTACATTTCGAATAATCGGTCCATTCTGTTCATTTTTCATAGTTAAAAGGCCATAAACATTTTCAAAAACAAACATCTTTGGTTGAATGAAAGAGAGTATCCTTCGATATTCTCTATACATTTTGGCTCTTTTATCATATTGCCTTTTACCAACCGTACTAAAGGATTGGCAAGGTGGACCACCTATAACTAAATCGACTCCTTTTGAGCTGATTCCTTTGGATTTTAAAAAACTTTCATCTATATTAGCAATGTCATCTTCAATCATAGTAATTTTAGGATAATTCAGTCTGAAAGCTTCTGCTGCGTCACGATTGAATTCATTTGCAAATCTAATATTAAAGTCATTTCTAAAAACAAAATTATTATTTTTTATTGTATTCTGAAAGCCAAAAGTCAATCCTCCAGCACCAGAAAATAAATCTATAACTTCAATCATATTAATTCCTTTACACTGTATACTTAGTATATTATACCAAAAAAACACGGCATTCCGCCGTGCTTCTGTGTTTATTTCACCAATTTTTTCATTTCTTCAATACGTACGACTGTCGCATCGTATTTAGCTTGGTAATCTTCTTGTTTGTCGCGTTCTTTTTGGACGACTTCTGGTTTGGCGTTGGCTACGAAGCGTTCGTTGCTAAGTTTTTTACCAACCATGTCGAGTTCTTTTTGCCATTTAACCAATTCTTTTTCAAGACGAGCCAATTCTTCTTCAACATTGAGAAGGTCAGCAAGTGGCAAGTAGATTTCTGCACCTGTGATGATGCTTGACATAACCAAGTCAGGTACTTCGACATCTGCTGCAATTTCCAAGTGTTCTGGATTGGTGAAGCGTTTGATGTAGTTGACATTGTCATTGAAGAAGGCATCAAGCTTGCTGTCGCTAGTCTTAATCAAGATAGTGATTGGTTTGCTTGGCGCTACGTTCACTTCTGCACGTGAGTTACGGACTGAGCGAATCACATCTTTAAGTGCTTCAACGCCAGCTGCTGCTTCTTCGTTTTCAAACTCTGGACGAACCACTGGGTATTCCGCAGTCACGATTGTTCCTTCAGAGATTTGACCGTAGATTTCCTCAGTCACGAATGGCATGATTGGGTGAAGGAGACGCAAGATTTGGTCCAAAGTATATAGAAGGACAGAACGAGTGATGACTTTTTCGTCCTCATTGTCGCTATAAAGCACTTCCTTAGTCAACTCAACATACCAATCCGCAAACTCATCCCAGATGAAATTGTAGAGGATGTGACCAGCCACACCGAATTCAAACTTATCAAAGTTTTCAGTGACTTTACCGATTGTTTCGTTGAGGTTATGGAGAATCCAACGGTCTGTGACGTTTCCTGCTTGACCAGCAGCGACTTTAGCCACATTTTCACGTGCCGCATCAAGGGTCAATCCTTCATTATTCATGAGGATGTAACGAGAGATGTTCCAAATCTTGTTAATGAAATTCCATGAAGCATCCATTTTCTCGTAAGAGAAGCGCACGTCTTGCCCTGGTGCAGAACCGTTTGAAAGGAACCAACGAAGGGCATCGGCACCATATTTCTCGATAACATCCATTGGGTCAATCCCGTTACCGAGAGATTTAGACATCTTGCGTCCTTGCTCATCACGAATCAAACCGTGGATCAAGACATTCTTAAATGGTTGGCGTCCTGTAAATTCCAATGATTGGAAGATCATACGAGATACCCAGAAGAAGATGATATCGTAACCTGTTACCAAGGTTGAAGTTGGAAAGTAACGTTTGAAGTCTTCTGCTTCCACATCAGGCCAACCCATAGTTGAAAATGGCCAAAGGGCAGAACTAAACCAAGTATCCAAGACATCTTCGTCTTGTTTCCATCCGTCGCCTTCTGGTGCTTCTTCGCCAACGTACATTTCACCCTCAGCATTGTACCAAGCGGGGATTTGGTGACCCCACCAGAGCTGGCGAGAAATTACCCAGTCGTGGACATTTTCCATCCATTGGAGGAAGGTATCGTTGAAACGAGGTGGGTAGAAATCAACCTTATCGTCTGTGTCTTGGTTAGCGATGGCATTTTTGGCCAATTGGTCCATCTTAACGAACCATTGTGTAGACAATCGTGGTTCAACAGGCACACCTGTACGCTCTGAGTGACCAACCGAGTGAGTCATTTTCTCGATTTCGACAAGGGCACCGATTTCTTCCAATTTCTTAACAACAGCCTTACGTGCTTCAAAGCGGTCCATACCGTTGAATTCGCCAGCCAATTCATTCATGGTACCATCATCGTTCATAACGTTCACTTGCGGAAGATTATGACGTTGACCAACTAAGAAGTCGTTAGGGTCGTGGGCAGGAGTGATTTTAACCACACCAGTACCGAATTCAGGGTCTGCGTGTTCATCGCCAACGATTGGGATTGGTTTATTTAAGATTGGCAAGATAACATTTTTACCAATCAAGTCTTTATAACGATCGTCATTTGGGTTAACTGCAACCGCAGTATCCCCAAACATGGTCTCAGGACGAGTTGTTGCTACTTCAAGGGCACGTGAACCGTCTTCCAACATGTAGTTCATGTGGTAGAAGGCACCTTCAACATCCTTGTGAATAACCTCGATATCAGAAAGGGCTGTACGGGCTTTTGGATCCCAGTTGATGATAAATTCACCACGGTAAATCCAGCCTTTTTTGTAAAGTTCTACAAAGACCTTACGAACGGCTTTTGAGAGACCTTCATCAAGGGTGAAGCGCTCACGAGAGTAATCCACCGAAATCCCCATCTTGCCCCATTGTTGCTTGATGGTTGAAGCATACTCGTCTTTCCATTCCCAGACTTTATCAAGGAATTTTTCACGGCCAAGGTCATAACGAGAAATACCACTTTCGGCCAAACGAGCTTCAACCTTGGCTTGAGTAGCAATCCCAGCATGGTCCATACCAGGAAGCCAAAGTGTATCAAAACCTTGCATGCGTTTTTGACGGATGATGATATCTTGCAAGGTTGTATCCCAAGCGTGACCAAGGTGAAGTTTACCAGTTACGTTTGGTGGTGGAATGACGATAGAATAAGGCTTGGCCTTTTTATCGCCTGAAGGCTTGAAAACATCTTCGTCAAGCCATTTTTGGTAACGACCAGCCTCAACCTCGGCTGGATTGTATTTAGGTGAAAGTTCTTTAGACATTATTTTTCCTCCTTTTGTGAATGTTTTTTCTATATTTATGATTATTTAAAACATTGGGTGTGATATTTCTAAATTCGTAATATCTATTATATTTATCTAGATAGAAATATTTTAACAACCAAATTATTACCCCACCAACAACTAATGATAGCATGAAGCAAAAGAGAATAATTAAAGTTGATGCAAGAAATTCGGCCATCCAATCAGCTGATGGATTTATAAATTTAGCTAATTCCAATTTTATACTCAAACCCGAAATAATTTCAATTAACTTTGGAATAATACTCAGCATTAATAAAGTAAGAAAGCCATATAGTTGAATTCGATAGAGATGTCTATCCATTTTCTCAGTTCTTATTGGTTTTTTCTTATATCTTTTTGTATCAAACTGAGAATCTATTTTCCCTATTAGGCTAGGAATTAATATTGGTAAAAACCAGGTTAAAGCACTTATTAATTCATTTTCAACTTGATTAAATGTCGCTAGCACCAATATACAAATTGTTCCAGTTAACCAAGAAGCTACCACTTCTTTTATATCTTTTGCTCCATATTTAATTTGATTATAAAACACCCTCCAACATATTAAATAAGATACTATAAAGAAAAAGAATATGAAGATATCCAATATCAAATTTGGTTTAAATCTAAGTACTCTGGAAATAAAATAATAAAGATAGATAAAAAGCCAAAGAAACGAAGCAATAAACATTGTAGCATGTACATTCCATAGTGTTTTTCCTTTAGGAATATATATTTTATTTACATTCTTAAATATTTTAATCGACACTATAGTTTTTATGAAGGAATATATAAACGGAAGTATTATAATTAATAAAATACTTATCCAATTACTCATCTGAGCTCCACTTATTTTATGACGTTTCATAAAGTAGCTTAAAATTGATTCAACTTGATCTAAATGATATAAAATAAATATTAATATCCCACAAAAGATTGTATCCCACATATTCATGAAAGCTAAAACTTCAGTGCTTTCTGTAAGAAACTCCTTAATTTTTTTAAGCCAAGTTGTAAAATGAAATATACATATCAGTGTCAATGCAAATTGAAAAAGAATTAAAAACTTGAGTTTAGTGAACAAGAACATAATTAAAGATACAATGGAAATAATCCAATATGCAAAAAAAACTATCTTTAACAAGTTATTTTTAGAGAGATATTTAAAATAAAAACCTATCAAGAATAAAAAAATGCTTATCTCTAGAATTAAAAGTACAGTATCCTTACTAATTAGCAAACTTAGTAAAGCGGCAGGAATTACTATTCCTAAAATAGAAACAAAAAACAGTATTGGAAAATAAGCAAGGGTATTCATAAGTATTTTCCAAATTATAACCAAAAAAATCCGCAATCTAACTTTTGCCTTTTCATAAAACATTATCAAATATCCCCCAAGTTTAGTAACTATTTTTCACCTCCCACTCACTCTTCAGCAAGCCATATATCAAATCATCACAGCGATTGCCTTGGGCATCTTTGCGGTCTCGGATACGAGCTTCAAGAGTAAAGCCAAGTTTTTCCGCAACTCGTTGACTTTGGACATTGTAGCCAAAGCAAGTCAGCTCAATCTTGTGAAGATCCAGTTCTTTGAAAGCTAGGTCAATCAAAGCACGCGCTGCTTCTGGCACATAACCTCGCCCCCAATAGTCTGGGTGCAAGGTATAGCCTATCTCAAGCACATCATCTTCGTGGCGATGGTTGAAATCAACAGAACCGATGACCGTATCTGTCCCTTTGACCACAATGCCATAGCCTGCTGGGAGATTGTCTTTTTGATTACGCTCAGGGAGGAGATGTTCTAAATAATAGATTTCCTCTTCAAGGGTCTTGACGGGTGGAAAACCAGCTGGATAGGAGACTTCTGGACGACTGGCAAAGTCAAAGATTGCCTCTGCATCCGCCAATGTACGATTTCGTAAGACGAGTCGCTCCGTTTCGATTCGTTCTGACAACTCAGCTCTTGTCATCCTTCTTCCTCGCTTTCTTGATGAAGCTTCCCATGGGGTCGACACGATTATCGAGATAGCGATAGACACGCTTATGCCCATCTCCCATAAAGTAAGTCGGTGCAAAAAAATCATTACGGAAATGTCCCTTGTCATCTAACAAATCAGATTCCGCAAGGCGGTCTAGGATCTTAGCAAAGATATGACAGATACCATCTTCCTCAATAATTCTGTCAACCTTACAATCTAGAACGACTGGACAGGCATTCAGGATAGGTGCTTGTGTCAAATCAGAAGGTTGAAAATCTATGCCGAGTTTAGCAATCTTTTCACGGTGACTAATAAATCCAGCCTGCTCCATCTCAAGCATAAAACTTTCATCAGGAATATTCACTGTGAACTTCTGATAATATTTAATCTGGTCTGCCGCATTTTCCTCACTACCGACCCCTATTACGAGCCAATCTCCTAGACTATAGGAAGAACTACAAGTCGTCACATTATAGCCATGTGCCTGGTCTTGGTAACCCAAGATAAAAATGGGAAAACCATAGTACAATTTACTGGTCTCAAAAGATTGCTTCATGTCACCCTCCTCTGATAGGAACGTAGACCTCGCTTTCGCTCCGTCTGCATCAATATCTCTAAATTCACCTGCGACCTTCGGTCTTGCTTCTTTAAAAGCTATAGAAAATCCCTGCCATAACCATGACAGGGACGAATGTGTATCCGCGGTACCACCCAGTTTTGAGTGGCAACCACTCACAGCTTTCTTGATTCAATTTGACCATCAGCAACCAGCTTTGACATTTGTGCGGATTTCTCAGTACCACCGCTTCCTGTGACAAATGGGCTTCAAAGCACCTCTGAATGGTCTTATTTTATCACAATTTTAAGACCAAGACAAATGAAATTGTGGGGTCCTGAAGTTGAAAATAAGTCAGACTACATATTTCACCTTTGAATAGGAATCCAATTCCTCATTTTATTCTCATAAGAAAAATCCCTGTCTACTGACAAGGATTTCATCTTATTTTTCTTTCTTAGTTCTTTCTTCTTCAAGCCATTTTTCATAGCTTTCGAGTAGATTGATAGCCATTTGAGTGGCTAAGGCTAGTGAGAAGGCTTCGGTGCCTTCGGTCGTTTCATCTTGAACTTTCAGTTTGCTTTCTTCGTAAATGGCTTTGAGAGCCTTGTTGCTAAGCGTGTCTTTAAATGCTTGAAATTCTTTCATGGTCAAAGCCTCCTTGATTATGGGTAACTTTCGAAAATGCTGTTACCGTTTTCACCTTAAGTTTACACCATTTCAGAGAAAATGCAAAGACTTTTGCTAATAACTAGGAAGGTTTTCAGACAACTAAAACGCTATTGGGCTGGGGTTGCAGCGCTTCCTGAGATGTACTCTGTTGTGTAGGCGACGATAGCTCCTGACTCGGCATTAACTGCGTATTTATAACGTAGACCACTAGCTGCGTAGTCAAAACTGATATTATAAACTTTACCGTCTCCTTCAGTCTTCAAATCTGTCGTCAAGTTCGTAACAGAACCAGCAGCTAAGCCGGCATGATTAAGGGCTGTCGTTTGAGCAGCATCTTTAGATACCGGTGGGGTATCTTTATCTTCGCTAGGTTGTGTCTTGTCTTTATCGTCATCAGTCTTTTGAGCATCATCTTCATCATTAGAAGTTGGATGGTCGCTCTTCTGATTCAAAATAGACCCAGATTGACCATCAATGGTGTAATCAAAGTGGTTGTCTGGTGTTGTAAAACTAACCTTATAACTGCCATGCAAGCCTGTACGTGTTTTTGAGACTGTTGATTGGGAAATCTCAGAGGTTTTAACACCTGCATTTTTGTAGGCAACATCTGCTGCATCTTGTTCTGACAAGCGATAACCTGAACCGTTATAGATAAACAGGGCTGCAGCGATGACAACTGGGATAGCAAGTAGGAACACATAGCCCACAAGCTTTTTCATTTTTCGCATAAAATTCTCCGCTATTTTAATCTAATACTACTATTATATCTTAAAGTTCTAAAATTGTCAGATAAACTTGGTCTTTTTTTATGACAAACTCATAAAAAAGTCATAAAAAGTCCCTGACAGACATCAGGAACTTCTACGAATAGTCACTAATTGACCGGTCACAAAAACCAAGATAGCTATCCAAATAAAGATGAACCCCTTCAATTCTCCCACAGTAACAGTCTCACCAAAAATGAGAATAGCCACAAGCAGTTGAATGGTAGGATTAAGATACTGGATAAAACCGATAAGATTAAGCGGTGCCCTTTTAACTGCCTCAGAGAAGCAGAGGAGGGGAACAGCCGTCACCACACCTGAGATGGCTAGGAGAAACATTTCCATGCTCGAGTATGAGGAAAATGACTCTGGTGAAAAGAAGGCCAAATAGACTACTACAAAAGGAAGAAGAAAACCACTTTCCACTAACATAGCCACATCACTAGACAACTTGACCCCCTTCTTGATCAAGCCATAAAAACCAAAACTCAGGGCTAATCCTAAAGAAACCATGGGAAGTTTTCCTGTATTAAGAACAAGAACCAATACTCCTATAAAAGCTAAAAATACTGCTGCCCACATGGTTCTGCTCAGAGATTCTCGAAGAAAAATAAGAGCAAATAGGATAGAAATAATAGGCATAATATAATAACCTAAACTAGCTTGTGTCGCTTGCCCATGACCCACAGCATAGATATAAATCAACCAGTTGGCTGCTATGAGAAAGCTGGCAAGCAACATACGAAGCAAGGCCTTCTTATCTTGCCAAAGTTCTACAAGTTCGACTTTAAAACGTGTATTTTGTTTAGCTATTAGCGCATAACCCAGCATGGTCACTACAGTAAAGACAATCCGCCATGAGAAGGTGTTATAGGCTGAAACACCTGCTAAAAGCTTCCAAAAAAGGGATAAAAATCCCCATTGAATATAGGTTGCTAGTCCAAAGAGCAACCCTTGATTCTTTCTAGTCAACGACAACACCTGCTTTATCCACAGATAGGATGAAGGTTTCACCGTCTAATCCAAGACCATCGATAGCTGCTTTGAAGGCTTCAGACTTGTCCTTGGGTGTCAGAGTCATTACTGTTGGACCAGCACCTGATAGATAGGTTGCATAGGCACCGTATTGGCCTGACAATTCCTTAATGGTCGCAAATTCCTTGACCAATTTTTGGCGGTAGCGTTCGTGGAACATGTCTCCTTGAATGGCACGTCCCGCTTTAATCAAATCCCCTGCAAAGAGCGCAGCAATAGCAACATTGGCAATGGATGATGCAGCTACAGCTTCTTTGTAAGGCAAGTCACTTGGAAGCACCCCACGTGAATCAGAGGTCTTGAGTTCATAGCTCGGAATAAAGGCCACAAAGGCACACTCTGGAAAATCTGCCACGATGCTATTAACATGTTCATCCACATAAGAGGCTACAACAAGATTTCCAAAGATAGCTGGGGCAACATTGTCTGGGTGGCCTTCAATCTTGGTTGCAATATCAAGTTTATCATCATCTGATAGCTTCAGATCTGCCAACTGATTGGCCAACTCAATCCCTGCGACAATAACAGAGCTTGAAGAACCAAGCCCACGCGCCAAGGGAATATCTGATGTCATCACCAATTTATGAGGTTGCAAATCAGACTTAACTTGCAAGGCTGTTGAAATGAGGAGATTGTTTTCATCTGACGGAATATCTCCCAAATCATGTTCAATATGCCATGAATCTGCCGGTTCAAGCACCTCGATTGTCAAATATTTAGAAACGGCAACACCCACAGAGTCAAAGCCTGGACCAATATTGGCAGATGTTGCTGGAACAGTAATTTTCATAATAATACACCAAAAGGAGGAAAGCCATCAGCGACTTTTCTCCTTGATACCTTTCTTATACGCACCAATACGGGCTTATCAATTAGTTAGACAAAACTTTCAATGTGTTAACAACAGTGAAGTCTTCTGCTGCTTCAAGTTTCTCAGTAACCGCTTGGAGTTGTGTCTTAGACATAGCATGTGTAATCACAACGATACGAGCTGTTGTGCCATTTGCTTTTTGTTGCAAAACTTGTTCAAATGAAATATCTTCTGAGTTGAAGATTTGAGACAAGTGAAGGATTTTTCCTTTTTCGTCTGGCGTATCAAGGGCAAAGTAATAGTTGCTCTTAACGTCCGCTGGATTAGCCAACGGCAAGTCACGACGGAACTCGTTGAATGGTTTCCCAACATTGCCATCTGAAAGACGACGAGCAATACGGATAATGTCTGCCAAAACAGATGTTGCTGTTGGTTTTTGACCAGCACCTGGACCGTAGTACATTGATTCGCCAATACCGATAGATTCAACAAAGACTGCATTCATAACATCGTTGACACTAGCAAGTGGGTGATTTTTTGGCAAGAATGTTGGTGATACTTCTGCTGAAATCCCTGATTCTACTTCACGCACATCACCAACCAATTTGATGACATAACCCAATTCTTGAGCGACAGCTACATCATCAGTAGAGATGTTCGTAATTCCCTTGTGAGACACATCGTCAAAATCAATTGTAGCACCAAATCCAAATTGGCTAAGGATAACAGCTTTATAAGCAGCGTCAATACCTTCAACGTCGTTGGTTGGATCACTTTCAGCATAACCAAGTTCTTGAGCAGTCTTGAGGGCATCTTCGTATGACCAACCTTCGTCAACCATCTTAGTCATCATAAAGTTAGATGTTCCGTTGAGCACACCAAGGATACGTGTCACCTTGTCAGATGTCAAAGAGTTAGCCAAAGTACGCAAAATTGGAATACCACCAGCTACGGCAGCTTCGTAGTAGAAAGCCACACCCTTATCTTGAGCAAGGGTAATCAACTCTTTTCCATGAGTGGCAATCAAGTCTTTATTGGCAGAAACAACGTTTTTACCAGCTTCGAGCGCTTTAGTGATGAAGGTGCGGGCTGGCTCGATACGTCCCATCAATTCGACCACGATTTGAATGTCATCGTCGTTAAGGATTTCGTCAACATTTGTGACAAAATTGTAGTCGTTACCAGCAGCAAGAAGTCGATTTTTTTCCTCGTCATCTTTAACCAAAACTTTTGCAATTTCAAGCTGATCACGTGAGGCTGCAAGAACCTTTTCACCATTTTCCTGCAAGAGGAAAGGAATACCACTAGCTACTGTACCAAAGCCAAGTAATCCAATTTTAATAGACATTTACGATTTCTCCTTAAAAACATACATTTTTTTAATTGTACCATATTTCTGTCGGAATTGACAGAATATTGTTGCCATTTAAGGTGGCAAGTATCCTTTTTTACTGAAAATTCTGTGCAATTCCACCTTATTTTTGTTAAAATAATAGTTAGACCTATTTGAAAGGGGATACAATGACTTTTCAAGCTCAAAAATCAACCAAACCTAAACGAAAGAAGATGAATTTTCTTCTACTTGTCATAAATCTGGTACTTCTGGGTATCCTGGCCGTTTTTATATTAAACCGTCCAAACCAGTCGAAAACCAATCAAAAACAGGCCCAGACGAGTCAGTCTAAGGGTACAGCCAATTGGAAGACCTATAACGATCCTGTTCAAATTCCTATCCTCATGTACCATGCTGTTCACGTTATGGATCCATCTGAGGCCTCTAACGCCAACCTCATTGTTGCTCCGGACAACTTTGAAGCACAAATAAAGGCCATGGTAGATGCGGGTTACTATTTCCTAACTCCCGAAGAAGCCTACAAGGCCTTGACTGAAAATGCACTACCTGCTAAGAAGGTTGTCTGGCTGACCTTTGACGATGGTAACGAAGACTTCTATACGATTGCCTATCCTATTCTCAAAAAATACAAGGCTAAGGCAACCAATAATATTATCACTGGCTTTGTCAAGAAAGGGAACGCTGGAAATCTCACTGTTAAACAGATGAAAGAAATGATGGCACACGGCATGAGCTTCCAATCTCATACGGTTAACCACCCTGATTTGTCTGTCAATGACAAGGCAACGCAAAAGGCTGAATTAACGGATTCTATTGACTTTCTTGAAGATAAACTCAATACCAAGGTTAATACCATTGCCTATCCGTCAGGTCGCTACAACCAAACGACCTTGGACTTGGCTAAGAAAACTTACAAGTTAGGACTGACTACCAACGAAGGACTAGCTAGTGCTAAGGATGGCCTCCTCTCACTTAATCGTGTCCGCATCCTACCAACAACAACCTCTAAAGGACTTCTCAGCGAGATTGCTACTGACAATAAGTAAAAGAAATCACTTGATTAACGGTCAAGTGATTTTTCTATTGTCTAGTCAAATAATTCTGATAGAATGGTCACACCCTTTTCAATTTCAGCATCACTTAGTGTGATTGGTGGCAAAAGACGGATCACATTGGTCCCTGCAGTTAAGACAATCAAGCCCTTATCTCTGGCCGCTTGAACCAATTCTCCTAGATTGCCAGTAGTCTCGATTCCAATCATATAACCCAAGCCACGGACAGTGGTAACCGTCTCTTTATCAGATAAAGCTGTCTGCAATTTTGCTTGTAGCTTGTTTCCATTTTCAAGAGTAGTGTCAAGAAAACCAGGTGCTAACATAACTTCAAGCGTGGCCTTGGCCGCCGCCATAGCCAGCTTATTGCCTCCAAAGGTAGAGCCGTGACTTCCGTAAGAGAAGGCTTCTCCAAGAGACGACTTAGCAAGCATGGCACCAACTGGCACCCCATTTGCCAAACCTTTAGCTAGGGTAAAGATATCTGGTTCAATACCGTAGTGTTCATAAGCATAAAGCTTACCAGTACGACCGATACCAGTCTGAACCTCATCTACGATGAGATAAATACCCGTTTCCTTACAAAAATCAGACAAAGCCTTAACAAAGTCCTTATCCGCAGGCTGCACACCTGATTCCCCTTGGACCAACTCTAGCATAATGGCCGCCGTTTCTTCATTGGCTAGGGCCTTAACACTGTCTATGTCATTGAAAATGGCATAGTTAAAGTGGGGTACACCTTCACCAAAACCTTGTTTAATTTTATCCTGACCTGTAGCAGACATAGATCCAAAGGTTCGACCATGGAAGGAATTTTGGAAGGTAATGATTTCTTGTTTACCCGATGCCTTACGGGCGATTTTAATGGCTGCCTCATTGGCCTCTGCACCACTGTTACAGAAAAAGGCCAAATAATCCTTGTCACCAATTAAAAGTCCAGCAACATCTTCTTGCAACTGATTGTGATAAAGATTAGGCTGGTGCAAAATCTTGCCCACCTGCTCTGTTAGAGCCTGATTGACATGAGGATGATAGCCAAGGTTAGTTACCCCAATACCAGATGAAAAATCCAAGTAGGTCTTGCCAGTTGTATCTGTCAAATAATTACCATGGGCCGAAGCAAAATCAATCGCTGCCCGTTTATAATTTGAAAATAGTTTTGTCATCGTTTACTCCTTGATTATGGTACCATCTGTCAGGTTATCACCAATAATGACCTGCTCAACACCAGATTCAACCGTCTGAACAGCACTTTGAATTTTAGGAATCATGCCCCCAGTAATCACACCTGAATCTATTTTTTTCTGAACGTCCACAAGATTCAGATGCTCCAAAACTTGTCTATTCTCTAAAACACCTTTGACATCTGTCATAAGAATAAGCTTTTTGGCACCTAGACTAATTGCCACAGCTCTAGCAAGGTAATCGGCGTTAATATTGAGCAAGTCACTCTGCTCACTGTAACCCAAGCTAGGAATCAAGGGAATCTTACCTTGAGCAAGGAGTGCCACTAGGGTCTGATTAGTGATATGGCTGACCTCACCCACAAAGCCATAAGTCTCTTGATCTAAGAAATCAGCATGGACAAGGTCTGGAAGCTCATCTATGACCTGATAGGCTGGCAAACCTGCCTGTCTCAACTGACCTGCTAAATTTTTCCCAACCATATCAACTAAGGCTTCTTTGATTAGACCCATATCTGACTGACTCGTCACCCGCAGACCATTGATCTTGTGGATTGGGATGTCATGTTCCTCCATGAGTTGATTGATCGCAAAGCCACCCCCATGGACGATGATTATTTTTTGACCAGCCTGCTGCCATTCTGACAGTTTAGTCAGTATCTCAGGAGTTAGCTGTTTACTGGCTACTCCACCAATCTTAATTACAATATATTCAGTAGTCATCAGTTAACTCCTTTTCCTTAGACAGTCTAAGTGTGATAGAGGGCATTAATCTTAACGTAATCGTAAGAGAGATCACAACCCCATGCGGTTCCTTTTTCATGTCCAGAATGAAGATCTACTGTAATGGTGACTTCATCGACATGCATGATGTCTTTCATTTCCTCATCATCAAAGGCAACAGGACTAGAAGCTAGCATAACTGGCAGTCCGCCAATCATAATATCTACATTATCCACAGGCACATCCACACCAGCATAGCCAACAGCAGCTAAAATACGTCCCCAGTTAGGATCTTCACCAAAAATGGCTGTTTTGACCAGACTGGAACCGACAACAGATTTTGCCATCATACGGGCATCAAGGGCATTCGGAGCATTAACCACATCAACCTGTATGAGCTTATTGGCACCTTCACCGTCCTTGGCAATCTTTTTAGCCAGTTCTTGCATCACAAAATTCAGCATTTTTGAAAATTTATCGAACTCAGGTGTATCCGGCAGAATCTCTTCGTTGAGCGTGCAACCATTTGACATGACAAGCACCATATCATTAGTCGAAGTATCTCCGTCAACCGTAATCTGATTAAAGGTCTTTTCTACATTTTGACTCAAGGCTAATTGGAGAGTCTCACTGGAAATATTGGCATCACAGGTAATAAAACCGAGCATGGTCGCCATATTAGGGTGAATCATACCTGAGCCCTTAGCAACACCAGCCATAGTCACAACATCACGTCCAAAAGTCTCCGTCACAGCAATGGTCTTAGTCGCTGTATCTGTCGTCAAAATTGCCTTGGCAAAATCATCAGCATTACCATTAACCACTATCTTGGAAAGACCATTTTTCAAGGTATCCATTGGTAGCAACTCACCGATAATCCCTGTAGAAGCCACACCAACCATATCAGGTTCAACACCTAGCTTTTCAGCGGTCCACTCCTGCATGGTGTAAGCATCCTCCAATCCTTGGGTCCCTGTACAAGAATTAGCCACACCTGAGTTAACAACGATAGCCTTCATTTTCCCAGCCTTTTTTACCGAGGTCTTGGTCACAATCAAAGGAGCTGCGATAACCTTATTAGTCGTGTAAACCCCTGCCACGCTGGCTGGCTTTTCAGATACAATCCAACCAAAATCCATTTTTCTCTTTTTAAATCCTGCATGTAGCCCATCTGCTGAAAAACCAAGCGGACTAGCAATCGTTCCATCTATGACTTTCATATTTTTTCTCCTATTTCTGTTCTTATCTCTACAAGTATGACGGTGTCATAAGCAAGCCTTCTGTCTCATCCCACCCCTGCATGAGGTTGAGATTTTGAACTGCTTGGCCAGCGGCACCCTTGATCAAATTATCAATCACTGAAATAACCGTCAGAACATTGGTTTTCTCATTATAGGCAAAGCCAATATCTGTAAAATTCGATCCAATGACATTATGGAGCTCTGGTAAATTATCTTGCACACGTACAAAAGGTTTATCATCATAAGCTTTTGCAAAGGCTGAAGCGACATCAGAGACAGCTACATCCTTCTTTAATTTGCAATAAACGGTAGCCATAATCCCACGATTAACCGGTAAAAGCGACGTTGAAAACTGAATCTCCGGCATATCAGCATCAAAAGCCCTCAAAGTCTGGACAATCTCTGGAATATGCTGATGATGATTGAGCTTATAGGTCACATAATTATCGTGAACATTGACAAAATGGCTATACTCACTCAGCGCCTTACCAGCACCAGTCAAACCAGACTTAGCATCCACGATGACACTATCTATCTCAATCAAACCAGCAGCAACCAAAGGAATCAAGGCCAATTCTGTCGCCGTCGCGTAACATCCAGGGTTGGCAATAAATTTTTTATCCTTTACATCTGTATATTCTGACAATGCATATGTAAATTTATTCAAAATCATTTCCTTAGCAGGTGATTTTTTATACCATTTTTCATAAATGGAAGCCGGCAAGCGATGATCTCCAGATAAATCAATAATAGGAAAGCCAGCCTGAACAAATTCTTCTGCCAATGAACTAGCAACACCAGAAGGTGTGGCAAAGAAGACTAAGTCTGCCTTTTCCATAATCTTTTGGGCATCGAAAGCTTCTATTTCTAAATCACAAACACCTGTCAAATAGGGATACACTTCAGACAATCGTCGGCCTACTTCCTTGGTTGCGTGAATAGAAACAAGTTCTGCTTTTTTATGATTATTCAAAATTTTAACTAACTCTAAACCACTATAACCAGTGATACCAACGATTGAAATTTTCATTTATGCACTCCTTTTGAATAAATATGTGATTAGTTTATTGTATTTTTATTCATTTGTCAAGAGAAAGATGCAAAAATATGAAAAAACAAGCAGTATTTTCCAACTACTTGTTTCATAAACGCTATTTAATAATCAAATAAATGCAAATCTGCAATACGATTGACGGCCTCGACAAGACGTTCAGGCTCTACTAGCAGTCCGATACGAACATAAGCATCTCCCGCTGGTCCAAATCCTTTGCCTGGTGCCACAGCAACATGAGCCTTCTCAAGCAAAAGATCTGCAAAACTTTCACTGGTGTAGCCCTCAGGTACAGGCATCCAAGCATAGAAGGAACCTTTAGATGGAAAGGCTTGCCAGCCAATCTTAGCAGCTGCTTGTGTAAAAGCATCTCGACGGCTATCATAAACCGCATTTAGTTGGGCCACCGCCTCCTCAGATTTATGATCTAAGAGAGCCGCAATCCCAGCATCCTGCAAAGCGGGAAAAATTCCCACAAAAAGGTGGTCCTGAATGAGGTTTAAGGCTTCAACCATCTCAGCATTTCCAGCCGCAAAAGCCAAGCGCCAACCTGCCATATTAAAGGTTTTTGAGAAGGTATAAAACTCAATTCCCACATCCTTGGCACCGGGTACCGATAAAAAGCTAGGATTCTCATAACCCTGATAACCCAAAGCCCCGTAGGCCAAATCACTCACCACTCCTACCTCGTAGGTCTTAGCCCAGGCAATCAATTTTTCATAAAAAGCCTTTGTCGCGACAGCCCCCGTAGGATTATTAGGGTAATTGATATAGATAAACTTAGCACGACGAGCTGTCTCCTCAGGAATAGCTTCCAAATCTGGCAAAAAATCATTTTCAGCCGTCAAAGGAAAGGTCTCATAGGTTACACGGCCCAGACTCACTCCCGACAAGTAATCAGGGTAACCTGGGTCAGGCAAGAGCAAAAGGTCACCAGGATTCATCAAGGCTAAAGGCAATTCCACAAGGCCAATCTTAGCCCCACCCGTGACACAAATCTCACGCTCCGCATCCAAATCAATCCCATAATGTTTCTTGTAAAAACTTGTAGCTGCTTCCTTGAAGGGACGATTGCTACGAAACTGAGAATACTTGTGGCTAGCTGGATTATGGGCTGAGGTACATAAGGCCTCAACAATATGGTCATAAGTCGGCTGGTCTGGATTTCCCTGGCCAAGGTTGATCACATCTGCGCCTTCAGCTACCTTGGCATTCACCTTGGCTACCAACCCTGCAAAAAACTGTTTTGGCAATTCTTTCAATAAATCAGATTCTTCAAATAACATAAACACTCCTTAATGATACAAGTCCGTGCGACGGTCCTCAAAAACGGGAATTTGGCCTCGAACTCGGTCCACCTCTTCAAGATTAATATCAGCCGTAAAAATGCCCTCCTCATGTTCCTTGGCCTGCAAGACTACATTTCCCAGAGGATCTATAACCATGGAATGTCCCGAAAAGACATCTTCTGGTCCTGCTCCGACACGGTTAACAGCTACCACAAAGGCTTGGTTTTCAACCGCACGCGCCTTGAGTAAAATCTCCCATTGTTGCACACGAGGCTCAGGCCACTGAGCTACCACAAAAAGCACCTTGACCCCTTGCGCCATCTGTGTTCGCACCCATTCAGGAAAACGAATGTCGTAACAAATGACACTAGCCGCTGTCACACCATCAAGCTCAAAAACAGACTCCTTAGCCCCAGCCGACATATACTGGTCCTCCGCCATCAATCCAAAAAGATGGACCTTACTGTAGGTATTGATTAAGTCCCCAAACTTATTGTAGACATAGGTTGTATTGTAGAATTTGTCATCTTTCTCAATGGCAACAGACCCTCCGAGAATAGCCACAGCATGTTCTCTGGCAAAATGAGATAAGAGAGCTTGAGATTCCAGTCCATCCTTATCCGCAATACCGTCAAGTTCATCTAAAGCATAGCCTGTATTCCACATTTCAGGAAGCACAATAACATCGGGATTGTCATCAAGCGCCCTTTTCAACATCTCTTTCACGTGTTTTACATTTTCAGCAGGCTGTCCGTGAGCAACATCCATCTGTACTAATGCGATTTTCATAGTAACCTCGATTCTATATTAACCATTATAGCACTCCAAAAGACGTCACAAAAATTGAAAAATTCAATCTCCTGATAAAGAGAGGCTATCAAAAAAGGCTGGACACGTTGTCCAACCTGATTCTTTATCTCATTAAGCAATATCGACGTAACGACGAGCACCACTTGCTGTCATGTATGAGAGCCATGTGTGACCATCGGCTGTCAAAACCTTATCGTAGTTAACGCTCATACCCTTATCATAGTAGGCCAATTCTGGACTTGAAACCTTGGCTTCTGCCTTAATTGACGCACGGCCTGTGAAGGTATAACGGCCTGACTCTGGGAGACTTGGTTTCGCAGTTGGTTGACTTGCTTCAGCCTTGGCTGTTGCAATATCGACGTAACGACGAGCACCACTTGCTGTCATGTATGAAAGCCATTGATGACCATCGGCTGTCAAAACTTTGTCATAGTTAACGCTCATACCCTTGTCATAGTAGGCCAACTCTGGGCTTGAAACCTTAGCTTCTGCCTTGATTGACGCACGACCTGTAAAGGTATAAGTGCCTGATTCTGGCAGACTTGGTTGGTCCGCTGGTTTAGCAACCGGTTTGGCTTCTGGTTTAGTTTCTGTAGCTTTAACTGTTGCAATATCAACGTAACGACGGGCACCGCTTGCTGTTACATATGAAAGCCATTGATGACCATCGGCTGTCAAAACCTTATCGTAGTTAACGCTCATACCTTTATC
>NZ_GL698449.1:101451-103139 GCF_000187445.1 Streptococcus sp. C150 | reverse complement strand
CCAATTCTGGGCTTGAAACCTTGGCTTCTGCCTTGATTGACGCACGACCTGTAAAGGTATAAGTGCCTGATTCTGGCAGACTTGGTTGGTCCGCTGGTTTAGCAACCGGTTTGGCTTCTGGTTTAGTTTCTGTAGCTTTAACTGTTGCAATATCAACGTAACGACGGGCACCGCTTGCTGTTACATATGAAAGCCATTGATGACCATCGGCTGTCAAAACCTTATCGTAGTTAACACTCATACCCTTGTCATAATAAGCTAATTCTGGGCTTGAAACTTTAGCTTCTGCCTTAATTGACGCACGACCTGTGAAGGTATAAGTTCCTGTCGCTGGAAGGTTGATGGCACCTGTAGTGGCTGGTTTGCTTTCAGCAGGTTTGCTGCTAGTAGCATAATCGCCACCTTCAATTCCAAAGTACTCTTCCAAGCTTAATCCTGAATCATGGATATCTTTAGCTTCTTTACCCACATAGCGGATATGCCATGCTTCTGGCATGTAGCCAGTTGAAGCTTCTTTACCTGCTTGGAAACGCACGATAAAGCCATAGTTATGTGCATTATCTTTAAGCCATTGACTAGCTCGTGCATCCTCAAGCAAGTTACCAGATTTATCAGTCAAGTCAAAGACCAAACCAGTTTGGTGTTCGCTAAATCCAGGACGAGCTGAGTAACGGTCCGCAGCTGCTTGACCATCACGGCTTACGTAGTTGTCGTAAAGAGTCTTTTGATAATCGTAAGAACGGAAACCACTGTATGAACGTCCAACATTCAAACCTTGATTAATCATATCGTCACGAAGACGAACAAAGGCTGCCTTAGCTGTTGGGTTTTCACCTGGGTTATAGTCCTTAGAAAGACCGTGTTTTTTATTGACAATAATAATATCATCGTATTTACCACGAACACTGTAATAAGAACCGTTATTAGTCAATTTCCCTGTTATATGAGATTCAGGGACTGTGGCTGTAGTTTCGGTAATATAAGTTCGTTTACCATCCAACATATAGTAAAGATGCACAGAATAGGTACCAGCATCGCCCTTGTGACTGGCTGTATCGACATGAACCTTGTAGCTACCATCTGACTGTTTATCAGCATGGTACCATGTAAGGTCATCTTGACCATTCTTATCTGACCAAATTGGAACACGAACTTCTTGAACTGTCTTGCCACCACCTGAAACATTAGTTACGACAACATCAAAGCCGTTAGACGTTTGGTTGGTAATCGTCAATTCCCCTGCTACTTGAGATTCAGGGACTGTGGCTGTAGTTTCGGTAATATAAGTTCGCTTACCATCTAACATATAGTAAAGATGCACGGCATAGGTACCAGCATCGCCCTTGTGGCTGGCTTTATCTACATGAACCTTGTAGCTACCATCTGATTGTTTGTCGGCATGGTACCAAGTAAGATCATCTTGACCATTCTTATCTGACCAGATTGGGACACGAACTTCTTGAACTGTCTTGCCACCACCTGAAACATTAGTTACGACAACATCAAAGCCATTAGACGTTTGGTTGGTGATCGTCAAATTTCCTGTTACTTGAGTTTCAGGGACTGTGGCTGTAGTTTCGGTAATATAGGTTCTCTTACCATCTAACATATAGTAAAGATGGACAGCATAGGTACCAGCGTCACCCTTGTGGCTGGCTTTATCTACATGAACCTTGTAGCTACCGTCT
>NZ_GL698449.1:91497-100967 GCF_000187445.1 Streptococcus sp. C150 | reverse complement strand
GTTTCAGGGACTGTGGCTGTAGTTTCGGTAATATAGGTTCTCTTACCATCTAACATATAGTAAAGATGGACAGCATAGGTACCAGCGTCACCCTTGTGGCTGGCTTTATCTACATGAACCTTGTAGCTACCGTCTGATTGTTTGTCAGCATGGTACCAAGTGAGGTCATCTTGACCATTCTTATCTGACCAAATTGGGACACGCACTTCTTGGACTGTCTTGCCGCCACCTGAAACATTGGTAACCACAACATCGAAGCCGTTAGAAGTTTGGTTGCTTATAGTAAGGTCACCTGAAACACGGTTTTCTTGTGGCTTAGACTCAGTAGTTTTCAAAGTCGCAATATCCACATAACGACGTGTACCACTGTAACTAATGTAAGAAATCCATTGGTGGTTATCCGCAGTCAAGACCTTGTCATAGTTCACTTTGTAGCCTTTTTCCAAGGTATAAAGCGTTTCTGCAGAGGCCTTAGGTTCGTTTTTAACATTCAAGCTACGTGTCACATTATAAGTACCACTTGCTGGAAGTTTTTCAGCACCAGTAGTTTCTGGTTTTGCTTGATTAGTCTCTGTTGGTTTAGCAGCTGGTGTTTCAGCTTTTGCAGGTGTCAAAGTCGCAATATCAGCATAGTAGCGAACATAGTCATAACCAAGGTAAGAAATCCATTGATGATTATCCGCAGTCAAAACTTTGTCATAGATGACATGGTCACCCTTACTGAAAACAAAAGTAGGTTTGAGATCTGCTTTTGGTTCTTTCTTAATATCTGTGTCACGTGTGAAGTAGAAAGTTCCTGTCGCTGGGATGTTCAAAGCCCCTGTTGTAGCTTGAGCGCCATTAGAAGGCTTACCATCCCCACTACCACTGTTACCACTGCCGCTACCAGCCGCCACTGGTTTTACTGGCGCATAACGACGCACGCCAGAGTATGATTTGTAGCTAATCCATTGGTAGCCGTCAGCTGTCACGACTTGGTCGTAAAAGACGCTATCCCCTGGATTCACATAAAATTCAGCCTTGGCAGAAATCTTAGGTTGATTCTTGATTTCTGTACGTTCCTTGTAGACATAAGTTCCTTGGCTTGGAAGGTCACTGTCTGTAGTAGTTGTTGGTGTGCTCACCAAGCTAGTATTAACAGCCGCTCTCACCATACTAGATACATCAAGATTAGCATCTTTTTCAGCTAGATTTGAGCGATTTGTCACAGCTGAAGGGGCAACTGCAGTTTCAGATGCTTTATCAGCTGTTTGTGAGGCACTGACTTCACTTGTCGCTTCGCTAGTAGCAGTTTCACTAACTGTTTGGCTCGTTGTTGAAGTTTCGCTAGCTTTCTCACTTGACGCCACTCCATTAGTTGCTACGCCACTGAAAATATCAGCCGCTGTTAAGGCATCACTATCTGAAGTCGCACGCAAAGTGGCATCTGAAGTCGTTGCAGCTTCGTGGTGTTCGTCAGCCAAAGCTTGACCCGCAAAGACCAAACTAGCTCCTAAAAGAACTGACGCAGCCCCAAAAGAATATTTACGAATTGAAAAACGTTGTTGTTCGTGTAAAAATTTTTCTCGTTTCATATTATTATTTCTCTCTATCAAATTGTTGTTACCGATTGATCGTAACATTAGGTGACAAATATTACAATTATTTTACAAAAATACTCAATATTTCTCACTTGTCCACTAGTATACCAAATTTTTTGACTTGTTCCCACTTAAATCATAAACAGTCCGATTTTCGTCATAATCGAAAAAAATGACTGATTATACTTATATATTCGTTGTTTTTCCAAAAAAAGCAAAAGGAAAAGTAAAAAGATTACTAAATAAATAGCAATCTTTTTCGTACTAGTTACGATAATATGGTCCATTTGCCCCAATAACAAGATAATCTGAGCTTCCTGCTCCTCCCGCCACTGCGGACAAGGCTACACTATCACCTTGAGATACCACCGATGCATTGAATGTATTATCTGAAACTCCTTGAGGCTTCAATTGAGCAGTATAACCTGTTGAGTTTTTAATAATTGTACCATCAGAATTGATAGTCACTGATTCACCATTTGCATTAGTCCAAGTTCCCACAAGAGAGCTAATATCACCATTATCAAGGGCACCGAAGTTAAGTGATGATTGACTATTATTTGCGTTCTTTTCAGATTTAACCTTGTCTGTTCCAGCTGTTGCTTCAGCCACTTGTCCGCCATCTGTAGTACCTGCTTGAGCTTGTTCTTGAGAAGAAGCCTTAGGTGCTACTGCTGAGGTCTGATTGTCATTTTCTTCATTTGTGACTGCTGAAGATGATGATCGAGTTGATTTTTTATCCTTCTTAACGACCTTACTTGAGCTTGAAGATGACTTTTTAACCGTTTGGACTGAACTGCTACTTGTGCCAACACGCGCTGATTCATGACTGTTAAATTTAGTCACTAAGAAGACAGCGAGGATAATCACAATAAGAGCTGATATGATACCAATGAGTTTACCTGTAGTTTTCATAAATTATGTTCCTTTAATTATTTTTTACGTCATAAATATAACATTTTTATTTCTATATTTCAATACTGTTACATGAGGTATTATAGAAATATTTCATGCCATCTTCTATAATAGGGTGTCCTCTATGTCTTAACTAATAGCAATATAACGGCGTGCACCTGAATATGATAAATAAGAAATCCAATAATGACCATCTGCCTGAATAAGGCTATCATAATTTACTGTATTTCCAGCATCATAATATGCCAACTCAGGTGCAGAAATCTTTGGTTCTGCTTTGATACTTGCATGGCCTTCAAAAGTATAAACACCACTATTAGGAATGGATGGTTTAGAAGGATTAGATGTAGTTGAAGCATTTTCTATAGTTGTCGTTGTTCCACCTACACCAATTTGTTTACCACTATCAGTCACATAATAGAGATGGATAAGATATTCTCCTCTGTCATTCTTATGATCACTAATTTTTACAGAAGTCTTATAGGTACCATCAGATTGTTTAACAGCTTTATACCATTTCAAGTCATCTTGTCCATTTTTTGCTGACCAAATTGGAACTTGAACTTCTTTTAGTCCAACATTACTTGAAACATTCGAGATAACAACATCAAAGGTACCTGATTGGTCATTCTTATTTATAACATTAATGGTTCCTTTAACCTCTGGTTTTACCTCAGTTGAAAGCTTTTGTACTGGAATATAGCGACGGTTTCCAGCATATGATAGATAAGAAATCCAGACATAACCATCTGCTTGGAGTGTTTTATCATAATTAACAGTATTTCCTGCTTCATAATAGGCAAGTTCTGGGGCAGACATTTTAGGTTCAGCTTTAATGCTTACTCTCTCTGTAAATTGATAAGATCCTGAAGAAGCTAAATTACTTCCTGTATTATCTGTTGGTGTTGGAGCATCGGGAATACTTGTATTTCCACCTTTTAAGTCTTTAAAATGGATGTAACCACTTGCAGAGTTTCTAGGAATAAACCTATGGTTATATCGATTTGTATATCCATAATTATATTCTTCAATCTCAACATTTTCCCCATTTACACCTACAACCCATGCAACATGAAATCCCTTATTACCAGTAAACCACGCAACTGAGCCAGCTGCTGGATTCATGTCAACACGATAGCCTTCATTTTGAGCACGATATCCCCATTGATTTGCATTACCATATGCATAAGGAATTGTAAATCCATTCACTGTACTCAATCTGTAAGCTACAAAAGAGACACATTCACGTTTATATAATCCCCAAGGATCAACTTCAGCATAAGGTATTGCAGCATTCGGCCATGGGTAGTTGTCTCCAATAACAGTACTTCTTGACATAGGTCGTCTAATATTTCCAACACTGAATAATCTCGAATAACCAGTACTTGGTGTTGTTGGCTTATTATCTGTTTTTATTTCAGGAACTTTTGGATCAGAAATTTTCTCTGTTACAGTAACTTTTTCATTCTCCTTATCTTCACGTACCTCTGACTCAATTTTTTTATTTGTCTCATTTGAAATTCTTGTATCAGTAACTTTTTTATCAGATACTTTATCAGCATTTGTCGCTACATTAACCTTTTCTTCTACTGTTGATATTGGTTCAGTAGTATTTTCAACTTTGTGAGTTTCATTCGCAGTAACTGTTTGAACATGCTGAGAACTTTCACTCGTCTTTTCTGGAGTCACAGCAGTTGAAGGAGCTTCAGCAGGTGCCAAACTTTCCTTTGGAGCTGAAACAGTAGCTTCAGAAAGTACAATCTCAGAGTTTGAAGAAGTTACTTTATCTGATACAACTCCAATATCACTAGTAATACTTGTAGTTGATTCAGAAACAGCCACTTTCTCATCAGCATGAGCAGTCTGTACACCAGAAAGTAGGAAAACCCCTAAAAGCACAGAAGCAGCACCAAAAGAATACTTACGAATTGAGAAACGTTGAGCAACTTGATAAAAACTAAATTTCATAATAATATCTCCTAGTCTTTTTCATAACTCTCTCCTATGCAAAAGAGTATAGCACGACTATGACTATCAAATTGATATAAATCGTAAAAAGTCTAAAAATTGTCACTATTACAAATTTATTATATTTATTCACACAAAATATAAATATTTCTTTCATTAAGATTAGAAAGTCAGTTTTTTGGAAATTTTACAAGTATTCTGGATATATATTTAAATAAACAAATATAGGATCAGGTACTTGTTTTCAAAGTACAACAAAAGATGTGGTTCAATCAAACCACATCTTCTATTTTTAGTGTCTGCTTAAAACGATAGTCTTTAGATTGTGTTGACAAAGAACAATTAGGATACTTCCCTAAAATCTCTCGAACAGTGGACAGACCTATACCACGTCCCTCTCCTTTACTTGAGCGACCAAGTTTAAAGATACCGACTGTATTGATAGATTCTTGAGCAATGGTATTCTCAACTATTACTACCTTTATCTCTCCACTGATAAGAGCAATGTTCACTTCTTTAGTACTGCTATCCAGACTAGCTTCAATAGCATTATCTAAAAAAATGGATAGCACTGTTATGAAATCCAACAATTCCATCCTTGATACTTCAAAGACGTCGTTGACCTCAAGGTGGATGGTAATGGACTGGCCTTGTGCTTCCAAGATTTTACTAGCCAGGACACCTTTAACGGCTTCATCTTTAATATTAATCAAGTTGGCAATTTCGTACTGTTTTCCTTCAATCCGAGTCTTTGTTTTTTCAAGGATGTTATCGTAGATATCAGAAATAATAGCCATATCCTTGGAGTCAATGCCATATTTGATACTAGACAAAACATTTAAATAATCGTGCCTGAAGCGACGAATATCCGTATAGAGTTGCTCGATTTGTTGACTATAATGAGCCAAATCACTCATTTGCCTATCTTTTTGGAGTAGGACTTCTTCTTTTAGTCTCTCACTGAAGGTCGCATTGATATAAACAAGGGTCGCAAGAAAGAGTAAAGCATAGGTCACCACGAGATAAACATGCCAATCTCTTCCTCCAGGGCTCTGTTGCACAAAAAAGGTAATATATTGGAGAAGGATGGCATAAGATAACATTGATAGATCTATGAGTAATAAAAAGTACTTTGAAAATGACTTTCGAAAACCATAGTTCAATGCTTTGAAATCCACTTTTAAGGTCTTAATGATTACCCAAAACACAGGAAAGACTAGCAACTCAATGACAAGGTTTAAATGAAAATGGTTAAGTACAATCAGATAATGACGATTGATGACCAAGGCAATCCCATAAATAATAAGATTGTGAACAAGACTTTCTATGATGATTGGAAACAAGCCATAGAAAATATCTAATAACCTATTGCCATAACGATTTCTGTAGAGGGAATAAACAACCAAGAAGGCATGCCCTAAAACATAGGACAGGGCTGGAGAAAGCACAAACAAAAATCGGATAACCAAGGGGATGATAATATACCATCTTAGCTTTATCTTCTCGGAGGTAATGTATTGATAAATGAGTATAAAGAGGATAATCTCCGCTAAAAAGTCTAGATTATCCAACAAAAAATTGATTGCTATCATAGGCTGATTCTCTCAAGCAATTTCTTTAGTTTCAACTTTGAAACATAGCAAACGCCACCATTTTCAAAATAGGCTGTCCCCGTACTTTTATCTAATTTGATGATATTTTCTGGATTGATAAGGAAAGATTTGTGGCATTTAAACAGTCTAGGGTCACTCTTTTCAATTTGAGAGAGACTGCCATAAAATTCGATCTGCTCCTCTTTAGTATAAAGGATAACCTTATGAACAATATCCGAGGTCTCAAAGTACAAGATATCATGGAAGGGAACCTGAATAACGGTCTTAACGTTCTCAATTCGGAAAGCATCCTCTGGATTCTGACTCTGTATCTTTTTGCAGGTTAATAAGATAATACTTTCCACACGCTTTTGAAAGTCCTCGCCCTCCAAAGACTTGTCAATAAAGTCTAGAGCTGCCAATTGATATTGAAAAGTTAAGGGCAGATACTCTGAATGAGTCGTGAAGAAAACAATATTGGCATAGGGGTCGTTCTTGCGAATTTGCTTAGCCACTTCCAAACCTTTTTTAGTATCGTTTTTAATTTGAATGTCCAAGAAAAAGAGCTGATGAGACCCTCTCTCGGTAATAGACTCTAACAGTTGATTGGGTTTGTCAAAAACCTCAAAGTCGCCCACTTTAATGTTATTTTTCTTAAGAATCGTATGAATAACCTCTTCAATACGATTTTGTTGGATAAAATGATCCTCTAAAACATAGATGTTAAGCATGGCATAACTTCCTTTAGCATAATCTTAAGAGAAATTCTAAGTTAGAGCATTTCTTTAATAAATGAACCTCTCTTATTTATTCAAAATGAGATTTATTGTTCTCTTTATTTATTTTACATTTTTATTACAAAAAAACAATAGTTTGTAACATTTTTTTGCTTCAATCAACTAAAAAAACACCCCACAAAGTTAGATTTTATCTGTCTAACTTTTGGAGTGCAGTTCATCAATAGCAATCTTTTTCGTACTAGTTACGATAATAAGGGACACCTTCAGCAGTTTGGTCCTGACCAATAACAAGGTAATCAGAGCCGTTACTACCTCCAGAAATCGCTCTCAATGCAGCTGAGCTTGTATCTGAGAAAACTCCTGCATAAAAAATATTATCTGAAACTCTTTGAGGCTTCAATTGAGCAGTATAACCTGTTGAGTTTTTAATAATTGTACCATCAGCATTAATTGTAACTGATTCACCATTCGCGTTAGTCCAAGTTCCCACAAGAGAGCTAATATCACCATTATCAAGGGCACCAAAGTCAAGCGATGATTGACTATTATTTGTGTTCTTTTCAGATTTAGCCTTATCTATTCCAGCTGTTGCTTCAGCCACTTGTCCGCCATCTGTAGTACCTGCTTGAGCTTGTTCTTGAGAAGAAGCCTTAGGTGCTACTGCTGAGGCCTGATTTCCATTTTCTTCATTTGTGACTGCTGAAGATGATGATCGAGTTGATTTTTTATCCTTCTTAACGACCTTACTTGAGCTTGAAGATGACTTCTTAACCGTTTGGACTGAACTGCTACTGGTGCTAACACGTGCTGATTCATGGCTGTTAAATTTAGTCACCAAAAAGATAGCGAGGATAACTACGATAAGGGCTAATACTAAACCAATAAGTTTACTTGTATTTTTCATGAGTGATATCCTTTAATGATAATTTACTCGGTTATTATAATACAAAAACAGCTAAATTTTTCATTGAAGTCATAAATGGTCGTTTTTTCGTCATAATCAGAAAATAACATTTAAAATAAAAATACTATATACATCAAACTGCCATGTTTTTTGGAACAAGCATCTTAGCAACAATCTCTTTTTGTTTAGCTTTTGAAACCAAGCATGACTCTCCGTTTTCAAAATAAATAATACCTAACTCTTTGTCCAATCTCACAATGTTTTCGGGATTTACAACAAATGATTTATGGCATTTATACAGTCTGCAATCTTGTTTCACAATTTTTGATAATTGACCATAGAACTCAATCTGCTCTTCCGTTGTATGAAGAATCACCTTATGAACTGTTGGAGATGTTTCAAAATAAAGAATCTTATGAAAAGGAACTTGTATAGTTGCATTCTTTGTATCTACCGTAAAAGCACACTCTATTTGGCTCAAACCATTTTTAGAAAGTGCTAATCCAATATCAGAAATAAGCCTATCTTCATATTCATTATCAGGCAAATTCTCATCAATAAAATCAAGTGCAGCTAAGCGATACTGAAAGGTTGAAGGTAGGAGTTCGGGATGTGCTGTGATGAAAACAATACTTGCATACGGATCTCGCTCACGAATCTGTTGAGCAACCAATATTCCCCCTTCGACATCACTGTCAGATCCAATATCTAGAAAAAACAGTAAATGCGAACCCCTTTCCGTAATACGCTCTAATAATTGATCGGGTTTATCATATAAATCAACCTTCCCAATTCTTAAAATATATATTTGTTTGGACTTGTGGATGGCATCCTCAAGACGAGCTTGTTGAAAATAATCTTCTTCTAAAACAAAAATATCTAACATGCTCAGTACCTCCGTTTTATATCATTTTCTTTCAATAACTTGATGAATTAGCTACGTATAGAACGAATCCTATACTTTCACCTTGATTTTACAACTTTCGCTAATTTACGGCAAATATTTCCAAAACATATTGAACAATATATTTATTCAACTCTTGAAACTAAAAAAACACCACCCTCAAAAGAGAGTGATGTTACAACTCTTAAGAAATATCCACATAGCGTCTTGCACCGCTATAAGTCATATAAGATAACCATGTGTGTCCATCAGCTGTAAGGACCTTGTCATAGCGAACGGACATGCCTTTATCATAGTAGGCTAACTCTGGACTTGCAACACTTGGTTGAGCCTTGATAGAGCTAGGTTTGGTAAAGGTATAAGTACCAGTCGCAGCTAGGCTTGAACTTGCTGGTTGAGCAACTGCTGTTGCCTTACCATCAATGGCAATGTAACGACGGTTGCCTCCACGACTAAGGTAAGAGAGCCATGTATGACCATCTGCAGTCACCACTTTGTCATAGTTAACAGACATACCAGCATCATAGTAGGCCAACTCTGGACTTGCAACACTTGGTTCTGCTTTAATGCTAGAGCGTTCCTTGAAAGTATAGGTACCAGATGAAGGTGTACTTGGTTGGACTGGTTGTTCTACTGGTTTAGTCACACTTGTTGGTGCGATAGCCACATAGAAACGATTTCCTGAATAGCTGAGATAAGAAAGCCATGTATAGCCGTCATTATTGACAACCTTGTCATAGTTGACTGACATGCCAGCATCGTAGTAGCTAACATCTGGGTTGGCTACCAAAGGTTGAGTCTTGATGCCAGTACGAGCGGTAAAGGTATATGAACCTGAAGCTGGAAGGTTGTGGCGGGTTGCATTTT
>NZ_GL698449.1:60666-90837 GCF_000187445.1 Streptococcus sp. C150 | reverse complement strand
GTCACACTTGTTGGTGCAATAGCCACATAGAAACGATTTCCTGAATAGCTGAGATAAGAAAGCCATGTATAGCCGTCATTATTGACAACCTTGTCATAGTTGACTGACATGCCAGCATCGTAGTAGCTAACATCTGGGTTGGCTACCAAAGGTTGAGTCTTAATTCCAGTACGAGCGGTAAAGGTATATGAACCTGAAGCTGGAAGATTATGGCGAGTTGCATTTTGAACCGGAACAGTTGTGCTAGTGCCTCCGATACCTACCATCTTACCATCTTGAACATAGTAGAGATGGACAATGTATTCACCCGCTTCAGCCTTATGGTCATTAATATTGATACGAACCTTGTAGCTACCATCACTTTGTCTGTCAGCTTGGTGCCATACCAAATCGTCTTGGCCGTCCTTAGCTGTCCAAACTGGAACACTCACGCCTTGGATAGCCTTGTCGCCACCAGAAACATTGGTGATATGAACATCAAAACCAAGGTTAGAGAGATTTTCAATATTGATAGTACCGCTTGGTTTGCTTTCTTGTTGAGCAAGTTTTGCCACAGCTACATAACGGCGGTTGCCATTGTAGCTGAGGTAAGAAAGCCATTGATAACCATCACCACTGACAATCTTGTCGTAGTTGACTGACATACCAGCATCGTAGTAAGCCAACTCTGGACTTGCTACAAGAGGTTCTGCCTTAATGCTAGAGCGTTCTTTGAAGGTATAAGTTCCTGAATCAGGAAGGCTATAGCTAGTAGTTGTTGTATGAGTTTCTTCAACCTTGGCAGGAACTGTGTAAGTGGTGCCCCCCACACCAACCAATTTACCATTAGTTTCAACATAGTAAAGATGAACATTGTAGAGACCACGTTCATTCTTGTGGTCAGTCAGACTGACGTTAACCTTGTAGTTACCGTTGTTAAGACGAGTCGCATTGTACCAGATGATATCATCTTGACCATTCTTTTCAGACCAGATTGGAACAGATACCCCAAGGATACCGTTTTGATCTGATACATTACTAATAAGCACACTAAAGTCACCATTATCATGGCTTTCAATAGCGATATCGCCTCTTGGTTTAGCTACAGCCTCTGCAACAGCACCTAGGTCGACATAACGACGAGTACCACTGTACGAAGTATAAGAAATCCAACGGTGATTGTCCGCAAGCAAAGATCTATCGTAGTTGACTGACATACCTGGATCAAAATTGAACTCAGTCTTGGCAGTCAAGCTAGGTTGGTTCTTCACATCTGCAACTTTAGTGAAGTAATAAGTACCACGTTCAGGGATGGCTTCATCTCTAGTTGCTTCAGTGGTGCTACCAGTGTTTTCAGCCTTCAATGCTGCGATATCAGCATAGTAGCGTTCATAGTCGTAACCAATGTAAGAAATCCATTGGTGATTATCTTTCTTCAAGACCTTGTCATAGATAACATGGTCGCCTGCACTAAAGACAAAGGTAGGTTTGATATCCATGATTGGCGCTGTGCGAATTTCAGTGTTGCGACGGAAATAATAGGTACCGTTTGATGGAATATCAAGAGAACCATCAGCAGTCACAGGTCCATCCACACCAGGTTGAGGAGTATCCACAGCTTCACGGTCACTACCTATGGTTTCCGCTACTTCTGAAGTTGCTGAACGGTTGGTTTCACTAGCTACTTCACTACTTACAACGGAGGCTTCAGCAGATGCAGAATGAACAACCTCTGCCGGTACTTCCAAAGAAGCAGCCTCGCTAGCCACTACACTACTAGCTTCAGAGGAAGCAACTTCACTGCTAACAAGATTAGGTCTTGGCGCTTCAGATCTTGAAGCTGGTTGATTGAGGACATCGGTAACAGCTTCTGAAGTTGTTTGGTCAATTTGGGGTGCTTCAGAATTATTTACAGTAACTTCATAGTCCGTGATAGAATCTGTGTTATTGGCTTGTTCCTGAGCCAAAGCATGTCCACCAAGCAACAAGCTCGCACCAATCAAGACTGATGCAGCTCCAAAAGAATATTTACGAATTGAGTAACGTTGACGTTCCTTAAAAACAAATGACTTTCTCATTTTGATCACTCTCACTTTCTAGGCTGTTTCATAAAATAATGGAACCGTTTTTACGCCTATAGTATACTTCTTTTAAAAATATTTTACAAGTATTTCATTAATATTACTAAACTTTATTTTGTAGAAAATTGATCGACAATCTTTTCGATAACTATTATCTATTATAATGAAGAAAAGTCCTTAGCTATATCTAAGGACTTTTCTTACATCTAATTTCTTGACACATTAAGCAAATCTGAATAGATTAATCAATTCATTCCGAGTTAAATTGACTATAAATATCATTCTAGTCTAAGTCTGATTCATCATAGATGTATTCCTCTAAATGTTCAGTCACTGTAATCTCATCACAGGAGCTAACATTTTGAAAATCCTTAATGTAAACAATTTTATATTGATTTGGTAGAAGTAATGGAAAGGCAAATGGCTTACCATTCTTACAAACGCGAAACATCTGAAGGCTATCTGTTACGTTACTAATAAAGACAAACGGAAACAAATGAGGACTGGGAGAATTCAAATAGTGATAGGTACCCTTTAAGGTACCACTAGTACTTCTCACTTCTCCATGTTCTTTTTGAGACATTTTTAAAGTATGCTCCTTCTACTACTTGTTATTTCCTTTTCTTAAGTACTGAGGGACAATACCATCAATCTAATTTATTGTAAACATGCATCCGACCATATATCGCATCAGAACCAAAACGAATCTGTCCATTACTATCAAAGAAAATTGGGTCACTGGTTGGTCCATCATTATGAGCAAAACCTGCCACATAACCGCCATCTTGAGCAAAACCATTAAAGAGCTGACTACTTGTATCACTATAACCACTTTCAGCACCAACACGGGTTACACTACCAGATGGGGATACTGTAATTGTGTCTCCTAAGTCATTTTGATAGGTACCAGCAACACTAGAGAAATCACCATTAGCCATTGCAGTAGCATCAACCGCTGTGGTAGCTGGTGTTTGTTCCGCTGAAGTAGCTGGTTGTTCTGTCGTAGTTCCTTGATTTACTCCAGCTGTTTCTTCACTAGGATTTGTTGGGGCAACTTCTTGTTGAGCAGATCCAGCAACATTTCCGGCTGATGGTTGTGAATCCTTTTCTCCAGAGGTTGCTTTTGAGACTTCTTCTGAACTAGAAGATTTTGTCTTTTGCTCAGACTTCTTCGCTTTTTCTTTTGAAGATGGTTTTGTCGATTTCACTTTCTGACTAACCTTACTAGAGCTCGATGTTAATGTGGCTTCCTTCTTGTTATTACCACATGCACCAAGTAATAGAACGGAAGTTAAAGCGAGTGCGGTTAAAGTTGTGAAACGTTTTGTAGCAGGTTTCATAATAATTCTCCTTAATTAATAGCAATATAACGGCGATTTCCACTATAACTGAGATAAGAAATCCAAGTGTGTCCCTCATTAGTCAATACTCTATCATAATTAACCGTATTACCAGCGTCATAATAAGCTAATTCAGGGCTTGACATACTAGGTTCTGACTTTATACTGACTCGTTGTGTGAAACGATAAACACCACTTGATGGGATAGTATATGTATCCTCATTCTTTTGCACATTAACAGTAGTCCCCCCAACACCAACAAGTTTACCGCTATTTTCAACATAATACAAGTGAACATTATAAACTCCTGTTGAATTTTTATGATCACTTACGTTTACATGTTGACGATAAGTTCCATCAGATTGACGAGTAGCAGTGTACCAAATAATATCATCTTGTCCATCAATTTCAGACCATGTTGGGAGCGATACTTTTTGAACTCCGTTAACGTCTGAAACATTGGAAACGATAATATCAAATGTTCCTGTCTCAGAATCATTATTTACAATTCTTATAGTACCCGTTGGACTACTAGTCACATTTACAATTTCACGAATAGGGATATAACGACGATTTCCAGCGTAAGATAGATAAGAAATCCACTCATGACCATCTGCAATCAATTTACGATCATAGTTTACACTTTGACCTGCGTCATAGTACGCAAGTTCTGGGCTTGACATTTTAGGTTCTGATTTTATACTAGCACGTCCTTTGAAATAATAGACACCACTTTCTGGAACTTCTTGATCTACTGAAGGTGATGGGTGATTTGAAGAATCGTCCACCACTCTATTAATATCCTTAAAGTGAATAAATCCTGTTACAGTATTTTTATTAACTACCTGTCTATGATAAATATGATCATCATGCCAGTTATACTCTTCTAATTCAATGTAATCCCCCATGACATTAGATACCCATGCAACATGTTGATATTGATTATCATACCAAGCCACTGAACCCAATGCTGGAGTATTATCTACTCTGTAACCTTCACTACGTGCTCGATATCCCCATTGTCCTGCATCACCATAAGCATAAGGAATTGTAAATCCATTCACTGTACTTAGGCGATAAGCTACAAATGATGTACATTCCCTAACATACTGTCCCCAATCATCTGCATCTACCCAAATTCTACCATTCTTGAATCTTTGAGGGTAGTCATCACCACGTGCGATTGAACCACCACCTGCTGAAAACAAGGCAACATCTCCAGATGAAACATTATTAATATTTGTTGAATGAATGTACTTACCATCTTTTTTGGTGGCTCGAATCCGTGTCACATCATTAACAATGGAGGTTTTTGGCTTATCAATATTCGCAGCAGCATACCCAACTGTCTTCTTGCCTTCTGGGTTAGTAGGATCTACTTGTTCAAGTGTATCAGATTTTTTATCCTCAGCCACCACTTTGGGTGTCTCTTTTTCATCCTTTGTCTCTAACACAGATGTAGTACTGTTTTCTGAGACTTTATTACTTGTGTCTAACTCGGAAATACTTAACTCAGATTTTTTGATTGTATCAGGTTTTACTTCATCCCTCATTTCATTTGGGCTTCCTAAAGGAACTTCTGGAGTATTAACTTGTACTACTTCTGTAGATTTTCCAATTTCTGTATTTGTAGAAGCCACTGTAGCATCAGATTTTTCTGTAACAAGACTTGATGGGGCGACAGCGTTCGCTTCTGTCACTTGATCAGCAGATGCTGATACTCCCATAAAGAAAAATCCTATTAGAACAGATGCTACACCAATAGAATATTTTCGAATTGAATAGCGGGTTAGTTTGTTATTTGAGTATTTCATAATAAATCTCCTTTGTGTATTTTAAATAAATTTTATGACAAGTGTAAATTCCTAAAATCCCCAAAGAAAATAATGCACTCAAATTTCTATTCTTCAATTCGCTTTATGAATATAATATACTGCATATTAGAAAAAAAGAACAGGACACGTATGTCCTGCTCTATTCTTTCATGACATCTCTCATTTTCTCTGATATGATATCTGCTAAAGAGGTATCTCCTAATAATCTAGCCAAGATTATCCCTTCTTGGTAGGCCTTTTTAGCCTCAAAAATATCATTCTTTACAACATATAGGTACTGTCCCTCTAGCATTCTCAAAATTGGTTTTTTCTGATAATCTTGAGTTTCCTCCATAATACGATGCAGTTGATTGAATGCTATCTCCGATAAATGAAACTTTTTTCGTTCATATTCAACTATTGGAACCATTAATAAGGCATCCCTAAGTAAAAATAAATACTCCGTGGGAATATTATCATAACTATTTATAAGATTTCTACAAATGGCATAAAAAGTCCCTTCACTAAACCCATCTGACCGCATACTATCACCATCTCCTAACGAAATTTGATATAGTTCTATAAGTAGTAGATCATTGATAGTGTATACCCTTTTCTCACATAATGATGATAAACTCTTCTCCAATATGCTCATGCCAAATTTTTGGTGTGTCTTTGAAGTATATGAGTAAAGTTTTGACTGTAAGATATCAACAACCCTCTGTTCATCAGCTGGCAAATCATCATAATAGATATCAATAATTTTACCCAGCTTTTCGTCTAGTTTCATTAGGTTATTTGGCTTATCTAGACTAGTCGCATGCATCAATTGATATTTGAGATTGAGGTATTCTACCGGCAACTTTGAGCCTATAGCCCTCTCTCCAAGCAATTCCGATAAAGATATATTCAGACGTCTTGCCAAGTGCTCTAAGGTCTCTAATTTAGGTTGAGACTTCCCTGTTTCTATACGTGTCAATTGCCGTACTGATAAAACCTCATCCCCTTCACAAAATTTTTCTTTAGTTAGTCCTTGTGCTAATCTCAACTCTCTTAACCGATGACCGAAGTATTGTTCAAACATCGCTAGCTCCCTATTACTTGAAACTATTATAATTTTTATGATTTGTAATAGTATATCACTCAATATTCACTATTTCAATTTTGAAATGAAAATAATCATCACTTTCAATACCACTTACAAAGAAAAAAGATAGGATTTTCATTCTACCTTTTCAAGTTACTTTTATTGTATCACATCTTAGAGTTGTTCTGCTACTGCTGAGAGAAGATCTTGGATACCATTGGCATCGCTACCACCTGCCATGGCCATATCTGGTTTACCACCACCACGACCTGATACGATTGGTGCAAGAACCTTGATAACATTACCTGCGTGAACGTCTTTAGACTTGCTTGCTACGAGGACATTAACTTTTTCACCGATGTGAGCTGCAAGGACAAGAACGTCAGAGTAGTCAGCTTGCTTCCATTGGTCTGCAAAGGTACGAAGGGCACCAGCGTCAGAAACTTCCACTTGGCTAGCAATGTAACGAACACCGTTAGCTTCTTTAACATCTTTGAAGACGTCACCAGCTGCAGCTGCAGCTGCCTTTTCTTTAAGCGCAGCATTTTCTTTTTGAAGGGCATGCAATTGCTCTTGAAGGCTAGCCACCTTGTTAGGAACTTCTTTCAATTGTGGTGCTTTAAGTGTTGCTGCGATTGCTTTGAGGGCATCTTCTTCTTCACGGTAAGCAAGGTAAGCTTCACGTGATGTTACTGCCAAGATACGACGTGTTCCTGAACCGATACCTTCTTCTTTGACAATCTTGAACATACCGATTTCAGCAGTGTTGGCAACGTGTGTACCACCACAAAGCTCAACAGAGTAATCACCGATTGAAACGACACGTACATTCTTACCATATTTTTCACCAAAGAGGGCCATAGCTCCCATTGATTTAGCAGTGTCAATATCTGTTTCAATCGTTGTTACTGGAGTTGCTTTCCAGATTTCCTCATTGACTTGTTCTTCGATAGCACGCAACTCTTCAGAAGTTACAGCCTCAAAGTGAGTAAAGTCGAAACGCAAGAATTCTTGTTCGTTAAGTGAACCGGCTTGGACTGCATGGTTGCCGATAATATTATGAAGGGCAGCGTGCAAGAGGTGAGTTGCTGTGTGGTTCTTCATGACACGATGACGACGTGTATGATCAATTTCAAGTTTATAGTTAGCACCGACTACAAGTTCACCTTCAACCTCAACGGTATGAAGAGGTTGACCATTTGGCGCACGTTGGACATCAACCACACGTGCCACGACAGTACCAGCTGCATCTGAGATCGTACCGTGGTCAGCTACTTGTCCACCCATTTCAGCGTAGAATGGTGTTTGTTCAAAGACAAGGAGAGCTTGACCAGAATTTACAGTATCATGACGGGCATCATCAGCAACGATAACGCTCAAACGGCTTTCTGCAGCTTCATCTTCATACAAGAACTCAGATGGTTCAGTAATATTAGCGAGGGTTTCATTTTGCATACCCATAGAACCACCTTTAACGACGCTAGCACGCGCACGGTCTTGTTGTTCTTTCATGGCAGCTTTGAAACCTTCATGGTCAATCTTGAAGCCTTCGTCTTCAGCCAATTCTTCTGTCAATTCCACTGGGAATCCGTAAGTATCGTAAAGTTTGAAGATGTCTTTACCTTCAAGCGTATCTTTACCAGATTTCTTAAGGTTAGCAAGAAGTTCATCAAGCATGCTCGAACCTGCATCAATAGTACGTGCAAAGGTTTCTTCTTCACGTTTAACGATTTTTTCGATAAAGTCTTTCTTCTCAAGAACTTCTGGGTAATAGCTTTCCATGATTTTACCAACTGTTGGAACAAGTTTGTACAAGAAAGCATCAGAAATACCGAGACGACGACCATGCATTACAGCACGACGGAGAAGACGACGAAGGACATAACCACGACCTTCATTACCTGGAAGAGCGCCATCACCGATGGCAAAGGCCAATGAACGAATGTGGTCAGCGATGACCTTGAAGCTCATATTATCCCCATCAGGATCGTAAGTCTTGCCAGACATTTTTTCGATTTCACGAATGATAGGCATGAAAAGGTCAGTTTCAAAGTTTGTTTTAGCCCCTTGCATTACGGCTACAAGACGTTCAAGACCTGCGCCCGTATCAATGTTTTTATTAGGAAGTTCCTTGTATTCTGAACGTGGGACAGCTGGGTCTGCGTTAAATTGTGACAAAACGATGTTCCAAATTTCAATGTAACGGTCGTTTTCAATATCTTCTTCAAGCAAACGGATACCAATATTATCAGGGTCAAAGTCTTCTCCACGGTCAAAGAAGATTTCAGTATCTGGTCCTGAAGGTCCAGCACCAATTTCCCAGAAGTTATCCTCAATTGGAATCAAGTGACTTGGTTCAACACCACAAGCAATCCAACGGTTGTATGAATCTTTATCATCTGGGTAGTAAGTCATGTAAAGTTTGTCTTTTGGAAAATCAAACCACTCTGGGCTTGTCAAAAGCTCATAACCCCATGTGATGGCTTCATCACGGAAGTAGTCACCAACTGAGAAGTTACCAAGCATTTCGAACATCGTGTGGTGACGAGCTGTCTTACCAACGTTTTCAATATCGTTGGTACGAATAGCTTTTTGTGAGTTGGTGATACGTGGATTTTCAGGAATCACTGAACCATCAAAGTATTTTTTCAAAGTGGCAACCCCTGAGTTAATCCAAAGAAGGGTTGGGTCGTTAACTGGAATCAAGTTAGCTGATGGTTCAACAGCGTGACCTTTTGATTTCCAGAAATCAAGCCACATTTGACGAATTTGTGCTGAAGTAAGTTGTTTCATTGTTTCTCCTTAATCAATTGTTTCTTATTTTGAGCTATTCTCGAGCATTTCCACATAGTCAATAGCGACACATAGGGAAATGGCTAAATCGGCATAAGTATTTTCATAAACGGTAACAGTATAGGTCGATGTTAGATGGAAGAGTTCCTTTTGAATCCTAGCAACTACCTGATCTTGACTATTAAGCAGTTGAAAATCCAGGTCCCAAATATTCCCCTCTATTCGCAAGCCAAGATTATCGACATCATACTTATCACGAAGAAAGGTTAATTTTTTACGAATGTAAAAACTCGAACCACCCTGTAAATCCACCGTAAATTTGGGTAAGAGACTAATAGGCTCCTTGGTGATATGACTGATCTCACGACCATCCTCGCCAAAAATCGTAAAGGTCTTTGGAACCTTAAAAAAGGATCCTTCGACCTGGTAGGCAACTCTACCTTGATCATCCTTGATATCAAAGCGTTCACCACCCAATCGAAACTTCTGTTTGACAAAATAGGTTTTCATAAGCTACCTCCAATAATGTCATACATACATTCATTCAAAAAATACTAAAAGAATAAAAGACAAGACCACTAAACGAAGGGCGACGTGAACCGCGGTACCACCTTCATTCAATGACCTTGTCATTCTTATTTTTCTTAAATTGTAAACTTTGAGTAGCAAATAATCCCATCCGTCCATGGCTCGCAGCAACCGCCATTTTTCTGTATCCGAAGTAATGATTACCTTTCTCAAAGGGAAGACTCAGAGTTTCCTAATATTAAAACTCCTCGTTACTTTCCATTTTAACGTGTTTTAGGTCTTAGGTCAAGTTGATAGCAACATTATCAACTCTAACTTGTGATTTATTTGCTAGAGCTTGAAGTTGAACTTGATGAAGCTCCAGAACCAGTCACATACTGGTCAAGAATTGCACTAAAGGACTTATCGACAACCTTAACATTGTATTTTTTAAGAACCTTGGCAATGACTGAGTTAGTGAAGTTAGTATCAGCTTTCTTACCATTGATGATAACCTTAGTCAAATCATCCTTGTAGTTTTTCCAATCTGCATTTTTATCAGATTTTGAAACAGTCTTAACGATGTAATAAGTAGCTGCACCTGTTGAACTGTTTGAAACTGTGACTACATCAGAAACAGCATTGGCATCTTGTTTGAAAGCTGCTGTCAAAACGTCTGTTGGGAAGTCTTGAGATGCTGAGTTAACTGTCTTAGAGTTCACTTCCAAGCTATTATCTTTAGCGACTTTTGAGAAGTCTGCGCCTTCTGCTTTAGCTTCAGAGTCAACCTTATCAGCTACTGCCTTATCAGTTGTTGAAACGACTTGAACTTCTGTATTTGGTGTGTAGTTGTCATAAGCAGCCTTGTAGTTTGCTTCTGTCAAATCTTTTTGAGCTGCTTGGTTAACAGCATACTCAACCAATTTTTGCGTACGGATTTGTGTACGATATGACTCTTCTGTTTGACCATAAGCTGCAAGAACTTGTGAGAATTGTTCTCCATACTGTTCTGAAGCTTGTTTGTAGGCCTTATCAACGTCTTCTTTGCTGACCTTGCTACCGTATTCTTTTTCAAGAGCTTTTTGCAAGGTTGCACTCAAAACACTTTGTTGCGTTTGGCTGCTACCTTTAAGTGAATCAAACACATCACCAACAGTGACAGTATCACCCTTCATAGATACCAAAGTTGTTTCTTCAGTTGTTTTGTTCCCAAGAGAAACATATGTAATCCCTGCACCAACAAGAGCTGAGACAGCTACAAGGGCAAGTCCTCCAAGGAAGCGGCCACCTGAGCTTGGTTTGCCAGCATCACGTGTTTTCTTAGTCTTAGCACGTTTAGCTTTTTCTTTTGCTTTTTCACTAGCGAGGGCGATGCTTTCCTCTTCTTCCTTTTGGCGATCAAGCTCCTCTTGTTCTGCGTCTTTGTCTGCTACAACCTCTTCAACAGTTTCTTCAGTTGACTCAAGGTTTTCATTTTCTTTAGTCATTCTATCTACTCCTTAAATTGTCAATATCTTTGTTATTATACCACACTTACTTAAATATTGCTTAATCTGGCAAGATAATATTTTCAGAATTTTTCCTAAGCATAAGAAGTCCGTCACTCATGGGTACCAAACTAGCAGTCAAACCAGGGTTATCTAAAGTCGCATCAAAAAGACGATGCAGACCACGGTAGATGGTGCGCTGACCACGACGGACTTCCATGATGTCTTTAGCGATGTCTCCTCCTTGGAAAATATCATCAAAAACGATAATCCCTCCTACCTTAAGGCGCTTGAGGATTTCTGGTAGAAAGACGATGTATTTAGACTTGGCTGAGTCCATAAAGACAAAATCATAATCGGTGTCTAAGTCTTGCAACACCTCAGCAGCATCCCCTTCGACCAAGGTAATTTGTTGGCGGCTGTCATACTTGGCTAGATTGTCCTTGGCAAAGCCAATCATTTCTTCATTTCGATCAACGGTTGTAATCTGAGCATTCGGTGCATGTTCTGCCATAAGAAGGGCTGAAAAACCGATAGCTGTGCCGACCTCTAGGATTTTCTTAGGCTGCAAGGTCTGCAACAAAAATCGGAAGTAGGCGACAACCTCCGGCTGAATGATAGGAATGTTCTCCTTACGAGCAAAAGCTTCTAATTCAGCCAAATGTCCTGTATTTTCCTGAAGATGCGTTCGCATGTAGTCTACGATATCCTTGTTAACTACTGGGCGACGCATATTGTGATTTGCATTTTTACTATATGAATTAACCATGTGTCTTATTATATAAAAAATCCCTAGCGAGTGCTAGAGATTTTGATTGAAGACTAAGTCTTTTTAAGACTTTCCTCAGCCATAAAGGTCATAAGACTCCTTCAAAGCCTTTACCTGTTTGTTCAAGAAAAATCATCCTGATCAGAATGATTTTCTCTTATTGGAACTTCTCTTTAAGAAAGGTGAACACCTTTTTCAACCAAGGCTTCTAATTCCACTAAGCGGTCTTCAAAGACCTTGAAGGCAGCATCCAAGTAGTCGGTATTGGTCATATCAACACCAGCTTTCTTGATGACTTCCAAAGGATAATCTGAGCTACCTGCCTTAAGGTAAGTGAGGTAAGCTTCCTTATCTTCTTCAGTACCGTGAACAATTTTTTCTGCCAAGTAGCTTGCTGCCGCAAATCCTGTAGCATATTGGTAGACATAGTAATTCATGTAGAAATGCGGAATACGTTCCCACTCAAACTGAATCTCGTAGTTGTCTTCAGCTTTAAGGTTATAGTATTTCTCATTGAGGTCTGCATAAAGCTTGTTCATAAAGTCTGCTGTCAAAATTTGACCTGATGCATCCGCTTCGTGAATAGCATGTTCAAACTCAGCAAATTGAGTTTGACGGAAAACAGTTCCCTTAAAGCCATCCAAGAAGTGGTTGAGGATGGCAAATCGTGTCTTGTCATCTTTAACTTCTTTAAGAAGTGTTTCTGTTAAGATATTTTCATTAGTTGTTGACGCAATTTCCGCCAAGAAAATTGGGTAATCCCCGTAAACATATGGTTGGGTTTTACGTGTGAAGGTTGAGTGCAAGCTATGACCAGTCTCGTGAACCAAGGTAAAGAGATTGTCCAAAGTATCTTGCCAGTTCAAAAGCATGAAGGCATTGGTATCATAGGCACCACCTGAGTAGGCACCAGAGCGTTTCCCTTTGTTAGGGTGAACATCAATCCAACGTTCCGTAAAGGCTGCATGAACCCCTTCACTATACTCTTCGCCAAAGATAGCCAAGACTTCTTCTGCTTTCTTGAGGGATTCTTCATAAGTAAGTGCAGTTTCAGTCTCAGAGAGTGGCGTATAGACATCATACATCTTAAGCTCATCAAGTCCCAAGACCTTCTTACGCAAATCTAGGTAGCGGTGTAAAAGTGGCAAATGTTTGTGCACTGACTCCAAGAGTGAGTCATAAACACTTTCTGGAATAAAGTTAGCCGCAAGCGCTGCATGACGTGCTGAGTTATAGTGACGTACTTTAGCTTGGTAATTGTGAACCTTGACCACGCCTTGGAGGGTTTGTGCATAGGTATGTTGGAACTGTTCGTAGGTTCCATACATCGCTTCATAAGCCCCCTTACGAATGTCACGGTCTTTAGACTCCATGAGCGTGATAAAGTTACCATGTGTCAACTCAATCACATCTCCTTGACCATCTGATACCCATGGGAAGAGGATATCAGCGTTATCCAAGACATTAAAGGTCTCTGTTGGGCCATTGAAAATATCGCCGGCTGCTGCCAAAAGACCTTCTGCTTCTTGTGAAAGCACATGGTCTTTGTTGGCCAAAAGACGTTCGAAATAGTGGTCATAAAGTCCAAGACCAGGTTCTTGTTCTTTGAAGGCTGCTAATTTTTCACCATCCAAAGCCATAAATTCAGGCTCAAAGTAAGCAAAGGCTTCACTCAACTGTGAGTATAGGTTTGAAGCTTTAGCTTGGTATTCTTGATAAAGACCAACCGTTGTGTCTTGGTCATTTTTCATTGACGCATAAACGTAGATTTTTTCCAAACGACGCATCAAACTCATATAAAGTTCTGTAGCCTCAAGCAAATTCTTAGCTGAGTCCAAGAGGTGACCAGCAAAGGCACTAGCTTTCTTAAGATCCTGAACAGTGCTTTCATATTCAGCTTCCCAAGCAGCGTCCGTCGCAAAAATGGTGGTCAAATCCCATGTATATTTTTCTTCTAAATGACTTCGATTGTCTGACATAATATTCTCCTTAATTGTGTCTATACTCTACTATTTTAGCATAAAAGGTGGGAGGGTAGAGGGTTTGCCTGTAAGAAAAATCCCTTTTTCGATAATATTGCTTAAAAACCTTTTCAAAACCATCAAGCTCTAGTCTAATTTGCACGAATCCTTGCTTGGATTCTGGAAATCGCACTTGTGGAAAGAAATCTTGGTCGGACATGTTCAACAAATTCATCCCCTTAAGGTAAGCTGTCTCCTGTCTTTTCATCCACCTTGGATTTTTGCCCATCAACTCTCTTTGAACCAAACGTGAGACCTTCCTTCGTTGAGGTACTTGATAAGTCTCCACCTTCCTTGCCTGATAGGGAAAACGTAATATGGTCATGAGATTTTCGGTGAAGGACCAAGACTTGGTTAAATAATGAACCTTCCCAAAAATATCCTCATAGATGAGATACTTGAGTCTAATTTCCTCTCGCTTCCAATCGAGCTCCCAGAGGTGGAAACCTATCTTAGCTGTAAAATAAAGAAAATCACGCTGTAGATCTGTTAAACGCTGTCCTAGCCACAGTTCTTCCCCCAAAAGCCAACGCACCTCGTAACCTATTTGATGGTAAGCTAAGGTTCGCTCTCTGAGACGTTTCTGTGACAAACGAGAACATTGGACTTCCAGAGCCAGGGAATCTCCAACGAATAAATCTGCAATCTGGCCCAACTCAGGTATCACCTTTTCAATACACACTTTTTCGCCATGATTGTCCAAGGACTGATACAAAGCGGCTTTTAGGGATAAATGTTGGGCCGATTCGTTTTCTGAGAAAAACTGACAACCCTGCAAAGATTTGTGGGCAAAATGCGGGCACATCACCTGCCCCTGTCTCAACATTACAATCCCTTGACAGCCAGGGCACCTATAAATTTTCTCACGGTTCAACCCATTTTCAAGAGCCGAAACCAAGAGGCCTTCCTGATTTTTAGCAATTAACATGACTCTCTCCTTTATGCACTCTATTACTTATTCGCAAAAGAGGTCATAAAATGAAAAAAAGCATCTAGATTTCTCTAGATGCGTCCCCCATTCGAATTGAAACTTGCTCCCTGCTGCATGGAAACATAGGTTTATAGGTGTATTGCTTACCTTAGGTTACAAGTGCCGCTCAATCCATTTGAACTCTTTTCAATCTTTCAATTTCTAGAGGTAAATCCCCCAATCTACCCTGAAATTAGAAGCTGAAAACAGTCTCTATCCCACACGACTATTGAAAATAGCCAATGTAGCACAGACAGATGCTCTCACAAACATCTGGTCAAATTCCGCCACTGGAACATCATCCTAATATGCTTATCACCCTTTTGTTCCTAACTCTCATCAAGGACTTAATCCCTTTAGTCAATAATAAGATAAAACAATTTTTAGACTTGGATACTTACCATCCAAAATCCCTATTTACTAACATTGAACCACCATTTCCCTAGGTGCAGTTCAATACCAACAAACGCAAAACCGTGTTGGTCCAAAATGGTCTCTAGCTTCAAAGTATCCCGAGATTGATAGTCAGTCAATCTAATAAAGCTTTCCCTCAAGCTCTGTATAGCAGGCAGTCATCCTGCTTTCAAGATACTAATCTCTAGATGAGTACTGGCTAAAATAACCACTCTCAAAACATACTACCTATCTTAGGCTTAGTCCACCTTCTGATAAGTATATGCAGTTGCTGCTTTATTTTCTCTCCCTCTTCGTTTCCGAAGAGTAGCCTCTACCGATTCTGCTGTTTTTGAATCTGTCGTTTGTCTCTACACGGATTAAAAATACCGCTAGCCCCCGCTACGATGATGCTGATGTTTTAAATAGATTAATCTAATTTGTTTGCTGTTCAAATCTTCTCTTTTTAAATCATCACAATGAAACATTGGAATTTGATAACTCAGAATTTTGAATTCTAAGATAGTCCTTTTTGACTAGGGAGTCACCCTGTCAAAAAACAAACTCTTCCTAACAGTATCTATTATACTGTATTATAATTTTTTGTCAATTAATTTATTTCATATTTTTTGAAAATATTTTTTAAACAGCTAATTCAAAGAGAAGAAGATACCCAAAATCACTATAACAAAAGCATTTACAGGGGTTGTTGAAAAATTAGAAAACTTTTGTTTCTTGCACCTTTTTTTATCTGTTTGGATGATATTTAGTAATTATCAGAAAATTTCATATTTTTTTATAGCCAATCTCTCTAATCATTTCTTGCATAAAAAAACTAGGAAAATCATCTTCCTAGTTTTCTATAATTTCTCTTAGTGTTTACGTTTATAAGTTGAGATACCAAACAAGGCCAAAGCTGATGTCACCATAGCTGCACCTGCTGCTGCAGAAGCTGCTGTTGATCTTTCACCAGTAGATGGAAGAACTGGAGCCTCTTCTTTTACAGGAACTGATGTTGGTGTTACAGGTTTAACAGATTTTGGTTCTGTTGGAGTTGTTGGTACTTGTGGTTTTGGTTTCTCTGTTGTTTTTTCAACAGATACAAAGTTCTTGTGGTAAGTAACTGATACTGAAACTGTATTTGGAAGAACTGGTTTATTTGGTTCTTCTGGCAATTCAGGAACAACCACAGTTGAGTTTGTTGCGAACCAGTAAGCTGTTGGAACGTTGAGGTTATTTCCGCTTACGATAAAGTCCATTGGTTGACCTTTGAAGATTGTTGCAGCTGCACCATAGTAAGCATTCTTCGTACGAGGTGTTCCATCTGGATTGATAGCATCCCAACCTTCATCAGTCACTTCACCAGTTGTTGGATCTACTGTTGGGTCACTGTTAAAGCGAGCACCATTAGCCACAAATTCGTTATCATTGCTTGCATACGCATAACCATCTTCATGCAAAGTGATAGATGAACCAGGGATTTGGACGTATTCGTTTCCATTCAAACCAACTTTTTCGATGTGGTTTCCAAGTTCAGTGTTCCAGTGGTTAAGTGATGAGATACTCAAAACTGATCCATTCTTAGACAAGTCAAGTGGTGTCACTGATGACTCAGAATCAAAGAAGTTCAAGTTCATCTTAACATGAAGTTTTTTGTTAGTGTCGTCAGTTTGTGAACCAATGAAAAGGGTCTTAGTTGGATCGTGGTACAACTTAACAATAGCTGAACCATCTGTACTTGGTGCTTCTACCAAAGTGTATGTTGCAACGATTTTCTTAACTGGAGTACCATTGTATGACGTTCCGTTAAGATTGTTGTATGTGACAGTCAATGTTTGACCTGTAGCCATCTTCAACCATACATCTTCAGTATATTCACCGTCAGCATTGATAGTATATTGTGAAGCATTAGCAGCACTGAAATCGCTTGGAAGGTAGCGAGATGTGTTGAACTGTTGAAGAATTTCATCTACTGAATGACCTGATTGGATGTTTTTATCCAAGTAGTCAACAGAACCAGCTGAATTTTCAACAGTCATTGCGGCATTAGCCTCTGTTTGATAAATCAAACCAGTCGCATTTTCTGCCAATCCTTTTGTCAAAAGACGAGCATTTGAACCACCAGTATATTCTTTGTATGATTTTTCCCAAGCAGCATAAGCAAGAACGTCTTGGTAGTATTTATCCAATTGTGTCTTGTAATCTGCAAGTTTCTGTTTATAGTCAGAAACAGCCGTTGTCAAAGCTTTTGTTTGCACTTTGTTGTCATTGTTAGCTGCTTCAACACTAGCATGTTTAACACCAGCTTCTTCAGTTGCTGTGAATCCTCCCGTAGCGACAACATTTGCTTGAGCAGATGTAAGCGCCGCATCAGCTTCTTCACGTGTTAATTTATTTTCAGAAACGACTGTGGTTGAAGCTGTTTGTGCATCTTTAGCTGCTTGTTCTTGAACAGCCTTAACATCAGCGGAATCTTTTGATGCAGCTGCAGTAGTTTTTGCAGCTTCAACTGCATTATCAAAGTCAGGGTTTGAGACTTCAGCAATAGCTTTAGTTGTTGTTTTTACAGTAGTATCTGTTTCAGTTGTTGTTGTTTCTTCTGTTCCAGGTACAGTTGTAACAACTGCTGCATCTCCTGTTGTCTTAACAAGATTAGCACTTGATTCTGCAGTCGCATTTGAGACTGTGGCATCAGTATCTGTAGCTACTGTGGCATCTTTAGCTTCATCTGCGGCTGCTACGCTAGTAGCAGCAAGTCCTGCAAGCAATACACTTGAATATAATGTTGTTTTAAATGGGTTGACTTTCATTTATACTTTCTCCTTTTCGGTTAATGCTTTATTAACCAATTTTACTTAACCGTTTAATATACTACCGTGATTTTTAAATTTTAGCAATAGATTTATGAAAAAAAACTTATGTATTTGCTACACACTTTTAAAATATGACACATTTTTGTTATATTTTAATCATTTCTTTACAATTATCCTAGATATGTATAAGAAGAAAGTGCCATTTCTCCATTTATTTTTTACAGTTGTCAACCCCTCCTCAGAGATAACGATTAGAGTCAAAACGCATCCCTAGAGACTCAACCTCATCTAAAGCTCTTATCCTTCTTGATAAAAGAACAGAAAAACTACCTTTAAGGCCTTGACTTTAATAGCTTTTCGTCGTATGCTTGAAAAAAATGTTAAGAAAGTTGGGGAATTTTTTCAATGACAAAGAAAGAAGTTAGGACACTGCTCCTTTTGGGGATCAGTATTATTTTTGCGAACCTCGCACTTCGTTTGATACTCAGGCCCTTGCCTGAGAATTTAGCCTATCTTATCAAAACGCTTGTTCTTGGGTGTGGATGTTACTTCCTAGTACATAGGCGACTAGGTTTAAAAATCAAATCCACTCAAAAGATAGGTCTGGCTGAAACCTTACGTGTTTGTTGGTTGATTATTTTAGCTGACTTTATCTATATATCTGGGGGAGCTTTGGGTATTAGTAAGGCACCTCATATGATTGGTACTGCCTTGATTGTCGCCTTAGGAGCCGGGTTTTTTGAAGAATATGTTTTTCGTGGACTCTTCCTTAAACTCGCCTTTCAAGATGGTATTAGGTCTTCAAAACAAATTTTTGGGGCCGTTCTCTTATCAGCCTTATTTTTTGGATTGGCTCATCTAGGAAATCTCACCCACCAACCTTTGGATGCTACCCTGTTTCAAGTTTACTATGCCTCGGCTATCGGCATATTCTTTGCTGCTATTTACCTACGCACAGGTAGCCTCTGGTGGACTATCATTCTGCACTTTTTGGTTGACTTTACCAGTGTCCTGATGTCACAATCAACGCAGGCTGCTCCAGCTACAAGTATCTGGCATTTCATTCTCTGGTTACCACTCATTGCCATCGGACTCTTCCTCATTCGACCTAAAAAATTGGATGCCATTAGACGTCTTAGTAACTGACACTTTATACAGCATTTCAAAAGTTAGACAAAAAACTAACTTTTGGAGTGCTTTTCTTTTGTCGAAATCCCTTCTTCCAACCCTCTCAATCCCCACTCTTCCTATAAGACCTGGCTTCATAAAAATTTCATATCAGGTCTTCATCGATTCCTATCAGGATTTTGCTGATATTAGACTTCTCATTTTGTTATAATATAGGTCACAATCATGTTTTTAAAAAGGGGATGCTTATGAATTTTCAACAGTGCCGCTATGTTCAGACTATAGCTGAAACAGGGTCTTTTAGTAAGGCTGCTAAGAAACTCTTTTTGACGCAACCTAATCTCTCAGCATCCATCCGTGATTTAGAGGAAGAACTTGGAGTTCTACTCTTTGAGCGCTCCAATACAGGAGCTAAACTAACTGATGATGGCCATGATTTTCTCAAATACGCCAAACGTATCCTTGGAGAGCTAGATCTACTAGAAGGACGCTATCGCAAATCCTTCAAGAAATCGTTCACTATTGCCAGTCACCACTATGATTTTCTATCCCTTCCCATGGCTCATATTGCCAAACGCTTTCGTAGTGATTATCAAGAATTTCAACTGATTGAAACAACAACCAGAAAGATTCTCAAAAGTGTGGAGAGTTTCGAAAGTGACTTGGGGATTATTTACCTTGATGAAGACAATGCCCACATCCTAGAGCGTAGTTTCAAACACATGGATTTGGCATTTACTCCGCTTGGGGAGTTTGAGACTAAGATTTTTTTGGGGCGTCAACATCCCTTAGCCAAGAAAAAATCCCTAAATCTCAAGGATTTAGAGGGCTATCCACAGGTCCGTTTTCGTCAGGAAAGTTCTGGTATTCACTTTGATGAGGACCCTCTGGAGGTTCTACCTGACCAACAGGTTATCTACAGCAATGACCGAGGAAGTGTCATGAATTTGCTCTGTGCCTCTGATAGTTATGCTTCTGGCCTTGGTATTGTCAACAGTTTTATCAAGGACCAGATTGTCCTAATCCCACTTAAGGACAGTCCCAAGCACACTTTGGGAATTGTGACCAATAATAAACAGAAAAAATCTGCAATTATCCAAGCATTTATCGAAGAAATTCAAGATAGCTTACTACCCCACCACTAAGGAGATGAAAATGGAATTTCAAACACTTAACAATGGCATCAAAATCCCCGTACTCGGTTTTGGCGTCTGGCAAATTTTCGACCAAAAGGAATGTCAAAAAGCCGTAGAATATGCTCTTTCTGTCGGCTATCGTCTGATTGATACAGCCAGTCTTTACCGTAATGAGAAGGCTGTGGGACGTGCCATTAAGACTTCTGGCATCCCTCGTGAAGATATTTTCCTAACCAGCAAGGCCTGGATTAGCCAGCTCGGCTACGAAGATACCAAACTAGCCTTAAAAGAGACCCTCCGCAAACTAGATACTGACTATCTTGATTTATATTTGATTCATCAACCTTTTGGCGACTTACATGGTGCCTGGCGTGCTATGATTGAGCTTCAGCATGAAGGACTTATTAGAGCCATCGGGGTTTCTAACTTCTCAACAGGACGTTTGGCAGATTTTGCCTTGCAAACTCCTGTTGTTCCAGCAGTCAATCAAATCGAGTTGCATCCCTATAAACAACACAAACTTATCCAGAAAGCTGATAAGGAATTTGGTACCCTAACACAAGCCTGGGCTCCTTTTCACAGAGGAGAGGATGGTATTTTTCAAGACCAAACTCTGACTGCTATCGCTGAAAAACATGGTAAGACAGTTGCTCAGGTCATTCTCAGATGGCAAACCCAACAAGGCATTCTGACCATTCCTAAAAGTACCCATATCGAACGGATGAAGGAAAACTTTGATAGTTTTGACTTTCACCTAGACCAAGCAGACCTTGATGCTATCAGTAAACTAGACCGATACCCTGATGCCTATGGTCCTGATGAAAGTGTAGAACGCATTAAGCATTTATTGAAATATAGTGTATAAGAAAACGAGTTCGACTGAACTCGTTTTAATGTTAAAAATGTCTTATTTAGATTGCCCTTAGGTAAGTAGGAGCGCCCTTTAAAATTCAAAATAGGGAATGGAACAGAAGCCTTATTATTCAAAAGCGCTTCATCGTCCTATTTCCTCTTGAGGAAATCGCAAAAAACTAAATTGTTTTACCCAATCACACTTCCGTTTGGAACAGATGGATCTACTGTCAAGACAGTAAGTTTGCCGTCATGTTCAGCAGAAAGAATCATACCTTGGCTGACATATTTCTTCATCATCTTACGTGGTTTAAGATTAGCCACGACTTGAAGTTTTTTGCCGACCAATTCTTGTTCATTTGGATAGAATTTAGCGATACCTGAGAGGATTTGGCGGTCTTCACCATCGCCAGCGTCAAGACGGAAGCGAAGCAATTTGTCTGAACCTTCGACTTTTTCTACTTCTTTAACTTCAGCGACACGAATTTCAACCTTGTCAAAGTCGTCAAATTTAATTTGGTCTTTTTCAGACTTAAGTTCGACCTCTTCTGGGATCCATTCTTTTTCTTGTGGTTTGCCTGCGTTCATTTGAGATTGGATGTAGGCAATTTCTTCGTCCATGTCAAGACGTGGGAATATTGGTGTTCCTTTTGAAACGACTGTGACATTTTCTGGGAAGCCTGAAAGTTCTAGATTTTCAAGGTCAAACGTTCCTGACAATCCGAGCTGTTCCATAATAGCATTTGAAGTGGTCATCATGAATGGTTGGATGAGATGAGCCACCACACGAAGACTAGCAGCCAAGTGAGCCATAACAGCTGCCAATTGTTCCTTGTTACTATCCTCTTTGGCAAGTACCCAAGGAGCTGTTTCATCAATATACTTATTGGTACGTGAAATGATATTCCAAACGGCATCTAGGGCACGTGGGAAATCTACAGCATTCATTTGTTTATGGAATTCTTCAATATTTTCAGCCACAACCTTAGACAAATCAGCATCAAAGTCTGTAACGTTCTCAACATAGGTAGGCACTTGACCACCGAAATACTTGTTAATCATGGCAACTGTACGGTTGAGGAGGTTCCCCAGGTCATTAGCCAACTCATAGTTGATACGAGCCACATAGTCTTCTGGTGTGAAGGTACCATCTGAACCGACAGGAAGACTACGCATGAGGTAGTAACGGAGTGGATCAAGACCAAAACGTTCTACCAACATTTCTGGATAGATCACGTTTCCTTTTGACTTAGACATCTTACCGTCTTTCATGACGAACCAACCGTGGGCAACAAGACGTGTAGGCAATGGCAAATCAAGAGCCATAAGGATGATTGGCCAGTAGATTGAGTGGAAACGAAGGATATCCTTACCAATCATGTGGATAATTTCGTGGTTTTCATTATTTTGCCAGAACAAATCAAAGTTACCATGCTCATCCTGACCATAACCAAGGGCAGTGATATAGTTGATAAGGGCATCAATCCACACATAAACCACGTGTTTTGGATCTGAAGGTACTTTTACTCCCCAAGTGAAGGTTGTACGTGATACCGCCAAGTCTTCCAAGCCTGGCTCGATGAAGTTTTTAAGCATTTCATTCATACGACCATCAGGTTGGATAAATTCTGGGTGTTCTTTAAAGAAGGCAGCCAAACGGTCTGCATAGTTGCTGAGTTTAAAGAAATAGGATTCTTCAGAAACCAACTCTACTTCATGCCCTGATGGAGCTACCCCACCAATGACCTTACCTTGCTCATCACGGTAAACTTCTGCCAACTGACTTTCAGTGAAGAATTCTTCGTCTGAGACTGAATACCAACCAGAGTATTCACCAAGATAGATATCTCCTTGTTCCAAGAGACGCTCGAAAACTTGAGCAACAACTTTTTCATGGTAATCATCAGTCGTACGGATGAATTTATCGTATGAGATATTCAAAAGTTGCCAGAGGTCCTTAACACCAACAGCCATACCATCCACATAGGCTTGTGGTGTGATGCCTGCTTCTTCAGCCTTTTGTTGAATCTTTTGGCCGTGTTCATCAAGCCCAGTAAGGTAGAAGACATCGTAGTTCATCATGCGTTTGTAACGTGCCAAGACGTCACAAGCAATGGTTGTATAGGCAGAACCAATATGCAATTTACCAGATGGGTAGTAGATAGGTGTTGTGATGTAGAATGTTTTTGTCATTTTAATTTCCTTTCATGTGTTAACAAATGGGCTAACACTGATGATATAACATCTTATTATAGCACGTTTTGGACACTAAAAAAACCAGACTAGCTGGTTTTAAAGCATATTCATTCAGAAAAATCTGACAGTTACTTGTTACCTCTCTTATAACGCTTAACTGCCTTTTGGTAGTTGGCATCTAATTGCTTAGCATCCTTGCCTGAAAGACGCTTATAGCTCCGCTTTTCGATGGCCTTTCCTTTTTTGTCAAATATGATTACTGTCAACTGATTCCCTTTAGCATCATAACTGATTTTTCCCTCACTTCGACGCTTATAAAGATCAATCAGCTTTTTCTCCATTTTATCGATATCCTTTTGGCTGACAAGTGCACTGGCCTTATAATATTTTTGAACAATACTATGAACTTCCTTTTGGTAGTCTTTAGGAGTCACTAAGGGCTTAAAAGTCCTAGACCAAGCACTAACCTTATAGTTTTTTCCCGTCTCGAAGTCAATAGGAGACACATTGTCAAATGACCCATAACTACTCTCAAAGGTATAGTAAGTGTACTCTTTAGCTTCTTGGTCTTCAACACGCATAAAATCCTTTAGCTTTGTTCCTTCATAACCAGGTTTACCGTCCATCCAGGTCTTAGTCGTACTGTTATAATACTTAGCCGTTTGCAATTGGTAAAGACCATCAGCTATTTCCCCTGTATGGTTCCTCCAAAACACATAGCCTCCACCCATTAGACCTAAAATTATTAGGATTCCGGCAATGCCTTTGACTAAAAAACGATGCCATCTAAATTTTGAACCTACATTAACTGATTTTTTGTACATATTTTTCTTTTTCCTCTTCATTGTCCACTGTTTAATGATTAACTGAAAACAACTATCTTTTATTGTAGCAAAAATTATGGAAATATTTCTGTGATTATTTTTATAAAAGAAAAAAACCAGACGAGCTGGTTTTTGATCTTTTCACATTTAACTAGGAATGAAAGAGTTTTTTATCGGCTCTAACATCACGCTCATATTCGTAATCTAGTTTTTTCTCTTCTTCTTTTGTTAGGCGTTTAAAGACTTTTTCTTCTGAAAGTTTGCCTTTTTTATCATAGATAAGGACAATAATTTTATCGCCATTGACCTTATAGTGAACCGTCTCTTTAAGAGATTTTTTATAATCCTTAATGTAGACTTTTTTACTATCGTCGATATCAGATTTAGTGGTATATTCGTCCACTTTATAACGATTATCTACAGCTTTCTCAACGACTTTTGTATAGTCAGCCAAAGACATTGTTGGCGTGAGCGTTCTAGACCAGTTATCAAGACGGAAAGCTTTTTCGGTATCATAATCCGTAAAGTCAACCAAGTTAACCGCACCAGCCAAGGTGTAGTTATAAAATTTCAACTGATTGCCTTTAACTTTAACAAAATCACCGTCTTTTAACTTACTTTTCTCATAGGATTCCATACCATCAATCATCTTTTTCTTGTCCTTATCATAATATCGATAAGTCTCTATTTGATAAGTTCCCTCTGAGATCTTACCTCCCTGTAGGTGGATATAGGCATAGCCACCAAAAGAAAGGGCAAGTAGTACAACTGCTCCAATAACAGAAGCAATAATAATTTTAACCTTCTTAGACAAGCCTTTTTTAGGTGCCACAACTGGTGTCCCTTGTCCAGTCACTGGCCCACTCACCTGAACTTGTGGCTGGCTGTTCTCTGCCACAGGCTCTGAAGCTACAAATTCACCGTTAGCTTTAGCCTGTTGAATTTCTTCCTCGCTTGGTTTGCGATTATTGATTGTTTCAAAATAATCTAACCATTCTGTTTCGTTCATAAAAGTCCCCTTTTTTCATTGATACTCCTATTTTACCAGAAAAATGCCAAAAATCCATTTGACTATTTTCATAAAAAGAAAAGCAGTATCCGACTTTATGCCTGATACTACTTTACTAGACTTATGAATATTAAATTCTATCAACGCTCTTTTTAATGCTACTGCTAGAGCTTGATTTTGAATCGCTACCATAGTCATCACTATAGCCGTAACCATAGTCACTTCCATAGTCACTTCCATAATCACTACCGTAACCATAACCATAATAGTCCTTAAAGTCATCGTATTGATTGCTATAAGACTTCAGCTCTTTCTTATAATCCTTGACAGCATCTTTATAATCATCCCAACGTTTGTCTGCATCAGATTTACTTAAACGTTTAAGGGTAATACGTGACTTAAGCTTTCCTTTTTTATCATAGGTAGTCAGAGTGTATTCATCACCATGTTTGACATAAGTACGTTTTTCCTTCAAGGTATCTTTATATTCTCTTGTTGTTTTTTTAACGACTTTGTCAGCTGACTCTTTGGTATAGAAGGAATAGTCTTTTCTCATCTTTTTCATGAAGTCTTTTGTGGCATCTTCGACTTGATCCGCATTTAAAACTTGACTTTGTGTTTTATTCCACGGATCAAATACCTGAGGAACATCCATCTCATAGTCCATCAAACTAACATATGATTTATCGTCACCCTCTACTAAATTGTAGGTTCTAGATTGATTATTCTTTACAACTACAAAAGACTGAAGGTCCAAATCTTCGTCCTTGTATTCATCTATGGCATCAACCATTTTATCTTTGTCTTCATCATAACGAGAGAAAGAAACTATCTCGTATGTCCCATCCGCAATCTTACCTGATTGGTAGCGCCATAATGAATAGCCACCAACAGAAAGTAAAATCACTGCCACAACACCCAAGACTGATGCTAGAATAATCTTAGCTTTTTTTGACATTCCTTTTTTCACTGGCATGGCTTGTTGGAAGGTTGCTGTTGTTTGGGCAAACTGAGGCTGTTGCGTCATAGAAATAACAGGTTCAGCCGGTTTAATTTTTCTTGGCTCATTAGCCTGTCCAGTTGCTCCAAAGCCATTAGGTCGCTCAAGAATAAACTCCCCTGCTGCTTGAGCTTGAGCTAATTCTGCTGGACTTGGTTTGCGACCGTTGACTAATTCAAAGTACTCAATCCACTCTTGCTGGTTCATAATAATCTCCTTTTTATTGGTCTACAAGTCTATTGTACCAAAATTAATGATGAAATAGTATTTGACAATTATCATAAAGCCTGTAAGTTTTTTAATAAACCGTTGGGCTACAATGCTCGATAGTAAAGAGCTGCTTGGTCGGTTTAGGTATCAGCGCCAGATGGCATAATCTCCATAATGATCCCAGCCCTTATGATGCTCCAAGGCATACTCATAATCCCTATCATAACCACTTTTGAGTTCTTCGGCTTCCTCTGAGATTAATCGTTTAAAAGTTCTACGCGACTCAATATGTCCATCATCAGCATAAACAGTCAGAACGAGACCATTAGGACGCTTTTCATAAGTTCTTTTTTGCTTCAACATTTTTTTATAATCGTCTACACACCTCTGGACAGATACTTCCTTTACTCTTGAATACTCCTCTCCCTTTTTAGAAATCTTATCAATATGAGAAATCACTAGAGCTTTATATTCAGAGACTGTTAGATCCTGTTTCAAAGTCCCAGTACGTGGGTCAAAAGTCTGTGGGATCTTTTCATCGTGCTCAAATGGTGAGACAAAAGGTTCCCCATCCCCCACAAAAACATAATAAAATTGAGATTTCATATTCTCAACAACTATAAAATCCTCATATAAGCTATCATTATTCTCTCCTCGCTCAGTCCAATTTATCAATTCATTGGAATATGCCGATTTAGCCTCATATTTTACCATCTGATAGGTGCCATCTGGAATATAGTTTTCTTGGTACTTCCAAAATTCTCTCTCTCCTATGGCGATTAAGACTGACGCAACAAGTCCAAGAAATAAGATGATACCAATCTTCCATTTTTTTGCCTTAGTCATACTTCTCCCCTCCTTATTGGCCTATTCTTCAATACTATTTTACCAAAAATAGGTGAAAAGCTAGTGACAGGACTGCAAAGGAAAAAGCCAGCATTATTCGCTGACCTTCCTATATCTTAAAGAAACAATTGACTTTTCTTTTAATTAACTTTTTCTGATCTATTAATCATCAGAATCTTCTTGACGTTCTTTTTTATCTTCTTCAACTGCTCTGTCATAATCAGCTAGTCTTTCTCTAGAATCCTCTTTTGATAAACGTCTAAAAGTTCTCTTTAAAAATAATTTCCCGTCCTCATCATAATTCTTCTCTGTAAACATATCACCATTTTTCTCATATAACACTGTCGTTTTTGATTTTTTCTGGTAAGACTCCTTAACATCAAAATAAGTGTCGTTGATAAACTTTGGATAGTTTTTTCTTAATTTCGTAAACTCAGATTCATACTCCGAAAACGACATCTGAAATTTAGCCTGCTTTTCCCAAGGATACAACTTTAAGGTGTTTACAGTTGAGTCATAGTCAGTAGGATTAACATAACTACCCGAGTCTAATTTCCAAAAAGAATGATATTGGTAATTATCTCCTTTAACAACTACAAAGTCATATAATGGCACACCATCTTTAGCAGACTCTTTCTTAATTTCTATCCACTTTTTATTTTGATAATCATAATATTCACTATATACCTCTTCATAAACTCCTGAAGCAAGCTTTCCAGATTGGTAACGCCAAAGGCTATAGCCTCCAACTATCAATAAGATCGCAGTAAGAACCCCTAGAATAGAAAACACTATTGTTTTAGTTTTCTTGGTAAATTTCTTTTTTGGTTTAGGCACTTTATCCATACTCTCGACCGCCGGGGTATCAGGTTGTGTTATTTGTTGAGCACTTACTTTAACGGACTGAGCCATGCTCTGTTGATTTACTTGAGTCGGTTTTTCAATTGATACCGTTTGTTGGGGATTCAGACTATCACTCTCAAACTCCCCAGCCTCTTTTGCAGCCGCAAACTCTTGTGGAGTCGGTTTACGATCGTTTATCACCTCAAAATATTCAATCCAATCTTTCTGATTCATTATTAATCTCCTTTTAAATGAAATATCTATATTATTATTTTATCAGAAAAACCAATAAATCAATATTTAGTTTTATTATATTAAAGTATTGCCATATAAAAAAGGCTTGAAAATATCAACTCTCAAACCTCTTTCTTACTTTCTATTTTTTAACATCCTCATCACCAATGACTGGGTATTCAGTCAATCCTGATGCTACTTCTTCAGCCTGGTCTGATCCTTCTGATTTTTCCTCAAGATCAAACTTAGGTGCATTTTTTTCATAAGCATTAATGATATCGGCAACAACTGGGTGGCGTACGACATCACTAGCGGAGAAATGAACAAAATCAATAGCCTTGATTCCCTTTAATTTCTCCATAGCATCAATAAGACCTGACTTAACACGACGTGGAAGGTCAATCTGGCTCATGTCCCCATTGACAATCATCTTAGAATTAAAGCCAAGACGCGTTAAGAACATCTTCATCTGCATGATGGTCGTATTTTGCGCCTCGTCAAGGATAACAAAAGCATCTTCAAGGGTCCGACCACGCATATAGGCGAGTGGCGCAATTTCAATAATTTCACGTTCCATGAGACGGGTCGTCTGCTCTTTACCGAGGATTTGATAAAGGGCATCATAGACAGGGCGAAGGTAAGGGTCTACCTTTTCCTTAAGGTCTCCTGGTAAGAAGCCAAGACTTTCGCCTGCCTCAACAGCCGGACGGGTTAGCACAATACGTTTCACCTGACCACGCTTAAGTGCTGTGACAGCTAGGGTAACTGCTAGAAAGGTTTTTCCTGTACCTGCTGGACCAATCCCAAAGACCACATCATGATTTTTAATACTATCAACGTAGACCTTTTGTCCCAAGGTCTTCACTCGAATTGGTTTACCACTATTGTCCTTGATAATTTCTTCTTCATAAAGGGCAACAAATTTGTCAATCGAACCATCCTGAGCCATGGTTAGAGCTGCCACAACATCTGAAGTGTTAACCAGCATCCCTCGCTCCACTAAAACAAGGAGGGCTTGAATGGTCAAGCGAGCCAATTCAACACTTTCCTCGTCATCTCCAAGAATCTGCACACGCTCTGTTCTAGCATGAATGATAACATTTAGGTTTTCTTCGATAAGTTTTAGATGACGCTCATTGGTTCCAAAAAGCGACAAGACATCATCTGGGTGATTAAGGGTAATTTCAACAGAATACTCTTGCAAATAGAGTTCCTCTTTCTTAAGTATTTTTATCCATTATATCAAAAAAATCACGCCAAGCGTGACTTTTTATCATTCTGACTTATTCATTAAATGACACGTGAACGTGGTCATAGTGGTTTTCAGTAACGCTACCACGGTCTGGCATTTGGTTCCATGTGTTAGCTGGCCCGTAGATATTATCTACTGGTGCGTAGAATTGTTGTCTGTAGATGACATATGAGATACCTGCATTTGAGATATTGTCTACAGCATATTGAGCGACTTGATTACCAACTTCTGAACCAACTGGTACCATAACGTCAACGGCAAGTCCTTTACCATGGTCTTGAGGATCACCTTCACGGTAACCACCGATATCAGTAAGACCGAATTTTGATGCTACATCTTGACGGAAAGCTTCAGCTTGTGGTTGAAGGTGTGGATCCGTTGGAAGCGTGTTTGTTGAAGCAGGTTGTGCTGCTGGAGCCTCTGAAGCCGCTGGGGCTTCTGAAGCTGCTTCTGATGTTGCTGCTGGTTGCTCTGCTGGAGCTTCTGAAGCCGCTGGGGCCTCTGAAGCTGCCTCTGATGTTGCTGCTGGTTGCTCTGCTGGAGCTTCTGAAGCCGCTGGAGCCTCTGAAGCTGCTTCTGATGTTGCT
>NZ_GL698449.1:0-60295 GCF_000187445.1 Streptococcus sp. C150 | reverse complement strand
GAAGCCGCTGGGCCGTCTGTAAGCTGCCTCTGATGTTGCTGCTGGTTGCTCTGCTGGAGCTTCTGAAGCCGCTGGAGCCTCTGAAGCTGCTTCTGATGTTGCTGCTGGTTGCTCTGCTGGAGCTTCTGAAGCCGCTGGAGCCTCTGAAGCTGCTTCTGATGTTGCTGCTGGTTGCTCTGCTGGAGCTTCTGCAGGCTGTGCTGGTTTTTCTTCAGCTGCTGGGGCTGGGGCTTCTGCAGGTTTTGCTTCTGCTGATGCCGTTACATGATCAATGGCATCGGCAACTGGTTGTTCAGTATCTGCGTAAGCTGGTGCTTCAGATGCTGAAGCGATAGCTTCTGTCACTTCTGAAACAGCTTGTGTTGATTCTTCTGTAGCAGGCGCTACTGTAGCCGTTGTGTCTACTGAATCAACAGGAGCAGACAAATCTGTTGTTGCTACAGCTTGTCCGTTTACTGTTACTTCGTTAGTTGTCAAGTTAGCCTCTGCAACAACAGATGCATTTGAAGTTTCTGAAGCTGGTGTTTCAACTTTAACTGAAACTGCTTGGTTATCAGCGTTGTAAGTTGTTGTCAAGACTGTTCCAGGGAAAATCAAGTCAATGTTTGTGATTTGGTTGATATTAGCCAAAACATTTACATCGATTCCCATTGCTTCTGCGATACTACCCAAAGTGTCACCGTATTGAACAGTGTAAGTTTGTTGGTTATCACTAACAGCGATGTCGGCTTTGATTTGGTCCACTGAACGGGCAGTCCAATTAGCTACTTCATCAGCATGTACATGACTAGCAGCAAAAAGTGAAAGAGCTGCGGTCGAGTATAGAAGTGCCTTAGTTGTTTTTGATTTTGATAACATGTATAAATTCATTCCTTTTTTAACAATTTTAACACTTACAATAATACCATACTTCTCGTCAAAAAAGTTGCAAATTATTGCACTTTAAAGCAATTACTAACTAGTTGTAATACGCCTAATTTATTGAAAAAAAGCTGAGACATTTGTAAAAGAATGTAACAATTCATTATCCCTCAACTGCTGTCTTCTTGAAAATGTTTTTGTCAAGATAGGTCTGTCCTTTAATAGGAATTAAGCACTATTAATGCGCTAGATAGTCTTCCCAAATATGATCAAATTGACCCAGATTGAAAGAGAAACTAGCCTGATCTTCCAAGTAGCGACTCACCTCTTCAAAGTCATCAGTATGTTTAGGAAAGGTTGAATCGTCAAACGCCAAGTCAGCTAAAATGGCTACTGGTTCATTGGATTTAGGGTTACGTTGCGTCATCAGCCAAGTATAAAAAGATTTTCTCATACTTTCTCCTAACTGATTAATTCTGTTCCGAACTGATCTTGTTTGATTTTTTTAGCTTTCATCAAACCACCCAAGGCTTTTTTAAATTGCCCCTTTGAAATACCAAAGGTTGCCTTTATATCTGCTGGTGATGATTTATCGTTCAAAGTCATAAAACCACCGTTGCTTTCTAGATAGGTCAAAATCATTTGAGCATCATTTTCAAGCATCTCAAAAGAACGTGGTTTCAAAGACAAATTCAGGGTACGATCGACCTCACGAAAACCAATCACACGGGCTTCAAGGACTTGACCCAAACGTGGCTCAGCATAACGTTCTGACGGATGGATGAAGCCAAGCATGTTATTTTCTGGTAGGTAAACAAAGGTTCCTGAGAGCTTGAGACGATAGGCGATAGCTGGCCATTTTTGATTTTGCATATTGTCATAGGCAGGCCCAGCCATACGTTGAAAGACTTCAGGTTCAGCAGGAAGCCCCCAAATACGGTCTTTTTTATCGACGTCTAGTTTGATGTAGAGTTTATCACCCTTCTTAGGCCAAAGCTCTTTGAGTTCCGGCAGCACATCAAGAGAGACGACAATTTCCTTATCTGGGATTCCCACATCCACAAAGACACCTAAATCCTTACGAACCTCAGTGACTTCTCCCCAATCATAAGAATCACGAGTTGCCTTAATTTCCTTTTGTGTCAAACGTGATTTCTGCTTGCTGTCAGTGTAGGCAAAGCCTGTTACCATGTCACCAATCGCATGATTTCCTTCATTTTTAGCCAAAGCAAAGGTCACGCCATCCTTTTGGACAAAGTAAAAGCGATCATTTTCATCAGTTACTAAGGCAGTAATGATGGTTCCAAGTAGTGTATTCATATTTTTCCTCAAAAAGAGAGCCGGACAAGGAAGCTAACATAGTCCATGCTTTTTTGCTTCTGTCCCACTCTCCTTATTTTTCTATTGATTAAACAGTAAGGAGTTCTTTTTCCTTTTCTGCTGTCATGCTGTCGATTTTCTTAACAGCATCGTCTGTTGCTTTTTGGATATCCTTTTCAAGACCTTTCAATTGGTCCTCTGTGATTTCCTTGTCTTTTTCTTGCTTTTTAGCTTCATCCATAGCATCACGACGGATGTTACGGATAGCGATTTTAGCATTTTCACCAACTTTTTTAACTTCTTTAGCCAATTCCTTACGAGTTTCTTCTGTAAGTGCTGGGATAACCAAGCGCACAACAGAACCATCGTTTGCTGGGTTGATACCAAGGTCAGATTCGTTGATGGCACGTTCGATATCAGCGATTGATCCTTTATCAAATGGTGAAATCAAAAGAACACGTGCTTCAGGAACAGTGATTGAAGCCAATTGATTAAGAGGCGTTGGGGCGCCATAATATTCGACTGTGATGCGGTCAAGAAGTGACGCATTGGCACGACCTGCACGGATTGAACCAAATTCGCGAGCCAATGACTCATGTGAGTGGGCGAAGCGTTCTTTAGCTTTTTCAATAATTGCGTTTGACATAATTTCTCTCTTTCTTACTTGTGTGCGTCTGCTTTATTTGAAACGGTAGTTCCGATGTGTTCACCTAGAATAACACGTTTAATATTACCTGGTTCATTCATGTTGAAGACTACGAGGTCAATGTCGTTATCCATTGACAAGGTAGAGGCTGTTGCGTCCATAATTTTAAGACCACGTTTGATAACTTCCACATGGGTCAATTCATCAAATTTAACCGCATCAGCATTCTTACGTGGGTCATCATTGTAGACACCATCCACACCATTTTTCGCCATAAGAATAGCGTCAGCCTCAATTTCAGCGGCACGGAGGGCTGCTGTGGTATCAGTTGAGAAGTATGGAGAACCGATACCTGCTGCGAAGATAACGATACGTCCTTTTTCAAGGTGACGAAGGGCACGACCTCGGATATAGGGTTCAGCCACAGATTTCATATCAATAGCCGTTTGAACACGTGTGTCAACACCAAGTTGTTTCAAACTGTCTGCCATAACAAGGGCATTCATAACTGTTCCAAGCATCCCCGTATAGTCCGCTTGAACACGATCCATTCCTGCTTCGGCTGCAGGTTCGCCACGCCAAAGGTTACCACCACCGATAACCAAGGCGATTTGAACACCTGATTCTGCGACTTCTGCTATTTCTTTAGCCATTGTCTGTACGGTTGGAAGATCAATCCCAACACCACGTTCACCAGCCAAAGCTTCACCTGAAAGTTTAATGAGGACACGTTTGTATTTTGGTTCTACCATGATTTCTCCCTATTAACTATGTTGTTTTTCTGATTGTATTCTTGGCTCAGATTTATCATTCCTAATCCGTAAATGACCATCTTTTTAAGAAGGAGATTAAGCTCTTACAAGCTCTTTCCAGATTGACAAATGGTCTCTTTATGACAAAGCGAACACTAAATCTTCATCCTTACTATTTTATCATAAATTAGGGTTTTCACCTAGTCAAATATTTTAAAATATCCTTACAAGATGACTGTAAAAGTGATGGTGTCATCTTTGTAGGAGGCAAAGAGACGCCCTTTAAATAATTTGACCATACTTTGAGCCATGGATAGACCTATACCGAAACCTTTATTTTCCTTGTTATTATGGGATTCTTCGATACGATAGAAGCGTTCAAAAAACTTACTATAATCGACTGCCTTACCATCCTTATAGGTATTCGACACTTCCAGGCGAGCCCGTTTACGAGTTCTTCCGACTTGACGAAGCCTTACCGTAACCGTCCCTTCTGGGTCACAATACTTGTTTGCATTATCAACCAGAAGAGTTACAAGTTCAAAGAGAGATTTTTCCTCTGCCTTAACATGGATGTCTGGAGAAATATCCATAAGGAAGGATTTCCCGTCACGAACAACTGGTCCCTTAAAGTCCTCTGCTGCATCCTCAGTAACATACGAAAAATCCACATCTTGAAGAACGATATCAGGATGCTCCTCAAGCCGAGATAAGGCCACAAGCGAATTGATTAGAGTGGTCAATCGTGCCACCTGGTCGTTAGTAGACTTGGTCCATTCGTTTTCCCCAGTCATGAGTTCCTGTAGCTCCGTGTTGGCAGAAATAATGGCCAATGGGGTCTTCAATTCATGACCTGCATTTGTGATAAAACGCCGTTGCTTTTCATAGTTTCGAATGAAGGGGCGAATGACGATTCCAGACAAAGCACTGACAATAACGACAAAAAAGATGAAGCCAAACAGTGATAAAAGGATACAAAGACTCATTAAAGCTTGGGAAGAATTATAATAAGAAGACGTGTCCAAAAAGACTACCAAAACCTTATTTTTACTGACCTTACTTACTTGATAGCTAAGATTGATGTTTTTTTCTCGAATCGTTCCTAGATTATTGGTCAAACGGCTAACTGTCAGGGCATAGCTAGCCGCTTCCTCGTCGTTTATTAGGGCCGTATGGCTGGTATCCTGGCTGACAACCTTATCACCCGATAAGGTCACACTGAAAAATCGAAAACTGTCTGAAGGAATCTCATGTCCTTGATTGGTCTCAATTTTTGTGGTTTTCCCAAAGCTACCATTATTTTCCGAAAGGGTGTTGAGTACCTTGCTAATTTCCTGCTCCGTCTGAAAAGACCTCACGGTATTGATGATTCCCACCATAAAGACCAAGATAAAGAGGATGGCCAAGGAAGCAATCGTAATAAATTGCAGGCGTAATCGTCTAAACATGGCCTACTCCTCTCTCATTAGCTCAAGACAAAAGTCGCCACCCTTTTCGCCCAAAATGCTAATATCAGCCTTAATAGCTTGCAATTTCTGGCGCAGATAGGAAATATAAACCCAGACAATTGATTCATCAACGTCATCTTCATCAGCCCAGATGGTTTTAAAGAGGTGCTCAGTGCTTAACTTCTTGGTAGGATTGTGCATGAAATAAGCCATTAACTTGGTCTCACGACTTGAAAGGCGAATACTATTACCAGCCACTAACTCTTGATCCTCTTGGTCCAAACAAACCGAGCCAAGCGTCAATACTTTTGTCGTAAAAGTCTCACTAAAACGGCGCTCCAATGAACGCAAACGAGCCAAAAGTTCCTTTAGGGACATGGGCTTGGTCAAGTAGTCATCCGCACCAGCATCAAGTCCCGTCACACGGTCATCAATTTCGGCCATGGCCGTCAACATAATAACATGCGTGGTATTCCCAGTTGAGCGAATTTCTCTTAGGGCTTCAATACCTGTTTTGATGGGCATCATGATATCCATGATCATCACTTGATAGGCATTCTCGGCAGCCAAATCCACTGCTTCTTGCCCATTAAAGGCCTGATCCACTTCGTACCCCTGATGTTCAAGAGCTGCTTTATAAACCCTGGAAAGAGCCTCCTCATCCTCTGCTAATAGAATTTTCAGAGCCATTTTAATCCCCTCCTTCTTGAATTAAGTTACGAATGGTCTGCATTGTCAAATCACATGAAGCCAATTCATCTGCACAACGCTTAAGCTCACGGGTAATCATTTCAGGATTCTTGATATCATGCTTGTACTTCATCTGATGTTCCAGACTGGCCCAGGAATCCTGAGCGATGGTCCGAAGCTGAACCTCCACAAAATAAGTACCTTTCTCATTTCCTAGCACATCTGGAAAGTCTGTTTCTATTTCCAAAATGAGGTGATAAGAACGATAACCGTTAGGCTTGGCATTTGAAATATAATCCTTCTCATTGTGGACCGTGACACCAGGAATAGCCTTTATCACTTCGATAGTTTTGTAAATATCATCAACAAAGCCACAAACGATACGGATTCCAATACTGTCACGAATTTCCTTGAGGGCAGACTGGCTAGTCTCAGGCAAATTCTTCCTACGACACTTTTCACGCATGGAGTCACTTTCCTTAATCCGTGAAATAAAATGTTCATAGAGTTTAAAGCCTGTTTCTTTTTTGCTCGCAATATTAGCCGCAATAATAGGGTCAGTTATTTCTTGTAAAATGTTGGGGAGATACTGAGCATATTCCCCATAAATACTTGGAGTTGACATAAAAACCTCCTCTAATAGCGTTTCTTCATTATAGCATAGATAGGCTTAAAAATAAGGAATGAGCCTAATAGAGCTGGCATTGTGACTATGAAAAAAATCCAGCCGAAGCCAGATTCATTTTACATCTCTAAGTTTTCCTTCCACTTGACTATTCTTCAAGAGATTTGACAAAAGGCCAATTGCCCAGCTTGTGTTTTTCATAAGTCAAAACCTTGTAACCACATAGCTTATAGCCATTCTTCTCATAAAAAGGTACATTATAGTCACGGTTAGTAATCAAGCCAAGACTACGGCCTCCTGTGCTACGCACAAAGGGTTCAACACCTTCAAGTAAGAAGCGACTTCCGATTCCCTTTCTTTGAAAATCAGGAGTTACCGCCAACATCATCAGGTACCAGTCGTATTCTGCAGAATCTTCCAAATGTCTCTCTGATTCTTCGACAAAGTTAAAATATTTAAACAACTTGGTAATACTGATGAAACGGAACAGCTTGGTCGCTCCATTTTGCAAATAGTTAAGCATGGAAACCGTCTGATGCTGCAAAATAGCTACCGCAACAATGCGACCATCCTGTTCGGCTACCAAGCAAGAATCCATCTTTATTGCCAAACGCACTAACATTTCCTGCAAGGCTAAGACAAATTCCTTATACTGCTCAGGTTTCTTTAAATTACTGGCAATCATTGAGAGATAGGGATAATCTTCAAAGGCATCTGCACATACTTGTGCAACTTCCTGAACTTCATCTTGTCTTGCTTGACGATATTGCATGACGGGTCTCCTAATCTATCTGTTTTTTCTCAGTATAACATAAAACGCACGACCTATAGTCATACGTTTTATGAAAATTTGTTAAATATTATAATTTTGTAAGAAAATCCTAGGCAACTTCTTCGGTAAACTGGCTATTATAAAGATCAGCGTAGAAACCATCTGCCGCCATAAGGTCAGCATGATTACCCTGTTCAATAATATTACCATCTTTCATCACAAGGATAAGGTCAGCATTTCGAATGGTTGACAAACGGTGAGCAATGACAAAGGAAGTACGACCTTCCATAAGCTTGTCCATAGCTTTTTGAATCAATTCTTCAGTACGTGTGTCAACTGATGATGTTGCCTCGTCCAAGATAAGGAGAGGGGCATCTTTAAGAAGGGCACGGGCAATGGTCAAAAGCTGTTTCTGACCAACTGAAAGTGTAACCGAGTCATCCAAATAAGTGTCATAACCTTTTGGAAGTGTGGTGATAAAGTGGTGAACACCGACAGCCTTGGCTGCAGCAATAACTTGCTCTTCAGAGATATTTTCTTGGTTGTAAATTAAATTATCACGAATAGTACCTTCAAAGAGCCAAGTGTCCTGAAGCACCATAGAGAATTGATCATGGACAGTTTCACGTTTCATGTCGCCAGTATCCACACCGTCAATGGTGATATGGCCTTGATCGATGTTATAGAACTTCATAAGTAAGTTAACAATAGTCGTCTTACCAGCACCTGTTGGACCAACAATCGCAATCTTTTGACCTGGCTTAGCAAGAGCTGAAAAATCATGAATAATAGTCTTTTCAGGAGTATAACCAAAGGAAACATGATCAAAGACAACTTGACCTTTAGTATCTGTCAATTCAGCTGTCTTACTTGATTCGTCATCCATATCTTTTTCTTCCAAAAATTCAAAGATACGCCCAATAGCTGCAGTTGCTGATTGGAGCTGTGTAATCCCTTGTGCAATTTGAGAAAGAGGTTGTGAGAAGATACGAACATAGGTCATGAAGGCTACTACATCACCAATAGTCAAGCTACCATCAATAACCTTAATAGCTCCCACAAGACAGACCATAACGTAACCAAAGTTCCCAATGAAAATCATAAGTGGCATCATAATTCCAGAGATAAATTGAGACTGCCACATCGACTTATAAAGTTTATCGTTTAGGGCCTTGAATGCCTTACTGCTCTCTTCAGTGGCATTATAGCTCGTTACAACAGCTTGACCAGTGTAGATTTCTTCGATATATCCATTAATGTTAGCCAAATTTTCTTGTTGACGTTTGAAAAGGGGTTGTGAGAAACCCATGATAAAGCCTACTAGAACAAATCCTATTAAGACAGAACCAATGGCAGTGAAAGCCATAGTGACATTTGAGTAAAACATCATAATAATGGCTGCGACCAAAAGAACACTTGAAGTAATTAGGGTACCCAGACCTTGACTAAGAGATTGTCCCAAAAGGTCAACGTCATTGGTCACACGAGAGAGGGTGTCCCCTTGAGAGTGACTGTCAAAATAATTAAGAGGTACACTGTTGATTTTCTTTTGGATAGCGGTACGGAAACGTTGTGAAAAGCGTTGTGTAACCGTCGCAACCGTAAAGCTTTGCAAATAACCAACAATGGCTGAGATAGCATAGAGAACAGCCAAGGTTAAAGCAATGCTGCCCACCTTGTCTAAATCAATACCGGGAATAACTCCCATCTTAGTTGGCGTAATCCCATCAGTAATAAGATTGGTGATTTCTTTTAATTTATCAGGTCCAATAACTGTAATGACCGCTGAAATAATAGCTCCAAAAATCGCTAAGACAAAGGGAATTTGGAAGCCTTTAATATAGGGTTTTAAGCGTTTATAGGACGATGTTTTTGGCTTATTTTCCATTTTCTAACTCCTCCTTAGACAATTGTGAATAGGCAATTTCTTGGTAGACTTCATTATTAGCCAAGAGTTCCTTGTGGGTTCCTTGACCAACAACCTTACCTTGGTCAAGCACCAAGATTTGATCGGCATCCATAATGGTAGAGATACGTTGAGCAACAATCAACTTGGTCATATCTTGTGTTTTTTCAGCTAATTCTTGACGCAGTTTACGGTCTGTCTTATAGTCCAAAGCTGAGAAGGAATCGTCAAAAATCAAGATTTCAGGCTTACGAGCCAAGGCACGCGCAATAGCCAAACGTTGTTTTTGACCACCTGAGAAATTAGACCCAGCTTGAGCCACTTCTGCCCTAAGTTGACCTTCTTTATTTTCAACAAAGTCTTTTCCTTGAGCCAATTCGAGAGCATCCCAAATCTTAGCATCATCAAGGGGACTATTATTGCTGGTTCCCATCGTCATATTTGACGTGATATCTCCTGAGAAAAGCACAGCCTTTTGCGGAATATAACCGATAATATTGTGCAAGGTGTCATGGTCATACTGACGTACATCTACACCATCAACCTTGATAGTCCCTTGCGTGGCGTCGTAAAAACGTGGGATAAGGTTGACAAGCGTTGATTTACCAGAACCAGTCGAACCAATGAAGGCAACCGTATCCCCCTTCTTAGCTTTGAAGCTAACATGCTCCAAAACAGGCTCTGACGTTTTAGAATAACGGAAGGAAACATCATCGAATGCGACAGTACCGACTTCTTTAGGCTTTTCAGAGTTATTTTCAGGGTAAGAAACTGAAGATTGGGTATCTAAAACTTCATTGATACGTCCAGCTGCTACAACGGCACGTGGAAGAAGGAAGAAGACAACAATCATCATCATGAATCCCATAACAACCTGCATTGCATAAGAGGAGTAAACCACCATATCTGAGAAGAGATGGATTTTATCTTCCATGGCACCAGCAATCTTAGTTGGATCTGTTGGAATCTTAACATCTTCAATCAAATGCGCACCAATCCAATAAATAGCTAAGGTTAAACCACTGGATACAGCTGTCATAACTGGTGTTAGTAATGCAAAAGAGCGTCCGATAAAAAGATTATTTCGAGTCAAGGCTATATTGGCATCTTCAAATTTATCCTCTTGATAACTTTCGGCGTTATAGGCACGCACCACACGAATTCCAGTAAGAGATTCACGTGTCACGCTATTGAGTTTATCTGTCAGAGTTTGAATCAAGCGTTGTTTAGGCATAACCATGATTAAAAGGAAAAGCAAGAGAATGGCAATCACCGCCACAGCAACGAGCAAGGCTAGGAGCCAATTTCCATTTTTATCTGCAATCTTAGTAATCGCCCAGATTGCCATGATTGGCCCTTGTGTAACAACCTGTAACCCCATGGTAAGCACCATCTGCAACTGGGTAATATCATTTGTCGTACGAGTCAAAAGACTAGGTATGGAGAATTTCTTAATCTCAGCATCCGAAAAATCAAGAACCTGATGGAAAATATCATCTCGAAGACGAGTAGTGAAACTTGCCGCTGTTCTGGCAGCTAGAAATCCAACTGCTACAGAGGCCATAAAGCCCGCAAAGGACATCAAAAGCATTCGCATCCCTGGGACATCCGTATTCCAGGCGAAAATATCTGATGCTTTAGTCCCCTTGGTTGATAAGAGGGTTGTGATGTCAGACATATAGTCTGGAATTTTCAAGTTTAGATAGACGTTCAAGCAAACAAAAATCACAGCTAAGACAATCATACTTAACTCTTTTGCCGTCAAACGTTTAAAAATTTTAAACATAAGTTACTCCTTATTTTTCTCTAAATTCTTGCGAATTTGATGAAAGACTCGAAAAGCCGTCTCGGCATCTTCTTTTGATATACCTTCTAACAACTGCTCATGAATGGCCTCTCGGAAATGTTCGACATCTTGGGCCTTCTTTTTGCCCAAGTCTGTCAGATGTACATACTTGTAGCGTTTGTCCTTATCTGATGTCACCAATTCAACGAAACCATTTTTCTCCATCCGTTTAACCAGATTACTAGCCACCGATTTAGAGATACATAGTCTTTTCTCAATGTCTTTAATAAAAATTTCCTTATCTTGGTTGTCAGACAAATACTTGACAGCAAAACCTTGAGGACCAGCTAGATGCTCAACACCATGCGCTTTACCTAGCTCTTGCACGCGAGATTCCATGGTATTGATGAACTCTCTAAATTCACTAAAGGGATCTTTTCCATGCATTGCATCTTCCTCCTTAAATAATTCTCATGGAAACTATTTTAGTTCTCATGAGAATTATTGTCAAGAATAAGGTTCCTATGAGAACTAAAAAAGAGTGAGGTAGGAATTTTTAGTGTCTACTCTCACTCTGCAACTGTAATTTGTCTCTCTTAGAATCTATTTCAAGTATCTTTTAGATAATAATACCCTCTAAATGATCCAATTCATGTTGAATAATTTGTGCCAGCATACCAGAAAAACTTAACTGTTTAGGCATCCATTGTTCATCTAAATAAGCTACCTCAATCGACTCATAACGTCTGGTTGGACGACTTCCTTCTAAAGACAAACAAGACTCCTCGGTTTGAAATAGCGAAGACTTGCTTACCAAAACAGGATTAAACATAACCAGATTGACAAAACCAATATTGACGATGATAACACGCTTTTTAACCCCAATCATATTGGCTGCCATACCCACACAAGCATCTTTGTAAAATTCCAGTGTATCACGCAAATCCTTAGCCAAATAGAGGTCCTCTTTAGTCGCTTCTGTCGATTTTTGTCCTAGAAAAAAGACATCCTTTACGATAGGTTTTATCATCTCTTTGCTCCTTCATCATTTCTTATTTATACTCTGACATCATATGTTCTTCTATTATCTGAGTCTAAGGTTTTTATTTTCAGACATAATGACCTCAACCTATTATATCAAAAATGGCGGACCCCTAGGAAAGCAGACGAAAAAAGAAACCCTCAGGCTTCTTTTCATCGTTCTTTCTTCACTCTATACAAATAGCCAATAAAAGCTAAAAAACTAATCGCTGAAACACTCATTGCCATTTTAGCTACTGAGGTATAACCATAGGTCAATACAACACGATGCTTGCCTGGTGGTAAAACTAAATTAGTCGGGTTCTTTTCATTAGATAAGTAAGTTGTTGCTGGTTTTCCATCTATCGTCACTTCCTGCCCCTTGTAGTAGAAAACAGGCAGTGACAAAACTTTCTCAACTTGAGAATTATTAGTCACCTTAAATGACAGCTCATGAGGAGATTGCTTGATAGCTGACTCCATTTCCTGATTACCAAGGAAAAGGTGTTTATCAAAGACAAACTTAAAGGGAACTTCTTTATTGGTATAATCACCGTTGATATTTTTGTAAGTTCCCTTAGCCAGCATTTCTTTCGTAACTTTTGTATTACTCGGCAATATGTTCTTGACTTTAGTCATCTTATCTTGAACAGTAACAATCTGAAACATATTCAGGCAAATACCACTCAGGACAAGTACCGTCGTAGCTTTTAGAGAAATAGTCTTTAAGATATTAGCCAGGGCTAAGCTGAAAAATAGCAAAGCCAAACTCCATAATCTCCAAGGAAATTGAAGATTGGACACCGGGCTTTCCTGCAATAACTGCCAAGGAAAATTCTTCAAGGTTAAAAAGGCTAAAGCAAGAGATATAAAAAGGTAAATTCTAGCTTCCCTATCCTTCACCAAACACTTAGCAAAGGCTAGACTTAACACTAAACCAACAAAATAAAGAAGATTAACTGATGGGGTCCTTAAATCACTACTGACAATAAGCCCCCAGGTATCTGACAAACTCAAAGCCGTTTTGGCTAGAAAAGGCTTAAATGTCGTCCGCAAAGTCACATACCTAAATTGCTCTATCATAGGCACAAAATAGGCCAGAGACATTCCCAAAGTTACTAGAGTAGCCTTAAGAAAGCCCAGTAACCGCTCTTTCTTAGAGTCCCAAATGCAAAAACTGGTTACCACTACTAAGAAAATCAAAACAGAGGCTAAGACGACCGATAAAACATGGGAATAGACAAGGCCAAGCATCCCAAGGGTCAAGACCCACCATTTTTTGTAATCTCCAAAAGTTAGCAAACGCACACCTACAAAAACTAGGGGCAGAAAAATCATCGCCAGCGTTTCGCCAACCGCTGCCCTATAGTAGGAATTATGCAAGAAATAACCCGAAAAGAGATAGAAGGTAGAAAATATCAGCACCTGCTTATCAGAATACCTCAATAAACGTAAGCCATAAAAACTAAGCAAACAGGTTGCAAAGCGAACAAGAAACTGAAAACTCATCCAAGCTACAAAAATAGATTGTGTCAACTTATATACTAAGAAGATTGGATAGTAGGTCAACCAAGGATAAAAGGTATTGATTAACTGGCCAGTGCCTCCATTGGTCGTAAAATTGATAGGACTCTTCCAAATGGTGTCTAGAGACAAAAGACGGTTAATATGAAAAACCACATCATCGCCATAAAGCTTATCTCTAAAAAAGAACATTGGCAAAATTGACACGAAACTTATCAAAAAACTCAGTACAAAAACTGCCCAATTACTAGAGTTCTTTTCTCTTTTCCCAAAGGGACTTTGTTCAATAATCACAATTCTTCCTCTCGTATTAAATCATAAAATTAGCTATAAAAAGAGATTCTTTGCTCCCTCATTATACCAAAAATCTAGCAGGAAACTTTTTACCTCTTTAAAAGATTACGTTCCTGACAACCAGACAGACTATCCACTACAGCTTGATCCACCTGCCATACCTTTTCAAACAAAAAAAGAAACCCGCAGGCTTCTTTTCTTATTTTATCGAGAGGCTTATTAATCAGGTCAGGTCTGCTAATTAAACAATACCTTGAGCTGACATTGCATCTGCAACTTTAAGGAATCCAGCGATGTTGGCACCAACAACAAGGTTACCTTCATGACCAAATTCTTTAGCAGCTTCTGCAGCATTTTCGTAGATACCTTTCATGATATCGTAGAGTTTAGCATCAACTTCTTCGAATGTCCATTGTGTACGTTGGCTATCTTGTGCCATTTCAAGAGCTGATACAGCAACACCACCAGCGTTAGCAGCTTTGGCAGGACCAAATGATACACCAGCTTTAAGGAAGACATCAATAGCTCCCAAAGTTGAAGGCATGTTAGCACCTTCTGAAACAGCAAGAACGCCATTTGCTACAAGTGTTTCTGCATCTGTTTCATCCAATTCGTTTTGAGTTGCACATGGGAAAGCCAAGTCAGCTTTGATAGACCAAACTGTCTTTTCACCACCAGCAGGTGTGTAAGTTGCATTTGGACGAGCTTCTGCATATTTGACAATACGTTCACGTTTAACTTCTTTGATTTCTTTCAACAAGTCAACGTCGATTCCGTCTGGATCATAAACAAAACCAGATGAATCAGAACATGTCACAGCTTTAGCACCTAGGCTTTGCAATTTTTCAATAGCGTAGATGGCAACGTTACCAGCACCTGAAACAACTGCTGTCTTACCGTTAAAGTTTTCACCACGTGCATTAAGCATTTGTTCTGCAAAGTAAACAGCACCGTAACCAGTTGCTTCTGTACGAGCAAGTGAACCACCCCAGTTCAAACCTTTACCAGTAAGAACACCTGTGTATTCGTTACGAAGACGTTTGTATTGGCCATAGAGGTAACCAATTTCACGTCCACCAACACCGATATCACCTGCAGGTACGTCTGTATCTGCACCGATGTGTTTGCTCAATTCAGTCATGAAGCTTTGGCAGAAACGCATGATTTCGTTATCTGATTTACCTTTAGGATCAAAGTTTGATCCACCTTTACCACCACCGATTGGTTGACCAGTCAATGAGTTTTTAAAGATTTGTTCGAAACCAAGGAATTTAATGATTGATTGGTTTACTGATGGGTGGAAACGAAGACCACCTTTGTAAGGACCAATAGCTGATGAGAATTGTACACGGAAACCACGGTTTACTTGTACTTGACCTTTATCATCAACCCATGGTACACGGAATGAAACGATACGTTCTGGTTCAACCAAACGTTCCAAAAGGTTTTCTTCAATATACTTAGGATATTTATCGAAGACAGGGACAAGTGAATCGAAAACTTCTTCAACTGCTTGAAGGAACTCAGCCTCGTGTCTGTTTTGAGCTTTCACTTTTTCAAAAACGCTAGCAACGTATTCTTTACCTGTTGTCATATCAATGTTTCCTTTCAAATAATTACCTTAGTAATTTAATTACATGAATAGTATAAATTTTCAGAATCTTCTTGTCAAGTATTTTTTGTTATTTTTTTGATTTGTATGTTAGATTTTATGACATCAATTCAATTTTATCTATTTTAAGTCTTTTCTAAAACCTTATCAATTCAGCAATGTAAGCGCATTAGCTTTTTTCAGCTTTTTCTTGGAAAAAATTTTGCCTTTTTTGAAATTTTCATGCTATATTGGACGTGAAAAGCAATTTAGTAATTTTACTATTTTCTATTTACAAAGACTTTGAGCTATGCTACTATTAATTTAGTAATTTTACTATATTTCAAATAAAGGATTATTCTTATGAAAAGAAAACAGCTATCAGGAAAGCGTATTGGGATTGTGTTTGGAACTTTCGCTCCAATGCACATTGGGCATGTTGACCTCATCACCAAAGCCAAACGCTATAACGACAATGTTCTAGTAATCGTTAGTGGCAGTAATGGTCAGGAAGATCGTGGAACACGCGCAGGCCTATCACTCAATCGACGCTTTCGTTACGTTCGTGAAGTATTTTATGATGACGAACTTGTTGTCGTAGATAAATTAGATGAAGAAGGGATGCCTGCCTACCCTGAGGGCTGGATTCCATGGGTTAAGCATGTTAAGGAGCTTATCGCGAAAAATACCGATACCCCTGAAAAAATCACCTTTTATGTTGGTGAGCCCGAGTATGTGGCTGAACTCAATGAACACTATCCCCAAGCTCAGGTAGAGCTCATCGAACGTTCTATTATAGACATCTCTGCTACCGAGATTCGTGATAACCCTATGGAAAATTGGCGATTTATCACTAAGCCTTTCCGTCGTCATTTTACACGAAAAGTCCTGGTTGTCGGATCTGCTAGCGGTGGAAAAACTACCCTAGTGAAAGATTTGGCTCGTACATACAATGCTCCCTGTTCTCTGGAATATGCCCGTGAGTATCAAGAAAAGTATAATGTTCGTGATGATGAATTGGATACCAATGACTATATTCACCTCTTGACCGACCAATATGCACAGACCGCTGATATCATTGATAAGGGGCAACACTCAGGTCTTATCTTTGCAGATACCAATTCAACGGTGACAAAGGTTTATATTGACTACTATTTGAAGGAGAGTATTTCTCAAGAAGAATTTGACACCTTGGACCGCCTCTATCAAGTCACTCAAGCTCGCGAAAAATGGGATTTGATTTTTGTCATTCTACCAAAGTCAAACTATGTTGATGATGGTTTTCGCGATATGACCATGGCTGACCATCATACACGTGACTGGTTTACCAAACATCTTTTAGACCTACTGTCACCATTTAAAGACAAAATCGTTATTTTAGGGGATAATAGTGACAGTGATAGTTTTTTTGCAGACAACTACCATTTTGCCAAAAAGGCAATCAAGGAACGGTTGCATATTGAAGTTTAGATGACCTCTTCAAGAAATCATCTCTCAACTTAGCATCAAAGACAAGGAGGAAAAAACATGTCAAAAACCTTTGAAAATTCTGGTAGTGAAAAGGACTTCTTGAAAATCTACCAACAAGAAGAAATGGATAAGTATGTCAGACCCTCAGTAACTGTAGACTCAGTCATCTTCCGCTATTATGAGGGAAGCGTTCAAACCTTACTTATCAAGCGAAAAAACCATCCCTTCTTGGGAAAATATGCGCTTAGTGGGGGCTTCGTCCAAGAACAAGAAGATCTCAATATAGCTGTTTGTCGCGAAGTTCTTGAAGAAACATCGGTTCAACTCAATCCAGAACATATTGAACAACTCATCACCGTTGGGACACCTTATCGTGACCCTCGAATGTGGACAATTTCAGTAGCCTATCTCTGTTTTATGTCTTACGATGACCACCAAGTAGAAAAGGCTGAAGATGATGCCGCATCGACCCATTGGCTAGACATTGCGATGATAAATGGCCAGTTACAACTGATTGACGGTGACAAGCAACTGACTCAAGATGACCTTGCTTTCGACCATTGGGATATTCTGTTGACTGCCATGAAACGCATTAAGGGACGATTAGAATATCATCCAACCATACTCAGCATCATGCCTGATGAAAACACCTTAACCACCTACCGTCAGCTTTTTGGGACTTTTAACGAGGATTATCTCAAAATGGATTCCACAAATTTCTTGCGTCGCTTTAAACATACTTTTCAAAAAACAGGCCGCCAGATGGCAACGAGAACCAAAAAAGCTGCCACTTATTCCTATAAAATCTAGACTCCTTAAAGAGGGTCTTTGTTTGACAATTCGACTCTCACATAGTAGTATTAAGAAAAATTAAAAAGAGGTATCGTATGAAAAGTTTTACATTGATTAGCGGAATCCTCATAACCCTCTTGGGTGTCTTTTTCTTTGCTAATCCCACCAATCTTCTGGCCATCGTCGGTTGGCTTTTTGCTCTAGTGATGTTAGTATCAGGTGTATCAAGCCTCATGGTCTATTTCAAACGAGATAATGAGAAGCGTTCCTTTATTCAACTTCTTCAAAGTATTATTTCAATCATTTTTGGTATTATTTTACTTTCAACATCAGCATGGGTACTCTCAGGTGTCGCCGTAACTATCATTGCTTGGTGGTTGCTGGTCTCAGCCTTTACTCAGGGTTTTCACGCCTATCGCCAACGTCAGTTTGGCTTTTCAGGTCAACCTGCCCTGTCAATTGCCTTGATTTGCCTCGTCTTTGGACTACTGCTCTTTAGCGCACCATTTTTCTCAGCCTTTCTGATTGGGCGCTTGGTAGCTTCATTGATTATTTTTGCAGGTGTCTCTGTTCTCTCCTTTTCATTCCGCTTGTGGTAGGATAGAACCATTCACTAGATAAACTTAAAAAAGCCTTGCATCTGCAGGGCTTTTGTCATACTTTGATTACTAAAGAACTTAGCCTTCTAGCTCACTCAAATACTCATAGCGTTCATATTTTTCAAGCAAGCTTTCATTAGTGGCATCCAAGTCTCGTTGGAGGGTGGCTAACTGTCCATAATCGCTTGCATTTTCGAGCATGGCTGCTTCAATCTCTTCGATTTTAGCTTCAAGCTCGGCAATTTCATCTTCAATAGTCGCCCACTCTTGTTTCTCAAAGTAACTCATGCGTTTTTTGTCTTCTTTGACTTTTTCAACCTTAACGCTAGCTTGTGCTTTTTCCTTTTCAAGAAGGGCCGATTGCTCTTGTAAGAAGGCTTTTTCATCAAGGTAGTCCGTATAATTGCCAAAGAACTCACGCACGCCGCCATCTTCAAAGGCTAGAATCTTGTTTGCCACCTTGTCCAAGAAATAGCGGTCGTGACTTACGGTAACGACAGGGCCTCCAAAACCATTAAGGAAGTTTTCCAAAACCGTCAAAGTTGCAATGTCCAGGTCGTTTGTCGGCTCATCCAAGAGCAGAACATTGGGCTTTTCAATCAAAATCTTAAGTAGATAAAGACGTTTCTTTTCCCCACCAGAAAGTTTAGCAATCTGTGTTCCATGGGTAGAACGAGGAAAAAGGAACTGCTCCAAGAGCTCGGTGATACTGGTTGTTCCAACTGTTGTCTTGACTTCATCCGCCACTTCTTGCAAGTAGTTAATGACACGCTTACTCTCATCCATGTCCTTAATTTGCTGTGAGAAATAACCAATACGTACCGTCTCACCAATATCCAGGACACCAGCTATAGGCACAAGATCACCATTAATGAGATTGAGCAAGGTCGATTTTCCGACACCGTTATCACCAACAATACCGATACGATCACGATTTTGCATGATAAGGTTGAAATCACTGAGAATTTGCTTGCCAGCTTCATAAGCAAAATCGACATGCTCGAAATTAACCACCTTCTTACCAATACGGCTAGTCTCAAAGTTAATTTCAAGATCGTCATTATTGCCCGTTTGGTGAACCTCACCCTTTAGATCCTTAAAACGATTGATACGAGCTTGTTGTTTGGTCGCACGAGCTTGTGGTTGCGTTCGCATCCAGGCCAACTCCTGCTTATAGAGTTGCTTTTTCTTGTGTAGAGCTGCTGCATCACGCTCATCTTGTTCAGCCTTGAGTCGCACGTAATCTTGATAATTTCCTTGGTACTCAATCAGATTAGCCTGGTCTAGCTCAAAGATGCGTGTTGCCACATTATCTAAGAAATAACGGTCGTGGGTAATGAAAAGCACGGTTTTTTTAGACGACTTGAGAAAATTTGTCAACCAGGCAATGGTATCAATATCCAAATGGTTGGTTGGTTCGTCCAAAAGCAAAAGATCAGCATCATTCAAGAGAACCTGAGCCAACTGAACACGACGTCGAAGACCCCCTGAGAGGTCACCAACCTTTTGCGAGAGGTCCGAAAGACCAAGCTTAGACAAGACTGTCTTAACCTCACTTTCAATAGACCAAGCATCCAGACTATCCATCTCAGCCATAACCTTCTCCAAGCGAGCCTGATTCTCCTCAGAATAATCCGCCATAAGCGTTTCATACTCACGAATCAAGGCCATCTCACGAAGGTCCGATGACAAGACCGTATCAAGAACTGTCTTGCTATCATCAAATTCTGGCTCCTGAGTCAAATAAGCTATCTTGTAGCCATTGGCCTTGGTAAAAGGCGAGACATCACCATCAAAGCCAATACGCTCAGATACAACATCTAACAAGGTTGTCTTACCTGTCCCATTGACACCAATAATCCCAATACGATCCAAATCATGGATAATGAATGAAATCTCTTTAAAAACCGTCTTATCTCCAACGGACTTGGTTAATTTTTCAACAATAAAATCTGACATCTTACCTCCTTTTTACAAATAACACCGCTACGGATCTTACGCATGCTCTGTAGCGGTGTGTCATTTTTATAACGTCTAAAGACTCACTTCATAGCTTGAACAAAGGCTATAATGGCTTCCTTGTCATTAGCTAGATTTCCATTAACAATAGTATTTTCAATAGCTTTGAGTGCACGACCAAGGTCCGGTCCAGGTTTGAAACCCAACTCCTTCATCAGCATACCGCCATTTACAACGATTTCGTGCTTATCATGGATGAGCAACTGACCATCCAACTCAGCAATACGCTCATAATCGACTGTCAAGCCCTGAGCTTGTCTCAAACCTTCAGCTTCCTCTAGGAGCTCCTTACCATACTGATAAACATCTGGCTTGGTCACAGCTCTCTCCATACGGAATTTAAAAATCCCAACCAGAGATTGTACTGTCTTCTGGAAATTCACAGAGGTCTTCCATTTTTTAAGGAAAGAGCGTGGATTGTCATGCTTGAGAGCCAAAAGCGTTGCTGCCCAGGCCTGCTCAGAACTTGTAAATCTAAATCCCTCAGCATAATCTGCCACAAAAGACTGCCATTTCTCAGCTGTCTCTTGAAAATCTGGAAGGTACTGATAGGCCTTAGTCTCTAGAAGGGCCTTGATTCCTTTCTTCCAATGTGGGGCCAAAAGTAGCTTATCAAACTCGATGAAACTTCGCTCAATCGAAATCTTTTCCAAAAGCGGAGCATGGCTGGTCATCGCCTCAAAAGTCTTTTCTTCGATATCAAAGTCTAAACTTGCTGCAAAACGTAACCCACGCATGATGCGAAGGGCATCCTCGTTAAAGCGTTCCTCAGCCTTACCAACAGCCCTCAAAACACGGTTGTCCAAGTCAGCAAGACCATTGAACTTGTCGATAACCTCAGCATTTTCATTAAGAGCAAAAGCATTGACTGTAAAATCACGACGCTTAAGATCCTCTTCCAACGAACGCACAAAGGACACACTAGACGGACGACGGTAATCTACATAAACATCCTCTGTTCGGAAGGTTGTCACCTCATATTCACCGCCATTTTCCAAAACCAAGACCGTCCCATGCTCTATGCCGATATCTACCGTACGCTCGAAAACCTGTTTGGTTTCCTCAGGGTAAGAAGACGATGCAATGTCCACGTCATGGATGGGACGATTGAGAAGAGCATCACGAACAGATCCTCCAACAAAGTAAGCCTCAAATCCAGCCGCCTTAATTTTCTCTAATATTGGTAAAGCCTCCTGAAACTCAGAAGGCAAATAACTTAATCTCATAGTAAATGTTCCAAACCATAAACAAGCTGGTCACGTTTAACCACTTCTTTAATCCCAAGATTAACACCACCCATAAAGGAAATACGGTCGTAAGAGTCGTGACGCAAGGTCAAGCCTTCTCCTTGGGCACCAAAGATGACCTCTTGGTGAGCCACAAGACCTGGCAAACGCACACTGTGAATACGGAAGCCATCAAACTCCGCACCACGTGCCCCAGCAAGTGTTTCCACCTCATCTTCAGCTCCTTGACGTTTAGGTTCACGAACTTCACGAATAAGTTCAGCCGTTTTCACTGCTGTACCTGAAGGGGCATCCTTCTTCTTATCGTGGTGAAGCTCAATGATTTCAAGGTCTGGGAAGTATTTGCTGGCTTCTGCCGCAAACTTCATCAGAAGGATAGCACCAATAGCAAAGTTTGGAGCAATCAAGCCACCAATTGACTTGTCTTTAGAAAGGGCTGTCAAGTCCTGAATCTGTGCTTCTGTAAATCCTGTCGTACCCACAACTGGTGCAAAACCATTTTCCAAAGCAAAATGGGTATTTTCATAGGCAACAGCTGGCATGGTGAAATCCACCCAGACATCTGCGTCAAAGCCAACCAAATCCGCCTTATCCGTGAAGACAGGAACACCGTCCACTTCTTTTTCTGTCGCAAATGGGTCAAGCAAGGCAGCTAAGGTCAATTCATCATCTCCCTTGACCATATCAACCGCAGTTGAACCCATTCTTCCTTTAAATCCAGCAACAATAACTTTAATAGACATATCATTTTTCCTCTCTATTGATCATAGTCGTAGACAATCCCCATTCAAAATGGATTGTTCTTTATTTGGTGAACTTAGGTGTCAAGCCTAGAACTAACGCTCCCTCTCCCAAATGGGTAGCAATCACGGCACAGAGGGACACCACTGTTGAAACCTTAACACCTTGGGCTTCAAGCTGTTCTTTAAAATCCTCTGCCTTTTCAGGAACATTGGTATGCAAAATGCTGAGCTCCATGTTTTGATTGTCCTCAGCTAGGGCAACCAAACGCTTCACAGCTTTCTTCTCTGTACGCACCTTTTCAAAAACAACGATTTTTCCTTCATCATTAAAATTCAAAATAGGTTTGATAGACAAAAGATTTCCTAAAAGCGCCGAACCATTCGACAAACGTCCTCCCTTAACCAAATGGTTAAGGTCATCCACGAGAATATAAGCTGTTGTTTGTGCAATTTGCTCATCTAGTTTCTTCAAGATATTGTCAAAAGACATCTCTTGAGCTGACCAATGCAAAACGTTTCTCACCATGGCACCCATAGGAGTTGCCGTTATTTTAGTATCAGGAAAAGCAATTTTCAACTTGGCATGATCTTCAATCAAAAATTGACTGTTGGCCCAAAAACCAGAAATGCCTGAAGAAAGGAAAAGCCCAATGACATGGGTGTAACCTTTATCCTCTAACTCCATCAGTAGGTTATCCAAATCAGCCAGATTAGGTTGCGACATCTTGAGCAGTTCTTCTGAGTTCGCCATTTGCTCATAAAACTGTTTCAAGTCCAAGTTTTTTCCTTCAACAAAAGGCTGACCCTCAATGATGACCGGAATATCTAAAATATATACATCAGCATGTCCCTGAATATCAGCAGGGAGATTAACCGACGAATCCGTAATAACTGCAAGAGACATCTTAGAACTCCAAGTTGATACCTGGGCGATCCAAGGCAATCTCAGTGACTTCATAAGTCAAACGTTGAAGCGTATCCAACAAAGGGGCTGCCAAAGCCTCAGCTTCTTCTTGTGAGAAGTCTTTAGGTTCATTGACGATACGGTTTTGAATATGATCCATTTGAGAGACAATCCCTGAGATAACAAACTCATCACGGACAATCATAAATTGCAAAACAGCAACAACAGACGTGTTGTTAGCTTCTTCATCTTTATTGTGCAACTGGAAAGTTACCTCAACATTAGTTTTAGGAACACCATTTTCTTTTTCCCACTCATGGTTACGAACATCATAGTGGTAACGGTTAACGAATACTTTTTCGCGAATTAAATCCATTAGTCATTATTCTCCTTGATACAATTACTCTTTATTATAGCATAAATATGGTTTTTGATGGAAATATTATTGACAGAAAAATGAGTATTTTAATGAGTTTTTAACACTATAATTCGGGAGTAACTGACAAATGAAAATAAAGACGAGAGTAGGGCAAAACTTGAATGAACGAGTAAAGAACTAAAAGAGGGCCCTCTCAACAATAAGAGAACCCTTTAAACAAGCACTAACATTCCTTTAATGAACGTTTCTGTTGTCCATTTTCATCAAAATTATCAGGAGCTAACCAGTTCTCAAAGCGCTCTTTTAGTGCAGGCCACTCACTGTCAATAATAGAGAACCAGTCCGTATCACGGCTACGTCCCTTATAGATAGCGTGGTTACGGAAACGTCCTTCGTAGGTGAAACCTAGTCGCTGTGCTGCATTGGCGGAAGGACGGTTGAGACTGTCACATTTCCATTCATAGCGACGGTAGTTTAGCACGTCAAAAACATAGGTCATCACTAAATATTGGGCTTCGGTAGCTGCTCGCGTTTTTTGTAAGGCTGGAGCCAAAATGACTCGTCCCATCTCTACACTACGATTTTTAGGCGTAATAGCCATGAGTGAGAAAGTGCCCAGAACCTTTCCTGAGGCCTTATCTCTAATGGCAAAGAAATAAGGATTAGAAGACTGCTCATAGTCTTCCAAACACTGGCGTACTGCTTCTTCAGATTCAAAAGGATCCGCATACATATAGGTCCAGTCAGAAAGAATCCGATTGGTAAAGTAAAAGTCAAGAATATCCTCGTAGTGTTCTGCTACTGTCAAATGTTCAACACTACAATAGCGACCGTCCAAGAGTGCGATATCCGGCATCTTCCCAGAGCTGACATCCGCTAAGCTTGGTCCGACTTCTTGTTGGTACTGATTCAAAGGCATGGGCATCTTCCTTTCATAAATAAGAAAAGCCTACACAAAAGTGCAGACTTTAGCTGAATTATTTAGCAACTGGGTATACAGATACTTGTTTTTTGTCGCGACCTTTACGTTCGAAACGTACAACACCTTCAACTTTAGCGAAGAGTGTATCGTCACCACCACGGCCTACGTTTACACCTGGATAGATGTGTGTACCGCGTTGACGGTAAAGGATTGATCCACCTGTTACAGTTTGACCATCAGCAGCTTTGGCACCAAGACGTTTAGCTTCTGAATCACGACCATTGGAAGTAGAACCCCCACCTTTTTTGTGGGCGAAAAGTTGCAAGTTTTCAAGAGTTTTCAACATAAGATTGTGTCCTTTCTTAGTGATTAGTCGTTAGCTTACGCGTTGATAGCGTTGATAACAACTTTTGTATAAGGTTGACGGTGACCTTGTTTACGGTGGCTACCTTTTTTAGGTTTGTATTTGAAAGTAACAACTTTCTTTTGTTTACCTTGTTTTTCGATAGTTCCGACAACAGTAGCTCCTTCAACAACTGGAGTACCTACTACAGTTTTATCACCACCGACAAGAACAACTTCGTTAAAAGTTACTTCTGATCCAGCTTCAGCGTTGATTTTTTCAACGTAGATCGCTTGACCTACTTCAACTTTAACTTGTTTTCCACCAGTTTTGATGATTGCGTATGTGCTCATGATGCACCTCCTATTAAAATTTTTAATGTGTCTGAGGTTTCCCTCTGTGAAGACTCGCCTAGTACTGCGGGGACGAACCCACTTGCAAACAGTAGTCGTGCGGTTGCACAGGACGTGCATTTAGTCAACGTTTCAATTATATCATTTTTTTACTCTAATAGCAAGAGAAAAAGTTTTTACTTTTTCTTATTTTGTCAACTTAGATTTAACTACAAAATCAAGCTTCTACTCCACTCTGACACCATGCTTGCCTAAAAAGGTCTTAGCCAAAGCGTTCTCCAAAGCTACTAGGGAAAGCGTCTTATCGGTTGTTAAAATCTGATAACGCTCAGTCCCTTCAAAATAGAAATGATTCAAAGCTTGATAGCCATTTTTTTCGTAAAATGCTAGACGTTTTAGACGTTGAGCTCGATTAGAAACATTAGGATCATCCATGGGCTCAATCGTGAGAACACATGGGCAAACGCCTGCTTCTTTCTTCACTTGTGCCAAAATCTGACTTCCGTATCCCTGAGACTGTTTACTTTCTTCAACCGCAAGAAAGAGTAAGTATACTAGGCTGTCAGTATAGATGGTATAGGTTAAGCCAATAAAAGTTTGCTTATCATAATAAGCCAGAAATTCCTGCCCTTTTTTCAAGCCATTCCAAGACAATTGCCAGAGGGGAAGACGCTCACAAGCAGGAAAAGCCGCTTCATAAAGCGAAGCGACCTGTCTAAACGTTGGTGTAAAAGGGTAAACCTTACGAACCTGAACTGCCATGACCCTAACCAATGACCTTTTGATAATCTTCTGGTGTCGCCACACGAGCATGCTCACGTTGACGGTCAAGAAGATGTCTAAAGAACTCATGGTTGCCCAAGGCTTCATGAAGGGTTTGCTTGAAGTGACCGGCATCCATCGGTGAAAAGATATTGCTTGGCGCTGTATACTCTGAACCATGACTAGTATTCGTAAAGGCAAGGATAAGCATATTATTTTCGAAAGCAGCACGGGTCGCTGACAAGATTTCATTTTGATGGTTAATATCCAAGTAGAAATCAGCTTCTTGATAAAGGCGTTTAACCTGTTCTGTTGTAATGTTAGGATAAAGACTAACATTGCTATATTTAGCCAAATCCATCAAGCGACTTGACATCTCTGTAATAGCCCCGATATGATAGTGCATGGTAGGTACTTCACTAACAATACTTTCCAGATGTTCAACCTGATCGGAATTGGTCAAGATAAGTGCATGGTTTTGGAAATGATTTTGACGTGCAAATGGATACATAAAGCCAAGGAAAGCTACATGAGAAGCCTGCTGGGGACTAATCAATTTTAGCAAATTCGTGTAGGCTGTGTAATCCTGAACAACAATCTTGGTTTGACGGTGATTGCTATCAAGGAGCAAACGCATATTGCCAGGAACTGTGTCTGTAATTGGCTCTTGCCAGAAAAGCACATCTTGGCCAGAATTTGGAAGGTTCATCGTTGTCAAGAAAGGCGTTGACAGTGAGTTATAAAGGATACGACTTAAATCATAACCCGCCTCTTGGAGATAGAAGACTACAAATTCCGACTTGTTTTTGAAAATGTAGACTTTTTCCTTCCAATTCAAGATAACATCCTTGGTCAAATGATTAACAACGATAACTTCCTTGTTATCTGGCGTGAAATAACTAGTGATAGTCGCTTCTTGTTTAACATTGTACGTTGTCTGAGAAAAACGATAGCCCTTGTTATTATAGCGGTCAGTCACGCGCAAGCGGCCTGACTCATCATACCAGTCCACAGCATTCACCAAACGTTGATGTTCAGGATGCGCATAATGAATATGTCCACGTTTTTTATCAAAACGGAAAATTTCTGCATTACTATTGGTCCCTAAAATTTCCCAGTAATCTGGCACGGGCACTTGATTAAAGTAAAGAGCAGATCCCTGAACCTTATCAAAACCAGTGAAATAAAGGTAGGGCGAGGTTACATCACTAGGTAGAAAGCCATCATCCGAAAGGCAAACCGTTGTATTGGCATAGCCAGCAACGATTAAGGAGTAATGGAGATCCCAACTACCCTGACTATAACTTTCAAATAAATTAATCATGACTAGTCATCTCCTTTACTAAGTTAAGCCACTTCTGCTCAATTTCCTCTGTCAAAAAGCCTTTAGCGATATCATAAGAGACTTGATGAACATGGTCCAAATCTGTGCGGTTAAAGAAGGCTACAATTTTCTCTGCCAAAGCCGCTACAATGGCAGGTTCATCATCTTTTTCGAAACGAGGAATGAGGTAACCATTTTCATTATCTTTAATAAAGGTTTGGTTCCCATAGCGCACGTCAAATCCAATCATACCAAGACCTGAACCAACAGCTTCTAAAAGAGTCAAGCCAAAGCCTTCACTCTTAGAACCTGACAGGTAAAGCTCGTAGTCCTTGTAGACTTCTGTCAACTCCTGATGACCTTTGAGATGGATGTAATCCTGAGCTTGATTTTCCTCAATAATAGCCTTAAGTTTAGCCTCCTCAGCCCCTGTACCAAAGATATCAAAATTAACTTGTGGCAAGCTCTCCTTGGCCTTAACAACAGCCTTAGCCAACCAGTCCACATGTTTTTCATTGGCCAAACGTGAAGCGGTAATGATAGAGAATGGTTTACGATTGCCATCAGGTTTTCTCAGTTTATCCACACTTCCCACAGGGATGGTTACGATATGAGGCCTAAATGGTGTGTACTTGTTGAACTGATCTAGCATGATATCACGCTGACGATTTGTCGCCGAGATAAAGAAATCGACCTTGTCCGCATTACTAAATTGATACTCGTAATAATTATTCCAAAGAATGGTCTTGTCTGTTACCGCATTCTCACTAAAGTGTTCCGCATGGACCACTACCCCAAGTTTGGCAGGTTTGGCATTACGGAAAACGGCTTGCCCTGTACCAGTTGCACGGTCCAAGATGACAATATCTTTGTCCGTGAGGCCAAGTTGAGACATAAAATAAGCGATAAACTCGTGCTTAGAAGACAAAATCTTATCTGAAAAACGGAAGATACTATCCTTTCCATCAACGATTTCGTCATAGGCAACACTACCATCTTCATTGAAGAAACGGCGTTGGTAAAGATGAGCCTTGTTGTCAACTGGTGTGTAATACTCTGTGAACATCTTGGTGTAAGAGTAAAAATCTTTACGAATCAAGCAACCACGAGAAACCTTTTCCACACGGTGAACAATCTCTTCACCCTCTTTACGCAAGTATGCCGCATAAAAAATGTCCTCTTTAGCACAAAAGAGCTTCACTACCTTACCATTAATTTCACGACGTGTAATATCATAAGGAATTTCATTTTCCAAATCCTTGACGGTATAGGTCGTTGGAGCAATCTTAAGGTCTGTAAAATAGCTATAGAGCCAGATGACATCTTCGTCCGCAAAACCCATGTTACGGGTCAAATCAGACAGGTTGTCCTGCAAGAACATATCCATAAAGACAAACTTAGCCTTGATACCAGTGTTTTTAAAAATGGTAGAACGGTAGGCCTGAGCATATTCGACACCACTTGACGCCCAACCAATTCCTAAATTGATGTTATAAACAGTCATGTATTTTCCTTTCTAGGTAAAATGCAACATCGATATTATTTCTTTATTTGATACAGCTGATGCTAATAAAATCTAAGCAGTCACTATATACTTTGGGACTAGAGCAAGTCATCAATAAGTGTGTCTACTTCGTCTTGTGCCTCTTCGATAGGTGTGATTTCAGTCACCATAATTCCTGCAACCGCCCGTTCAACCAAGGCGTCAACATCCATACGACGCTCATATTGTTCAACGTTTTTGATTTTTGGATTGGTCTTTGGACGGTCCGGTGCAAAGATGGTACAGCAATCTTCGAAAGGTTGAATAGAAATGTCGAAGGTATCGATTTTTTGTGCCAAATCAATGATTTCCAACTTATCCATAGTCACAACTGGGCGAATCACTGGCGTACAGGTGACAGCATTAATGGCCTGCATAGACTCCATAGTCTGACTGGCAACCTGACCAAGACTTTCTCCATTGATAATTACAAGGCCACGTCGTTCCTCACGAATGCGGTCAGTAATACGCATCATAAAACGACGAGTCAGAGTCATCAAATAAGCCTCTGGTGCTTTTTCCTTGATTTCCTCTTGAATTTCAGTAAAGGGTACTTCAATGAACTGGATATTGCCACCAAACTTAGTCAACTTACGGGTCAAATCTTGAGCCTTTTTCAGTGCACCAGGACTGGTGTATGGAGGACTTGCAAAATGGACAGCCTCAATATCCACACCACGTTTAAGGGCTAGATAACCTGCAACAGGCGAATCAATCCCACCTGAAAGCATGAGCATGCCTTTCCCAGCTGTCCCTACAGGTAATCCACCTACACCCTTAATTTCCTCATGAGAAATATAGGCAGCCTCCGCACGAATCTCTACCTTAAGATTAACATCTGGACCTTTCATTTGTGCTTTAATATCAGGCAATACATCAAATACAGCATTTCCTAAAGTAAGGTTGAGCTCACGACTGTCGAGAACAAAGTCGTGGTCACTACGTTTAGCCGTCACCTTAAAGGTAAGTCCATCATGATAAAGCCCAGTCATAATGTCTTGAACAGCTTTTTTCAATACTTCGACATTTTTTTCACATTTGTAAACAGGACTAAAGGCCTGAATCCCGAAAATCTGTTTCAAAGACTCTGCGACTGGTTCGTAGTCTGTGCCATTTAGATAGATGTGTCCACGGTCACGGTCAAAAGTCACTTTCACCTCTGGATAGATGGATAGGACATCCTTGATATTATTTTTAAGTTTATTGATGAAACGCATGCGGTTTTTGCCCTTGGTTGACAATTCCCCGTAGCGCACCATAATTTCTGAATACGTTAGTGTCATTCCTTTTCCTTTTGAACTTGAATTTAGTTTTATTTAATCGTTTTATCTCACTTTTTGTGTCTTAGCGTAGACCTGCTTGAAAATCGTGAGAAATTGTTCAACCTGTCCCATATCATTGTCATCATCGAGACTGATACGAACGGCAGTTTGGGCCAACTTACTTGGTACACCCATAGAAATAAGGGTTCCTGCTGGCTTACCGGCTTTTGAGGAGCAGGCTGATGTCGTTGAAATATAGATTTGATGTTCCTCAAAAGCATGGACAACAACTTCACCACGAACTCCCTTGATGCCAAAGGTCAAAATATTGGGAGCAAAGTTATCACCTTCACCTGAGAAGAGAGTAATGCCCTCATACTTCGACAATTCGTCAAAGATAACTTTTTTCATCTTGGCAATTTTAGGCAGAGACAAGGCCTCTTTATCAGTGACTAAGCGCAAGGCCTTAGCCATACTTGCAATCCCGGCAACATTTTCAGTCGTTGAACGAAGGTCTTTTTCTTGACCTCCACCTGTTAAGAGAGGCGTAATCTTTTTGCCAGCTTTTTTGTAGACAAAACCGACACCACGAACGGCATGGAACTTATGACCAGAAAAGGTCGCAAAGTCTACACGGTCAGTTAAATAAGACGATACAGGAACTTTACCAATAGCCTGAACAGCATCCACATGGAAAGAAATCGTTGGCTCATTAGCTAGAAGATCTGAAATCGCTTGAATGGGTTGGATAGATCCAATTTCATTATTAACAGCCATCACTGAAACCAAGATGGTATCAGGGCGTAACAGTTGAGCAAGAGCTTCTACATCCACGAACCCTTGAGCATTAACTGGCGCATAGGACACTTGAAAACCATGCTCAGAAAGCCATTTGGCAGACTCTTTGACAGCAGGATGCTCAATGTCAGATACGATGACATGTTTACCGTAGGGTTCTTTTTCAAAAGCTACGCCCTTGATGACCCAGTTGTCTCCTTCGGTTCCACCAGACGTAAAGAAAATCTCATCGGCTGATTTTCCAATGAGGTCCGCAACTTGCTTACGAGAAGCCTCCAAAATACGTGTCGCAGATGTTCCTAATTGGTGCAAGCTAGAAGGATTCCCAAAAATTTTCGTTGCCGCTTCTTGATAGGTTCTAAGAGCCTCTGGATAGGGCATGGTTGTGGCTGAATTATCAAAATAAATCATGTTTTTTCCTCGATTAATAGTTACTCCCTATTATAGCATAATTTTTTTAGCATTTTTTGCGAGAAAATCATATAATAGAGAGTACGAAATAATTTTTAAGGAGAGCATCATGTCTGAAAATTACTCACGCCGTAACCATACGTCCAATGAAGAAAGCAAATCTTCCCCTAAAGTGACTGAACACGTTTCTAAAGGCTTCACTGCCTTCCAAAAAGTCCTTACTGCTGTCGGGACCATTTTGTCAATCATCGTAGCGTCTATCACTATTATGAATTTCACATCTTCTAATAAAGATAAGGATACATCTGATTCTTCAGCAAATCAATCAACTGTAGTCATCAAAGAAGGTAACAATAAGACCCAAGATTCAAGCGCTGCCTCATCTAGTTATGGTAATGCGACTGACTCAGAAACAGAAACAAGCAGCCAAGCTGGTAATAACACTTATTCTTCATCAGCAGATACAACAACTGGTGGAAATACAACTACTTCTTCATCAGCAGCCACTGCAGACACAACTACTGGCAATGCGACAACTGGTGGTGCAACAACTGGTGGCGCTGCTTCCAACTAAGACATTTGAAAGGCTAGGAGTTTCCTGCCTTTTTCTATAATCCTATGAACTATACAGAAACCATAAATTTCATTCACTCTTTTAAAGGTAATGGTCGTCGTCCCAAGCTTGAGCGTATGCGCTGGCTTTTGGAGCAAGCTGGAAATCCTCAAATGCACTATCCAACAGTCCATATCGTCGGAACCAACGGTAAGGGATCAACAACCAGTTACTTACAACATATCCTAAGTAAGGCAGGCTATCAAGTCGGAACCTTTACTTCTCCTTACATTACTCGATTTAACGAGCGTATTAGTATTAATGGCACAGAGATTCCTGATAAGGACCTGATTGCTATTGTTGAGAAAGCTCAAGTTTTTCTCAATAATTTAGAACATAACACTTATTTTGACCGACCAACGGAATTTGAGTTGGTCACCCTACTCATGTTTCTCTACTTTGATTTGAAACAGGTTGATATTGCTATCATCGAAGCCGGAATTGGTGGCCGTCTTGATTCGACCAATGTGCTTTTACCAGAGCTTGTCATCTGTACTTCGATTGGCTTTGACCACACTGAAACTCTAGGTAATAGTCTTGCGGAAATTGCTGAGCATAAAGCTGGTGTCATGCAAAAGAATACCCCTACCTTACTAGGTCGTGTTCCTGAAGAAGTTGAACAGCTCTTTAGACAAAAATCACATGAATTTAAGGCTCCTTTGGCTGTTATTGATAGGGAAATCCAGCTCATTCATGCATCCAATCAAGCTCTTCAAGTTACTTATGGTAAGTGGCAGAGTTCAAAACTTAAGCTCTCCATGCTAGGACAGCATCAAGAAAATAATGCTGGTTTAGCCGTCACTGCTGCCCATCTCTTGACTCAAATATTTCCTAAGATTACTGATAAGAGTATCCAAGAAGGCATCGAAGAGACGCATTGGCCTGGTCGCAGTGAGTGGATTGGAAATAACATTTACCTAGATGGCGCCCATAATCCTCAAGGTATTGCCAGTTTAAAACAGGTACTAAAAGATAACTTCGCCAATCGTAGGGTCCACATCCTCTTTGCAGGACTTAGGCGGAAGCCTCTAGCAGACTTACTAGAGGAGCTGAAAGATTATGATATAACGGTAACTAGCTTTGACTTTTTTGAAGCACTGCCCTTGGATGACTATCCTCAACACTTCAAACAGGCGACCAACTATAAAGACTGGTTAATCCAAGCTGATTCAGCGAGTCCTGATGATTTATTTGTCATTACTGGGTCCCTTTACTTTATCTCAGAAGTCAGAAATTATTTGATTAACGAAAAAAAGGCCTAATGCCTTTTTTATTTAGACAAGTTATTTGCTACACACAAAGTGTGGGCTGCTATTTGAGCACAAAGAAAAGCCTGAAACTCTTGGTATTCAGACCTCACTTATTTATCTCATCGTCACAAATTCTTCTGAACCGGTTGGATGAATGGTTTCCATAGCCAAAAAGGCTATGGAAATTCGCAAGGGACTTCCTTGCGATCACTTTCAATTGAGGCCATTCAGACATAAAGAAAAGCCTGAAACTCTCGGTATTCAGACCTCACCTTTTTATCTCATCGTTACAAATTCTTCTGATCCGGTTGGATGAATGGCAACCGTATTATCAAAATCAGCCTTAGTTGCTCCCATCTTAATAGCCACAGAGAAGCCTTGAATCATCTCGTCGACACCGTAGCCAATGCCATGAAGACCGATGATTTTTTCATTCTCACCAAGTGTTACTAATTTCATAGTTGACGGCTGACGATTGTTTGCAAGAGCTGTATACATTGGAGTGAAACTAGATTTATAGACCTTGATATTCTCCGCACCATATTTAGCGATTGCTTTTTCCTCAGTCAAACCAACAGAACCAATGACTGGGTGGCTAAAGACCACAGTAGCAACATCTGTATAATCAAGCTTAGCATCAGCTTTATTGTTGAAGAGTCGCTCTGACAATTGACGTCCCGCCTTGATTGCAACTGGCGTCAAATCTAGTTTACCAGTCACATCACCAAGGGCATAGATACCAGGAACTGATGTATTTTCAAAGGCGTCTGAATAAATGTTACCTCGTTCAGTCAACTCAACGCCCGTCTTTTCAAGACCAAAGCCAGAGGTATTGGCTGCACGACCAATAGCCCAAATGAGGCAATCAACAGTTACTGTTTCTCCATTGTCAAAGCTAATGGTCAAAGAATCGTCAGCATTTTTCACTACTTCTGTAGCATTAGCATGCGTGTGAAGGGTCGGACCTGATTTAGCCATCTCATCGACTAAGACATCGATAATATCCTTGTCAAAGGTACGTAATGGGCGGTCCTTACGAACAAAGAGGTGCGTATCACTGCCAAGAGCATTGAGAACACCAGCAACCTCAACGGCGATATAGCCACCACCGATAACAGCTGTACGTTTTGGTACCTCATCTAACTCAAAGAAACCATCTGAAGTAATCCCATATTCACTACCTGGAATATTTGGATAAAGGGCATGTCCACCTGTTGCAATAAGGATATGTGGCGCTGTATAACGCTCCCCAGCTACTTCAACTATATGAGAATCAACAAATTTTGCATACTCGTATACACGTTCAACGCCATTACTATCAAAACCACGCTCATAAGAACCATGGATACGGTCGATATAAGCCTGACGATTGGCCTTAAGGGTCGCAAAATCAAACTTATTAAGCGTCACATCAAAGCCATATTCGCCCGCATAGCGGTGAAGAGTCTCAGCAACCTGAGCACCATACCACATGACCTTTTTAGGTACACAGCCCACATTGACGCAGGTACCGCCGACCTCTTTTCCTTCAAAGAGAATAACCTTAGCGCCGTGCATAGCAGCACGATTAGCACTGGCAATCCCGCCAGAGCCACCACCGATGACAATATAATCGTATTCTTTTACCATAATTTACCTCTTATATTTCTTTATGGAGCATATGAGCTTCTAGATAAGCCTTGTAAGCCATTTCTGGTTTTACTTTATCATAAATTAAATATCCTGACAAAAATCCGCTACGACACAAAAAACAACCCCGTACTCAACGAGATTGTTTAATCATATCTTATTTATCAAGTGGTTTGCGGAGGAATCCGAAAAGGATACCTGATACCACAGCACCAATCAAGATGAAGAGAAGGTAGAGAAGGGCATTTGAAGTGAGGGCAATAACGAAGATACCTCCGTGTGGTGCCATCAATTTGATTCCTGCCATACCTACGAGAGCACCTGTAAGAGCTGAACCGACGATAAAGCTTGGGATAGCGCGTGCTGGGTCAGCTGCACCAAATGGGATTGCACCTTCAGTGATGAATGAAAGTCCCATAACGATGTTTGTCAAACCAGAATCACGTTCTTCTTGTGAGAATTTATCTTTGAACAATACGGTTGCTACAAAGACTGCCAAAGGAGGAACCATACCAGCTGCCATAACTGCTGCCATAACAACTGAACCACCTGAAGTTACGGTTTCAGCAAGAGTACCTGTAGCAAAAACATAAGCAGCTTTGTTGACTGGTCCACCCATGTCTACCGCCATCATACCACCGACAAGAAGACCAAGGAGTACTGCTGAGCTTCCTGACAAGCTTGACAAGAAGTTATTAAGTCCAGTATTGATTGCTGCCATTGGGATATTCACTGCTAGCATGGCAAATCCTGTGAGGGCCACTCCAAGGAGAGGCATCAATAAGATTGATTTTGCACCTTCGAGTGCACGTGGAACCTTAATGTATTTTTTCAACAAAAGTACAATTCCACCAGCTAAGAAACCACCTACCAATGCTCCAAGAAATCCTGATGACACTTGATGAGAAGAAATCTTATCAACTGCTTCTTTCGCTGCATTTTCATCTAAACCTGCAACTTTTGCATAGACTACAATATTTCCATAAGCAAGACCTGCTTTCGCAATAGCCCCAGCTGCAAAACCGGCAATCAAACCTGGTTTCTCAGCAATTGAATAGGCAATATATCCTGCAAGAATAGGCAACATGAAACTGAAAGCAATATCACCAATTGATTTAAAGAGAGCTGGAAGTTCATTGTAACTACCCAAATGTGACAATTGATCTTTAGGAACACCCATGATTTGGTCAAGCAAGAAGGCAAGGGCAATCATGATACCACCACCAATAACGAATGGAAGCATTTGTGATACCCCACTCATCAAGTGTTTGTAGAAGGCACCACCAAGGCTCAATTTCTCACTTGATTCTTGAGCAGCTCCAGCATTTTCAGCATGGAAGACTTCAGCTTTACCATCCAAGATGTTTTGGATTAATTCTTGAGGTTGACGAATACCCGCAGCAACCGGTTTAGAAATCAATTTCTTACCGTCAAAACGTGCTGTTTCAACTGCCTTGTCCGCTGCTACGATAACACCTACAGCCTTACTGATTTCTTCAGCAGTCAATGGTGTTCCAACACCTGAAGCACCGTTAGTTTCAACACGAACATTGACTCCCATTTCTTCACCAGTTTTAATCAGTGATTCTTCAGCCATGTAAGTGTGCGCAATACCAGTTGTACAAGCTGTTACGGCTACGATAAGTGGTTTGTCGCTTGAAGCTGCTTCCTTAACAGCTTGTGCTTTCTTAGCTTCCTCAGCTTGTGCTTCTTCTTCACCAGTATTGAAAGCAGCAATCACTTCATCTGGAGAAGTTACTTGACGCAAACAATCTGCAAAACCATCTTGCATAAGGTATTTTGACAACTCAGCAAGGGCTGCCAAGTGAGTGTCATTTGCTCCCTCTGGAGCAGCAATCATAAAGAAGAGGTCTGTCGGTTGACCATCAAGTGATTCGTAATCCACACCCCTATTAGATTTAGCAAAAAGTACTGTTGCTTCTTTTACTGCAGCATTTTTACTGTGTGGCATAGCGATTCCATCACCCAAACCAGTTGATGTTTGTGCTTCACGAGCCATAATACCTGCTTTGAAAACATCAAAGTCGGTCACAACACCATTGTCAACCAGGCTGTTAATCATTTCATCGATAACAGCTTCTTTTGTAGTTGCTTGAAGGTCAAGCAACATGACTTTTTTGTTCAGTAAGTCCTGAATTTTCATAGTTTTTCTACCTCTACTTTATTGTATGTTTCTTTAATAAATTCAATTGTCGCTAAGTCATCTGAGAAGGCTGTAGATGTTCCACACGCCACTCCCCACTTGAGCGCCTCAATTGGGTCACCTGATTTAACAAACTCACCAGTGAAACCAGCAACCATTGAGTCACCCGCACCAACAGAGTTTTTAACTGTCCCCTTAATTGGTTTGGCAAAGTAAGCAGCCTCTGGTGTAACAAGGAGTGCCCCATCACCTGCCATTGAGATGATAACATTCTGCGCCCCCTTAGCCAGGATTTCACGTGCATATTTTTCAACATCAGAAATACCATTAAGTTTAACATTGAAAATAGCTTCAAGCTCATGATTATTTGGTTTAACCAAGAGTGGTTGGTGAGCCAATGAATCAAGAAGCGTTTGTCCCTCAAAGTCACAAACCACCTGAGCACCAGTTTCACGAACCAGTGGAATCAATTTGTTATAGACCTTGTTTCCAAGATTGCTTGGTGCAGAACCAGCAAAGACAACCACATCATCTGCAGTGATACTTGAAAGGATTGCCTCCAATTCAGCCAACTGTTCTTCTGTGATAATTGGACCCGTTCCATTAATTTCAGTTTCTTGATCGGCCTTAATTTTAACGTTGATACGTGTATCTTGGTCGACGGCTACAAACTTAGTTTTAATACCTTCAGCATCCAAACCATCTGTTACAAAACGGCCTGTAAAACCACCGATGAAGCCCGTAGCGGTATTATCAATGCCTAAACGTTGTAGAATACGACTAACGTTAATCCCCTTACCACCAGCGAATTTATCATCACTGTCCATACGGTTAACTTCACCAATCTCTACCTTATCGATACGAACAATGAAGTCAATAGATGGATTCAGCGTTACAGTATAAATCATACTTCAATAACCCTCGTTTTCTCTTTTAATTCTTTCAGGAGCTCTTCTTCCGAAGCATTTGTGATTATAGTGACCTTCTCAACCTCCGCTACCTTTGCATAGGTAATCTGACCAAGTTTCGAAGCATCGGCTAGAACGTAAGCTTTTCGTGCATTAGCAATCACTGTCCGTTTAATGACTGCCTCCTCCATGTCGGGTGTTGTAAAATAATTGGCATCAACACCATTAGCGCCAATAAAGGCACAGTCAAAATTCAGTTGTCTGATTTGCTCCTGAGCAGTGCTCCCTATGGAAGCATCTGTAGAGTGCTTAACCTTCCCACCAATAATTCTGGTGCTAATACCAAAATCTACCAGCTTAACTGCATGATGGATAGAATTAGTCACAACCGTCACCTGACGATTGAGCAAATGAGGAATCAACAGTTCATTCGTTGTACTAGCCTCAAGAAAGACGACATCACCTTCCTTAATTAAATCAGCAGCATAGCTAGCTAATTGTGACTTTTCTTGAACATTTCTGATGGCTTTCTGACTGTTGGCAATTTCTTCCTTCAGACCTCGAAGGCTTTCAGCACCACCATGAACACGTTTCAGTTGACCATCTGCCGCCAACTCATCCAAATCACGACGAATCGTTGACTCAGAAGTATCACTTAATAAAACGGTCAAATTTTCTAAAGTGACAAAACCATCTTGTTTCAATTGAGACAAGATAATCTGCTTACGTTCAGACTTTATCATAATCTCTCCTTCTGCAATCGTTTACATGTTCTATTATACAAAATTTTTAATACTTGTCAACAAAAACGGTCATAAAAGTTCAAAATATTCCATATACACTCACTATTCTATCAAAATGACGCATTCTACTAAGAATCGTCACACATTTCAACTAGGTAGACATTGCTTAACCTGACAAAACAAAAAAGCCTTGCGGCTTTCTTGTCCTATTTGGCATAGTCAATCGCACGGAATTCACGAATGACAGTAACCTTAATATTTCCTGGATAATCCAAGTTCTTCTCAATTTGTTCACGTACCTTGTGAGACAAGATAGTGACCTCATCATCTGAAATTTTATTTGGATGAACCATGATACGAATTTCACGACCTGCTTGAATGGCAAAGCTAGTTTGCACACCCTCAAAGCTTGATGCAATTTCTTCCAAATCACGAAGACGTTTGACATAATTCTCAACAGACTCATTACGAGCACCTGGACGTGCAGAACTCAATGCGTCCGCAGCAGCTACTAGGACCGCAATAACACTTTCTGGTTCCACATCTCCATGGTGACTGGCAATAGCGTTAACAACCACTGGATGTTCTTTATATTTACGGGCGAACTCAGCACCAATTTCTACGTGACTACCTTCAACTTCTTTGTCAATAGCTTTCCCCATATCATGGAGGAAACCAGCACGACGAGCAAGGGCAACATTTTCACCCAATTCGCCCGCCATAATCCCAGCCAATTTACCAACTTCAACCGAGTGACGAAGAACATTTTGACCATATGATGTACGGAACTGCAAACGTCCCATAATCTTGATCAAGTCAGGATGAAGATTCATGGCACCAATTTCATAAGCCGCTTCTTCACCATATTCACGAATACGATTATCCATTTCCTGGCGATTCTTCTCAACCAACTCCTCAATACGAGCTGGATGAATACGACCGTCTTTAATCAAAGCTTCAAGAGTCATGCGTGCAATCTCACGACGAACTGGATCAAAGCCAGAAAGAACAACTACTTCTGGCGTGTCATCAATAATGATATCAATACCAGTTAGGCTCTCAAGGGTACGAATGTTACGACCCTCACGTCCAATAATACGGCCTTTCATATTGTCATCTGGGAGATGAACAGTCGTTACTGTTTGCTCAGTAACATAATCTCCAGACAAACGTTGCATGGCTTGCGCTAACAGATTCTTGGCCTTTTTATCAACAGTATCTTTGACCTGTGCTTCTGCATCTTTAATACGTGTTGCAATCTCATGAGTTAAGTTATTCTCAGTCTCTGTTAAGATTACCTCACGCGCTTCTGCAATGGTCATTTGACCAACACGTTCAAGTTCTGCCTGCTTCTCAGCCTCCAACTGAGTCACATTCTCTTCACGCTCATTCAGATGTTTAGATTTGTCAGCAAGACTATGCTCTTTCTTCTCGAGGGCAAGTTCTTTATTTGATAGATTTTCATCCTTACGATCAAGACTAGTGGCACGTTCTGTTAAACGATTTTCCATTTGCTTAAGCTCTTGACGCTCAGATTTAAATTCTTTTTCAATATCTTCTCGATATTTTCTAGCTTCCTCTTTTGCTTCTAGCAAGAACTCTTTGCGTTGAGCCTTGCTATCACGCTCGGCAGTAACACGCAGATGATCTGCATCGTGTTCAGCCTGACTACGAAGGTTGACAGCATCTTGCTCTGCTTTTAGCAAAGTAGTTTCTGCCTGTTCCTTAGCCTTGCTAAGTTTGATAGAAATTGCTAAATATCCAACGACTAAACCAATGAGTGCAAAGACAACTAAAATTATCATGTTTAACATGTCTTTACCTCAACTTTTCTAAGGTTCCCCTAAAGAAAACCGTCTTCTAGTGTACCATATTTACAGCTAATTCTCAAATAAATACTAGAACTTTAAACTGATTTTATGGTATGATAGCTCTATTAGAATAGGGAGGTATTACCATGCCAAAAGACGTAACTGTTGAAAGTTTCGAACTTGATCACACGATTGTAAAGGCACCTTACGTTCGTCTTATTTCAGAAGAAGTCGGACCTAAGGGAGATATTATCACAAACTTTGATATCCGTTTAATTCAACCAAACGAAAACAGTATTGATACCGGCGGTCTTCACACTATCGAACACCTACTTGCTAAACTAATTCGTCAACGTATTGATGGACTCATTGATTGTTCACCATTTGGTTGTCGTACTGGTTTTCACATGATTATGTGGGGCAAACAAGACCCTACAGAAATTGCTAAAGTTATCAAGTCTAGTCTTGAAGCTATTGCAAATGATGTCACTTGGGAAGATGTTCCAGGAACTACCATTGAATCTTGTGGAAACTACAAGGATCACAGCCTTCATTCAGCTAAAGAATGGGCTAAACTTATCCTTGAACAAGGAATCTCAGACCAAGCCTTTGAACGTCATATCGTTTAAAAAAACATTGGGACAGATATCCCAATGTTTTTTTAATATTTTCTAAAACGTTGATAACGTGCCTCAAGCAAGTCCTCAGTTGACAATTGACTCAATTCTTTCAACTCATCGACAATTGCTGTCTTGACTGCTTCAAGAATTTCACTAGTGAAGTAACCACGTTCTGGAATAATTTTATCAATAATTCCCATATTAATCAGCTCGCTTGAAGTAATCTTCATTAATTCTGCTGCTTCTTCTGCACGTGAACCATCTTTCCAGAGAATTGTCGCAAAGCCTTCTGGACTCAAAATAGAGTAAATTGTATTTTCCAGCATCCAAACCTTATCAGCCACTGCCAAAGCAAGAGCTCCTCCGGAACCACCTTCACCAATAATAATAGCAATAATTGGAACTTTAAGGTCACTCATCTCCATAAGGTTACGAGCTATCGCCTCACCTTGTCCACGCTCCTCTGCACCAACACCAGGATATGCACCTGCCGTATTGATAAAAGTAACGACTGGACGACCAAACTTTTCAGCCTGCTTCATAAGACGAAGAGCCTTACGATAGCCCTCTGGATGGGGCTGACCAAAGTTTCGACTTAGATTATCTTGTAGGTTCTTACCTTTTTGAATACCCACTACAGTTACGGCTTGGCCATTTAAGCGACCAATACCACCGATAACGGCACCATCATCACGGAAGTTACGATCACCATGCAGTTCGATAAAATCATCAAAAATCCCTTGGGCAAAGTCCAAAGCAGTCAAACGGCCTTGATCACGCGCTTCTTTTAAAATACGTGTTACGTCGCTCATTGAACACCTCCATGGAATGATAAGAGTGTGGCAATAGTATCAGCCAACTCTGTACGTTTGACAATAGCATCAACAAATCCATGTTCTTTAAGGAACTCAGACTTTTGAAAACCATCTGGCAAAGTCTCACGTACAGTATTTTCAATCACTCGGCGACCCGCAAAACCAATTAAGGTTTGTGGCTCAGCCAAGATAATATCACCTTCCATAGCAAAACTTGCTGTAACCCCACCAGTTGTCGGATCTGTCAACACAGTTAAGTAAAGAAGACCTGCATTTGAATGACGTTTTACTGCTGCTGAAATCTTAGCCATTTGCATCAAGCTCATGATTCCTTCTTGCATACGGGCACCACCAGATGCTGTAAAGATAACAACTGGCAATTTTTCTTCAATGGCATGCTCAAAAAGTCTTGTGATTTTTTCACCAACTACGGTTCCCATTGATGCCATGATAAAGTGAGAATCCATGATTGCTAAGGCAGTCTTTTGACCCTTGATGGTCGCAACACCAGTCACAACGGCTTCATCAAGTCCTGTTTTTTCCTTGGTTGCTGCCAATTTCTCCATATAGCCTGGAAAATTCAATGGATTTTCAGTTTTAATGCCTGTAAACAGTTCTTGGAAAGAACCTTCATCAACTGTTAAATCCAGACGTTCCTTTGCTGAGATACGGAAAGTATAAGAACAATTTGGACAAATCTTAGCTTGTCCCAAGTCCTTTTGATAAATAGCCTGTTTACATCCAGGACATTTGGCAAAAAGCTCATCTGGAACTTCTGGCACTTGGTGATCAACCCCATTACGTACAGAACGGTTAGGATTGATCCGAATATACTTTTCTTTTCGATCAAATAATCCCATAAGTCCTATTCCTCACGATTCTGATAAGCTGGCAAGAAAGTCTCCATCAAGAAGGAAGTATCATAATCCCCAGCAATAACGCTACGGTCTGAGATCAAATCCAACTGGAAGTCAGCATTAGTCATTACACCATCAATTTCAAGCTCGTAAAGAGCACGTTGCATCTTCATGAGTGCTTCAAAACGGTTTGCTCCATGAACAATAATCTTGGCAATCATTGAGTCATAGTAAGGTGGGATAGTGTAGCCAGGATATACGGCACTATCAACACGAAGTCCAACACCACCACTTGGTAAGTAAAGATTACTAATTTTACCTGGGCTTGGTGCAAAATTAAACTTAGGATTCTCTGCATTGATACGACACTCAATAGCATGTCCCTTGATTTTAATATCATCTTGGGTTACAGATAATTTCTCACCCGCAGCTACACAAATTTGTTCTTTGACGATATCCACACCACTAACAAATTCTGTGACCGGGTGCTCAACTTGAACACGGGTATTCATTTCCATGAAGTAGAACTGACCTGTTTTTTCATCAAGAAGAAACTCAATTGTACCCGCATTTTCATAATTAACCGCCTTAGCAGCACGGGCAGCCGCAGACCCAATTTCATGACGAAGGGTTTTACCAATGGCAACTGAAGGTGATTCTTCCAAAACTTTTTGGTTATTACGTTGAAGAGAACAGTCACGCTCACCTAAGTGGACGATGTTACCATAGCTATCCCCCAAAATTTGAACCTCAATGTGACGGGCTGGGTAGATAACTTTTTCGATATACATTGCCCCATTACCAAAGGCAGCCTTAGCTTCTTGGGACGCCGATTCAAAAGCAGGAGCCAACTCTTCCTCAGTGCTGACTTTACGAATTCCCTTACCGCCACCACCAGCAGAGGCTTTAAGCATTACTGGGTAACCAAGGCGATTGGCAACTTCTAGAGCTTCTTCAGCTGTAAAGACTTCACCATCTGAACCAGGAATAACGGGAACATTAGCCTTTATCATCTCTGCACGAGCATTGATTTTATCACCCATCTTGTCCATCACTTCACCTGATGGTCCGATGAACTTGATGTTCATTTCTTCACAGAGAGTAGAAAATTTAGAGTTTTCACTCAAAAATCCAAACCCTGGGTGAATAGCTTGTGCACCTGTTACAATAGCCGCAGACAAGACACGGTTCATATTTAAGTAAGATTCAGTGGATCTCGCTGGTCCAATACAAATAGCTTCATCTGCCAAAATCGTATGAAGAGAATCCTTATCAGCTTCTGAATAGACAGCAACCGTCTGTATTCCCAATTCACGTGCTGCGCGGATAATACGAACGGCAATTTCACCACGATTAGCAATCAATAATTTTTTAAACATAAAACAAGATAACATCAGACATCTTTTGGAAGTCTGTGTTTATTTCCTTTCTATGTGATAGGCCAATATCTAAAGAAAAATCCTTTCCGACTGTCGCCAGAAGGATTTTCACCAAACATTAGCTTCCAATAGCAAAAGTCAAAGTCCCTGATGCAGCCAGTTTACCATCGACTTCAGCCTTAGCTTCGACAACAGCGATTGTTCCACGACGTTTAACAAACTTAGCTGTCATTACAAGTTGATCTCCAGGAACAACTTGTTTTTTAAATTTAACCTTATCCATACCTGCGTAAAAGACTAATTTGCCTTTATTCTCAGGTTTTGACAATTCAAGAACACCAGCAGTTTGTGCGAGTGCTTCCATGATGAGAACACCTGGCATAACTGGGTATTGAGGAAAATGTCCATTGAAGAAAGGTTCATTGATAGTTACATTTTTAATAGCTGTGATTTCATCTTCTGAAACTTCTAGAACACGGTCAACCAAAAGCATTGGATAACGGTGAGGTAAAGCTTCACGAATTGCATTAATATCAATTGTCATTTGATGCGTACCAATCCTTTTCCGTAGTCAACAACTTCTTCGTTTGTTACCAAGATTTCAGTGATAACACCATCTTTAGGTGCAGGCACTTCATTCATGACCTTCATTGCTTCAACGATAAGAAGGGTTTGACCTTTCTTAACAGTATCACCAACTGAAATAAAGGCTGGTTTATCAGGAGCTGATGACAAGTAAGCTACACCTACTAGAGGGCTCTCCACCACGTCCCCTTCTGCAGCTGACGCTGGTGCTACAACATCTTCCGCTGATGCTGAAGCTGTTTCAACAGCTGGAGCAGGAGCCACTGCTGGTGCAGCTGGAGCTTGAGGAGCAGGCGCAACCACTTCAACTGTAGGAGCTACAGGAGCTCCCACCACTGAACTTGTTTGGTTCTTACTCAAGCTCAATTCTTCACCATTATTCTTATATGAGAATTCACGTAAAGTTGAGGCATCAAATTGAGCCAACAAATCTTTAATTTCAGAAATATTCATAGATTAGTCCTCCCAACGTTTGAAGGCAAGAACCGCATTGTGTCCACCAAAACCAAAAGTATTTGAGATGGCATACTTGATATCAGCTTCTTGACCTTCACCGTAGACAACATTCGCTTCAATGTAATCAGACAATTCTTTGGTACCAGCAGTTTTTGGTACATAGCTGTGACGAATGGCTTCGATTGTTGCAATCGCTTCAACGGCACCAGCAGCACCAAGCAAGTGTCCTGTAAATGACTTAGTAGATGAAACTGGGACTTCTTTACCAAGTACAGAAACGATGGCACCACTTTCACCTTTTTCATTGGCAGGTGTTGATGTCCCATGCGCATTGACATAATCAACATCTTCAGGCTTAATACCAGCTTCATTGATAGCCAATTTAATGGCTTTAGCCGCACCTGAACCGTCTGGTGTTGGTGTTGTCATATGGTAGGCATCACAGTTTGATCCGTAACCAACAATCTCAGCCAAGATATTAGCACCACGTTTTTGCGCATGTTCCAGGCTTTCAATAACGAGAACCCCAGCACCTTCACCCATAACAAAACCATTACGGTCTTTATCAAATGGAATTGAAGAACGTTCTGGATCTTCTGTTGTTGAAAGAGCTGTAAGAGCGTTAAAACCACCAATACCAATCTTAGTGATTGAAGCTTCAGCACCACCAGCCAAGACAACATCGTGCAAACCAAATTTAATTTCACGGAAGGCCTCACCAATAGCGTCATTGGCAGAAGCACAAGCAGTTGTTACTGATTTACATACCCCTTGAGCACCAATCTTAAGAGCAATGTTACCTGCCCCCATGTTTGAAAGAGCTTTAGGGATAAACATTGGCTTGATGCGTTTCATACCACGTTCATGCATACGGATAATTTGATCTTCAAGTTCTTGCAAACCACCAATACCAGATGACACAATAACACCAACACAATCACGATTTTCTTCTTCCATGTTAAGTCCTGAGTTCTCTAGGGCATCCATAGCAGCATAGATCGCATAAAGTGAGTAAGTATCCATACGATTCGTATCTTTTTTCACAAAATATTTATCGAATGGGAAATCTTGAATCTCACCAGCATTAAAAACTGGAATTTCGGAGGCATCAAACTTAGTAATTGGTTTGATACCGATTTTACCGTCATGAAGACTGTTCCAAAATTCTTCTGGTGTATTACCGATTGGTGAGGTTACACCGTAACCTGTAACAACAACACGATTTGTAGACATATATATTCTCCTTTTGTCGGATGGATATTCAAATAAATAATTCTTGATAATTGACAAGCAATTATTGCATAGTCATACCACCATCAATAGCGATGGTTTGACCTGTGAGATACTCTTGGCTAGCCAAGAAAGCCGCGACTTCAGCAACTTCTTCTGCTTGACCAATACGTTTCATAGGTACTTGAGCAATCATAGCGTCCTTCATTTTTTCTGGAATCGCATCAGTCATATCTGACTCAATGAAACCAGGAGCAATAGCATTAACACGAACGCCACGAGCCGCAACTTCACGAGCCACTGATTTTGTGAAACCAATCAAACCTGCTTTTGAAGCTGCGTAATTAGCTTGACCAACATTTCCCATGAGACCTACAACAGATGACATATTGATAATAGCACCTTGACGGGCCTTAGACATAGGTTTCAAAACGGCTTGCGTCATATTGAAAGCACCAGTCAAGTTGATTTTTAAAACACGTTCAAAATCTTCTTCAGTCATCTTAAGCATAAGCTTATCATTGGTGATACCAGCATTATTTACTAAAACATCAATGCTACCAAGCTTTTCAGTAGTCTCTGCAACCATACGTTTGGCATCTTCGCCATTAGAAATATCACCTGAGATACCAATAACTGTTACACCATAGTCCGCAAATTGTGCCAATAACTCATCAGAAATCTCTGAACGTCCATTCAAGACAACATTAGCACCTAGACTCGCAAATTTGTGCGCCACGGCTAATCCAATTCCACGTGTTGAACCTGTTACAAAAACATTTTTATTCTTAAGTTCCATGTTTACCTCGTTTTAAGCATTAAGAAGGGCCTCAAGGCTCGCTTGATCTTCCACATTATGAGTTGATAGGCTTTTGTCAATTTTTTTCAAGAAGCCTGACAAGACTTTCCCAGGACCAATCTCAATCACTTCATCAACCCCAAATTTTTGGATTGTCGCAATTGAATCGTAAAATCGTACAGGTTCCATAACCTGACGTGCCAAAAGCGCTTTGATTTCTTCTGACTTCATAATTTTAGCTTCAGTATTACCTACCAAAGGAAGTTTAAAGTCATTGAAGGACACTTTCTCAAGTTCTTCCGCTAGATTTTGGCTAGCTGACTTAAGTAAAGCTGTGTGGAAAGGTCCTGAAACCTTAAGAGGAATCAGACGTTTAGCACCAGCTTCTTTAAGTAATTCCACAGCATAATCAACTGCCTCAACTTCACCACCAATCACAATTTGTGCTGGAGTATTATAGTTAGCAGGAGTCACCACACCCTTTTCAGAAGCTTTTTGACAAATCTCTTCAATCAAACTAGGGTCTGTATTCATGACAGCAACCATTTTTCCACTTCCAGCTGGAGCTGCAGTTTCCATGAATTCACCACGTTTAGCAACCAAGGCTACTGCATCTTCAAATGAAAGGGCACCAGCCGCCACTAGGGCAGAATATTCCCCAAGAGAAAGGCCGGCAACAATATCAGGAGTGATACCATTTTCTGCCAAGAGACGATAAATAGCTACTGACGTTGTCAAAATAGCTGGCTGTGTGTAACGTGTTTGATTAAGCTTTTCTTCGTTAGAATCAATCAATTCACGCAAATCATAACCTAAAATACGACTAGCTGTATCAAATGTTTCTTTGACAATTGGATAAGTCGCATACAAATCGCTTGCCATACCCAATTTCTGAGCTCCTTGACCAGCAAATAAGAACGCACGTTTTGTCACTATCCTAATCCTTTCGACGTTTTTAGACGTTTACATCTGCCCAACGAGCAGCTTCTTCTTTAATTACCTTAGCAGCACCTGTGTACAAATCTTCCAAGATCTCTGCACAAGTTTCTTCTTTACGAACAAGACCTGCAATTTGTCCAGCCATAACTGAACCATATTCCACATCTCCATCAACAACGGCATTACGAAGTGCACCTGCACCAAGCTCTTCAATTTCCTCTTGAGTTTTCTTACCAGCCAAGAAATCTTTTTCAGCCTGGTTGTACTCTGTAGCCAATTTATTCTTAATCGCACGAACTGGGTGTCCCACAACAGAGGCAGAGATAACAGTGTCAATGTCTTTAGCCTTCAAAATCTTATCTTTGAAGTTTTGGTGTGCATTAGATTCCTTGGCAACAACAAAACGTGTTCCAACTTGAACAGCATCCGCACCCAACATAAGTACCGCTGCCATACCATGGCCATCGGCAACACCACCAGCACCAATTACAGGAATTGAAACTGCGTCTGCGACCTGACGAACCAAGGTCATAGTTGTTAATTTACCAATATGACCACCAGCTTCCATACCTTCTGCAACAACGGCATCAGCGCCTAGTTTTTCCATACGTTTAGCAAGTGCTACTGATGGAATAACTGGAATAACTGTGATACCTGCTTCATGGAGACGTTCCATATATTTACCTGGGTTTCCTGCACCAGTTGTAACAACTTTTACACCCTCTTCAATAACAAGGTCAACGATGTCATCTGCAAATGGTGACAAAAGCATAATATTAACACCAAATGGTTTGTCAGTAATTGATTTTACTTTATCAATATTAGCTTTTACCACTTCTTTAGGGGCATTACCACCACCAATAATTCCGAGTCCACCAGCATTTGAAACGGCTCCAGCCAAGTCACCATCGGCAACCCAGGCCATACCACCTTGGAAGATTGGATATTTAATTCCTAACAGTTCTGTAATACGAGATTTCATTTTTCACCTTTTTTCGATTTTCTAATCAAATAAATAGTTTAATAATCAAAGTAATTGTATAAACAAAGGAGAATATCCCTAATAAGAATATTCTCTATACCCTGCTTATTTAGTTTTTTCTTCTACGTAAGCAACAAGGTCACCAACAGTGTTAAGACCTTCTTCAGTTTCGATTTGGATATCGAATTCGTCTTCGATTTCTGAGATAACTTGGAATACGTCAAGAGAGTCAGCATCAAGTTCGTCAAAAGTAGTTTCCAATTTTACTTCTTCTGCATCTTTCCCGAGTTCTTCAACGATGATTTCTTGTACTTTTTCAAATACTGCCATTTTACATTCTCCTTTAAGATAAATATATTTCTTATAATCTATGCTGGTGCATAATTTATATAACTAGATTTTAACAATAAGACTGCCCCATGTCAAACCCCCACCAAAACCTGATAGTAGAATTGTTTGACCGCTGCCTAATTTAAGGGTCCCATTTGCTACGTTTTCAGAAAGCAAAATCGGGATACTTGCCGCACTGGTATTACCATAAGACATCATGTTTGCCAAGAATTTATCACGACTAACATCAATTTTCTTAGCCATAATATCTAAAATACGAATATTGGCTTGATGAAGAAGGAAGTAATCCGGCTCACCTTTTTCTTCAACCAATGTTTTGATGCTTTTTGAAACAGTCTTCACTGCAAAGTCAAAAATTGCTTTTCCATCCATTTTCATGTATGGGTTAGACTGTTCAGTTTGAGCAGAATAAGGTGAGATTACCGCCGAAGCTCCTGACTCCAGACCACCCTTGCTACCATCAGTATTTAGAGACTCCCCAAAGAAGTGCTCTTCATCAGATTCTTCTAGGAGGACACCTCCTGCGCCATCACCAAAAAGAACAGCTGTGGTACGATCAGACCAATCCAAAGTTTTGGAAAGAACCTCTGCTCCAATAACGATACCCTTTTTGTAAACACCCGAACGAATCAATTTTTCAGCAGTTGCCAAAGCAAAGACAAAACCACTACAAGCTGCAGTAATATCAAAGGCAAAAGCATTGACCGCTCCGATTATTCCTTGAACACGCGCTGCCACCGATGGCATCGAACTATCTGGTGAAATCGTTGCAACTAAAACAAAGTCCAAATCTTCAGGAGATACTCCTGACTTTTCTAATAGCTGTTGAGCAACATGGGTAGCCAAATCACTCGTATTCTCGGTCAATGAGATGCGACGTTCTTGGATACCTGTGCGTGTACGAATCCACTCATCACTGGTATCCATGATTTTTGATAGGTCATCATTGGTCACGACCTGAGCAGGTGCATAATGGGCAACCTGACTAATTTTTGCAAATGCCATTATTTCAACTCCTCAAGAAAGGCGTGGAGATTTTCCAATCCCTTGCTCATAACCTTCAATTCCTCGTCATTAAAGCCATCTGTAATCTTCATCACCATTGACTTATGGAAACGACGATGAAGACGGTATACTAAACGACCCTTTTTAGAAAGTGACAAATGAACCACACGTCGGTCAACGGATGAACGCGTACGGATAATATACCCTTTCTTTTCAAGTTTATTGAGAGAAGTTGTCACAGTACCTAGAGTTAGCATAAGTTCTTTAGCCACAGCACTCGGTGTTATATCTGGATGTGTACCGATCACATCAATGGTATGCATTTCCTTGAGGGAAACATCATTAAATTTTGAATTTTTCAAACTTGCTTCTTCGATAATAACCACGTTATTAAAAATATCAACAAGATAGCCATCAATTTTATCGTAATTCACACCAGACTCCTTTCAATAAACTTTGACTTTCAAAGTATATCAGACTCAAACTAATTTAGCAAGTCGAATTAGAAAACCTTAGTTTTAATTTCAGAAAATGAGTTTATTTCCCTTGAAACTTCGGACGACGACGTTCACTATAAGCACGAACACCTTCCTTGAAATCTTCTGTAAATGCAAGTGATTTCTGCAAATCAAGCTCTAACTTGGCATAATTTTCCCAACCTGCAAATTCAGATTCCCAAACCATTTCTTTAATTGCCTTAAATGAGTTTACTGAAGAACGATTTAATTTCTTAATTAATTGGCTGACAGTTTTTTCAAGTTTTTCTGATTCAACAACTTTATAAGCAATTCCCCAATCTAAAGCTTTGTCAGCAGACACAGGTTCCCCAGTCATCGTAATTTGAGTAGCACGATTAATACCAATTGAACGTGTCAAAAGGTATAGTCCACCAGCATCAGGGGCCAAACCAACACCCACAAAAGCTTGAATAAATTTAGCTTTTTCAGACGCAATTGTGAAGTCTGCTGCAACAGCTAAGTTAGCTGCGGCACCAGCACAAGGACCGTCTACAACCATGATAACAGGTTTAGGCAATTTTTTAAGAGCAAAAGAAATTTCATTTACCTGCTCAGCAATACGAACCAAAGATTGGACATCATCTACGGCAACCGCTTTTTGCATTTGATCAAGATCACCACCAACAGAAAAGACCTTTCCGTTTGCCTTAATAACCAAGAACTTCACTGAGGCATCCTGACCAGCTTCCTCAATGGCAGCCATAATTTCATCACAAACAGGGATATTAAACCCATTTTGAACTTCTGGGCGATTGAGCGTCAAAGTCGCCACTCCCTCTTCGACACTATAAATAATTGTTTCGTAAGCCATTTTTAGCATTCCTCCGATAACTAGTTCCTACATAAAAACCGCATGTTATTTGACTTTTTTGTCATATTTTATTTGATGAATAGATAATTTGATAATCAAATCATTCACCATTATTTTCTAGTATACCATAGTCAACATAAAGGTCAACATAAACTTAATTTTTTTGGTTAATATACCAAAACACCGAGCATTAAAACTCGGTGTTACCTCTCACTTCAATAAATCCAAAACATCTTTAAGACTGTCTAATAAGCCATTTGCATATTCTTGATTCATGCCAAAACGATTATCCTTAATCGCCCAAACCTCAACACCTGCAGCAACCCCAGCAGCAATTCCCTTTTCACTATCCTCGATAATGAGAGCTTTATTAGCTTCCACTCCCAATTGCTTCAAAGCGGTTAAATAAATCTCCGGATTGGGTTTACTTTCTTTGAATTCTTCTCCAGAGAGCACCACATCAAAGAAACCTTGCAAATGGTTTTCCTCCAAAGCTCTTAGGATATCTGCTTTTACTGAGCTAGAGGCTAAACCGATTTTTAACCCTCGAGATTTGACTTCATTCAAAACCTTTAAAACATCAGGAAAAATCAATTTTTTATAAGGTAGGGGATGATTTTTCTTATAAGCATTGTACTCTTCCTGTAAGGTTGAGACATCCCATTTATCATAATCATCTCTTAAAATATTTTCCCAAACCCGTTTGGTGTTACCTCCTATAAAGAAAGATGGAGGTAAATGGTCTATAGATATTCCCTTTTGGTTTAAAAAGCTAGCTCGTCGATCATAATAATACTTTTCCGTGTCAAAAAGGACACCATCCATATCAAAAATAATTGCCTCTACCACGGGATATCCTCCTTTTTCTTACCTTATTGTACCATAATCAGACTAAATCTTACTCGCTTTTAAAAACAATGTGACAAATTGTCAGAATTTTGCTATAATTGTAGAGTAATTTAAAATTTTTGGAGTAACTATGAAAGTCATCAAATTCGGTGGAAGCTCACTTGCTTCAGCCACACAATTAGAAAAAGTCTTAAACATTGTAAAATCTGACCCTGAACGTCGCTTTGTCGTTGTATCAGCCCCTGGTAAACGTAACGATGAAGATACCAAAGTCACAGATGCCTTGATTAAATACTATAAACACTACACAAAGGGTGTTGATGTTAAAGCTGACCAAGAATGGATTATTAACCGCTACCAAGCTATGGTCGATGAGCTAGGCTTCAAATCAACAGAAATGACGAAGATTGCCAAATCTATCAACGATCTTGCCACTCTTCCGATTGAAGATAATGATTTCCTTTATGATACTTTCCTAGCTGCAGGGGAAGATAATAACGCAAAATTAATCGCTGAATATTTCCGTAATAACGGTATTGAAGCACGTTACGTTCATCCTCGCCAAGCTGGTATTTTTGTCTCAAGCGAACCAGGAAATGCCCGTATTCTTCCAGGAGCCTATGATAAACTAGAAGAACTCCGTGAATCAGATGAGGTGCTTGTTATTCCTGGGTTCTTTGGTGTTACCACTGACAATCAAATCTGTACCTTCTCACGTGGAGGTTCTGACATCACTGGTTCTATCGTTGCGGCTGGGGTTAAAGCAGACCTTTATGAAAACTTCACTGATGTAGACGGTATTTTTGCTGCCCACCCTGGTGTGGTTCACGAGCCTCATTCGATTCCAGAATTGACCTACAAGGAAATGCGTGAGTTGGCATATGCTGGTTTCTCAGTCTTGCATGATGAAGCTCTTCTTCCTGCTTACCGTGGTAAAATTCCATTGGTTATCAAAAACACTAACAATCCTGAGCACCCAGGTACACGTATTATTCTAGAACACAAGGGTGCAACTGTACCTGTTGTAGGTATCGCCAGCGATGATAAATTTGTTAGCATTAACATGACTAAGTATCTTATGAACCGTGAAGTAGGTTTTGGTCGTAAGGTACTTCAAATCTTGGAAGATTTAAATATTCGTTGGGAACACATGCCTTCTGGAATTGATGACCTCTCAGTCATTATTCGTGAACGTGAACTCACCCCTATTAAAGAACAAGAAATCTACTCATACTTGACTCGTGAACTAGGTGTTGATGATGTAGAATTTGAACACGGCCTTTCTATTCTTATGATTGTAGGTGAGAATATGCGAGATCATATAGGTGTTACAGCAACAGCTGCCAAGGCACTTTCTGAAAAACACATTAACCTAGAAATGATTTCTCAAGGATCTAGTGAGGTTTCTGTTATGTTTGTTATTGATACTGTGCAAGAAAAAGAAGCCGTTAGAGCACTTTATGATGCCTTCTTCCGTAATAAAGACTAATTTTCTACCAGTTTAACAAAAAGCTCCAAGGGCTGAATAAGTGTAGCAATAACTGTATGATACAGTAGCTAATTGTTCAAGATGAGGTTGAGGTATAAATCTTTCAAAGTAACTTTCCCTTTATCTACAGGTTTAAACAGAACTATGAGCCCCTTTGAAATTTAAAGGAGTGATACAGAATAATCTGAGTACGATTATTCTGTATCACTCCTTTTTCTTATAGGCACGGACATGCTCCCCTTTAGATAAAATAAGATTCACTTAGCGAATTAGTTTATCAACTGTTCCCATATAACAAGAAACGAATAAAAGTAAAACTAAAAGGACTCGGTCCTCTATAATACAGAACCAAATCCTTTGCTTAAATAAATTGTCTAACTTTTTGAGGTTAGTACATATTAACTCTTCTTTAGTTACAAGATATTTTCGTAAGTTTCACGAACATCATCTGGCCAAACTGACGTTTGTACCTCACCGATATGTTTTTTACGAAGTAAGAACATAGCCATACGTGATTGACCGATACCACCGCCAATTGTAAGTGGGAAAAGACCATGTAACAAGGCTTGGTGCCAATCTAATTTCAAACGATCTTGGTCGCCAGTGATTTCAACCTGACGTTTAAGAGCATCCTCATCCACACGAATACCCATAGATGACAACTCAAAAGCGTGACCCAACTGTTCATTCCAAACCAAGATATCTCCATTTAAGCCATGATAACCCTTTTCTGACTCAGTAGTCCAATCGTCATAGTCAGGTGCACGACCATCATGTGGTTTGCCATCAGGAAGAACACCACCAATACCAATCAAGAATACAGCCCCATATTCCTTAGTAATAGCATCTTCACGCTCTTTCGGTGTCAAATCAGGATACTTCTCAACAAGTTCTTCTGAGTGGATGAAGGTGATTTTCTTAGGCAAAATGGCTTCAATATCGTAACGTGCTTCAACTGCGAGCTCAGTCAAACGGATGACCTTATAAATAGTTTCAACAGTTTCTTTCAAGTAAGCAATATTACGGTGTCCATCGGGAATAACCTTTTCCCAGTCCCATTGGTCAACATAAACAGAGTGCGTTGCATCCAACGAATCTTCATCTGGACGAAGAGCTTTCATATTAACTACAAGCCCCTCACCTTCATTAAAACCAAAACGAGCCAATGTGTGGCGTTTCCATTTTGCTAATGAGTGAACAACTTCGTATGTAGCGTCTGGGATTTGAAGCACATTAACAGTTACAGGATTTTCAATACCGTTCAAATTATCCTGCATACCATCCCCGACCTTGCTTAAAATAGGCCCTTGCACTTCGATGACGTCAAGTTTATCAATCAAATACTGTGTAAAAGTATTTTTAACAAAAGAAATCTCCTTTTGTTGATGAATGAAGCTCTTTTTCATACGCTCCTCCTTTAAAAAATCGATAGTCCTATTATACTCCTATTCATTGGAAAAATAAAGAAATTTTCCAACAATTTGGAAAATTTCTTGTTTTTTATGTTAGGTTTTATTACATTTTCCTTGTCAACTTCACGACGGCCTCTGTTCGAGCAGTATGAGGGAACATGTCTACCGACTGGATGTAATTTACTTCATAAGCCTGAGTTAAAGAAACAAGATCTCTGGATAACGTAGAGACATTACATGAAACGTATACCATCTTCTCTGGTACATACTCTAAGATAGTCTGAAGTAACTTATCATCAAGACCTGTTCTAGGTGGATCTACAATAAGAGCATCTGCTCGATACCCTTCCTTGTACCATCGTGGAATAATATCCTCAGCTTTACCGACTTCATAGTGATAATTCTCTAACCCAAGTGCTTCAGCATTCTTCCGTGCATCGTCAATAGCTTCTGGAATAATGTCCATACCTCGAATGTCCTTAACTTTATTTGCAAAAGCAAGACCAATAGTACCAACACCGCAATAGGCATCAATAAGATTGTCATTTTTGTCCACATCCAAAGCCTTAACTGCCTGACCATAGAGTACTTCTGTTTGCTGTGGATTTAACTGATAGAAGGCACGGGGAGAGAGCTCAAAACTATAATCAAGTACCTCTTCACTAATTGTATCCTGTCCCCAAATAATTTCTGTCTCCTGTCCATAAATCTCACTAGATTTCGAATAATTATAATTGATAGCAATGGTTACGATTTCAGGGTAGATTGCAGTTAACTCCTTGACCAACTTAGCGAAAGAAACCGATTTAGAGGTGACAAAGATTAACTGTACCTGATTAGACCCTAAGGCACGTCGAATCATTACCGTCCTAATACCAGAAATTTTACGTTCATCATAAATCGGTAGCTTGTACTTATCCAATAAAACTACCACTTGGTTCACAATAGCCTGTGTTAGCTTATCTTGTACGACGCAATTGTTGATATTAATGAGACGATGGCTTCCCTCAGCAAATAAACCAGCTTTAACTGAGCCACCACCAAATGAACGTGTTTGAAATTGTAATTTGGCACGGTAATGCCGAGGTTCCTTCATTCCTATTGTTGGACGAATATCATAAGACTCAAAATGTTCTGGTTTAAACTTCTTCAAAGCTTGTCCTAACAGATCTGTTTTAAACTCCAATTGCTTATCATAACGAAGGTGCATTAACTGGCAACCACCACATTCTTTATAGACGCCACATTCTGGCTCTACACGAAACTTAGAAGGTTTATTAATCTTCAATAATTTGGCTTGAACAAAGTTCCTTCTAACAGAAACAACCTGACAGAACACCTCTTCACCCTTCAAAGCCCCAGGGACAAAGACCAGAGTTTTCTTATAAAACCCAATACCTTCACCATTGATTCCCATACGTTTAATCTTAAGCGGGATTCGCTGTTTCACTTGTAAATTCATACTACCATTCTAACATTTTGATATAATAATAACTATGAAAATCACAAAAATCGAGAAGAAAAAAAGACTCTATTTCCTTGAGATAGACCAAAAAGAAAGTCTGTATGTTACTGAAGACACTATCGTCAAATACATGCTAACTAAAGGCATGACTATTGACAAAAAACAACTAGAAGATATTAAGATTTTTGCCCAATTTTCACACGGTAAAAACCTTGCTCTCTATTATATTTCCTTCAAACAACGAACCGAGAAAGAAGTAAAAGATTATCTGTTTAAACATGATATCAATCCACACATAATCCCAAAAATCATTACTAATCTTAAAAAAGACCATTGGATAGATGATTACAAACTACTAGAGAGTCTAGCCCAACAGAATCTTAACTCAGGCGATAAGGGGGCTTATGTCCTTAAACAAAAGTGGCGACAAAAAGGTTGCGACAAACAAGTTATTGACGATATTTTAATCCAATTTGATTTTTCAGAAGTAGAAATGAAAGTAGCAGAAAAACTATTACGAAAATATCAAGGAAAATTACCGGCAAAAGCGCTCAAAGATAAATTGACTCAGAGCCTCATCAACAAAGGATTCTCATTTCAAGAAAGTAAGCTTGCTATCAATCAATTAGAATTGGAACCAGATGAAGAAACTGAGCAAGCCTTGCTATATAAGGAAATAGATAAACAATATAACAAATTTAGCAAAAAATATAATGGATATGAACTAAAACAACGTTTGACTCAATCTTTAGCTCGTAAAGGCTATGATTTTGATGCTATAGCATCTGCTCTTAGAGAATATTTATAGGAATTCCCCCTCTTTTTACAAAATTATGATACAATAATGGGGATAACCTTTATTGTAGAAAGAGGACGCCATGAAATTACCAAAGGAAGGCGACTTTATCACAATTCAAAGTTATAAGCATGATGGTAGTTTGCACCGTACTTGGCGCGATACTATGGTACTAAAGACAACTGAGAATGCTGTTATTGGCGTTAACGACCATACCCTCGTTACTGAAGCAGACGGGAGGAGATGGGTTACACGTGAACCTGCTATTGTTTATTTCCACAAAAAATACTGGTTTAATATTATAGCCATGATTAGGGATAACGGCATTTCCTACTACTGCAATTTAGCCAGTCCATATGTTTTGGATCAAGAAGCTCTAAAATATATTGACTATGACCTAGACGTCAAAGTCTTTGCTGATGGTGAAAAAAAATTGCTGGATGTAGATGAGTATGAAACCCATAAAAAAGAAATGCATTACTCTCACGACATTGACTATATCTTAAAGGAACATGTTAAAATCTTGGTAGACTGGATTAACAATGGAAAGGGTCCATTTTCACAATCTTATGTTAACATCTGGTACAAACGTTATCTTGAACTAAGGAATCGTTAAAGTTGTCATAAAAAAGACTAGTAAATTATCACTAGTCTTTTTTGGTACTATAAACTAAACCATCAATATCTAAGTCCATATTCAAAGTATAATGCCCCTCTTCCACTTGGATAATATATCCCAGAATTTCTAAAGCATCGACAAAGATGTTCCTCCTCTTTTGAAGCAAAACATCTTTCCTAACAAATTTCAGAAGAAAAGTTGTTACGTACTTCAAAAAATACTCCGGATTGACATCGCCTAATAAATTATATAACCTATTCTGTTCTTCCGAAAATGGTAAATTTTCTCTTAACTTATAAAAATAATTAGAAATTGTATTATCATCCCTCGTTATACTGGTGTACTCTTGAATAATAACATCATTAGTAGAATTCAAAACTTTAGTCCTAAAACGACGACCTATTAATTCTTGATAAAGAGAAGTGGCATCATCAATAAATAAATGCTGATCCAAATCAACTGTAGAAACATCAGAAACAAAACTAATTAATAAAGAATATCGTTTATTAGAACGTTCAATATAGTTTGCCTTCACAAATTCTTCTATCAAACGGTCTAGATTATCCTGAGAAGAAAATTCTTTTTTAATCTCCCGTAATGTTACAGGCTGATTTAAATATAGAAAATTAATCAAATCAATAAAAAATGGTTGTTTGGATAATTTGTCTGGGTTAAATTGTTTTATCATAGAAAGTATTATACCATTATTCAGATTACAAAAAAAAGGCCTAAAGGCCTATTTTTTAAGCATTAAAGCTTTCAGTTAATTGAGGTACTACTTGTTTTTTACGTGAGACAGCTCCCTCAAGAAAAGCATGATTATTTTCAAGAACAAAATCAAAAGCTTTCTCAACCCTATCAGCATTAGAACCAAGGGCAAGAATCTCTGAATTTGAATTAAGAATATCAGTAATCATCAAGACAAAATCAGAATAACCATTATCCTTGATTGAAGTATTAATAGCTGCTTCAATTTCTTCTTGACGTGAAAGAACATCAGCAATATCAACTGTATTAACTTGAGCAACACGAACTTTATTACCATTCAACTCAAAAGTTTTAGCATCAATATCAATAAGTACTTCAGCAGACTTGGAAGAAAGATTAGTACCAGCTTTTAACATTGCAAGACCATATTCTTCCAAATTAACACCAGCAATTTCAGCAAGATCAGCTGCAACTGCAGGATCTGTAGCGTGAGTAGTTGGAGATTTGAGAAGAAGAGTGTCAGAAATTAAACCAGACAAGAGCAAACCGGCAACTTCTTTAGGAACTTCAACATTATTTTCTTTAAACATACGATAAACAATTGAAGAAGCAGAACCAACAGGTTCAAGGCGCATCATTAAAGGATTAGCCGTTTCAAAATTAGCTACACGATGGTGATCGACTACTTCAATAATTTGAACATCCTTAATATCAGAAATTGATTGTTGAAACTCATTGTGGTCAGTAAGAATAACTTGATTAACACCCTCTTCTTGTGCTGAATTAACAACACGAGGAGCCTTAACTCCGAAATAGTCAAGAACAAAAGCAGTTTCCTCATTTGGAGCACCCAAAGCAACTGCCTCAGCGTCAACACCAAGCTGACGTTTCAAATAAGCATAACCATACGAAGAACCAATAGCATCAGAATCAGGATTTTGATGACCAAAAACAAATACTTTAGACATAAATTCACCTCAAAAATAATATTATAAATCATTATAACATATAAAAAAAAGAAACAAAATAAAAAGAGTAACATAAGCTACTCAAAACATAGTCCGTACGGGATTCGAACCCGTGTTACCGCCGTGAAAAGGCGGTGTCTTAACCCCTTGACCAACGGACCATATCAAATGCCGGCTACATGACTTGAACACGCGACCCTCTGATTACAAATCAGATGCTCTACCAACTGAGCTAAGCCGGCTATCTCTTTTATGCGGGTGAAGGGACTTGAACCCCCACGCCGTTAAGCGCCAGATCCTAAATCTGGTGCGTCTGCCAATTCCGCCACACCCGCATATATGACCCGTACTGGGCTCGAACCAGTGACCCATTGATTAAAAGTCAATTGCTCTACCAACTGAGCTAACGAGTCTCAAA